>NZ_BJDG01000004.1 GCF_005404945.1 Lactiplantibacillus pingfangensis | reverse complement strand
AATACCGAAATGAGGTCGCTTAGAGACAACAGTAAATTTATATTATTTCATCTGACAACTTGACAGGGCCTAGCGCAATAGCCTACTTTTTCCTTTTTTTATCTTTTTTGGTCGTGAAATCGAGTGGCCGAGCCAAGCTTAAAGTGAAAATCGAACCTTTAGGCTGATTATCGGTTAGCTTAATTTGGGCGTGATTCAGGTCAGCTAACCGGGCCACGATGGCGAGTCCGAGCCCCGTGCCCGGAATAGTTTGCGAACGTGCCTGGTCTACGCGATAAAAACGTTCGAAAACATTGGCTTTGCTGTCGTCAGGAATGCCCATCCCATGGTCGGCAATCGCAATTGTTGGTTGTGGTGACGCGCTGACCGTAATCGTGATTGGCTGATCGGCAGGGGAATATTTACCGGCGTTGTTTAACAAGGCAATCAAGATTTGTTGTAAATTATCTGAATTAAATTGTGCCATTACCGGTGACTTTGGGAGCGCCAAGTTTAACGGTTGTGACAAATTAGACTGATAGTTGGCGGCAACTTCTTGCACGACCAAATTGATATTGATCGTTTGGGTCGTGACCGTCGCATGATCCATTCGCGAAAGCCGTAATAAGCTTTCAACCAAGGATTGCATCCGTGCTGATTCGTGATCAATCGCTTTTAATGAGCGTGGGACCACTTCAGGGTGGTCGGCAGCATGGCGATTGATCAAACTAATATGGCCGCGAATTGCTGTCAATGGCGTGCGCAATTCATGCGAGGCATCGGAAACAAATTGATGATCACGTAAGGCCTGTTCATTTAATGATTTTAATAGCAAATTGATTTCAGTCCCGAGATCATGGACTTCATCTGGATGAGCAGGCACCGGCAAAACTTCATGATAAGTAATGTTGCTCGCATGATTAACTTTTTTGGCCGCATTTGTCAGTGTGGCGAGTGGCTGGTTCAATCGCCGGGCTAAACGTGAGGCGATAAAGTAGCCCAATAGCCCGCAAACGACAAGGGTGAGCAATAAATCTTTGATAACTAAAGTGAAAACGTGCAGAACGTCATCAAGGCTCGTCCAAGTTTCATAATAAATATGATTGGCATCATAACTTGAACGATAAAACAAACCGAAGCCTTCTCGATAACGGACCGCTGTAAAAATTGGCGCCGTCCATTCGCGCGCTTTTAAAAAGTCTTGCGCGTCATTGGAATAAAAGACGTGTTTGGCACGCTGGGGTAGCCGAGTGTGAACGATAACGTAGGTGTTTTCAGTATTAATTGGGCTATTGACACTCCACTGATGCCAGTCGGGCTTATCATCAATTACCGAACGTTTCAAACTTTTGATCAAGGTTTCAGCGTCATCCATCCGACTACGCGTGAGTCGATAGCCGACGACAGTCGCGATTGAGGTCCCGGTAATTAGCACGATTAGCAGCATCATCCAGGTGAAGGTCCGGGTAATTTGCGCCGCATTTGAATGGCCTTGGAAATTTTTAAATAAAAAATTTGTTTTGATGGCAGACATTATTTTCTTCATATAAGTTAACTATTTGCAGGTTGAAGTGGCCGTAAAAACCGATTCAGCGCCGCCTTTCTTTAGAATTAATTAATTATTTAAATCATACACCGTAATTAGGTCGTTGACTTAATTTTGAGCTTTGGATAAAAATCCAAGCAGGCGTAAGTTTAGCCAGCTTTCTTCGGCTGAGCAAGTCATGATAACAGAAATTTATCTGAAAAAAATTCAGATAACCCTCAGCAAAACCAACTAGTTCAATTACCGTGGACAGACCATACTAGCCTCATCTTAACCGGTCACGTGTGGTGGCCGATTAATTGCACGATTAGAGGAGGTCTTTCGGATGCGTAATCCTAGATTAACGATTATTGTTCCTTGTTACAACGAAGAAGAAGTTTTACCAAAATCAGCTCAAATTTTAGGTGACATTTTAACGCAACTTATTGAAAAAAAACAAATAAACGCTGAAAGTAAGCTACTATTCGTCGATGATGGTAGTAAAGATAACACTTGGTCATTGATTCAAGGCTTAGAACGGCAGTCAACGATAGTTACTGGCTTGAAGTTTAGCCGCAATTTTGGTCATCAAAATGCATTAATGGCTGGGATGAAAACGGCCGCAGCGACATCGGATGCTGTGATTACAATTGATGCTGACTTGCAAGATGATCAAACAATCATTCCAGAAATGGTTGCGCGCTTCAAAGTTGGTAGCGATATTGTCTTAGGCGTTCGCAATGATCGCAGTAGTGATTCTCATTTCAAGCGTTGGACCGCTGAAACTTTCTATGGCCTGATGGGCAAAATTGGCGTGCAATTAGTGCCTGATCATGCCGATTTTCGATTGCTTAGTCAACGGGCCGTGACTGCTTTGATGGCTTACTCCGAGAGTAACTTGTTCTTACGCGGCATTATTCCACAATTAGGCTTTCCGACGACGAAACTTTATTATCAACGGAAAGCACGCTTTGCCGGGACGTCCAAATACCCGTTCCGTAAAATGATGGCTTTTGCCATGGACGGCATTACTTCTTTCTCAATTGCCCCAATCGAGGCGATTCTGTCTGTCGGAATTGTTATTAGTAGTGTCAGTTTGTTAATGATGTTGTTTGCTTTAGTCCAAGGATTCTTAGGAACCGCAGTCACCGGTTGGTCTTCACTGATGACGAGCTTGTGGTTCTTAGGCGGCATGCAACTGATTGGCATTAGTATTGTCGGCGAATATGTCGGTAAAATCTTTACCGAAGTGAAACACCGGCCACGTTATATTATTGAGACTGATGATTATACGGCGACTCAGCAACCAGCCGTCTTAAATCAGAAACAGGCGCAGCGGTAAGCATGTCGCGCCTGATGAAGGGACTAAACTGGCTGACCGTGGGGATCTTTGGCGGGGCGATATTAGTGGCTTGGTTGCAACCGGTTAACTTTTTAGGTGATCCGGATTGGGCCAGCCCCGCTGTGACTTTAGGGTTAGTTTTGGGACTATTGGTAATCATGAATGCTGGTCGTTGGTGGGTTAGCCGCTGGCAGCCAGTGACTTATCGGCGCGTCTTGCTCGGGGTACTAGTGTTGATTGCGGTGACGCAGCTGATTGTTGCCCTTAATTTTATTGATGCCGCCCGCGCCGATTCTTATTTTGTGCGAAGTCAGGCTATTGCGATTGCGCAAGGAAAACAGACCTGGCAACATTATTTCATGATTTATCCAAATAACGTGAATGAGGTGTTATTAGAAGCTGGGTTTATCAAAGTTAGTTCAATTTTTACTAATAATCCTTGGCCAGTTTTAAATGTGTTACGGTTTCTTTGGATTGACACAGGGTTGCTGAGTGGTCTCTGGTTATTGAAAAACAGTCGCCATTGGAATCCGGCCGGCTTATATTACGCTGGCCTATGGTTACTTAGCATGCCAATTTATGCCTATGGTGTCTTTGAATACACGGATGGCTTAGTTTTACCATTAATGATTGATAGCTTAGCCTTGATGGTCGCCAGCCTGCGACTGCCAGGTTGGCGTCGTTGGGCCTTAGTTGCTATCAACGGGTTAGTTATTGGTTTTGGCGTCATGATGAAATCTAATTTGATTGTGTTGTGGATCGCCGTGGTTTTAATGACCGTGGTGCTTTGGCGCAAACGGCGCTTAAGTGGTCGTCAAGCTGGTGGCTGGTTGCTGTCGTTGCTATTAACTTTAGCCCTCATGTTTACAGTTATGACGAGTTGGCAACGGCAAACGGGCTATCAGAAACAATCACAAACGGCCTTACCCGTTCAAAGCTGGATTATGATGAGCCTGAATCCTAAGAGTAGTGGGCAATATCAGTCGGCGGATTTTCAGCTGATTAATCGGCAAACGACCAGCCAGTCGAAAAAGACGGTGGCCCAAAAAACGATCAAACAGCGGCTACAAACAATGGGTCTCAGTGGCCTAATCGTTCATTTTTACAAAAAGTTTCGCGTATTTTGGGCGACCGGCAACTTTGATAGTTTTAAGTTAACGAGTCAATGGACTCACGCGCCAACTTGGTATTTGAGTCATCAACGCACCATTCAATTCTGGGTCGTGTTAGGCACGCAGGGATTATATCTGGCGGCGCTAATTCAAGGTGGCTGGCAGTTGCTCAAATCACGTCAATGGCAAACAACTTTTGTCGCGCTGACGATTTTAGGCTTGATGACTTTTCATGTGTTATTTTGGGAAGTTGAAGGGCGCTACGCGTTGCCACTGTTGCCAGGGCTGTTTTTATTGGCGGCTAGTGGTGAAGCGCGGTTGCCGAAACTTCGTTGGCCAGCTGCATCGCGTTGGTTAGTGAGCTGGTTTGCGGTTGTTTTAGCGGGGTTCAGTTTAGTGAGCTTGTGGCAAACGAGTCAGGCAACGCTTCTTGCTAATCCGGTTGTCGGCTTACAAGGTGATGGCTCATACGTGCAAACGACCAGATTATCATTGGGTGCGGGTCAAACGGTGACCACAACAATGCCGACTAGTGGCGCGAGTGAGACGCTCAGATTGAGCCCACTTGGACAACTGGGACGGGTGGCCGTGACGTTGCAAGCTGGCACCCGCCGTCTCAAAGTCTGGCAGGACAGTCCCAAAGCACTCACGCTATTGCATTATCCTTTGACTGAAGCGCGCTCATTAAAGCTGACCATTAAAAATATTGGTCAGAAGACGGTGGCTTATGGTGGAATCCGGTCGTTATATAGTCCGGAAACGGGACAAGTGACCACACAGTCGCAGCCTTATCTGCAATATCGCTTGAGTCGAACCGCATTAGACCGGCCGTTAACTAGTAGTCGGACCAGTGTCATCATGGTCGGTGGTCTGCTGTTACCAGTTTTACTTGCCATCTGGTTAATCCCAGTTGATCAGCCGCTACGAATTAACGGTGAGGTCAAGTTGGCTAAAGGTTAGGCGGTAAAATTGCCGCTTCCGGTTAGAACTGCTAACATGCGGCCGTGGGACCGGCCCAAGCCAAGCACGTCTTGGTCCTCGCCCGAAACCCTTGCAAAAGTCGCAAGTGTCTCGGACGGTCCGTGGTGTAAAATCGGCAAAATCGGCAAAATCGGCAAAATCGGCCGATTAAACGCCACCATCACGACCGATATTAGCAGTCCCAACCTACAGCTAACTAGGATTGGGGGAGATACTTGGAGCCGTTATGCTATGTCACAGATTGTTCTTAAGGTTGCTAGCAGCCTTTCGTTTTTAATAATGATACCAAACAGTCTCAATACAGTCGGATTGATAGCCATGGTTTCGCTTTCGAATTTGGCAGATTAATAAATAGACAACGTTCAGTTGAAAAAACGAACGTTGTCTTTTTATTTTGATCGTATTTCAGTTGTGACCATCAAGCTTCGCGGAAACAGGTAGAACCGTTGTGCCGAAGTTCCAGACCGTTCTTTGGCTGGGACTGTCCCGCATGGCACAACGATTCTGACTGTCGGAGCGCTCACCACGATTCTAGTCTAGGAGCGACCGTTGTTGATATGGTCTTGTTCACATTTTTTTATGATTGCAACTTTTAACCGAACCGCTAAATATTAGTAGTCAGCACGATGATGATAGTTTAGCTCAAACATTTTTTAATAAATAATTTCACTAATTTAATAATATAAACCCTGTTGTTATCAGGCTCTGATCGCAATTCTGAGAAAATTTCAGGAGTTGTTCATTTGTCCTAAGGGGAATACTTGCACAAGAGCAAGTATGCTAAGACCATGTTAAGTGAGGTGTTCAAGATGACGATATTACTAGCGAGTTTGTTTCATATTAATTTACTATTACCCCAACTGATGGCGAGTTTTGGTCATTGGATCTATATCGGCCTGTTTGGGTTGATTTTCATTGAAACCGGTCTGGTTGTTTTTCCATTTTTACCAGGTGATTCGATGTTGTTTCTATCGGGGTCACTCGCGGCGATGTCTGGTTCTGGCCTAAATATTGGCTTGCTGGTCGTCATGTTAATCTTGGCCGCCATTTTAGGTGATGGCTGTAATTTTGAGCTTGGTAAGCGGTATGGTCACCGACTCTTGAATAATCGTCTCTTGAAACGACTTTTCAAACCAAGCCGATTACAGATGACAGAACAGTTCTTTGAGAAGCATGGTCCAGCCGCCATTTTCTTAGGGCGTTTCGTACCAGTTGTGCGGACCTTAGTTCCTTTTACCGCCGGAATGACCGGAATGCGCTACCGCAGTTTTGCGATTTTTAACTGTCTTGGTGCGGTGAGTTGGATTCTGGTCACCTTAGGAACCGGATACTTATTTGGCAATATTTCAATTGTGCAACAGCATTTCGAATTAATGATGATGAGTGTGGTCTTGATTTCACTCATCCCAATGGCGCTGAAACTGTTAAAAGCGCGCCGCGTTTAATGAGTTTAACTTGTCGGTCACAACAGGAGGATTTTTATGTTAAAGCGAAAAGGTAATGAACATGGTTTGGCTTGGTTGTTTTTAGGTGTTTTTGCGATTTTAGCCATTCTCGTTAAAATGAATGCCAGCAGTATTCAAAGTATTGATGATCAAGGCTTTCAATGGCTAGCCAATTTAGATGGTGCCGGTGTAACTGCCTTTTTTAGTGGCATTGCCACTTTAGCCAGTCCCGCGGTGACCGTATTACTGATGGTCGTTTTTAGTGGCTTTCTCTACTTAAAGCATTATCGGCTCCTTGGACTATTTGCCATCACGACATTTATCGGTGGGGATGCTCTCGCACTAGGGATTAAATATTTAGTGGCGCGACTACGCCCAAGTAACCAGCTGGTCGCAGATACGGGTTATAGTTTCCCAAGTGGCCATGTCTTTGGCACCGTGTTACTCGTCACGATCGTCTTATCACTTGGGTTACAATTCATAGCCTCACGACCATTGCGAGCAGGACTGATCGTTTTAGGGATTGTTTGGATTTTATTGGTCATGATTTCACGGGTCTATTTACGCGACCATTACACTTCCGATGTTGCTGGTAGTTGGTTGTTAGCAGAAGGTTGTTGGTATCAGGCCAAGGCCTGGTTTTGTCGGTGGGAACCACAGCTACTCACAAAATTAAATCAACGGCGGACAACTAACCGCTAATGATGAGAAAAATTCAGCAGGCAATCAGCTGAGTTGGATGAAAGAAGTTAATCTGCATGAAAAAAATTTCAATTATTGTGCCATGTTATAACGAACAAGAGTTAATTCAATTATTTTATGAGGCAGTCCAGAAAGTCTACGAAACCAAGATTGTGCCAATTTGGCCACAGTATGGATTGGAATATTGGTTTATTGATGATGGGTCGACTGATAACACTTTGGCGGCCTTTCAACAATTAGCGCAGCAAGATTTGGATCAAGTCCATTATGTGTCATTTTCTAGAAACTTTGGTAAGGAAGCGGCGTTATATGCAGGACTTCAACACGCGACTGGCGATCTAGTTGCGGTGATGTATGTGGATTTGCAAGATCCACCGACCTTATTACCACAAATGATCAGTGGTATTTTAGAAGAACATTATGATGTCGTTGGAACCAAGCGGACGGATCGAAAAGGGGAACCGGTCATTCGGTCGTTCTTTTCAAACGCGTTTTATGGATTTATCAATGCGATATCAGATACAAAAATCGAACGTGGTGCCCGAGATTATCGGCTGATGACGCGCCAAGTTGTGGATGCCGTTTTAAACTTGCCAGAATATAACCGTTTTTCTAAAGGTTTGTTCAGTTGGGTCGGCTTCAAGACTAAGTATTTGAGTTACGAGAATCAGGATCGAGCAGCAGGCCACACACACTGGTCATTTCTCGACTTAGTGAGCTACTCGATTGATGGCATTATTAACTTCTCGGACAAGCCACTCGCGTTGGCATCGTTTTTCGGGTTGGCCTCATTTATCATTGCGGTCCTGGCAATGATTTTCATCGTTGTGCGGGCATTAATTTTCGGCAATCCAACTGTCGGCTGGCCCTCAATGGTGACGATCATGTTAATGCTCGGTGGGTTGCAGTTATTCTGCTTGGGTATTGTCGGCAAGTATATCAGCAAGGCTTACTTGGAAACGAAACACCGCCCAATTTATATTAGTAAGACCGAGAAGTAGTGACTCAGAAAAATCTGATTTGAGAAAACTTGCAATTCCAGCGACGGGTTGCGAGTTTTTTTGTGACCTAACGCTTGCTATTGAGTTCACTTCATGGTTTATGGGACTAGCAATGACTGAAAGAGACCATTTAGGAAGGCAAGGTGTCGCAATATGACAATATTTGAAGCACTTAGAAATGGGCAGGCTTATGACACTCGTGGCGAAGCTTATCGACAGGAAGTCCATGCCGAGATTGATCGTTCTGATGAGTGTCAATTTCGGATTAATCACACGAATCCACATGAGAAGGCTAAATTGTTGGCACTGGAAAATGAGCTAATGCCGGGTCAGATGACGGTGTCATGATGGGACCCGGGGTAGGATTATTTACGGTCAATCATGAGCCTAAAAATTTACGCACCATCCATACGAAAGAGATTCATATCAAACAGAATGCTTGGCTTGGCGCACGTGTCACCGTGTTACCGGGGGTGCCGATTGGTGAAAATGCCATTATCGGTGCTGGTGCCGTGGTGACTCATGATATTCCAGCTAATAGTTTGGCCGTGGGTGTTCCGGCAAAAGTCGTGAAAAGCCTAGATTAAGTTGCCTTTTTGAGAAAAATAAAAATATTTTAAAAAAGGCCTTGCTATGAAGTGAGCTTCATGGTTTAGGATGAACTTTGTTGAGAACAAGCAAACAAAAAAGTGAGGGATCAAAGGATGAAAAGGCGTCCAGTTGTGTTAATCATTGCCGTATTAGTGATCATTTTTGGAGGAGGGTTTTACTTCATGCAAACAAGCAAGTCAACTCAAGCAACCGGTTCAAGCGATACGGTCAAAAAGACGAGTCATCAAAGTACCACCAATCATAAAATGTTAATTCTCTACTATTCAAATTCTGGCACGACCAAGACGGCTGCTAAGGAAATTCAGAAGCAAACTGGTGCGGATCTTGTTGAAATGACGTTCAATCCAACTTATCCGACTAGTTACAACAAACTGGGTGCTTTTGCCCAACATCAAATTGATGTCAACGCTCGTCCCAAAATTACCAATCTACCCGATTTAACGAAATATGACACGATCTTGCTCGGCTTTCCCACTTGGTTCCATCGGCCACCGATGTTTATTAATTCGTTCTTTGAGACCGCAAAATTAACCAACAAAACAATTGTGCCATTTACAACCAGCGCTAGCAGCGAAATCAGCGAGAGCACGCCTTATTTGAAAAAGATGGCAAAAGGAACTGGCGCAACTTTACAGACGGGTTTCCGGGCCAATGAAACCGGGACGATTACGGCCTATTTAAAAAAGCATCAGTTGGCTAAATAAGTCGTCATATTTTAGGATTTGCGAGCGATTTCCCATCGTGTCAATAAGCAGGCTATACAGATTTGTCAGTAGTTGTCACTTCCGGTTGGAATTGCTCACATGCGGTCGTGGGACCGGTCCAAGCCAAGGACGTCTTGGCCCTCGCCCGGAACGCTTGCAAAAAGCGCAAGTGTCCCGGACCGTCCGTGGGGTAACGTCGGCAAAAAGCAGCCGATGTAACGCCACCGTCACGACCGATGTGATCAGTCCCAACCTTCAGAAAATTAAGCTTAGCGGAGATAGGCAGAGTCGATGTGCTGTGTCGGTAAGATTGGTCGGCGTTTTAGGCCGCCTAATCTTACGGGCGATTCAAAGACGTGGGTTATCGGCTTTGAATCGAAGTTCCAGACCGTACTTTGGCTGGAGCTGTCCCACCATAGCACAACGATTCTGACTGACGGAGCGCTCACCGCGAGTTTAGTTTAAGAAGAACGTTGCTGATATTGTCCTGTTTTTGTACTTGCAATCGTTAATTAATCATTAAGCTGATTTTTAAGGAAGTGTTGCTGGATAGTATGACTAGCATTAAGTTGTAAGATTAAGTCAATTTGAAAGTTAGCTGAGCTAACAGTTACGAAATGGAGGACTGTCTTTTGGCAAGTAATGAAGCAGCAGTAAAGCATGATGTCTTCGGATTTGGTCAAGAAAATCCAGATGTTGATCATCATTTCAATGGTAAGAGCTTTTTAACTGGGCTGGTTCCTAGTGGTGACGAGATTGATGTGCATGTGGCGAGCGTTAACTTTGAACCCGGCGCGCATAATAACTGGCATAGCCATCATGATGGTTATCAAATTATTTTGGTCACTTCTGGTGAAGGTTGGGGCCAAATCGAAGGTGAACCGGCGCGTTCTTTGAAGCCCGGCGATGTCATGATTTTTCATGATGGGGTTAAGCACTGGCATGGTGCCAAAAAAGATTCCTGGTTTACCCATTTGGTGATTGGTAAAGGGACGACCGAATGGTTAGAACCGGTTAACCAAGCCGATTATGATCAATTAAGTTAAGCTAAATCACGAAAGGACGATTAACATGACAGAAAAAGTAACTGCTGGACGTGACCGAATGGGTGACTTTGCGCCTAAGTTTGCGGAATTGAATGATGATGTCTTATTTGGAGAAGTCTGGTCAAGAACCGATCAGTTGTCACTACACGATAGAAGTATGGTGACCATTGCGGCGTTGATGTCAGGCGCGAATTTTCCACAATTAAAGTCACATTTAACCTTGGCTAAACGTAATGGCGTCACCCAAGCAGAAGTAACCGAAATTTTCACTCAGCTGGCTTTCTATTGTGGCTGGCCGAAAGCTTGGACGGCATTGAATTTAGCTAAAGAAGTTTATGCTGCGCCGACCGACGCAAAATAAGAGAGGGAGATGACAGTTTGAATAGTAAGGAAGCTGCCAAGATTATGGACCTACCGGTAGATACGTTGCGCTATTATGAACGGATTGGCATTATGCCACCAGTTGAGCGTAACCAGAACGGCTACCGTAACTATCGGAATACGGATCTTAATTGGATTTTTATTATTAAACGACTAAGAGAATCCGGATTATCGATTGAAGCACTGCTAGAGTTCGCCACGTTAACTCAAAGTAATGGCGATACGGCCGCGGCTAAAAAAGATATCTTGACTGAACAATTAGGCGAACTCGATGATAAGATGGCTGATTTAGAACATACGCGTAACTTGTTAAAATATAAGATTGATACCTTTGATCATCATTTAGGTCAATTCGGCGTTAATGGGGCTGGCACCCAGTCACCCGAAAAGTTGTGGGAAGATCCACGCTTTAATCGACGCGCAAAGCCATCATCAGATAATAAGTAAAATTAAATTACAAATAAGGCTTGCCGTGAAGTTCACTTCATGGTTTATGATAGCTTCATTGAGTTAAGCCAATGACTCATTGAGTTAAATTAAGTTGAGGAGGAAAGCAATGACAAAAAAAGTAATCGTGATTACAGGTGCTTCTAGTGGAATAGGCGAAGCAACCGCCAAACGCTTGGCTAGTGAGGGTAATCAATTAGTTTTGGGTGCTCGACGTGCCGAAAAGTTACAGGCAATTGTCCAAGATATTCAGGCAGCTGGCGGTGAGGCAACTTATATCGTCACGGATGTGGCTAAGTTAGCCGATGTGCAGGCGCTAGCTGATCACGCTATCAAGACTTATGGTCGCTTAGATGTTTGGATGAATAATGCCGGCTTAATGCCACAGTCACAATTTATTCAAGGCAAAATTGATGATTGGAATCGGATGATCGATGTCAATCTCCGGGGCGTCCTGAATGGTATCAAAGCGGCGTTACCGACGATGCGCGCCCAAAAGAGTGGTCAATTCATCAATATTTCTTCGGTTGCTGGTCATGCCACCCATTCAGGTGGTGGCGTTTATAGTGCAACCAAAGCGGGTGTCTTAATGATCAGCGAAGCCTTACGTGCCGAAGAAGCCGCCGCTGAAAGCAATGTTCGGGTCACGGTGGTCTCACCAGGGGCCATTGCGACCGAGTTGACGGATTCGATTACGGATGCCGCCACTAAGGCTGGAACTGAAAAGTTCTACAATGCCTTTGCGATTGCTCCCGAACGCGTGGCTGACACGATTGCATTTGCTGTCAACCAAGCTCCGGATACAGCGATTAATGAATTTGTTATTCGTCCCTCAAAACAAGTCATGTAATTAACTTAATACCTAATATTAAAGGAGAAAAAATTATGTCAGAAAATAAATTTGGATTAGTTTATGCCGGTGCGCTTGAAGATAATGTCGCCGGTGGTATTGAATTACGACCAATTTCATTTAACAATATTGCAGGAATTAAAATTGCAGCAAACTTATATTTGCCAAGCAATTTCGATGCAAGTCAATCATTACCAGCCATCGTCGTGGCGCATCCTAATGGTGGGGTCAAGGAACAAGTTTCTGGCTTATTTGCCCAACGGCTAGCCGAAAAAGGGTTTGTGACCTTAGCGTTTGACGCTGCTTATCAAGGTGCTAGTGCGGGTGAACCGCGCCAAACTGACCGTCCTGCTAACCGGGTTGAAGATATTCGGGCCAGCATTGACTATCTTGTTAAATTACAAGGCGTTGATTCTGATCGTATTGGTGCCCTCGGAATTTGTGGTGGCGGTGGTTACACCATCCAAGTTTCTAAGACTGATAAGCGGATCAAGGCCGTTGGGACAATTAGTATGTTCAACAGTGGTCGGGTTCGTCGGAATGGCTTTGGCGATAGCCAATTAGCCACCGTCAAAGATCGTTTGGCACAAGCTGCGGCTGCCCGCGCGAAATATGCAGCCACTGGTGAAGTTGACTACATCGGTGATTTATTGACACACCGGACGCACTTTACAAAAGAACAACTAGAAGCGATTCCAGCCGGCCTTTATCGTGATGGGGTTCAATATTATGGTGATACCCATTACCAAAAGAACTCACAAAGTCGTTACACGACGATGAGTTTAATGGATCTGATGGCCTTTGATGCCGAAGATCACATGGACTTAATCGATCAACCATTATTAATGATGGTCGGCGATGTTTCCGATACCCGTTACATGACTGAAGATGTCTTTAATAAAGCCACTGGGACGGATGACAAGCAATTAATCTTAATCAAGGGTGCCAGTCATATTGAAACTTATTGGGTTCCAGAATATGTGGACCAAGAAGCAGCTGCGATGACTAAGTTCTTTGACGAAAAGCTCTAATCGCATGATTTTTAAACGATAAATTATCAGCATCTAACTGTCAGATCAGTTGGGTGTTTTTATTTAAGGGGGAATTACGATTACTCAAAATAATGATGAACCGCGGGTGGACAAAGTTATGCCTGGTCAAAGCTTGATTTTGTATTATTCTAATTCTGGTAATACCAAGCGCGCTGCTCAACAACTTCAAACGCGAACCGGTGCGACGTTGATTGAATTGAAACTGGCACCAGCCTATCCCCAATCTTATTTTGGCTTAGGTTTACGCACGAAGCGTCAGTTGAAGAAAAATCGACACCCAGCGATTACTAATGACTTGAATTTAGCCCCATATACGACGATTTACTTGGGCTTTCCAACTTGGTTCCATCGGCCACCAATGTTTGTGAATACTTTCTTTGAAACCGCTGATTTAAATGGGAAGCGGGTTGTGCCATTCACGACTAGTGCCAGCAGTCCCATTTCAGAAAGTACCCCGTATTTGACTGAGATGGCTAAGGGCACGGGCGCCGACTTAAAAATTGGGTTCAGTGCTAATTATCTGCGGTCGATTACGGCCTATTTAAATGATCCGGTGTAACAATGTTCCGTTGATTATTCGGGCAAAATTAAAGGCTCCTAAACTGGTGTGTGCCGGTTTGGGAGTCTTTAATGATTTGGTGTCGGCAACTATTTTAGCGTATGATAAAAGAAAAAATAAGTTGGTGTGTTTGATGAACAAGGAAAGATTAGCGGCATTTACGGATGCCGTGCTAGCAATCATTATGACCATTTTAGTGTTGGAATTGGAGAAGCCTAAACAGATTAGTTGGGCAGGGCTCTGGGACTTACGGGCGAATTTCTTTGCGTATACGGTATCCTTTTTCTGGATTGGGTTAATGTGGGCGACTGAACATACGCATTGGCAGAAAGTTAAAAAAATTAGTGAAAGTACCGTGTATGCCTCGTTATTGATGTTGTTCTTATCTTCATTTTTCCCCTACACAACTAGCTTAGTGGCATCGAATTTTAATAATTCAACGGCCCAAGCGCTCTATGGCATTGTTATTTTGGCAGTGACATTCAGTAACCTTGCCATCTCAAAAACGTTGAAAACGGCCAATCCGGGAATCAGTTTTGGGTGGCTATACGATGTCAGCAATCGGTCAGTATTCATTGACGTGGCAATTAAAGTGATTGGCCTAGTCTTGTCAGTCACTATTTTCCCAATGGCGATGATGTATGCCATCTTTTTGGGGATGGTTGTCTTAACGACGGATGGCATTATTGAGAATCGGTAGGCGTGTGCCTGCACGAATAAAGGTGTTGCTCATGATTGTCCCCAACGCTATAGCAAACAAAGTCTGGAGGAAAACTTAAAATGAACAAGAAATTAAGCTTAGCAGAACAAAAAAATGTTGCTGAAAAAGTCCTCAAAAAGTATCATCAGGATTTAGGCGAATTATACGATCACGGAACTTCGCGAGAATTGCGCTCGGTAATGATGTATATCGCAAATGAAGCTAATCATAAGCAGCGTGTCGTTGCCGGCTTAGACAAATAAATGAAATTTTAGCCTTTTTGAAATGATGGTGCAAGTACAGAAGCTCCTGACAGAGTGGCGGTTGAGCTGAGATCACGACTTTTGAAGAACAAATAGCGTTCCAACCTGAATTTTTTCGGGTTGGAACGCTATTTGTTTGCCTTTTTAGTGCTTCTATCTTTCTCATTGATCAGTTTCTGTAGTCATTTAATAATTTTGTAACGAGTTTTGGCCCGTAAAGCAGTCATCAGCTTCGAAGGACAATGATGTCCAGTTTTGACATTCTGGTCAGTTGAATAGCCTTCATATCGCTTGAAGTTACCTCGAAAAAAATTTTTAATTAGCTAATTGTTTTTCAATGTCCAGATGACGGGTTTGCCAATAAATGAAGCCAGTGATAATTAAAAATAGGCCAAATGCACCCAATCCCAATATAAGCGAACCTTGATTAGAAATATTTAAGCCACTGCGATTATGTGTGTGGTTCATGAAGGTGAGAATCATTGGCACATCACTGAGCGCATGTAGGAGCATCGGTAGAATTAAGTTTTGCGTTTTTAAATAGACGCCACAGAGTAACAACCCAGTAATTGCTGCAAGCATGAGTTGCGGCAAGACGTAGCTTAGATTTAACCCAGTGAGATTGATCAAGTGGACAGAACCAAAAGCTAGACTGTCAATAATGATGACTAATAGTGTTTTTCCGGGCAGCGCCTTGGCCAATAGTGGCAATAGCACCCCGCGGTAAATATATTCTTCGGTAATGCCAATTAAGCCGACATACCCCCCGTAAAATAGGATCATTGGACTGAAAGGCAAGCGGCCAACTTGCCAGATGCCAAGCGCTTTTGGGAGTAATAAAATCAAGATGGCTGGCAAGCAGACGAGTAACTGTTGCCAACCGCGTTGTGAGTGCCAGAACTTGATGGGCATTTTGAACCAATAGTGATTCAGCGCGACGACAATGATCAAGATGATTAAATCCTGACTGAGTCCAGAATAAAGGACCGGTACGGCCCAACCGGTGAGCCAAGGTACGACTAAAAATAGGGCTGGTACTAGGATAATTAAGAAAATTGCTAACCATGAGTAACAACGTGACTGTGACATACAAACATCCCCCCGGACTAAGTTAAGCTTAGTTTACCACTGTTATTTGATTGGTAGCGGATTATATGTGAAAACTATCACGATGGAAATTAAGCCAAATAAAAATCCCGCCAATAACTTGACGGGATTTTAATGGCTATTTGTTAAAGGTATCGGCTTCAACGTCTTTGATAAATTGTTCCAAGTGGTCGAAGTAGACGGGGGCATTATCAATCATATGATGATGACCACCGTTTGGCGTTGTGACTAAGCGTGAGTTCGGAATGTCACGAGCCATCCGGCGGGCGGAAGCTAATGGCATTGTTTCATGCTCACCAAAGGTCAATAAAGTTGGCACTTTGATGTTATGAATTTGGTCACGCACGTCCCATTCCTTCAACTTACCGGTGATGACGAATTCGTTATCACCTTGGAAGGCGTTGTAGACCGGTGTGGCAGTCGTATCAATCAAATGTGAGATCGCTTTTGGTTGTTTCCGGTCAACATAGTTGGCGTTCAACACATCCACATACTTTTGGTATTGGGGATCATTCCAGTTGCCTTCAGCTTCTTTTTGCTTCATATAAGCAACCGCATCGGCTGGTAAGCATTCTTCACGACATTTGTTGACGTTAACGACATATTCTTCAATGTTATCGACCATACTTGAAATGATGGCACCCTTGAGGTGTTGACCATATTTCAACGCATACATCATGACTAAGGCACCGCCCCATGATTGACCGATTAAATAGAAGTTATCCAAACCAAGCTTTTGACGAACTTCTTCAACTTCATCCAAGAAGTAATCGTAAGTCAAATACTTCTTAGCAATTTCTGGGTCGGAATAGTCGGGTTGGTCAGAATAAAATGAGCCAAGTTGGTCATACATCGTAACTTGGACACCGAGATCGGCTAACTTTTCACCAAAGTTTTCCCAGTATTCATGATTGCCACCAGGGCCACCATGTAAGCAAAGCAGCTTGATGTCGCCTTCGCCTTGGGTGTTGGTCCATAAATGGTAGCCATTATCCAGCGTGAGGATCGTTGTTCCTTGTTTCAAATGATCACCTAATTTCGCGTTATTTATGCCGTGACCGGCACATGATTGTCATTATCTTACCACTGTTAAGGAGTAAGGGTCAAAAGGGACGACAAGCAGTGACAATTAGTGGTGAGTGTCCGGAAAAATGTCGTCTTGTGTGAAGTCGTGAGTGGCGATGAATTTTGCATCCAAAAATGGATTAGATTGGACTGGCGTATAAACGATTTGACCATCGCGGCCTTGATAGACGGTGAATTCTGAGTACATTGGTTTGATTTGGCTAGGCAGATCCAATAGGTTGGTCTGACCTACTCTGCGTAATCTAACAGTCATCGTGACTACCCCCTCGTTGTGATAGTCTGAGTATGACTCAGTTGCCGAGATAAGCCTAGTCAACGGACTTGCGATAACGGTTACAAATCGGTACGATTGAAGCGAGGTGAGAGACATGTTACTCCAAGAAAAAATGGCCCAGACGACCTTTTCGCCAAATGAACGGCTCATTGTCGCATTTATGTTGAAACAACAAGATCAGTTAAAATCATATGGCACGCCGCAACTTGCGGCGGCGACCTATACGTCGCCGTCAGTGATTGTCCGAGTCGCCAAAAAGTTAGGCTTCAATGGTTGGCGGGACTTAAAAGCGAGTTTCTTGGCAGAAGTCGACTACTTACAAACAAATTTTCAAGGGCTAGATGCCAACCGACCGTTTACGGCCCAAGATTCGGCGATGGACATTGCTGGTAAACTCGCCCAACTTGAAATCGAAAGTGCTAAGGATACGCTGGCGTTAATTGACCACGATTCTTTACAAAAAGCCCGGCAAATCATCGCGACTCACCGGACGGTTAATTTATTTTGTTTGGCTAATTTAAACTTTGTTGCTGAAGAATTTGTTTATAAAATGCGGCATATCGGTAAAACTGCGACGGCGTTTCCCATTCAGAATATGCTATTTCAAGAAGCCGCCATGCTGACAAGTGCGGATTGTGCCATCTGTTTATCCTATTCTGGCGAATCAGATCCGTTATTTCAGGCACTGGGTTATTTAAAGCAGAACCACGTTCCGTTAATCGCCATCACCAGTATTGGCGAAAACCACTTGTCACGTCTCGCGGATGTGACCTTACACGTAACGACGCGGGAAAAAGCTTATTCTAAAATTGGCGGCTTTTCTTCGTTACAGTCCATGAGCCTTGTTTTGGATATTTTATATGGCAGTTATTTTGGACTGAACTATGATCAAAATTTCCAGTTCAAGCAACAACTCGCGGAATTAACAGAGGGACAGCAACGACCAATTGATAATCAGATTATTGATGATGATGTTGACTAGGCGTGGTGGATAATCCCACGGTCTAGGTAACTTTGGACCGCAATTTCGGCGACTTCAATCGGGGTATATTGTGGTTGATAGTCGAGTAACTTTTGCGCATTGGCGATACTATACTGACCACTGCGCGCAATATGATAGTAGGTTTTGTCGACATCGACTGGATTATTGATGACTTTTTTCCAGGCGTCCCACGGTAAAAAGTTGATCTGTGGGGTCGTATCAAAGAAACGATACATGGCCAGCGCGTAGCCGTACAGTGTAAGCGAACTAGTACCAACTGCATGGAAGCTTTCGCCGAGTGCTTGATTACGATGAGTGACCGCTTTAAAAAAGACTTGTGCGACATCGCTAGCATGGACTAAGTGTAAAGTTTCCATCCCAAAGTTTGGTAAACTGATGGCCTGACCGTCGGCGATTTGTTGAAAGACATCCGTGTTACCATTGGCTAAGGGACTCATGATTATCCAACCCGGGCCTGAAATCTGACCGGGCATGATGACGGTCGCTGGAAAACCAGTTTCAAGATAAGCTTGTTTCAAATATTGTTCACTGGCATATTTTTGTTTGCCGTATTCGTCGAGTGGGTGCTTGACGCCATTCGGGTCGGCCGGTAAGGTTTCAGCCCGGCCATGCGCCCAGACGGACGAACAGAACAGATAGTGACTCAATTTGGTGGCCTTTAATGCGGCGACCATTTTTTGTGTATCCACTAAGGTGAAACTAATTAGGTCGATAACTACATCAGCATTGATTGCGGCCACTTTAGCTGCAAACTGGCTGTCTTTGCTTCGGTCCAAATATAAGTGTTCGACATGGCGCCACGCGCGGTCGGTCACATAGGGTTGATGCTTGCCACGAGTCACTGAAGTTACGGCATAACCAGCTTTAACTAACATTGGCACGAGATACGAACCGATATGGCCAGCGCCACCTAGAACAACTGCTTTTTTCATTTTTAAGTTCCTCCTTAACTGAATGACCATAGTTTATCAGCCCAGTTGCCTACTGAAAATAGGTTGAATTTAAGTTAGAAAGGCTTTCTCAATTTTGAGGTGTTTGGGGTCACATTTTGTAAAAGAACCGCCATAATCTAAAGGATTTAATGGTGGTCCCTAAAAAAATAAAATCAATAATCCCATGAAATAATTGATCTGATTGCGATTTGTTAACCAATATGAAATAATGGGTTAACAAATCTATTGCATAGGTGATGACAGCATGGCAACACAGACAGAAGTTTTAAAGCAACTGATTGAAGCAGCACCAGAATACTGTTCTGGCGACCAATTGGCCCAGCAGTTTGGTATTAGTCGCACGGCCATTTGGAAAACGATTCAAGGGTTACAAACTGCCGGGTACACAATCGAGAGTCGGCATGGTCGTGGCTATCGCTACGTGGCGACTAATCAATTGAGTGCGACCGTGATTCAAATGGGGCTACCTAGTGACCTAGCATTACAACTGGTGGTTTTACCAACGGTCGATTCAACGAATGCTTATTTAAAACGGTTGGTGAGTCGCACAAAACTGACCCAACCGACCGTTGTGATTGCCGAGACGCAGACGGCCGGTTATGGTCGCTCAGGTCGCGACTTTTATTCACCGGAGTCAACGGGAATTTATTTAAGTATTGGCTTGCCGATGCCTAGTCAGCAAACGTTTGATCCGGGACTCTTGACGACTAGTACTGCGGTGACCGTTGCTAAGACGTTAACGGCATTGTTTGATGTGAAAGTTGAGCTGAAATGGGTCAATGATGTTTTAGTGAACCATCATAAAGCTGTTGGGATTTTATCGGAAGCGGTTGCAGATTTAGAAGGTGGGCAAATTTCTACGGTCATTGTTGGGATTGGTATCAATTTAACCACCCAAAATTTTCCAGGGGCCTTATCAAGCAAGGCGGGTGCCATCACGGCGCAGACAGACGTCACTCGCAATCAAGTCATCGTTAAGCTGTTGACTGAATTCTTTAACAATTATCAAACGTATACAACTGGCGATTTTATGACCGATTATCGGCGCCTGTCGATGGTGATTAATCAGCAGGTCGAATTAAAAAGTGGCGCAAAAATTATCAAAGGTGTCGTGAAAGATATTGATTCAACTGGGGCTTTGGTTGTACAATTGCCGTCAGGCCGTGTGCAACGGGTAAGCTCTGGTGAAATTACAAAAGTCAATTTGTTAACGGGGGATTATCATGGTTAAACACACACAATTAAGTCGGCTGATTATTGCCGCAGAGTTGGCCGTTGGGCTAGCAATTTGCTCTAAAATTACGATTCCAATCGGTCTGATTCCATTGACTGGTCAGACGTTGGCCGTTGGTCTGATAGCAAGTATCGTGCCAGCAACGGTTGGCACTTGGGCAATTGGCATTTATCTCTTACTAGGGTTAATTGGTTTACCAGTGTTTGCAGGTAGTACGGCCGGGTTAGCAGCGTTATTTGGGCCGACAGCCGGCTATTTATGGGGCTTCTTCTTATATGTCTGGATTATGGGGGTCTTTCGTAAATTTACCAAACAAACACCCGCATTAATCTTTGGCAATTTATTTGGCGCCGGCATACAGATTTTAGCGGGTGCGTACTGGCTAGTTTTATCAGCCAAGTTATCATTTTCAGCGGCGCTTGCAAGTGGCGTGACACCGTTTTTAATTCCGGCTATAATTAAAGTAGTTCTTGTGGTTGTCGCGGCTAAAGCAATTTTACAGCGGTTACCGGAACGCTTCCAAATGAAAAATTAGCCCCAGTAACTCACTTAATTAATTATTGGGTTTAATAAATGAGACGGTTAATAAGAATAACTAAATAATATTAAGTAATACTAGTCAAGCGGGTGCATGACATATTATAGTAGGGACATTAGCGTCACGAGTTTAGGTAGTGGTTACTGACAGAAACAAATCAAGGGGTAATGGGAAATGAACGAAAATTTGCAGGGCGTGAACATGAGTCGCACGATGCGACGGATGAATCGGCATAAGATGCACCCGCGACGTTACATCACCGGCTTTGATGGCATCCGGACTTTGGCGGTCCTCGGGGTGATTATCTATCACTTAATGCCAGCGTCACTACAAGGTGGATACTTGGGTGTACCAATCTTCTTCGTCGTTTCGGGTTATTTGATTACAGATATTTTGTTGCAAGAATGGGAAACTCATGATTATATCCACTTGTGGAATTTTTATGGGCGGCGCTTGCGACGACTGTATCCGGCGTTAGTCGCAATGCTCCTAGCAACAACTGCGTATATCACGTTGTTTCAAAGGTCTTTGTTGACAAATATCCGGGCGACCGTGATGACCAATTTAGCGTATGTTTACAATTGGTTTGAGATTGGTCACGGTCAGAGTTATTTTGATCGGTTTAATGGTGAGTCACCTTTTACACATTTATGGTCACTTTCAATTGAAGGCCAGTATTACTTATTTTGGCCGTTGGTCGTCATCTTTTTATTGTTAGTCTTTAAAAAACGGAGTCGGATTTTTGTGATTATGATGGTCGCAGCCTTAGCTTCGGCCTTGGCAATGGCCTTGTTGTATGACCCAGCGAATACGAACCGGGTCTACTATGGGACTGATACGCGGATGTTTGCCATCTTGATTGGTTCAGGACTGGCATTCATCTGGCCGTCACGAGAATTGCCGCAAGATGTGAATATGGGCAATCAGATTACGTTAGATGTTTTAGGTGGTGGGTCGCTGATTGCCTTAATCATCATGTTTTTCCAAATGTCTGGTCAATCTGCTTTTACGTATCGTGGTGGTATGTTGATCTTTACGATTCTATCCGGGATTTTGGTGGCAACCGTTGCTCATCCAGCGAGCCATATGAATCGTTTACTAACTAACCCAGTCTTTACGTATATCGGACAACGCAGTTATGGAATTTATTTGTACCAATTCCCAGTCATGATTTTTTACGAAACTAAGGTGCATAACATTGGGAATCATCCATTGGTCAACAGTTTGATTGAAGTGGCCTTAATTCTGTTAGTGACAGAATTAAGTTATCGCTTCATTGAAAACCCCATGCGGCATTACGATTATGGTCAGTTGTTTACGGATATTCGCGACTTTTTCCGGGCCCCTCATTTCAATCGGGTGACTGGCACGATGGCGAGTTTAGCGACGGTGCTTTTTGTGATTACGGCAGTCGGCTTCGTTCAACAACCAAGTAAGGCGGCTAGCAACAAAAAAACGACCTTGCAGACGACCATTGACAAGAATACGCAAGCTGCCAAGAAGAAAAATGCGGCCGCTTTGAAGCGTCAAAAGGCCGCAGCTCAGGCTTCGGCGGCGTCACAGCAAGTGGCAGCCGACAAGATGAAAACGAAACAAGCTTACGATAAGCTGACCGATCCGCAGAAAAAAGTCGCGAGTGACTACGGTTTGAAGCCGCAAGTCGTACTTGCCATGAACAATACTGCTTTAACGGCGGTCGGGGACTCTGTTCTGTTAGACGTTTCTGCTGATTTACAGCAAGTCATCCCTGGAACGACGGTGCAAGGTAAAGTTGGTCGCCAAGTGACAGATGTGCCAGGAATTATTGCGGCATTGAAGTCACAAGGGCAGTTAGCCCACAATGTGCTAGTAAATATTGGGACCAACGGCACGGTTACCGGCCCACAAGCCGATCAAGTCGTCCAAGCCATTGGGAGTGATCATCAGATTTTCTGGGTCACGGCCCACGTGCCAACCCAAAGTTGGCAGAATCAAGTGAACAATCAAATTAATGCAACGGGTAAAAAGTATGCCAATGTCCATGTGATTGATTGGTATGGTGAAGCCTTGAATCAAAGCACTTGGTTTGCCAGTGATAATGTTCATCCGAACGCCACTGGTAATCGGTATTTGACGGCTTTGATTGCGAACCAGATTGCTAAAGTTAATAATAATTAAGCCACTCAAAAAATACGAGCTGTAATGATCTTGGAATTTTCCAATCATTATAGCTCGTATTTTTTAGCGGTCATTCTTGGGCATCATTAATATTTTGTTCATTAAGTTTTAAAATCTGTAGTCGGTTTGTTAATGATGCCGTGACGTAGGTCATGATTAAACGTGTGAATACCTGTGAGTCGTGATTAACTTGGACAGTTTCAAGTGCAGCCATATAGGCCTTGCGACTATTTTTGTCGGGTTGGACATTGATAATCGGGTAACCGGCTTGTAAAAGTGCGAAGTTCATGAGCAATCGGGCGGTACGACCATTGCCATCAATGAACGGGTGGATGGTGACGAAGCGAAAGTGTAATTCTGCTGCATATTGGACCGGGTGTAGTTGCTGTTGAGCCGTAGTTGACCAAGTAATTAGGTCAGCCATCGCTGGACGAATGTCAAAGGGCGCCGTATACGGACGATCTTCACGACCATTCGGCCAAACGTTCACCGCGCGATAAACACCAGCTTCATTAACTGTGTCAGCGGTTTTCATGGTTGCAATGCGATTTAAGTCGCGAATAGTAGTTTGTGTAAGGGGCTGCATCCGAGTGACTAGATCCAACATATAGTCATAGGCACTTCCCAGATCCAAAGTTTCCAAAACGGACTTAATCGGTAATTCATGGACGGTCATGCCGGCGTCTAAGATGGATCGTGTTTCAAACATGGTCATACGATTGCCTTCAATGGCGTTACTAGACCAAACATGCTCAACTCGAATTTCGCGTTCTAATTGCGCAACTTGTTTTTCTGAGAGTGGCCGATACCCTGAGAGTTGCATTTTTAAGTCGGTTAGTTGTTTTAATTGTGTCGTAAGCGTCGATTTCATGGTCTTTCCCCCTAGTCATTAAATTCGATAGTTATATTATATGATATAAGTGTTTTTAATGCAGTTTAATTGGTGTTGCCACAAATGAATCCTGTTTTTTGTACTCAGCCAAATTAACCCCAAATAAAGCCCTTATACGGCAGCTTTATTTGGGGTTAATCGTATTGTTATTTTGCACTCAAAGTTTTCAGTGGAATCTGTAACTTAATGTCATTTAGGTTCAGTGAGTATTGTAAATCCTGATTCCCGCGAACCGTCATCTTCATATCCGTTGCATAAATCACGAGACCCAATTGATGTCCGGCAAGTAACCGGTGGAAGATTGGTTGAAGTTCTACACTGAAGTCATTGAACTGGTTCGGTTGAATGGCTTCGGCGTGCCAAGGCTCATGCCGGTTCTGCAAATTCAAATGACCTTTCGTGATCATTTTAAATGGGGTGGCGGGCGCTAACTTAAAGTCTTTCAAGTCATCTTCACGCCAGTGGTAACCGAGGTCGAGCGCCTTAGCGGCAATCAACTGTGGACTAACCGTCAAGCGTTGTGCCAAGCCAAAATCAATCAACATGAAGCTCAGCATCCCAAAGTTTTGATTAACCGCAACGGAACCACTGACTTTAGGCCGGCCAACGAGCAACTGATCTGCGGGCGCTTGCCATGATTTGAATAACAGGCGGTGATTGTATAAGGGACTGCTTTTGTCTTCACTGAGCAGGTCATTTTGCCAGGCGTCTAAATGTTGTTGATAGTGTTGGAATAGCTTATCTGGCAACTTGTCCGTAAAGTGGGCGGCACGTTGGTCGACTTCATGATCGGCTGGGACGAGTTCCTTGTACTGCACCTTAAAATCAAGCGACTTGTCAGCATCTTCCCACCAATTATCATGCGCGGTCCAAGTTTCGGCGGCCGTATTGTCTTGAACTAAGACATTTGGCAATAGCCCTTCCGCATGGTTATCCAACCCATAAAGTTCATGACTGAGCCAGAGATTCATCATGTCGGTAAAATCGAGTGACTGTAAATTATTAATATAGATGTGTTGTCCTTGATGCAAAATTAATTTTTTGGCAACCGGCACCGCTTGAAGCTTATCCCATAAGTTGGCAACGTTCCGCGGTTTGACGTTCCAATCATTGAGACCGTGGACCATCACAATATCTGCCTTAATTTTATCGACATTTTTCAGATAGTTTCGTTCATCCCAGAAGCGGTTATAGCTCCCAGTATCACGATCTTGATCAGCGGTTAATTCTGCCAGTTTTTTGTCAAATTTTCCTTGAATGTGATGAGCATCGCCGGCTTTAAGACTACGTGAAAAGACTTCGGCGGCGAGCACGTCGGTATCTTCACCTTGGAAGGTATCTGGTGCGACGACCAAGCCATTGTCACGATAGTAGTCGTACCAACTGGAGATGGCTGCTTCCGAGATGATCGTTTTCAGACCGTCGACCCCAGTAGTTGCGGCAGCGGTCGCAAGGGTGCCTAAATAAGACCGACCAGTCATCGCCACCGAACCGTTAGTCCACCAAGCTTTAATCGCAATGTCACCATCACGCGTCGTAAAGGCGTTGCGTTTGCCAGTCAGCCATTCGATGATGGCGATTGTTGACGCAGTTTCATCTTCATCACCAGTTGGGGCTAAGCCGTCGGAGTCAACGGAACCAATACCGGCAGCGTAAACGACCGCGAAGCCGCGGGCTAAGAAATAATCATTCAGAGTATAAGAACGTTCCCGACCAAAGCTTTCTTCTGCTTCGGTCGTGGTTTCGTCAATCGGACGGGCTGCCGGTAAGTCCGGTGCGGTAGCGTTAAATTCAATATCGGCGTAAGTGTTATGGTCTGGCGTCTTAGCCGTCAGTGGAACGTCCACGTCATGCATCTGGGCTTTGCCGGCCTGGTCGTCAATCCCTTGGTTGTATGGGCTAGCCGTATATAGCACCGGCACCTTTAAACCATGATTCGTAGCCGCTGGTCGTAGAATTTCCACTTTTAATAGGTCACGTTGACCATCATGATCGGTATCAAGCGGCGCTTCAACGTAGACGACTTCACGGATGAGTTTGTCGGTATCAAAGACGGCTTGGGCCTTGCCGTTGAAAAATAAGGGCTGCTGATCCTTATCGCGCAGGTAAAATGGGGCAAAAAAGCCACGAGTCGTGAGCAATTCAATCAAGGTTTGACCTTGGACGCCGCGGGTATTTAACAGTAAGTACCAAGCGTAGTAGAGTGATTCACGATCAAAGGCGGACTCACCAACCATTGGGAGATGAATATCTCGCATGGCGAGCAGCGGATCGGCGAGATCGAAATCTTGACCAGGCAAGAAACCTAATAATTGTAAGCCGACATTATAAAAAACTTGATTGCTAACAATCGTGGCGCTGTCCAACCACTCAGCAAGCGTACGTTGGCTAGTGGCCATTAAGTTCGCAAATTTGTGGGTTAGACCAGCCTCAGAATGAACTTCAGGAAAACTTTTAGCTAACAGGGCTCGGTAAACTGCTGGAACAGTGGTTAACGCACGCATGTCAGCGGTAATAAACTGGATTTTGGTGAGTTCGGCAATCGCCGTTTCAGAATCAGTAGGCACGATTGCAAATTGATTATTTTTCATAGGATTATCCTTCATAATTATGATTAGTTTTAGCTATTATTATAACGCTATTCAAGGCTAGAATGGGAAGTGAGATTGAATCACTGACATCGCTGCCATCCTGTGGTACATTGAGCTTAATTTGAATTTGGAGATGGATATCGCATGGCTGAATTTCCGATTTTGTATACGACGAAAGCAATTAACGAAGATGGCATTCATGGTGAAGCCTTTATCGAAGGTGGGATGCGGGTTCCCGTAGCTAGTCCCACTAAACCCGATCCCGGGTCCAATCCGGAACAACTCATTGGGCTCGCATTGAGTACATGTTTAAATGCCACGCTTGAAGCGATTGAGAAGGAACATGATGTGCCGCACCAAAGCAAGGTCGAAACGACTGTTCGGATGTCCCGTGACCGGTTTGGCTATCAGTTCTTCCTAGATGCCAAAGTGACGGTGCCAGAAGTGGATTTGAGTACGGCGGCTCACTGGTTAGCGATTGCTGAAACCCGCTGTCCAGTGGCTAAACTGCTCGGGGATAACGTGAACGTCAAGATTCATTTGTAATTAAAGGTTAACTGTTGCTTCCAGTCGCCACTGATAACATGCGGCCGTGGGACCGGTTCAAGTCAGACACGTCTTGGCCCTCGCCCGGAACCTTTGTGCGATGGTGCTCACAACAAATTTATAAGCGCGCATTGCTGACATGATAGTGCTCGCGATAGCTTTCTTGGACTTTAAACTTGTAATCAAAAGGATCTGATTGATTAGACAAACTTGTCATCAATCAGATCCTTTTTGGGCTGGTGGTTAATTAACAGCCATGATGTCTTGGACAATGTGGGTGGGCAGATTTAACGACATCTTCCACTTTGTCGACCTTTTCTAAGGCTTCGCGCTTAGTCTTTTCTTTTTCAATCTTGAGTTCGAGATATTTGCGATGGGTCTTGTAAAAGCCGCTAATTGCGATGGCGACCGGAATCGTGTGCAGAACGGTCAAGGCTGGAATTAGCCAAGGATAATCGTGTGCCATGTTATAAACACGTTCATGATGCATCTTCCAAGCTTCATGCATTTCTTTTGGTGGTAACATTGAAAATCACGCTCCTTAAATTGTTGCCCTTAGTATAACGGTTATTGTAACCGCTGTCACTTGTGATAATTAAAAACGCCCAGAGAATTTATCTGAGCGTTCGGTTTGTTGAATGTGCTTAATCTAATTTTTGATTCATTTTACTATGGCGAATCCCATAACTAAAGTAGATGATCAGGCCAAAGACGAACCAAGCAAGTGACGCCACCCAAGTTTCGAGTGACAATTGGGTCATCATGAAGAGGCACAACAGTCCAGAAACGATCGGGAGAACTGGGTAGAATGGCACTCGGAAACCCTTAATCTTGTTTAAAGTTGGATTTTTGCGTAATAACAAGATGCCAAATGAAACAAATGTAAAGGCAATCAATGTGCCGATATTAACTAAGTTTGCCAATTGACCAAGTGGAATGAAGCCACCAAGCAAGGAAATCACAACCGTCACAGTAATCATCGCATGTTTGGGCGCATGATGTTTGTCAATTTTACCTAAGAAACTTGGTAGTAAGCCATCACGACCAATTGAATAAAGCAATCGGGAACTACTATAGATCATCGTGACCATCATGGTAAACATCCCCGCTAACGCGCCAATTGAAACGATCCCAGCAACGAAGTTTTGATGGACCAGTTGTAACGCAAAGGTGACCGCATCGTCGACGTTCAACAATTTGTAGGAAACCATCCCAGTCAACACGCCAGAGACCATAATATAGAAGGCGGTACAAACGACCAACGTGCCAATGATCCCAATCGGCATGTTCTTTTTGGCATTTTTAACTTCTGCCGCGGAAGAAGAAACAGCATCAAAGCCTAAGTAGGCAAAGAAGACGACGGCTGCACCTTTGAAAATCCCATTGATGCCAAACGGTGCAAATGGCGTCCAGTTCGCTGGTTTCACATAGAATGAGCCAACTAATAGGAAAATGACAATAATTGCTAATTTCACAGCAACAATAATATTGTTCAAACGGACGGAAGTTTTTAAGCCTTCATCAATAATCCAAGCAATCACGCAAACAATCAAAATGGCAACCAAGTTAACGTAAGTGCCGTGTGCGGGATCAAAAGAACCGGTGATAGCTTTCGGAAGCTTAAGCCCGAAGCCAGCAATAAACGAGTTAAAGTAGGCGGCCCAACCGACCGCGACGGCGGCAACGGCTAAGACGTATTCGAGAACTAAGGCCCAACCGATGATCCAGCCAATCATTTCACCGTACACGATGTTCCCATAGGAATAAGCAGAACCGGCGACTGGCAGGACGGATGCAAACTCGGCATAACACATGGCGGCGAGTGCACAAACGATGGCCGCAATTACGAATGATAGAATAATTCCTGGGCCGGCTTTAGTGGCGGCCACAGTCCCTGGTAAGATAAAAATCCCAGTTCCGATGACGGCCCCAATACCTAATGCAATTAAATCGACGGCGGATAGGGTCCGCTCAAATTGACTATCTTTTTGTAAATAGCGCGACAGATTTTCTTTCTGAAACACGCGCTGACGAATCCCCATAAATTTTGTCTCCTTTTTGGTGATTATTAACAGTTCATTGTTACAATTCGACAATTAACTATGTTCACATGATACCGTGACTGATTATTAAAAGTCAATTAGAATCAGGTGCTAATTTAAAAAGTGACCAGCCTAACTGGTTTATTGGGGCGTTTAACGGGACTAATACGCGTTACAATGCGTTTGAATTCTGATAAGATGATTAGTGAAACGAGTTTAAGAGGAGGTAGGCAAAATGTCATCAATGTTAGTCGCAGAAGATTTATCAGCTGTCGGTGGGATTTCGCTGACAGCGGCGGTTTCCGTACTGACCGCCATGGACTATCAAGTTGCGGCGTTGCCGACCAGCCTATTATCGACCCATACGAGTGGTTACGGCACACCGGCAGTCATGAATCTAGCAGATTGGTTGCCAAAAGTTTTTAAACATTGGACGGTGGCCCAGTTAGATTTTAAGCAAGGGTTGATTGGCTATGTTGGGACGGTTGAACTTTGCCAGTTGTTACAAGATTATTTGGCGCAACAAGCCTTGGACTTGTTAGTGGTTGATCCAGTCATGGGGGACTTAGGCAAGTTATATTCAGGTTTCGACGATGATTACGTTGTCGCGATGCGTCAGCTAATTCGTTTGGCGGATGTCATTTTACCGAATGTCACCGAGGCGAGCTTGTTAGCGGGCTTACCCTATACAGATCAACCAGATCTGTTGCAAACGTTGACTGCGTTACAAAAATTATTGAAGCCAGGAGCCCATGCGGTGATTACCGATGTCACCCAAAACGGTAGAATTGGTTGTGCTTGGTTGACCGCGGCTGGCGTCCAATTTATTGGCGAACCCCGATTAGCTGGTCATTATAATGGCACCGGTGATACCTTAGCGGCAGTTATTGCGGGGCTGCTTGGGCGGGGCTATTCCTTAACACGTAGTTTGACACTTGCCAATCAGTGGCTACATCTAGCAGTTGCAGAAACGCTCGCAGAAAAACGACCCGATGAGCGGCAAGGCGTTGCACTAGGTGGCCTACTACATGCGATTTTAACGCTAGATTAATGACGGAAAATGTTATACTACTAGTTAATGAATTGAAATCGAATTAGGAGGAATTTCACGAGATGAGTATTGAAGTTACAAGCGGTGCCGTGGTTTATCAGCAAAAAGATGGCCATCCCGCTTATCTCTTGTTGCAAAGCGCGACGAGTGATTTTTGGGGCTTCCCGAAGGGCCACGTTGAGGGTGAAGAAACCTTGGCTGAAGCAGCCTTACGGGAAATTCGTGAAGAAACACAATTGACAGTTACCTTGGATACAAAATTCAAAGGTTACACTGAATATGATTTACCTAATGGCAACCGGAAACAAATGACGTTATTCGTCAGTGAAGTGCCAGCCGGGGTCGCCATCACGCGTCAGCAAATTGAAATCAGTGCGACTGGCTGGTTCGACTACGCGACGGCTCGCGACCGTTTGACTTACGATAATTTGAAGAAATTACTCGATCAGGCTAATGATTACATTGAAAAGAAGTTGAATTAGGTTCTGACTGCCGGAGCGGAATCACCACTAATTGTTGCCTATATGACAGTGTTTACGAGTCCTTTTGTCCATTCAAGTTTCGGGTTTTAAGCCAAAAAATTACTGGCACCGTCGCATAAACGGTTACCAGTAATTTTTAAACTATGAAACTAGAGCAAGATAAAATGGACATCAATTTTTGAATTATAATGAACGATTTTTAGGCTTGAGTTTTTAAGTTCGCAACTGCATCTTCGATTGTAACGCCTTCAGCGCGCAATTCTGGATGAAGTTTGTCAGTTGCAACGAATAATTGACGCTGGGTATCCAGTACGATACTGAACCAGCTGTTTGTCGCTTGAAATTTCATGTGACAAAACCTCCTTCATGAAAATTGTTTGGTTTTGCTACGAGATGCTTACATCATCTTTGAACCTTACAAGATAGAAACTATACACGGTTGCACGGTATAATGCAAATGAAAAGCCTTACAGAAATTGTAAAATAGGAGAGAACTACCTAATGACTCATAACAAAGTTTTTGTCATTACTGGTCCGACTGGTAGTGGTAAAACAACTGTCAGCCAGTATTTGAAAGAACACTATAACATGCCACAAGTGATTACGCACACAACTCGCCTCCCAAGAGTTGGCGAACGCGATGGGGTCGACTATTATTTTGAGACGCCAGCCAGTTTTCGTACCAAGCATTATTTAGAACATGTGACCTATAGTGGTAACCAATACGGTTCATCGCGTGAAGGCTTAGCAGCAGGCTGGCGAAAGTCGCCGTTGATTAGTATTGTGTTGGATACGGCAGGCGCCGTGACTTATGCCCATGAACTTGGTGAACAGGCCGTCGTGATCTACTTAGAAGTCAGTGATCAACAGGCTTTGATTGAACGCCTAACCAAACGTGGTGATCAGCAAGTTCGGATCGAACGGCGCGTTGCGAGCAAAGAATATTTGCGGGATCAGCAGTTACCGGCAGGGTTAGTTGGTCACGCCCAAGTTATCGTCAATGATGACTGGGCGCAAACGCAACAAGAATTGGATCGGTTGATTGCCCAGTACCAGTCCGATCCACAGTCGGCGAATTAATTCACTTTCAGAAGCGGGTATGCTAAACTAAATAGTAATGATTATGATTTAGTAAACGGAGGCCGGCAAGATGGAAGCGACACTGGAACAAGCGGTATCAATATTACGGCGTAACCAATTAAAAATTACGAAGCAACGGCAGGCACTATTGGATTATCTAGTGACCTATCAGGATCACTATGTAGCGATTTCAGCCGTTGATGAGCATATGCGGACGTTGTTTGCCGGCATGAGTCATAATACGATTTATCGTAATATCAAAGAATTTGAGACACTTGGCTTGTTAGAAGTGAAGTCCGCTGACAATCAGACCTTGGTGAAATATCAGTGTGATTTTGAACACCAACATCACCATCATTTTGTTTGTTCGAATTGTGGTCGCGTTATTGAGTTACAGGCGTGTCCATTAGATGCCTATGAAGCACAGCTCCCTGGCTGTAAAATAACCGGTCATCGCATGGAAATATATGGCTTGTGTGAGGACTGCACCGCAAAAGCGGCCCAGAAAAACTAGTCGACACGCTGTCGGCTTTTTTCTTGCCCAAAAGGCGATTGAGACGTGGTAAGCTTGTCCTAAAGACTTTATTAATTTCGACCACTTTTAATGCATTTGACCCATAAGCATGGTTTAATTAGAGATTGAGAATATCGCATGGAAAGATTAGAAGGGAATGACATCGATGGCTTATCGAACACCACCATTTATTTCACCATTTGCAATTGTTTCGATCGTTTTAGCACTGGGCGCCACCAATGTGGTTGTCAATAAAACAACGAATACAGTTAATGGTGCCAAGGCTAGCAGTAGTCGCGTCGTCTCGACTTCTAGCAGCACAACTAGTGATAAAAATGCTAGTGATAAAAACAGTGATAGTAGTTCATCAGACTCGAGTAACGAGTCATCTAATTCAGATAATCAAAGTTCACAAGAAAGCAGCAGTTCAACGACTGATACGCAAACGACCAGCAGTTCTTCGGCTGAAAATACCAATTCTGCCAGTTCAACGACGGATACCAGTTCTAGCTCAGCCGCAAGCTCGTCGACCAATAGTGGGACGTCTGATGAGTCTTCGTCAAGTGCCACAAGTTCTGCCACGACGACGACGGACAATACGAACGATACCACAACAAACGGGGGCGACTAGGCAATGTTTAGTATTTTAGATATGATCAACCATGCCCTCGGCTACGTTAATGTCAATTTAAAAATCAAGAACCAAATCTATATCGCAATTGGGATTGCTGGGAACTTGTATCTCGGCTATGTTGCCATTCAGTTGATGCGCAATGGTGCCTGGTTACGGGGCTTGCTCTACATGCTAGTTTTCTTGGTGCTTATTTATTTCATTACGCTGAATGTGATTTATTATTTCACCGAGAAAAAGGCCAAGTATGATTTATCACCAAAAATTGAAAAGTTATTAGGAGGTAAGCCTAAAGAAGCGCTTGCCGCCGAAAAGCAAGCCCGCCAAGGTGCCCAACAGCCTTATATTCCGGCTAATGGTATTTTTGACGGCCAGGAGTTGTTACCAGCCGCGGTCAAAACGTCGCGTGAAGAACAACGAAATGTGCATCAAATTGTTGATCAACTGCAAGCTGCTAATATTGTACGCTTGGATTATGGTGGCATGAGTGATCAAGATATCATGCAACAAGTTAAGGCGACTGGTGATCCGGTTGCTGCGATTGGTCAGGGCATTCAGATTCCTTATTCGCAATTAAAGCTTGAGAATCATCGAATGACGGTGTACGCCGGCATTAATCAAATTGACCAATTACCAGTTGGACACATTACGCGCGTTGGGCTAACCGATGTCCACGATGCGCATGAAGATTATAAGTTATATCTGGCTTCCACAGTCATTACTGGCGGCATGGAAAAGATTGCGGGACGTTCAGCAACGATTGAACAGCCCGGCGATTATCAGATTACAGCGCAAGTTGCTTTTGAAGATCGTGAAAATTAGCCGTTAAAAAACAGGATTCTGGGTCGAAAAATCGACTTGGAATCCTGTTTTCTTTATAGACCATTTTTGATAAGTTGCCAAAGGCGTTCAAATCGTGGCTGATAGTCGGGCTCATTCCAAGTCTCTTTAAAATTGGGTAGTGTGAAAATTGAGAAAGCGGCCAGAATGAGCTCTGCCCGTTCATAATTTTCATCATGGTAGTTCATGAGTGTATCAATGATTCGATAGGCGTCTTTTAAGACTGTGCGCAGAGCCATTGGCTGGTTATCAATATATTGCGTGTTGAGTGTAAACATTTGAGGATTGGTGTTGTAAGTTCTTTTTTTAGCAGTCACGAAGGCCCACAGCCAATCATGCAGTTGTTCAGCTGGGGTCCCAGTTGCTGTAATTTGGATCTTATCAATGATTTCACGTTTAAACCAAGTGGCGGCGACCGCTTCCCAGAGCTCCTGTTTGTTGCGGAAGTGTTTATAGATAGCGGCGTGGGTCATGCCGAGTTGTTCAGCAATCTGGTTGAGTGTAATTCCGGCATTGCCAGTTTGGCTGATGAGCGCTTCGGCCGTTGCAATAATTTTGGCACGGGTGTTTTGAGCCATAAAACCCCTCCTTGACTAATTGATTAAACCTAGTCTAACACAAATCAATTCGTAAAGTTACTTTATTTGCTTTTTGTAACTTAGCTTGTTATACTGTGTCCAGTTACAAAATAGAGAAAAAGTTACTTAAGTCGGGTAAAAAAGGGGCTTATTAAAAATGCAAGCAGCGCAATTAATGAAATATGAAAAAGCGTTTAAATTGGTCGTACAGGACCTGCCCAAACCAGTTCCTAACAATAATGAAGTTCTTGTTCAGGTTAAAGTGGCGGCAGTCAATCCGTTGGAACATCTGATTGGGAGTGGCAGTGTGAAGTTGATTCAAAATTACGCCATGCCAGTCACAATGGGAAATGAGTTATCTGGCATTGTGACTGCAGTCGGTTCAAAAGTCCAGCGTTTTCACGTTGGTGATGAAATCTATTCACGGTTGCCATTGACTAAGATTGGTGCATTTGCGGAATTTGTGACGATTGATGAACAAGCAGTCGCCTTAAAACCTAAAAATTTGGACTTTGAACACGCTGCTGCGGTTGCTTTAACCGGTTTAACCGCCTATCAAGGTTTCAAAGAAGAGTTGGGGGCGCAACCTGGACAAAGTGTGATGATTCCAGGTGGCTCAGGTTCCTTTGGTCAGCTGGCCATCCCAATTGCTAAAGAATTAGGCTTGAAAGTGATGGTAAGTGGCAATGCTCGCGGAGAAGAAACTGCAACTGCCATGGGTATTTCACAATACTTTAACTATAAGAAAGAAAATTATTGGGAAAAACTCACGCCAGTTGACTATGTGATTGATACGATTGGCAAACGGGAATTGGTTCACGAGCTGTCGGTTTTGAAACCAGGTGGTCGCTTACTTTCACTACGGATGGGACCTAATCGGCGGTTTGCACAAGATCATCAGTTATCAGTGGCTAAAACACTGCTCTTTTCAATGGCTGGTGCGCAACTTGATCGCCAAGCGAAAAAAGCAGGTGTCCAATATCATTTTATTTTTGTCCGCAGTGATGGGACGCAATTGGCAAAAATTACTGAAATCGTTGAACGTGAGAACATTGTTCCTGCAATTGATCCAACTGAGTTTAAACTCGCACAAGTTAATGATGCGTTAGCCTTAGTTGCTAATGGCCGGACTAAAGGCAAAGTTCTGATTAAGTTTTAGGAAGGTGACGGATATGAAAAATTTTGATTACACTAAGGTACCAACTCAAAAAATTACGGGCGACAATGGTGTTACTTATGCTTATCGAGATTTAGGTGAAGCTGTTGGTGTACCATTGATTGCATTGACCCATCTTTCCGCCAATTTAGATAATTGGGATCCCGAGGTGATTGATGGTCTTGCCAAACATCAGCGGGTGATTACGTTTGATTATCAAGGGGTCGGGACTTCGACTGGAAAAGTGCCAGGTCGTATTCAAGGTATGGCTAAGGATGCTTGGCAGTTTATCGAGGCACTTAAACTTACTAAGGTTAATCTACTTGGTTTTTCAATGGGTGGAATGGTTGCTCAAGAAATGTTAGAGCAGCATCCTGAAGCCGTTCAGCGAGTAATTTTGGCTGGAACTGGCCCTCGAGGTGGCGAAGGAATTGAAAATGTCACTCGTATTTCAGATCTGGATTTAGTTCGGGCCTTGGTCACCTTCAAGGATATTAAAACAACATTATTCTTTACACGAACAGTCAATGGTAAAACCAGTGCTGCCCAGTTCTTGAAACGCTTAAAACGGCGTCAACAACAACGCGACAGTACGATTTCTTGGTTTGCCTATCGGCGTCAATTAAAGGCGATTAATCGTTGGGGATGCGCACAACCGGCTGATTTGTCGGAAATACGGCAACCAGTTTTGGTTGTGAATGGTGACAATGATCGAATGGTGCCAACTGAGCCCAATATGTATGACTTGCATCGGCAACTCGCTAATAGCGAATTGGTTATATATCCGGATGCCGGTCACGGCAGCATTTTTCAAAATGGTTCAGATTTTGTTGAAAGAGCAAACCGATTTTTGGCTTAACGGTCAAAAATTGAGATTAAGCATGGTTACTTGTTGATGTGACAGTATTTGCGACAGTTTTTAACTTTTTAGTCTTTGGTTGGCTAATCATACTTATGGCCCAAAAACTCGTTGACAGTGTTTCGTCAACGAGTTTTTTGCGTAAAAGAGTTTCAAAATATCTAAAGGTTGCACGTTTTGTTGATGGTTAGCATTCGGATTTGTTCTTTCGATTTTTTATACCAAGATTGTTAGTAAGCATTAATTTAATGATTGATGATTTGCTCGAAACCTTGCTGGCGGCATGCCGTTTTCACGTTTAAAAGTCCGAATAAAGTTTTCATCATTGTTGTAACCGACCTCGGCACTGATTATCTTAATCTTTTTATCGGTACTTTTTAATAATTCGGTCGCAATCTGCATACGACGCTGTAGTAAGAATTGGCTGAAAGACAATCCTGTTGCATGCTTAACACGTTGAGAAATATATTGAGTTGAGTAGTGAAATTGATGTGCGAGTTTTGATAAGGTAATTTGTTGATAGTTCTTTTGAATAGCAGTAATAATTTTGAAGTCAATCAGATCTTGTTTCTTATTAGGCTTTGGGATAATAGCCGTTTGCATGAAATGCCTCAGTAAATGACTAAAAAGCAATAGTAAATATGAATGAATCACTTGAGTGTAGTACTGTGGCTTATTTAAAATTTCTAAGTACATTTTAAGAATAAGATCTTGTGTTTCATGTTCACCTAGTGTTTTGAAAATAATATAAGTATTGAGCTCTTCTGAAAAAAAGTCATTCCGAAAGAAAGTAGAAAAAGTACTATCTCCGACTAAATCGTTGAAAAAAATAGATTCAAAGGTATGACGCTCAATCAAAATATTTAGCACGATGCTGTAGTTATCAACATCTAGTGAATGATAGACGCCTGGTTGAATTAAGCAGATTTCACCAGTATGCATGGTCATTGTTTCGTGATTGATATGTTGGATGAATTCGCCCTCATAAACATAAAACATTTCGTAAAAATCATGTTTATGCAGGATGGGGGTTGAGTAGCGCGTGTGTTGTGTCATTTTTACTTTTAACGGATCATCTTCGGAAAAGAAAAAGTCAGCCGGAAAGGTACTTGGTTCACTGGTGTCAGATTCATTAATGATTGGGACTAGCATCTTATCAGTTTCATCAGGATTTAAATGCTGATTAAAGTTGTTGATAAGTTGTTGATTATTCCGAATATCTCTGTGAGTCATTAAGTATTTTTCAATTTTAGTGTAATTGTGCATTTGAGCTAGCAATTCGGTTAAAGTCATTTGAACCACTTCTTTTACATATTTTTTGGTGAATTGTGTTTGCATTTTATCAATATATTGGCAAAATACACGCTGATATATGATATAAGATCAATAAAACCTAACCAGTACGTACATTGTATCCGATTTTGAAAGCGAATACAATTATTGGCGTGAGGAGGAAAGTTTATGAATGCAAATGATACTTCAGGTTGGATCTGGACACCGGATTGGACAGCTAAAGATCAACAAATCCCAAGGTTAGTCTTGTTTAGGCGTTCTCTTGAGATTACAAGTCCCATTGAATTGGCAAAAATTAAAGTGACCGCAGACTCGCGCTATAAATTTTATGTGAATGGAAAATTAGTTGAAGTTGGACCTTTAAAGGGCAATCAGAAAAAATGGTATGTTGATACATTAGACATTAGTAATTACTTACACGTTGGGCTTAATGTGATTGGGGTAAAAGTATTACGTTATCCAGATATTCATCTTGCCGGCAACTATGGTGTTGTGAGAACCGAAATGCCTGGGCTGTATGTTCAAGGCAAAGTTGTGACTGAACAGATGCGCTATGACTTAAAAACTGATCCTAACTGGCTTACATTTACTAATCGTCATTTTGAAATTGTAAGTGAAGCAAATGACTTTGCTCCCTTACAAATTTATGAAAAAAGCAGTAGCACACTGATTTTACAAAAATGGCTGGACACAGATGCTGATTTAACTGGCTGGCAACAAGCAAAATCGTATCGACAAAATGAAATACCAAACGTCTTGAAAGTGAAAAATTTAGTGGCTCGGACAGTCCCGTTTATGAAACGGAAGCTTGCTCGTTTTGGTGGCATAAAGCAGTTGGTTCAAACTAACAGTACTTTAACGAGTTGGAATGCATTTTTGTTGGATGACCAGCCGTTAACGATTCCGGCTAAGCAACATGCAATTGTCGAGATTACGGCCAATGCTGAACAAACGGGCTATTTACGATTATCAGTTGTTGAGGGGAAACAGGCACGGATTAAAATTTTACAATCCGAAGCTTATGTGAAGCCCGAAACTGAAATGGTGAATGGTTTGACCATCCATGTTAAAGCAGATCGAGAAGATGCCAAAAACGGTAATTTGGAAGGCTTTTTTGACACTTATACGGTTAACGGTATGGGAACCATTAGTAGCCCAGAAATGTATGTGCCGTTTTGGTTGCGGACATTTCGATTTATTCGATTAAAGATTGAAACCGGGCAGCAGCCGTTGACCCTGACACAATTTAATTATGAGTCCACTGGTTATCCACTTGAAGTCCAAACACAAGTTCAGACATCGGATTCAAGTTTGCAAGACATTTGGCAATTGAGTGAACGGACTTTGCGGCGGTGTATGCATGAAACTTATGAAGACTGTCCTTACTATGAACAACAACAATATTTAATGGACACGCGGGCACAGATTTTATACACATATGCGATTTCGGCTGACGACCGATTGGCCAGAAAAGCGATTGATGACTTTAAATGTTCACAAAATCCAGATGGAACCTTAAATGCATCCTCCCCAAGTTTTGAAGAAAATATCATCCCAACATTTTCGATTTATTATATTTGGATGATCTATGATCATATGATGTATTTTGATGATCATCAATTATTGCAAGACAACCTACCAACAATTGAACGGATTTTAGCCTATTTTGACAGGCATGTCACCGATCAAGGCTATTTGGATAACTTGGGTGGTTTAAATGGTATTTCTAGGTATTGGTCATTCATCGACTGGGCAGTGGAATGGAATCAAACCAGTGGCGTGCCAAGTGCTGTGAAAAAAGGTCCGGTTACCCTTGAAAGCTTGTTGTACTTGTACGGTTTACAAGCAGCAATTAAGATTGTTGCACATTTAGGATTTGACAAGCTTGCAGATAAATATCTCGATCAAGCAAGCAAACTGAGAATAGCTATTAAGAAATATTGCATGGGTAAGAATGGCATGATTCAAGATGGTCCCAACTTGGAAACCTATAGTCAGCATGCACAAGTTTTTGGCATTTTGACGCATGTTCTTTCATATGAGCAAGGTCAACGCAACTTGAAACGAACCATTGACCATCGACAGGAGTACGCCCAATGTTCGGTTGCAATGTCATTTTATTTATTTGCAGCTTTAAAACAAGTTGGCTTATATGCTGAAAGCAATCAGTACTGGGAGATTTGGCGGCGGATGATTGCCAAAAATTGTACTACTAGTGTTGAAGCTGAGGCTGGTGAACGAAGTGAGTGTCACGCGTGGGGCGCATTAGCTTTGTATGAGTTGCCAACCACGATTCTTGGAGTGTCACCGGCAGAGCCAGGTTATCGAACGGTGGCAATCAAACCAACACCAGGATATTTGCAGTGGGCGAAGGGCTCAGTCAAGACACCAGTGGGCATGGTCAATGTTGATTGGAAGGTTCAGAATGAGCGACTAGTGTTGAACTATACCGCACCAGTGGCGGTGGTGTTGGAGGAAAGTTAATTATGAGCGTTTCGTCTAAGATTAATAAACCAAACAGCAAAGATATTAAGCTCCCGGAAAAGGTTTCGTATGGACTGGGCAACTTTGCTGCTAATTTATTGTTAACGACTGCGAATACGTACATGGTATTTTATTATACTGATGTGGTTGGTATTACGGCGGCAGTTGTGGGAACACTGTTATTGGTTGCAAAAATCATTGATGGGCTGTTTGATCTGGGAGTGGGCGCGTTTTTAGACGAGCAGGATGACAATGGTCGTGAAAAAGCGCGACCATGGCTTAAACGCCTAGCCGTTCCATTCGGAATTGCGCTGATATTAATGTACAGTGTTCCTGATTTTAGCAGTGGTTTTAAAACTGTTTACGCTTTTGTAACTTATATTTTTGCCATGTTTATTTTTTCTGCAATCTCAGTTCCCTATAATACGATGATTTCATTATCTTCAACGAACCCAATTGAACGCAGTGAATTGAGCAGTTATCGGAATATGTTAGGCAGTGTTGGTGGCTGGGGGTTGACAGTTGTGACGTTACCACTAGTAGTATTTTTTGGTAATGGACGCCAGGGATGGTTTTTCTTAGCTGTGATCTACGGAATTATCGCGAGTCTGGCATATTTACTGTGTTATCGAAATACTAAAGAACGGGTGGTTGCAGTATCAAGGGTTACCGATACTGGAAAATTACGAGATAAAATTAAAGTTGTTTCCAAAAATAAATATTGGTGGATCGTGCTAGTAATCATGATCTTAACATTTATTACCGCTGGACTTGGTGGGGTCAACGTGTATTTTGCAAAATATATTATGGGAAGTGCGGACTATGTTGGTGCCCTAGGAACCGCAAACTATATTCCGATGATTCTAGGGTCAGTGGTGTTAATCCCGCTGGCTGCAAAATTCAGCAAAAAGACGATTGTGATGAGCGGATTAGGGTTAAACACTTTGGGGTGTTTAGTCATTTTAATTGGTAGTCATAATGTACCCTTGATTATTGCTGGTAATGTCTTAAAAGGAACTGGTTCCGCAGCAATTTTTGGCCTAATTTATGCGATGTTTGGGGATACAGTTGATTATGGCGAATGGAAGTTTGGCAAACGTGCAGAAGGGCTAACTTTTAGCGCGGGGAGCTTTTCCGAAAAAATCGGTTCTGGTATCGGTGTCATTATTTTAGGTTTTGCTTTAAATATTGGTGGCTACGTAGGTGGCAAAGCTGTTCAGACTGCCTCAGCCCTGCAGGCGATAAATTTCATCTTTATCTATTTGCCATTACTAATTGATATTATTTGTATTGTTTTACTAATGTTTTATGGCCTGGATAAAATGTATAACTCAATTCGGGCAGACCTAGATGAATCAGCTAAATATCAAGCCTAAGAATGTGATTTATTCAATCATTTGCGTCGCGACATAGCTTAGTTAAAGACGTATTGAGCGAAGTATAGGATTATGCGTCAAAAATTAATAGGAATGAGTGATTATGATGGCTTCAAAATCTAAAAATTTTCAGCAGTACCGGCCAGTTGCAATGGCGGCCGGATTGGGATCAATGCTAGGATCAGGAATTATTGTCGGGTTATCGGCAACTATTCCAGTGTGGCAACAGGGACTGAGTCTGACCAATTTACAAGTTGGGATAATTTCAGGGGCTTTAACATTTGCAATTGCTTTTGGGTCATTATTCGGTGGTCGTTTTGCAGAATCCTTCGGGCTGATAAAAACTTTTAATTGGACGAACTTATTTTATGGCATCGGGACGTTGGTGTGTGTATTTTCAACGAATTTTATCACGTTGCTCATTGGTGCAGTTATTGCAGGAATTACTTCCGGTTGTGATCTGCCAATTTCGCTAACGGTTGTTTCTCATGATGCGCCAGACAACAAAACATCATCAGAATTAGTCTCATTTACTCAAGTATTTTGGCAAGTTGGTATTTTTATCTCTTATTTCTGTTCATTTATTGTTTCAAAGATGGGCGGTTTACTGGGAGCAAGAGTGGTCTTTGTAATTTTATCAGCCATCGCCATCGGAACTTGGGCTTGGCGAACATTTTCATCAAAATTACAACAATTTCATGTTGAAGGTCAACAGCGATATGCAAAAATAGCTGCCAAAAAAGGTTCGATTAATACTAAATCAGTCTTTAAAGCGTTATTTGGTTCAGAAAATAGTGGCAAACTTTTTAAATTCTTCTTAGCAATTTTGGTGTTCTATGTTGGCTGGAATTTACTCGCTAATACTTGGGGGCAATTTCAAACATTCATGTTAGTCAAGGCGAACGCTTCACAGAGTTTAGCAACCGGTTATGGAATTATCACGCAATTGTTAGGTTTACCATTAGTTGCTTTATATGCCTGGATTGCTGGAAGTAAATATCGTAACTTGGCCTTTAGTATTGGGTCAATGGTCATGTTTATTGCCATCGCGGCGATGGCAATGGGCGGTAATATCCTTTGGGTTATCATGGGAGCTATTTTCTTGTATGGCCTTGGGAGTAACTTTAGTGGCGAGGCTTTGTATAAGGTCTGGACGCAAGAATCATTTCCAATAGAAATCAGGTCGTCGATTCAAGGAATCATTAATGGTATTTCGCGAATTTGTTGTGCATTATTTGCTTTTGTTACACCAAGTTTGGTTGTTCCGTCAGTTATTAAAACAACCATGTGGTGCTTTGCTGGTATCGTCTTAGTTGGTTGGGGTGCCGGATTACTAATGATTCATTGGCAAAAGAAATATGGCTTGGAATAGCTTATTGAGTTCAAAAATTGGGAATCAATGATGCGATGAGACCATATAGACAAGAAAACTCGTTGACAGTGTTTCGTCAACGAGTTTTTGTTTAAAACAACTTTAAAATATCTAACGGTTGTTCAAAACGATAAGCAGTCTGCTGATGGTCAGCATTAGGATCCATTCCCCAAACGGCCAAACCAAAATCAACGTTGGCGGCCGCGGCAGTTTGTTCATCACTTAGCGAGTCGCCAACAAATAGGGCGTTGCTTGGTTCAACATTAATTCGGTCGATTGCCGTCAATAATGGCAATGGATCGGGCTTCCGTTTGGGCGTATCATCGGCGCTAATGGTGACAGCCATCTTGGGCATGAAGTCATACTGAGCCATGCCACTGACCATTTCGTTACGGCGTTGCGAGGTCACAATGCCTAATTTTACTGACGCTGGTAATTGTTGCAACAAGTCTGTGATGCCTGGATAAAGGGTAATATCTTGGTAATGGTCGGCCATCACTGCTTCATAGCGGGCTTGAAAATGGTCGAAGTCCGTCGCGGCGATTCCTAGATGGGCCATGGCTTGCTCCGCGGCCATTGGGAAGGTTGCTTGGGCGTCCGCGGCCGTAAAAGATTTGTCGTATTCACTTAAAACTTGTCCCATCACTTTAGCGTAAGCTGGCTGGCTATTGGTGAGGGTACCATCAATATCAAACATAATTGCTTGATAAGTCATGGATCATCATCCTTTCAATTGCAATTTACTTTCAGTATATCAAATTAACCGTTGACAGTGATTATTTGGATTGTTATAGTTAGATTAATAATTGATGAGGAGCTAATGATATGTCATTACGATTGAATCGCCCAAAAACTTCAACTAGCTTTTACTTTTGGTATTTTCGCTAGTGTTTGTGCCCGCTGCATAGGTGCAAACACGAATCCGATGTTTGCATCGATGCGGCTTGCCAAAGGCTTTTTGCGATTCAATGGCGCCCATGGATGTTCGAAAATTCCTAGGGCGGCTATAAATAAGATTTTTTAAGCAACACACCCTTTGAATTTTTGACGGGTGTGTTTTTTGTTTTCACAGAAAACACGCATGGACACAGATCAAACCCCTAACCAACAAAAAATTCTGGGAGGAAACCCATATGTCAATTGATTCTGAAACTTTAGTACAACACATGAACAACCAGCTTAGTGCCATTCAACCATCCGATATTCTTGCTTTTAATGCCGAAATCGCTAATATTCCTGGAATTGTCCGGCTAACCTTAGGCGAACCGGACTTTAATACGCCGGAACATGTCAAAGACGCCGCCATTCAGAGTATCAAAAATAACGAAAGTCACTATGCCCCTTCAAATGGGACCATGGCACTGCGTCAAGCCGCAGCCAACTTCTTAGCGAAAAAGTACGATGTGCATTACGATCCTGAAAATGAAGTTATTATTACGGCCGGTGCGACTGGTGGGATTTACACCGCGTTGAGTTCAATTTTGAATCCTGGTGATGAAGTCTTGATTCCAACGCCAATTTTCCCATTGTACATTGCGATTGCTAAGCTTAATGGTGCGGTACCAGTGTTCATGGATACGTCGGAAAATGACTTCGTCTTGTCACCAGAACAATTGACGCAAACTTTAGCGGCGCATCCCAAGGCCAAAGCGGTCGTTTTAAACTTTCCATCGAATCCAACCGGTGTGACATACCGGCGTGATGACTTAAAGGCGCTGGCCGACGTTTTAGCTGACAAACCAATCTTTGTGTTATCCGATGAGATCTACAGCGAGTTGACTTATGGTGACGCCCACGTGTCAATTGCCCAATACTTGCCAGAACAAACGATTTTGCTGAATGGGGTCTCAAAGTCGCACGCGATGACCGGGTGGCGGATTGGGGTCATGTGTGCCCCTAAAGCAATTACTGCCCAGCTTGGCAAAATTCACCAATTCACTGTCACTACGACCACGGCCAACGCGCAAGCAGCGGCGGCGGAAGCCTTGAGCAACGGTATGGATGATGCACAAGTCATGAAGAAAGAATACTTGGCTCGGCGGGACTACTTATACGAAGCCTTAAATAAGCTTGGATTCAAGTCCGCGAAACCTGAAGGTGCATTCTACCTATTCAGCAAAATTCCAGCTGGCCTGCCACAAGATAGTATGGCATTCTGCCGTGAATTAGCTCATGAAGCCCGGGTTGCTTTAATTCCAGGGAGCTCATTTGGCCCTGGTGGTGAAGGCTATGTGCGGATTAGTTACGCCGCTTCCATGGCAAACTTGGAAACGGCCGTTAAACGGATTGGTGACTACGTCGCGAGCAAACAAACTGAAACGGAGACGAACTAATGAAAATTTTAATGTACAGTGTACGCGATGACGAAGAAGCAGCAATCAAAGATTGGGCCGCCAAAAATAAGGTACAGGTCGATACTAACGCTTTAGAATTCCATCCAGATACCGCTGAGTTAACTAAGGGTTACGATGGGGTGGTTATTCAACAACGGAGTGCGATTGGCGATGATCCGGCTGTTTACCAACAATTGGCAGACTATGGTTTGAAGCAGATTACCAGTCGGACGGCCGGTGTCGACACAATTGACATTCCAGCGGCCAAGGCTGCCGGACTCGCGGTTACCAATGTGCCAGCCTACTCGCCCAATTCTGTCGCTGAAATGGCCGTGACCCAAACGATGCGCTTGATTCGGAATCTGGAACTATTTGACAGTCGGATTAGTCAGCAAAACTTCCAGTGGGCCGGCTTACAAGCACGAGAAATCCGGTCGTTAACGGTCGGGGTCATCGGTGCTGGCCGAATTGGTGGGACCGTCGCGAGATTATTTCACGGCTTAGGCGCTAAAGTAATTGCTTACGACCTAGTCCATCATGATGAGTTGACGGATGTTTTGACATATGTTGATTCTAAGGAAGACTTGTTGAAACAAGCTGACGTGGTGACGTTACATGTAGACTTGAATGAGACTTCTAAAGCCTTGATTGATGGCCCTGCTTTGAAATTAATGAAGTCGGATGCTTTCATTATTAACGCCTCGCGTGGGCCGGTCATTGTGACCGAAGCCTTGGTTGCCGCCTTGAAAGCCGGCGAAATTGCAGGTGCGGCCTTGGATACCGTTGAAGGCGAAGCGGCATTATTCAACCAAGATCATCAAGGTGAAGTCTTGACGGATAGTTTGATTGCGCAGTTATTACAAATGCCAAATGTGATTTTGACACCACATGTCGGCTTCTACACGAACCTTGCTGTTAAGAATATGGTCGATATTAGTTTGGATGATGTGTTGACTATTCTGAATGGTGGGGAAACTGAGCATACTTTTTAGGGTTAGCTTAAAGTAGTAAAGCTGAAAAGCGGCACTAGTTTGGCTGTATTGCAAAGATTGTCTCAATTGAAAGGAAATGGTCGCTATTAATTTAGCGGGCGTTTCCTTTTTCATCTGGTGACAAAATTTAAGATTGACCGTGAAAGTGCGTTCGAGTTTTGAAAAGCGTGGTAACATTAAAGCTAGTGGCAGCGTTTTACAAAGATCAGATGGTTAAAAATAAGTGATTTAACGCGTTTTTCAGGTCGTTGATTGGAAAAATTTCAGGTCATCTTGGGAACAGACGACTGCTAAAAAACGAACATTTTCATGCGATGACACGGGTTTCAGTCGATAATCACGATTAATTCACCTGACTTTCGGTTAAATTAACTTAAAAACGCCGCATGAATTACCACTATTTTGGTTAATACGGCCAATATTTGACCGTTTTTTGACAGAATAGCTAATTATGTATTAAACTATTTAAATAGCATTAACGAAGAATAAGGATTTATTAACAAACAGATTAATGCGATTAAATAAAAATGTCAGAAGTTGAGCTGACAAAAGAAAGCGATGGTGACGCCATGTCAATGATCGAATTTCATAACGTGGAAAAGTATTATGGAGAATTTCACGCGCTTAAAAATATTAATTTAACGATTAACGAAGGCGAAAAAGTGGTCTTAATTGGACCGTCTGGTTCTGGTAAAAGTACGTTAATTCGAACGGTTAACGGTTTGGAACGGGTTCAATCTGGGCAGTTATTAGTAACCGGTTTTGATTTAGCTGATAAAAAAACTGATATGAATAAGATTCGTAAAAATGTTGGCATGGTGTTTCAACACTTTAATCTCTATGCGAATAAAACAGTCTTAGAAAATATCATGATTGCACCGCGACTGGTTTTAAAGCGACCGGAAGCTGAAAACAAAAAGTTAGCGATGGATTTGTTGGACAGTGTTGGTTTAGCCGATAAGGCCGGTAATTTACCGAGTCAACTCTCCGGTGGCCAATCACAACGAATTGCCATTGCACGGTCGTTGGCAATGAAACCAAAATGTTTGTTATTTGACGAACCAACCTCAGCGCTAGATCCAGAAATGATTGATGATGTGTTGAACGTCATGAAGAACGTCGCCGAAGATTCAAGTATGACGATGCTCGTTGTGACGCATGAAATGGGCTTTGCACGTGAAGTTGCCGACCGGGTTATCTTCATGGCCGACGGTGAAATCTTGGAAGATGATCGCAAAGAAAAATTCTTTGACGGTGAACCGACCAATGAGCGTGCCCGCCAATTCTTGAGTAAAATTTTGACACACTAGTCAGCCGGGGAGGGTCGTCTATGAAAAAGTTTACACGATATCTCGGGGTCATCGGCATGCTAGGCCTGCTGACAGTGTTTTTAACCGCTTGTGGCTCACGAAAATCCTTATCACAACAAGATGTTTTAACGAATGACCGGGCAAGCAATACGATTACTTGGGGTGTGAAGGCCGATACAAAATTATTTGGTTTGATGGATGTGAAAGATAACACCATTAAAGGCTTCGATGCTGATATTGCGACCGCGATTACGAAGAAAATCTTAGGTAAAAATGGCAAGGCCAAATTTGTCCAAGTCACGAGTCAAACGCGGATTCCGCTGCTGAAAAATGGGAATATTGATGCGATTATCGCGACGATGACGATTACGCCGGAACGTGAAAAACAAGTCAACTTCTCAAATTCTTATTTTGATGCTGGTCAATCGTTGCTCGTCAAGAAGGGAAGCTCAATCAAGTCGGTGAAAGACTTGAATAAGACTGGTACGAAAGTCATCGGTGTGACCGGTGCCAATTCAGTTGCGAACATTAAAAAATTCGCGCCCAAAGCACAAGTTTTGGAATTGTCCGATTATGCCCAAGCAATGACAGCTTTAAAGTCTGGTCAAGGGGTCGCTTTAACGACTGATAATGGGATTCTTTATGGGATGGCGTCACAAAATCCTGGTTACGAAGTTGTTGGTGGCGCCTTTACGAAGGAACCTTATGGGATCGCCATTAATAAGGGCCAGGGACCATTCAAAAAAGAAGTTAACCAAGCCCTGAAAGAAATTGAAGCAGATGGGACTTACAATCGTATTTTGAAGAAATGGTTCGGTAATGTTGCTGGTTTTGATTATAAGGAGGCGTCGCGCTAATGTGGTATATTCTAACGCACTACTGGTCAGAACTCGTTCAAGGGCTCGGCTATACCTTATTATCAAGCATTATTGCATTGGTTTTCAGTACGATCATCGGGACGATGTTTGCGATTTTTGAAGTCTTGCCAAATCGCGCCATGCGGATTATTGGCCGCGTTTACATTGAATTGTTCCGCAATATTCCACTCTTGGTTATTGCGATGTTCTTCTACGTGATCATTCCAATGTACGTGGCAAAAATTGATGGGTTCACTGCCGGGACGATTGGGCTGACGATTTACACCTCATCTTTCATCGCCGAAACGGTGCGTGCGGGAATTCTATCCGTGGATACCGGTCAGATGGAAGGCGCACGGTCAAATGGGCTAACTTATTGGCAAGCGATGCGTTATATCGTTTTACCGCAAGCCTTTAAAATCGTAATTCCACCGTTGGGTAACCAATTTATTAACTTGGTAAAAAATTCATCAGTTCTGGCCTTTGTGGCTGGGTTTGATTTGATGTACCAAGGAAATTCAATTGCGTCCTTGTCACTGGATACCATTAATAGCTACATGGTTGTCGGGGTCTTCTACTTGATTATCACGTTACCATTGAGCTATTACATGCGGCACTTAGAAAAACGGTTAGCGTAAAGGAGGCGGCCAAATATGCAAAATTTTATTGATGCTTATTCTTGGGTTAATATTCGATTCTTACTCGATGGCCTCTGGGTGACCGTTGAAGTGTCATTGATTTCGATTATTGCGAGTTTCATTATCGGGTCAATTTTAGGTGTTTTACGTTACGTTAAAATTAAGTACTTATCCGCAGTCGTTGGTTTCGTTGTCGATATCGTCCGGAACTTGCCACTGATTTTGATCATCTTCTTCACTTACTTCGGGTTGCCGCATCTTGGTTTCAAACCAGGGATCTTGTTTGCCGCGATGCTCGCCATGACGATTTTCGAATCGGCGATGTTGGCAGAAATCGTGCGATCAGGAATCTTAGCCGTGGACTATGGTCAGATGGAAGGCGCCCGTGCCAATGGGATGACCTATGTGCAAGCGCTCTGGCATATTGTCTTTCCACAAGCGATTAAGAAGACGATTCCAACTATCGTGAGTCAGTTTATCTCACTTATTAAGGATACGTCGTTAGCAACAATCATTGTCTTGCCGGAATTGTTGAACCATGCGCAAATTATCTACGGCCAAAATTCAGCGTTTATCATTCCAATGTTCTTGATGGTGGCATTTATGTACTTCGTCATCTGTTATGCATTGTCGGTATTGTCACGAATTTTGGATAAAAAATTAGCTTAATGGTTGTCGCTTCCGACTGATAACATGCGGTCGTGGGACCGGTCCAAGCCAGACACGTATTGGACCTCGCCCGCAACCCTTGCATAAATCGCAAGTGTCCCGGACCGTCCGTGGCGTAACGTCGGCAAAACCAGCCGATGTAACGCCACCATCACGACCGATGTTATCAGTCTCAACCTTCAGCTATTAAGCTTAGCGTAGGCAGGCGGAATTGTTGTGCCGTGTCGGTAAGATTGGCCGGCGTTTTTAGCCGCCTAATCTTACGGGGCGATTCAAAGACGTGGGTTATCGGCTTTGAATCGAAGTTCCAGACCGCGCTTTGGCTGGGGCTGTCCCGCATGGCACAACGATTCTGACTGTCGGAGCGGTCTAGTTTAGTAACAATCGTTGCTGATATGATATTGTTCACGATTCTTTTTGTACTTGCAGTTTTCAAAAATTAACATAGAAAATGGTACCCACAGTTGATCAGCTGTGGGTACCATTTTTTTGCAGTGCGTTCTTATAAGGTCAATAATTCTGCTTGTTGTTCGGGTTGCGCGGCTAATTCGGCGGCACTGAGGTCCGCTTGAATTTGGTGAGCAACGTTGAAGATCACGAAACGTGGTTCGATGGCTTGCACTTGTTTGAAATTATGACTTGCCATAACAATCGTTTTACCAGCTGCCCGCAGTGCTTGTAAGAGCGTCAGCATCTGTTGCTGAGCGGCAATGGTTAAGCCATTTAGTGGCTCGTCTAAAAGTAATACTTTCGGATTCAATGCGAGGACGCTAGCTAACGCGACGCGCTTTTTCTCACCACCGGATAACTGATAAGGGACACGCTCGCGTAAGTCTGAACTGTGGGTTAGGTCTAAACAATCCGTGACCCGCTGTGCAACCTCGGCATCGGATAAACCGAGCTGACGGGGACCAAAAGCGACCTCCTCGGCGACCGAAGTGTTGAAAAGTTGAACATCGGTATTTTGAAAGACGAGGCCGATTTGTTGATGCAATCGTTGCCGGTCTTGAGGGTTCGCTAAATAGTCAGCGGTGATGGCCTGACCATCGAAATGATAGTCGCCCTGACTGGCATTTTCGAGGCCACTTAAAATTCTTAACAAGGTGGATTTCCCAGAGCCATTCGGTCCCATTAAACAAACGAAATCACCACTGTTGATTTCAAGGTTGAGCTGGTCTAAGCCACGCGTATTCGGATAATCATAACTCAATGCTGTCAATTTAATTAATGCCATAATATCTCCCAAAGATAAACAAGGTGACCAAAACTAAGTAAGGCGTCAGCGTCAAAACGTCATGCCAACGATTGGTAGTGGTTGGCTGATTAACGTAATGACCATTAAAGCCGCGCGCTTCCATGGCGGCGTAAAGTTCTAGCGCATAGGCCTGACTTTTCAAAAATAGATTGCCAAAAAGGGTTCCAATTAAACGATAGGGATGCTTAGCCGGCGCAACCAGCCGCATGTCTAGTGCCTGCATCGTTTGCAATAAATAATGGCCAAGCATGCGTAAGTATGTGATGGCGATGGCCAAGGTCATAATTAGTATATTAGGACAGTGTAAGGCTTTTAAGCCGGATAACAGGGCTTGAAAGGTCGTCGTCAGACGATAATACTGCGTGCTGGCTAAAATCAAGCCAGTTTTAAATCCAAACAATAAAACTGTTGCTGATCCGACCAACCAGTAACTGGGTAAGACGATGAGTAAGGCGATTACGGTACTCATCAGCCAACTACGGCAAAAACGCCGGAACTGGGACGGGGATAGTAACAGTAAATGACCGGCGATCAGCAGTCCCAGTAGCCAAAGCCAGCCGGTATTGTTCGTTAACGCAATCAATAGCACTAAGATTCCTAAGCGCACTAAACTCATGGCCGGACTCAGTTGCCATTTTTTTGATTGCACTGCGGGTAGCGGTTGTGAAAGTCGGGCTAATAATTGCTGTAAATGTTGTTGATTATGCGCCAAAAAATTATGCCGTTGTCGCTGACTGCTAAGTTGATTGGGTTGTTCAAGCCAATCTGGTAGTTTATTTGGTTGTTTGAGTGTCATGTTGAAGCCCCCGCATTAAAAGCAAGAAGATTAGAACTGCCGTAACTGCTGACAAGATATAGCCAACACTAATTGGCAAATTACCAATCGTATAGTCTTGGAACAACGCCTTAAAATGTAAGCCTCGAACCATCCCTTGTGGGCCTTGCTGACTAAGATGTTGTGCCACCAAGCGTTGTTTTAATTCAGCGGGAGACCACTCGCCCCAAGCCGTGTTGCTAGCAAGCAATCCAAGTGGTGAAAGTAGGACCAGACCACCTAATAAGTAAGCCCATGGCCGCCGTGATTGGGTTGGCGTGGGGGTGTAGAGATTAGTTGGGGCAACTTTAGCGACAAATTGATAAACGAGTATTGTAAAAATAGCTTCCACCCAGCCGGCAACGAGTAAATGTGCCGCCAACATTGCTGGAACGGTCACATTTAACCCATATGGACAGTATAACGGCGCGCCACTAGCGGTGTGGGCGAGCAGCGGCTGGAGGCCGAGTTCGATTCCCGCGACTAAGGCGGCCACATTAATGCCTAAATAAGCGCCAACAAAGAGGCCAATTTTAGGATGACGCCATTTTTGTACCAGTCGATAGCAGGCATAGCCGACCATTGGCATGATAACGGCCATGTTAAGTGCATTGGCGCCAAAGGCCAAGATCCCACCATCACCAAATAATAGTGCTTGCAATAGTAAGGTGACGGTCAGCGCCAGAACAGCGGCCCAGGGCCCAATTAGGACTGCTAACAACGTGCCACCGACGGCATGGGCGGTCGTGCCTCCTGGAATTGGTAAGTTAAACATCATGATTAAGAAGGCTAACGACGCGGCAATGCCAAGCATCGGTAACGTTTCACGTTTGGCTTTGACCTGGGCTTTAACTTTAATGACGGCGACAGTCCAAACGGGCGCCACTGCTAAAACTAATGTGCCACAGGTGGCAGGACTTAAATAGTTATCCGGGATATGCACGGATGAGCACCTCTTCTAATTTGCGATTTGATCTAAGAGGTAACTGAGGTCCTGAATAATGAATTTATGATTTTTAACAAGTAAAACCCCATCGGCGCGGAGCTCAGATAACATGCGGTTGACACTGCTGCGAGAACTGATGCCGCAGAAGCCAGCAATATCATCATTAGTTACCACGAAATCAATCAAAAGGCCCCCCGTTGTTTTTCGGCCAAACAGATCCACGAGGCTATAAATAAAGGCACAAATTGCGCCCTTTTTACCATTCATGACCATCCGTTGTAGACGAGAAATATTTTCGGATAACTTTTTACGATAGTAGTTTTTAACATAATTTTGCAATTCATCGGTGCTGTTCACATATTTCCAAAAATCAACCCGATTAATCTGGTAAAAAGTCGCATAGTCAGATTCGATGCGCACATTGAAGGGCTGATCAGTTGAACGCGAGACTTCATCTCGTAATAAAGAGATGACATCTGGTTTCGCAATGTAGGAGAGGTTGAACTCGCGACCATCTTGCAAAATAATGCTATTTTTAATCACACCATCTTTTAAAACATAAGTATAATGTTCCGCTAATCCGTGATACGTCAAATAAGTATGGCGCTTTTTGCGAATCGTGGGGACGTGGTGGACTTCCAAATAACTCAATAAATATTCAATATCAGTTAAAACCATCTTAGGTCAGTTCTTTCATTAGTAAATTTGGGTGTCGCCCGGCACTAATTTTACTTAGTTGTCAGGTGCGGGCCAAATTACTTTAGAAAAGCATACTAATCTTTCGCAATCGTGGCTACCGCATTTAAAGTATACATTTGTTAATCGTTTTTGAAAACTTTAAATGTAACAGACAGCAATTAAAAGGACGTGTATAACAATGGTCATGCGCAAAAAATCATTATTTTGAAAGAGGATGCCCATAAACATGGTTAAAATTAAGTTACCCTATGACAAAAAGACCATCACGGTTGAAATTCCGGATGAAAACTTTGCCGGTAAGCTTGTTTCTGAAGCAGCAACATATCATAACAAGTTAACAGAAGCGGAAACGGTCGAGAAGTCATTAGATCATCCGATCGGTTCAGCGTCATTAGAAACGCTCGCTAAAGGAAAGCAGAATATTGTCATTATTAGTTCTGACCATACGCGGCCTGTCCCTTCACATATCATGACACCAATCTTATTACGGCGCTTGCGTTCGGTTGCGCCAGACGCACGCATTCGCATTTTGGTGGCAACCGGTTTTCATCGGCCATCAACCCATGAAGAATTAGTTAACAAATATGGCGAAGAAATCGTTGCTAATGAAGAAATCGTGATGCATGTGTCTACCGATGATGACGCCATGGTTAAAATTGGCCAGTTGCCTTCAGGTGGCGATTGTATTATTAACAAGGTTGCCGCAGAAGCCGACTTGTTGATTTCAGAAGGATTCATTGAATCCCATTTCTTCGCTGGTTTTTCCGGTGGACGGAAGTCTGTTTTACCTGGGGTTGCCTCATATCGGACCATTTTAGCCAATCATTCTGGCGAATTTATTAATTCATCTAAGGCTCGGACCGGGAATTTAATGCATAACCCAATTCATAAAGACATGGTTTATGCTGCCCGGACCGCCAATTTAGCCTTTATTTTGAACGTGGTTTTGGACGAAGATAAGAAAATCATCGGTTCTTTTGCTGGTGACATGGAAGCGGCCCATAAAGTGGGTTGTGACTTCGTTCAAGAGTTGTCGAGCGTTCCTGGTATCCAAAGTGATATTGCCATTTCAACGAATGGTGGCTACCCATTAGACCAAAATATTTACCAAGCCGTTAAAGGCATGACCGCTGCCGAAGCCACGAACAAAGAAGGCGGCACAATCGTTATGGTTGCCGGTGCACGTGACGGACACGGTGGTGAAGGCTTTTTCCACAACTTGGCCGATGTCGACGATCCTAAGGACTTTTTGGATCAAGCGGTTAATACGCCACGTTCAAAGACGATTCCTGATCAATGGACGGCTCAAATCTTCGCCCGGATTCTTGTACATCATCATGTTATTTTTGTGTCAGATTTAGTTGACCCAGCGTTGATTACTGGCATGCACATGGAATTAGCAACTTCAATTGAAGAAGCTATGGCCAAAGCCTATGCACGGGAAGGTCAATCGGCGAAGGTCACAGTTGTCCCTGACGGCTTAGGTGTCATCGTTAAGTAATGAAAACAACCCTGGAAATTTTAGAAGCAGTCGCCGCTGGAAAAGTTAGTCCAACGCTCGCGACCCAACAATTGGCCGGAACTCAAGTGGCTGATCTAGGTTTTGCCGCAGTTGACTTGGATCGACAACGTCGCAATGGTTTCCCAGAAGTCGTTTATGGTGCTGGGAAAACTGCTGAACAGATCATCGGGATCAATCGAGCCATGTCAGCGCAGAGCGCGCCGATTTTAACGACTAGACTGTCTGCTGAAAAATTTGCAGTGATTAAAGCCGCACTCCCGCAGGCCGTCTATGATGAAACTGCTCGCTGTATGATCGTTGGCGCGAGACCAACACCAGCCAGTGATGATTATATTGCAATTGTGACGGCTGGCACGTCGGATGTACCGGTTGCAGAAGAAGCAGCAATCACGGCCGAGACTTTTGGTAACCGCGTTGAACGGGTTTACGACGTTGGCGTTGCGGGTATTCAGCGGCTTTTTGCCCGGTTGGACGTGATTCGCGGCGCAAAAGTTGTGATTGTCATTGCCGGCATGGAAGGGGCGTTAGCAAGTGTGGTTGGGGGCTTAATTGACAAACCACTGATTGCTGTCCCAACCAGTATCGGCTATGGCACTAACTTTCAAGGCATGACGGCATTACTCACCATGTTAAATAGTTGTGCGTCGGGAATTACGGTGGTGAACATTGATAATGGGTTTGGTGCGGCCTATTCCGCTAGTATGATCAATCAATTGTAGAGGAGGACAACTAAAAAAATGAGAACACTTTATTTGGACGCCTTTTCTGGCATTAGTGGCGATATGTTTTTAGGCGCCATGTTAGATTTAGGACTCGACTTTGAAGCTTTGAAACAGGAACTCAAAAAATTGCCAGTGGCAGGTTACGAGTTAACTCAAGAACGGTTAGCCAAAAGTAGTATTTATGGGACTAGTTTTGATGTGGTTATCGCGGGTGGTAAAGACCACGGTTTCGTTGAAACCCATCATCATGCCGGTCATACCGTAGATGCTGGCCACCATCATCATGATGCGCGACATTTAAGCGATATTTTGGCCTTGATTGATGCTAGTGAGTTATCACCAGTTGTCATTAAACAGGCCAAAGACATCTTTACTGAAATTGCGCGGGCGGAAGCAACGGTTCACCAAATGCCACTAGCCGAAGTGCATTTTCATGAAGTTGGGGCACTGGATTCAATCGTAGACATCGTGGGTTGTTGTGTGGCGTTAGAACTGATGAAGATTGATCAGTTGATTGCGTCACCATTGACGGACGGCTCGGGATTTATCAACGTGGCGCATGGGCAAATGCCAGTACCAGTTCCTGCCGTGATGCAAATGCGCGTTGACAGCCAGGTGCCAATTAAGCAACGGTTAGATATTCAGACGGAACTGATTACCCCAACTGGGATGGGGCTAGTTAAAACCTTAGTGTCTGAATTTGGGCCACTCCCCACGGCGGCAACGCCAACCAAAATTGGTTATGGCTTTGGCAAACGTGATACCGGTGGCTTTAACGCCTTACGCGCAATCCTTTTTGAAAAAAAAAACTAAGTCAGCAAGTCGTCACGCAGACTAAAGACGCCGTTTTGTTGATTGAAGCTAATTTAGACGATCAAACTGGCGAGGGCTTGGGTTATGTGATGGCGAAACTATTAGATGTGGGCGCATTTGACGTGTACTTTACGCCGATTCAAATGAAGAAGAATCGGCCGGCAACTAAACTATCTGTGTTGGGCAATCCTCAGGCGCGAGAATTGTTAACAAAGATCATTTTGGCAGAGACGAGTACGGTTGGGGTCCGCTATCAAACTTGGCAACGGACCATTATGAAACGACATTTCATCGTTGTTCAAACGGCTTTTGGTCCCGTTCATCTGAAGGTTGCCAGTTATGGTGATCTTGAAAAAAAGACACCCGAATACGCTGATTGTGCCCGCTTGGCTCAAGCTGCGAATATCCCGTTGATGACCGTTTATCAGGCGGCCTTAGCCGCCGCTGGTCAGACAAGCAAGGAGAAATGAGTTTTGTTACATCAATTAATTGCAGAATTTATGGGGACGGCCCTCATGATTATTTTTGGAGTCGGGGTTCATTGTAGTACCGTGTTGAAAGGCACTAAGTATCGTGGCTCTGGACACATTTTTGCCATTACGACTTGGGGATTTGGGATCACCATTTCATTGTTCATCTTTGGAAATGTGTCAATTAATCCGGCCATGGTCTTGGCTCAGTGTTTATTAGGAAATCTTCCGTGGACGGTGTTTGTGCCGTATTCAGTGGCGGAAGTCTTAGGCGGTGTGGCCGGCGCTGTGATTGTTTGGTTCATGTATGCCGATCATTTTAAAACTTCGGCTGGTGAAATTTCACCGATTACGATTCGTAATTTATTCAGTACCTCACCGGCAATTCGCAACTTACCACGGAACTTTTTTGTGGAGTGTTTTGATACCTTTATTTTTATTGCGGGTATTTTAGCGATTTCAACCGTTAAGACGCCAGGGGTCGTGCCAATTGGGGTTGGGTTACTTGTTTGGGCAATCGGGATGGGACTCGGTGGCCCAACTGGATTTGCGATGAATTTGGCCCGGGATATGGGACCCAGAATTGCGCATGCGATCTTACCGATTACGAATAAAGCCGATAACGATTGGCAGTACGGTATTTTGGTGCCCGGGATTGCGCCATTTGTGGGCGCAGCATTAGCAGCATGGTTCATGCATGGCTTTTTCGGCATTAGTTAACGACTGCTGATTAGTCGGTTTAAGTTATTTGGCAATTATTTCAGCATTATTTTATAAATAAAATAGAAGAGGGTCAATTTATTATGACAGGATTAGCAACGAAAAAAGCAGCATTGAAAGACTCATTGAAACAATTAGCAAAGGTAACGGTCGCTTTCTCTGGTGGGATCGACAGTACCTTAGTTTTGAAAATGGCCTTAGAAACGCTAGGTCGCGACAATGTCACTGCAGTTATCGCCAATTCTGAATTATTTACGGATGAAGAATTCGATAAAGCCGTTAGTTTGGCTGAAGAATTAGGTGCCAACGTTAAAACCACAACTTTGGATTACTTAAGCGAAACGCACATTGAACATAACACGCCAGATAGCTGGTATTATGCGAAAAAGATGTTCTACGACCGTTTGAACGACATGGCCGCTGCTGAAGGCAGCCACGCGGTCTTAGATGGGTTGATCAAAAATGATGAACAAGATTACCGTCCCGGGATGAAAGCGCGGACCGAAGCTGGTGCACGGAGTTTGTTACAAGAAGCTGATTTTTACAAGGTAGACGTCCGAGCCTTATCACAAGAATTGGGCTTAACGAACTGGAACAAAGTTGCTTCATGTTCAGTTGCGTCACGCTTCCCTTATGGCACGACCTTAACGCATGAAAATGTCGCCCAAGTCATGGCAGCTGAAAAGTACTTACGCAGCCTTGGTTTCCCAACGGTGCGGGTTCGTTACCATGAAGACATCGCCCGGATCGAATTACCAGAAGCCCGGATTGGGGACTTCTTAGTCTTCAATGACCGCGTCAATCGTCAATTACAATCATTAGGCTTCCGCTATGTCACCTTAGATTTGGGTGGCTTCCGTAGTGGTCGTATGAACGAAACCTTGACGAAAAAGCAATTAGCAACTTTTGCCTAAAGTTTAAGCGTACCGAGTTCAAAAAGTCTGAGTGCAATCTCAGGCTTTTTTTGTGGCCCGATAAATCATCGCGCAGGGGTCATAGGTTATTCATATTCATTCGTTACAGTATAACTTGATTGTTAGGTGAACTTATTAACTATTGGGGCAATAACTGATGAATAGGAGTAATAACATGAGCCATAAGCGGAAACGGATAACTTTAGTGGCAATCATTGGACTCGTGCTAGTTGCGGTTGGCCTGACTTGGTTTCAACTGAACCGATCGACTAAAACTAGTGCGACGCAACTGCCCTTAACTGAAACACAGATCAAGAAGAACCTCGCCTCTAAGAAGGTGACGACGCGTGCGAATCAACAAAAATCAGCCACGGCAACTTATCAAAAGGCTACGACGAATCGGCGCTATACCCTAGCTAATCCTTATATCAAGGTGAACCCATATGGGACGTCACCGCTGACAGCGTTAGTTATTTTTAGAACTTCCCAGGCGGCCAAGGTTAGCTATACCGTTGTCGGGAAGTCGGCTAAAACGAGCATTACGAATACCGTCAATGGTGGTTATCAGACGACCCATCAAGTTCCAATCGTTGGGTTGTATGCCAATACGACCAATACGGTTAGATTAACCGTGACGTTGAAAAGTGGTGAGGTTATCAAAAAGACCATTCAGTTAAAGACTGGGGCGTTACCAAAATACGTGAAGAGCGCTACGGTCACAGTTTCAAAGTCAGATAAGACAAAAATGTCAATCGGTAATAACAAGTTAACCATTATTGATCGGACAACCAAGGAACCATTTGCCATTGATGCCGATGGTAATGTTCGTTGGTACAGTACAAATTATTCACAACATACGATTGAACAGTGGACCGGTGGCCATATCATGATGCTGACGAAGAAGAAACAAAGCTCCGATGTTTATAATGACCTCATTGAAACGGACTACTTAGGTCGTGTTTATCGAGAATATACGTTTAGCGGTAGCACGAGTAGTACGGATGGTGGGACCGAAACGACCGTGATTCACCATGACTTAATCGAGTTGCCTAATCATAACTCATTAGCAACGGTTTCGGATGGTTCTAAGTATAAAGAAGATACGATGGTGGAAATTTCGCATAAGACTGGGAAAATTGTAAAGGTTATTGATCTGAAAAAACTATTACCGAAATCAATGTGGTCGGCCTTTAAGGCGGGGTCTGACGGTAAAATTGATTGGTTCCATCAAAACTCGATCGAATATGATAAGACTGATAATAGCATCCTGATTTCCGGTCGTAATCAAGATATGATTATGAAAATTGATTATGCGACGAAGAAAATTAAGTGGATTTATAGTGGCAAAAAGAAAGCCAGCTGGCCGAAAGCTTATCGAAAATTAATTTTGACGCCAACGAGTGGCACGACCATCACCGGCGGGCAACATGGCTTGACCTTGCTAGCTGATTTAACGCGCAATGCCAGCAGTGAAAATATTATGTTGTATGACAATAATACTGCGGTCAGTAATGGTGATAAGTCGACGTCTGGTAAATATTCACAGGCGGTCAAGTATCATATTGATACGACTAAGATGACGATTACTCAGACTTGGGCCTATGGTAAATCGCTTGGCAAAACCAACTTCACGAATATTATTGGCTATGCCGAAGAAGAATCGAATGGCAATGTGTTGATTGACTTCGGGATGAAGAAAAATGGTCAAGAAAGTAATGTGATTGAAGTCGACAAAAATGGTAATCAGGTTTTCAACGCGACGATTAAGAATGCGTCTGCGAAAGCTTATGCTTATCGCGCTTACCGGGTCGCCTTTTATAATAATAATTATCAATTCGATGCAAATAAAGACTAAAGTTCGTAATACCACACGTCACAATTAATTTTGTGGCGTTTTTTTGATTAATTTGCTGAAAAATACGAACGATTCCGGTATAGTAGTCTTATTAAGATGAGATGGAGGTAGCAGTAGTGACGAACCCGGAAGTGATTTTACAGACAAGTATTGAAAAAGGTGTGAGCAAGGTCAACAAGCCTTGGTTGGCCAAGTGGCTATTAGGGTTTGTGGGTGGGGCAATGATTGCGCTTGGGTTCTTGGCGGATATTCGTGTCTCGGCCGCAATTCCGGCCAGCGGTGGTAGTACCTTGATTGGCGCCAGTGTGTTTCCGATTGGGCTAATCGTGATTTTGTTAGCCGGTGGTGAATTGGTGACGGGTAACATGATGGCGGTCAGTACCGCCGCTTTCGCTAAACGCCTTAAATGGCCGGCTTTCTGGAAGAACTTGGCGATTATTACAGTTGCAAATGTGATTGCTGCGGTTGCGGTGGCCTTTTTCTTCGGCCATTTTGTCGGACTCACACATAGTGCTGTCTTCAAAACGGCTGTCATCACCATGGCCCAAGCTAAAATTCAGGCTAGCTTTTGGCAGAGTCTGGTTTCAGGTATTGGTTGTAACTGGTTTGTGGGCTTGGCAGTTTGGTTGTCCTTTGGCGCCAAGGACGCTGCCGGTAAGCTGCTCGGCATTTGGTTTCCAATTATGATTTTTGTGGCGACCGGTTTTCAACATAGCATCGCCAATGCGTTTCTAATTCCAGCAGCTATTTTTGAGGGTGGCGCAACTTGGTCCCAGTTTGCGATGAATTTGGTTCCAGTTTACCTCGGAAATATTATCGGTGGCGCGATATTTGTTGGGGCGCTATATTACTATAGCTATCGGCAAGCCCTAAAATAATGGTTAAAGCGACAAGATAAAACTAAGAAGCGCAATCAGTCCAGCAAGGCTTATTGGGTTAAAGGTCGATTCTGTTTGGGGGCCGTTGGATTAACAAAAAATCAGTCAATCATTACTTGAAGAAGTGGACTCTCAAGTAATGATTGACTGATTTTTTTGGCACATGATTAACTTATTGTTCGGTTTTACCGTTTGACCGTTGTTTGTAATAGTAAACGGGAATTCCCAGTGCCACAATCACGAGTGATAGCAAGACGCCCGGTAAATCTGAGCCAATTTCACTGATGATGACGAAGAGTGCACCTAAGATGGCGATCAGTGGTGTAATCGGAAAGCCCGGCGTTGAGAAGGGCCGTTTTTCACCCGTATGCCGTTTACGCAGTAGAAATACGCCAATGAAGGTCGCCACATAGAAGCAGTAAACGGTAAAGATACATAAGTCTGACAGGCGATCTGGGTTGAAGAAAATGATCATAATACTGGCATAAACGAGAATGAACAAGGTCGCGATAATTGGTTCGTGTGACTTTGGATGTAAATAACTTAATTTATTTGAAAATGGCAACTGTTTTCGTTCCGCCATTGCGTAAATAATACGTGGAAAGGTCATGATCTTCCCATTCAAACAGCCGACCATGGAAACGATGATTCCGATGTTAAGTAATCGACCGCCGATCGTGCCAAAAGCGGCCTGAGCAAAGTAGATGGTCGTTTGCTGACCGAGCTTGTGGATCGTTTCAGCGGGAATAAAATGAAGAATACCATATGTAACTAGCGTGTATGCCACCAACACGAGCGAAATTCCTAGGATAATTGCGCGTGGCAATAATTTTTGTGGTTCTTTGATTTCGCCACCTAAATTTGCGACGAGAATCCAGCCATCATAAGCGAAAAGTGTCGCGAGGACCGCAACCCCAAAGTTCCCGGTCGACTGTTGAACTGTATGTAAGGTTTGACCGAAGGCGTTCTGATCACCGAAAAAGAGACCAAAGATGATAATTGCCCCAATCGGTAACAGTTTGCCAAGTGTGGTGACAATTTGAAATGCGGCACCCCAACGATTTTCTACCATATTTAGTAGGCCAATTAAGACGATCACGCCAATTGAGAGTGGCGCTTGCCAGCCATTACTCAGATGGAAAAAGCCGACGAGTAAAATACCTAAGTAAGCCGCAATTGAGGCAATGATGGCTGGACCATATACTGCGATTTGCATCCAGCCGGATAAAAATCCCCAGAGCTTGCCGTAGATATTTTCCATATAGACGTATAACCCGCCAGTATGTGGCATTTGTGCACCGACTTCGGCAATCGTTAAGCCAGCGGTTAAGGTGATGATCCCACCGAGAAGCCAAGCTAACAGTGCGTTTGACGTGGAGCCAGCACTATCTAGGACAGAAGATTGTTTGAAAAAAATACCAGAGCCGATGACGGTTCCGACGACTAGTGATAATGCGGACCAGAACCCTAACGAACGGTTAAGTTTGGTCTCAGTTTGTGCAGTTTGCATGGCAATTCTCACTTTCATTGGCGCACATAATTTTTAACTGTTTTTAGAATACCAGAGATTCTAGTGGCTCGCAATTGTAAAAGCCTGTTAAAATCGCAATTTCAATGCAATAGACGAACGAAAACGAAAAACTAATATTGGAAAGTTCGATAAATTGGCGTGTGTGTTTATTTTTCAAAAGTTGGCATCCTTTTTAATAAATATTCTAATATCTGGGACAATGGCGATTCTTTTGGCAGCCATGTAGAAGACGGGTATAATGCTAACAGGATGAGAGAGAGGAACAGAGATGGTAATTGCAATTGTAACGATCCTGACACTGAGTAGTGTGGGGTTATTTGTTTTGTTGGTCCGCGGTGCTCGAAAACAGCATTATCGCCCAACTTTGCGTCAATTTAGTGTTGGCCTATTAATTGGGGCCGTGACGGATTTTTTAGACACTTTGGGCATTGGCAGTTTTGTCACGTCAACCGCAATTTTTCAGGCGACCCATTATTTGAAAGATGAACGGCAACTACCCGGAACGTTGAATACCATGCATGCGATTCCGACGGCCTTTGAGGCGCTATTTTTTGTAACGGCCATTCGAGTTGAGTCTTGGACACTAATTAGTTTAGTGGTCGCAGCGGCAATTGGGGCCGTGCTGGGTAGTGAAGTGATGACCAAACTTAATCAGCAACGGATTCAGCGTTTGATGGCAGTTGCCTTGGTGATAACGGCAATTTTAATGGCTGCGAAATTAATTGGTTGGGTTAGCTTGTTAGGCATGGGCAATCAAGCCACCAGTCTTCGTGGTTGGCCCTTAGCTATCGGAATCGTTGGCAATTTCATTTTGGGGTTGTTGATGGCAGCCGGTGTTGGACTGTATGCGCCTTGCATGGTGATGGTGTACTTTTTAGGTTTGACGCCGATCGCAGCTTTTCCAATTATGATGTTATCTTGTGCGTTACTGATGCCAAGTTCGGCAGTCAACTTTATCCGACATGATCGGGTCGACTATCATGGTATCTTTGGCATTATTCTTGGCGGGATCGTGGGCGTGATTGTTGCGGCGACGTTGGTCAAATCATTATCCATGACGGCGATTAGCTGGCTAATTGTGTTAGTGAGTTTGTGGACCGCACAATCATTATGGCAGGCCGCAATTAGATCAAAACGGGCCGTTCGTTAAAATTTGTATAATTAAAAAGACCGCTGACATTAAGTCGGCGGTCTTTTAAGGTTGTATCATTATGGGATTTTTCAATAGGATCCACATGTTAAAACAACCAGGTCCCACAAAAAGGTTCATCACGCCTAATTGCTCCTTAAGTGTAATCGAACAGGGGTAACAATTGCAAGCGGTAACGACAAATTATGACGTTATTTAACCGAAAAGCTAAGAATTGTCCCCCTTAATGCGAGAGTTTTAGCTGCTTATCTAACCATTGATTCGAAAGACTAAGACTTGCAAAAGTAATGAGAACTGTCATCACGGCTAATGCCATTCCTTGCGACGCCTCACCTTGTTCGAATGATTGGTAAATAAATGAAGAGATTGTTGTCATGCCGGATGGCAGTAATAATAACGCCACCACTAATTCGCGACTAGTGGCAATGAATGACATTGCGAAGCTGTTGACGAGTGCCGGCATCAAGATTGGAACAACAATTTTAAAAATAATCCGACTGGAACTTGTCTCAAAAATTCGGGCACTATTGAGGTAGTTATCATTGAATTCCTGAAAGGCAGTCGTCATGTACTGAACGGTTGTCGGCAAGAATAAAACCACGTCAGCGATTAAAAGGACCGAAATCGTGCCATACAGTTTCGTAAAGGCAAACAGTTGTGAAAAGAAAATCATTAAACTTAAGGCTAAGACGACGTTAGGAATTGCCAGTGGTAAGGACCCCAATAGATGTAAACATTTTCGTAACCATCGTGGCAATCGTTTTGTCGTGCTTGCAACACTAATTAAAGTCCCAATGACCAGATTGGCGAAACTAATCACAATGGCCATGCCAAATGTATTAATAAGTGCCTGAAAGGCTGGGCTATCGAACCGGAGTAGTGCCAGATAGTGTTCTAACGTCAAGTTACTGCTTGTAAGACCGGCACTTCTTTGCTTTAACAATGACTGAAAAACTATCGAAACAGCCGGAATCCCGATTGCGGCCAACAATAAGACCGTGATTGCTAAACCGGCGGCTAATGTCACATGCCAATGCCTATTGATAACTGAGTGCTGATTGTGGGTCATTTGAATTTTCGGTTGTTTCAGTAAGGTCTGCTGGACAACCCAGGCACACAACGCAATACTCAACAAGATTGTTCCGGCAAGCACGCCACCTTTAAAATCGAGCGGCCATTGGCTCAAGTCTCTTTGAATGGTCGTGGTTAAGACGTCAAAGTGAATATTACGGCCAAACGTTGCCGGTGTCCCAAATTCGGCCAATGTTTTCGTGAAGACCAGTACCCACATTGCTAAGTAAGGTACCAATAAAATTGGCAGTGTCACGCGGGTCAAGATCCGCCACCGAGAGACTGCGTGAACTAATGCGGCCTGTGTCCAACGCTGGTTAAATTGGGCCAGCGCATTTCGCAATAATAAGTAGGCAAATGGATATAAATGTAAGCTCATAATTAGAATGATCCCCAATGGTGAAAACAGGCCTTTGAAACTTAAGGCACTGTTAGGGAAGACCTGTGCCCAGAGACCGTGTGGTTGGAAAAAGTAAATCCAACCCATGGCATTAATATAAGGTGGCGTCATGAATGGTACTAGTAACAACCAATGTAACCACGAATACTGGGCGAGTTTAGTTCGCGTCATGATGAAGGCCAATGGTGTAGTGATTAATGTGGTGCCAATAATTGTCCCAACCCCCAAGGTTAAACTATGGCGCAGGCTGGTTAAGATGGCAGGGGTCGTCAAGCGATGACCCAATTCGACCAGGTGGCTGCCAAAGAGCGTGCTGCTCAGTAAGGCAGCCAAGGGTCCCACAATAATTAAGGTTAATACGGTAGCAAAAACAATTGCAGGGACAACCCAGGAGCGACGCTTAGTCATGACCTAAGACCTGATTGAACTTTTTAATATTGGCTTCTAACGCTTGGTTAGCGTCATGCCAGTTCACGGTGTAACTCTTGATGACTTGATCATTCAATGGATTCGTTAATTTGTCAGTCGTTCCTGGAATTAAATAACTTTGTTTGATCTGTTTTTGAACCGTATCAGAAAGCAAGTAGTCAATGAATTTTTTTGCGGCTGTCGCATGTTTTGTTGATTTTAAAATCATGGCTGGTCGTGGATTGACAAGGGTGCCGCTTTTAGGATAAGCGAAGCCAATTTTTTCACCTTTTTTGATGGCTGCGATACTCATGTAGTCGACACCACCGACGACGGCTTTCTTTTGACCAGTGACGACGGCATCGAGAACTTCTTTATTAGCGCCACCAATTTCAGCGCCGTTTTGCTTGAGCTGTTTGAAGTAGCTTTGGCCATGCTGCATTTGGTAGACATTGACGAAGTCTAAACTTGAACCAGAAGTTTTGGGATCAGGAATAGTTAACCCATTTTTATAGCGTTCATCAGTTAAATCTGACCAATCAGTTGGCGGCGTCTTAACTTCTTGTGTGTTATAGGTGATCCCCACCGCGGATGCACTGTAATTGAAAAGTTGGTGCTGGTTGTCTTTAAACTGTGTGTTCAACTTAGTGCTGTTTTTAGCGTCATAAGTGAGTAATTTTTTGTGAGATTGTAAGTCAACTCCGGCGGCCATTGAGGCAAGGATGAGCACATCAGCCTGAGGATTACTTTCTTCGGCCTTAAGTTTGCTTAAGATTTTACCGGTTGTCCCATCGAAAGTTTTCACTTTGATACCAGAGTCCTTTTCGAAACCTTTAACGATTTTATCGGATAACTTCTTGGGACCGGCTGCGTAGACTGTCAGAGATTGTGTCGACGTTTTATCGTTGGTAGCCGCTTTTCCGTGGTGATTGGCAGCATAAATTGCACCACCTAAGGATAAAATAGCGATTGCTGAGATTGTCAGAACGATTTTTTTGTTTTTCATAGTTAAATAAACTCCTAATTAGTTAAGATGGCTTGAGGATCGACAAAGACATGGGTGGCCTGCGGTTGACAACATTTGATCGTATTCACATGCCACAATTGATTGGGTAATTGGACGATCGTATCGTAGTGACTACCGGCGAAGGTGGAGCTAAGAACGCGCCCCTCAAATGATTGCCAACCAGCTTGTGGCACTAAACTGACATGTTCTGGCCGAACCGCGGTTTGGGCATTAATAAAGTTCAACGGGCCAATAAAACTTGCAGCAAATAAATTGGCAGGGTCGTTGTATAGGGTCGTTGGCGTGCCGGTTTGAACGACTTTCCCGGCTTTAATTAACACGATGTTGTCCGAAATACGAAGGGCCTCATGGCGATCATGGGTCACAAAAATTGCGGTCAAGTGATTGCGATGAATCAGGTCACTGATTTCAAGTTGCAAGGACTCACGGAGCTGCGGATCTAAAGCACTTAGCGCCTCATCAAAAAGAATGATCTTTGGTTTGACGGCGAGTGCGCGGGCCAATGAGACGCGTTGCTGTTGTCCCCCGGAGAGTTCACCGGGATAGCGGTTGCTAAAGTCAACCAGACCGACTTGTTCGAGTGCCCATTGAACCCGCTCAGTCAGTTCACGCTTTTTAAGCTTGGGTTCTAGGGCGAATGAGACGTTTTTGAAAACGGTCATGTGTGGCCAGAGCGCAAAATCTTGAAAAACCATTGCCAAATGACGTTTGGCTGGTGCTAGATTGAGTTGCTTTTCAGCATCGAAGGCTACCGTTTCATCAAAGGTGATTCGGCCACCGGTTGGGAGTTGCAGCCCGGCAATCATATTGAGGATAGTTGATTTGCCAGAACCGGAAGGCCCAATTAAAGTGGTGATTTGTTGATCTGGCAAGACAAGATCAAGTTGATCAATCACCGTATTTTGTTCGTAACTTTTCCGAATATTGCTTAGCTTTATTTGAACCACAAGAAAACTCCTTTTATTAATCTGTTCGTATTGTAACGAAATTTCGGTTCGTAAAAGTATATTTCCGGTAAAAAGTGGGTAAAGCTTATGTATTTTTCCATGCAAAAAACGTGTGACAAAAGGCGTTGTTGCATTGCCTTTTGTCACACGTTGCGACGATGAAAAAAATTTAGAACCTTAGGCTGGGGTAACTTCGTAGTGGGCGTAACGTTGCGCGTCTACTGCGGTCAGTTCAACTTTAAGCTGAGTGCCGTCGGCTAAGTAATCAGTTTTCAAAATGTTGGCATGGTCATTCAAGTAGGCCACGACGTCACCATCACTGAATGGAATCAGCAAGGTTGTGGTGACATAATTTTTGAAGACTTTTTCTTTAATGATTTTGGTTAAAAGCTGTAAGGACTTTTCATCCTTGGCAGCGTAAATTAATTGATCATCTTGTAAATTTGGATAAGTGGCTTCCGTTAAATCAGCCTTGTTATACGCATAAATCATTGGGACATCATGGACGCCAATGGCTTTTAACGTCGTCTCGGTGGTTGCCATCATTTCTTTATAATGAGGGTCCGAATAGTCGATGACTTGAATCAGCAAGTCCGCATTGGCCGCTTCCGATAGTGTCGAACGGAAGGCATTGATCAGGTTATGTGGTAAGTTGCTGACAAACCCAACGGTATCACTCAATAACAATTGCTTGTTATCGGGGAAGGTGAGTTGGCGGATACTCGTATCCAAGGTCGCAAACAACATGTCTTTTTCGAAGACTTGCTTATCTTCACCTTTACCAAACAGGCGGACTAAGCCGTTCATCGTCGTTGATTTACCGGCGTTGGTGTAACCAACCAAGGCGACATTTGGCAAACCAGCTTTGTCACGTTGGGCGCGACGAACTTCTTCGTCTTTATCCAGTTCTTTGAGTTCATGTTTGGCATGACTAATCCGGTCTTGAATCGTTCGGCGATTCAATTCGATTTGTGTTTCACCAGAACCACGGTTAGTATAGCCACCGCCACCACCAGCGGCTGCCCCAGCTTGTTGGTCAAGTCGGTTAGCCATACTCGTTCGTAAGCGTGGCAATTGATATTGAAGTTGGGCAATTTTAACTTGCAGTTTGGCTTCTTTACTCCGCGCACGGTTACCAAAAATTTCAAGAATCAAACCGGTGCGATCAATAATTTGCAGGCCAGTTTCAGTTTCCAAGTTGCGGACCTGGCTAGGGGTTAGGTCGGCATTGATAATCATAATGTTGAGGTCATTTGCCTCGCCCATTTCTTTGATTTCAACGACTTTTCCTTTACCAAAGTAAGTTGCGGGATTAGGTTTTTCTAAGCCTTGATCAATTCGCAACGCGGCATGCATATTGTTGGCTTCAACTAAGGCTTCAAGTTCAGACATGGCATAGTCATAGTTGGTGACAGTTTTGGACATACCGGCGATAATAACATTTTGAACGCTTGGTTCGGACATTCAATCACTCCTGACGTGTTATAGTTATGTTAATTATAACATGCCTAATCAGATTATTATTGGTTGGGGGATTATGGAAGTGATCAGGATGGGATATGTCTTAGACCTACGAAAACAAGTTGGTCATCAAGCATTAGTGGTCGCTGGCGCTGCGGTGATTGCCACGAATGCAACTGATGAGCTCTTGTTGGTTAAACGAACCGACAATCAGCTCTGGGGATTACCGGCCGGCTCGACTGAACCCGGTGAAACAACTGTTCAAACGGCGCAGCGAGAATTAACAGAGGAGACTGGGCTAACGGTTGGTAAACTCACACTAGTGGACGTGCTCAGCGGGCCTAAGTTTCATTATGTTTATCCAAATGGCGATATCATTGATAGTGTCACGATCTTGTATCGGGGCGCCATTACGGGTGGTCAATTAGTGACAACCACGAATGAAACGAGTGCTGCCCAATTTTTCGCCAAGTCAGCATTACCAACGGCGCTGACGCCCATCACCAAGCAGCTGTTATTAGGCCAGTAAACTTGACCACAGCTATTAGATTTGCTATATTAGATGGCATTAATTAAACAGAACTGTCACCGGACAGCGTGTCGTTAACTTCCTTAGGTCATTGCGGAAGTTGATGGGACGCTGTCTTTTTATTTTGAGGAGGAAAATTAATATGACCTGGATTTATTTAGTGGTTGCTGGAATTTTTGAAGTGTTTTGGGCAACGATGATGAAGTTAAGCGATGGGTTCAGTCAGTTAGGCTATGCGGCGGCGACGGTCGTGGGGATGATTTTAAGTTTTGGATTTTTAGCCTTAGCAACCAAGCACTTGCCATTGAGCATTGCCTATCCGATTTGGACGGGAATTGGTGCAGTTGGGGCCATTTTAGTTGGCGTGATCTGCTTTAAAGATCAGATTGCACCTGTGACCTGGATTTTTATTGCGATGTTGATTGTGGGAATTATTGGGATTAAAGTGACGAGTTAAAAAAGCTGCCGCGCGAATTTGCGTGGCAGTTTTTGAAATTATTCAGTTAACTCTTCAGCGTAACTCAGCACTTTGACCTGATCACCGTCAATGTCTAAGCGGGTGACACTACCGTTTTTGGGGCCTTGTGAGATATCAAATTCTGGGCCGAAGTGTGACACAATACTGCGAATGGTGGTGCCGTGAGTCACAATGAGAATCTTTTCGTGGCTATCATGATGTGCTTTGAGATAGTCAAAGCCATGGTTCACGCGTTCCCAGTATGTTTGATTGTTTTCAGCTTCGTGAAACGGATCGAGTTCATGCATCAAATCTTTAGTACGTTCAATCGAGATATGATCGAGTAGCTCGTGCAAACTGGTGACACCGTATTCTTTGCCAACCAGCGACCAAGTTCGGCTGGAATCATCACCTTCATAATAACCATAGAACTCTTCTCGGAAACTTGGCAAAGTCGTTAACTCAGCATCCGCCTTACCCGCACCAGCCTTAATCAGCTGAGCAGTATCCATGGCACGTTTTGAATCACTTGAGTAATAGTGGGCAAAATCGACTTGGGCTAATGCCTGACCGACTTGTTTAGCCGTTTTTTTGCCTTGGTCAGTCAACGGGGAATCTGACCAGCCTTGCATCCGATTGAAGACATTAAAGATAGTCTGACCATGCCGGACGAAGTAAATTGAAAATTGTGACATCATAGTCCTCCTTAATTAGGCGATATGGTCCTTACGACCAAAATAGTCGACGTGGATCGACTCGTCAGAAATCGTGAACTTAGTGACACTCCCGTTTTGCGGGCGCGCAGGTGAAGTCAACTGCATATACTCAGCTGCAATACTGAAAATGGTATTGCCATGACTAACTAATAGGAGTTTATCCCCGTCGTGTGCTTGGGCACGTAGGTCGGCGATCCCGCCGTTCACACGTTGCCAGAATTCGTCATTATTTTCGGCCTGATGGAACGGATCAGCTTCTTTAGCAAAATCCTTGGCCTTATGAATACCATATTTTGCAATAATGTCTGATAGTGACGGTGCTTGATGCGGCGCCCCAATCATGTACCAAGTTTGCGAAGTGTCGTCGCCTTCAAAGTAGCCGTAAAATGCTTCACGGAAAGCGGACATTGGTGTTACCGCTAAATTGTCGTTACCACTGGCAGGTAAGATCAATTTGGCGGTGTCGATTGCACGGGTCATATCACTGGCGTAAGCAGCGTCGAAATGAATGCCGGCCAGCATTTTGCCAGCGTTACGCGCGTCTTGTTTGCCGGCCTCGGTTAGTGGCGAATCGCACCAACCTTGCATGCGGCGATATTTATTGAAGTAAGTTTGACCATGACGAATCATGTAAACTGAAAATGTAGACATAGTGGGCTCCCTTAAATTTAATGATAAGTCTATCTTAGCATATTAGTTCGCAGTCGCTAAAGCTTGCCGAATGCGGGGTGCATCTTGTTTGCTCCCAGTAAAAATTAATCGGTCGCCGTACTGAATCAAAGTACTCCCATTTGGCACGATAATTTTACGATTGCGAATGACTTGGCTGATCGTAATATCCTTAGCAAATTGAAGATTCTTAATCTGCACGTTGGTATACAAGTGATTGACGACACGAACTTCGTAAATACTGTTTTCGGTATCACGCAGCATCAGCAAGGTTGATGGTGATTCAATCAGCGACCGCAACAATGTGATGTTCGCTTCTGGCGTATTGTAAACTTCAATGCCGAGATCACGCAGTTCGTCTTCATGTTCGTTCAAGACGTTGCGGTCTTCGAAACGAACAATGATTCGTTTGACCCCATATTCCTTCGCCGCCTTGGCTAAAGTGTAGTTACGTTCGGCGTCAATATGGCCGAGTACCAAAATGTCGGCATCGAAAACACCTTGAGCTTCCAATTGTTCCGCAGAAAAGTTTTCCATCAATTGGACTGGGGCTTGGGCATGGTAAGTCTCGTAATTTTGCGGATGGTTCGTATACATTTTGACGTCGTACCAGCCTTTACGTAATTGTTGGGCGACTGGTACCGTGCTTAAATTAGCGCCGATAAAGTGAACGGCAGTTTTGACCAGGTCTTCTTTTTCGGCCGAGTAAAATTTGTTAAAAATCAATGGTGAAACGATACAAGTGAGTAGGGCGGCCAATAAGAAGGCCCCCGACTGATCACTCGTAATGGTCTTCATTGACTTGGCGACCCGTAAAACCGCTAGCACCATCGTCATAGTTGTGGCGGTCAGTGCGGTACCGGCAATCGCGTTAGCTTGCTTGAACCGCAACTTCAATACCCAGTAACCACCCAACTTGGCCAGCATATAGGCGAGGAAGAACAATGGAATTAAGAGTAATGTCTTACCACTAGTCAAAATCGTGCGTAAGTTTAAATCAACCCCGGTGGAAATGAAGAAGATTGGGATAAAGAAGCCATAGCCAATTGAATCCAGCCGTTCGCGCGTACTTTCGCTTGGTTGCAACAGTTTCAGCACGATGCCGGCAACGAATGCACCGAGAATGTTTTCCGCGCCGACCGTTTCCGCCACGGTAACCATGGTGACGATCAAGAAAAAGGCTAAGCGGATGTCTAGTTGTGTCGTTGATTTATTAATATTTTGATAGAAGTTAAAGAACGGTTTGAACCGTAATAAGAGCAAGGCTGCAACGGCCAGAATGAGTAATAACAACCATAAGCTTTGCGAATTATTGCCAAAGATTGAGGCATAGAGCGTTAAGCCCATCATTGGCACGATTTCACCAAAGACTGAGATCAACAGAATCGTTTGTCCAAAGGCTTTGCTGAGTAATTCTTTTTCTTTTAATGCGGCAATCACGATCCCCAGTGAAATGGTGCCGAAGAGAATCGTCGCGAGCCAAAAATCGCTGAACAGACCAGTCACTTTGAAGGCGGCCGCGAGTAGCAGCGATAGGATGATGATGGTGCTGTACGCGTAAACCGATAAGCGGACTGGCGAATATTTTGGTAAGTTGCCTGATTGCTTTTGTTCCAACGGTGTCAGCGCAGTTCGACGCTTTTTGAATAAACTAAAGTCGATTTCCAAACCACTCAAGAATAAGAGCACAATGACGCCGATGGTTGAAAGTTGTGAAATTGAGGCGTTCATTGTGACGATGTTGAGTAGACTCGGTCCAAGAATGATGCCGACGATGATTTCCATGACGGCAGTTGGGAGACTATTGATTTTGAATTTGGCCATCACTAACGGGATTAGTAAGGCGGCAAATAAAATGATGACTAATGAGACTTGATCCATGATAATTCCTCTCTCTTAGCTAATAAACATTAAGTTGATTGTCTTCAGCGCCCCAAAACGCTTCGTTGAGGTTAGGGTTGGTGAAGACTTTTAAGATTTGGTCGATGCCTGGTGCTAATTTTTCAGGAGTCAGGTCACTCAGCGGCCGCCATCCGATGGCGCCTTCATACGACCCAGCCAGCAGGTCACCGCGGTAATCGGTCGTGGTGTAGAGCGTACCCAGCGACACGTCGCCGGCGTCATTTTCGACCCAAGTGACCGTGCCGACTAATTTTAAATTGGTGACGGTTAGGCCGGTCTCTTCAAGCACTTCGCGTTTCATCGCATGCAGTTGTGATTCACCGGGATCGACGTGACCGCCGGGAAAAGTCAGGCCGGACCACTTTGCGTCAATTTTATTTTCCACGATGACTTCATGTGTCTCAGGGTTCATGATGAGGCACATGTTGACGAGTTCAGCGCGAACCATGCGGTCATGGGTCTCATGTGCATCTTTGTTGGCGAGCCAGTCACTGGCTTTACCGTTGAGACTGGTTACAAAATCGGTTTTAGCGGCATCATAGTTCTGGCTAGTCAACGCCATTTGCCGCACGGCCGTGTATTTGCGACCGTCCGTCCGGTGAGCGTTGAGATAGTCACGAAAGTTGATGAGTGTTTGATAGGCCGTGTCATCGTTAAACAGCATTAATTTAAATGGCTGATCTTGCCACATCAGTTGATAAGTTGTCGGTTGTGCTGACAAGGTGCTTAAGTCAAATTTAGCGCTTAAGTTGTTTTGAGCCGTCGACAAGTCGGTGACTAGTAGCGCCAAGTCAATCACGGGAATCGCTGGCACTTTTGGAATGGCCGTACTGCCAACATGACTACTACTAATGAGATTGGATCCTAAAATTGGTTTAAGTTCTTTTTGAAAATCAGCCGCCAGCGTTTGCCAAATCGGTTGGTAGCTGACGAGTGTTTTGGTTGTCATTTGGGTGACACCTCCATGAGTTTGCTTCTATGAAAGGATACACTTTTTGTTACTTTTATGAAAGAATTTGTTCAACACACAATGTTTGAAGGTGATTTTTATGTTAATCAATAAATTATATAGCAGACAGATAATCTTTGAAGATATAAGGGTTAGTATATATTGAATGATTTTGGATTACAGAATATAATAATTTACAACAATTGGAGGGTGTTGCATGATGGCTGAGTTTCAAGTGAGAGTTGCCAGTGAAGTGATATATTATTTTGAGCAACTAAAAAAAATCTATAATGATGATGAGAATTCTGAGATTACTAGAAGTCAAATTCTAATGAGGGCATACAAAGAAACCAATAGTATTGACGACTGGACTCCAATTATCGAAAAAAAAATGGTTTCACAAAATGATTTTGATTATTTGAGTGGGCATGGAACTAATATTAAAGTTCAGATAAGTGATGAAGCTGAAAAAGGTATTAGAAACTTAAAATATAGAATGCCAGCGTTTACGAATACGAGAAGTGTGACATTGGGCGTTACAGTTAAGTATGTGTTGAAGGGGGCATTAGTTTTAAATAAAACCGGGCAAGTTGTTGTACCACAAGTGGATTCTATAAACACACAAATTAAGCTTTTAGAAACTGATCTCAAGGAGATTGTTGCTAGTGCTAATTATGACCGATTGGAAACTATAATCTCAACCTTCAAAATTGGCATTATCAAAAAAAAATAATTTTTTCAAAAATAAAAGAGACATCCAGATTCTTATCAAACGGAATCTAGATGTCTCTTTTATGATAGTATTGTGCACTTGCTAGGACATTATATTAATTGGTATTTCACCCGCGAGGTTCTGTGATCTGAAATGAAATTGGCCGGGCGTGTTTCTGAACTTATTACGGGAAGGTCTGAAAAGATATGATCAAGACGTTTAGTTTTATACGTGGCATCACCGCTATTATCTTTCAGTAAGGTATTTAGAGTGCGAATGTCGGCAATACATTGTGTATTGTCTTTCCGTAGGTACGAGTCATTCAGGTCTCCAGCTAAAATTAACGGCACATTGCTATTGGTTGTGTATGCTAATATATCTTGCCAATAGGTCCTTTTTCCTTTCAAATCCTTAGAACTGAGGGGCAGGTAAACACTGTGAACAAGAACTTCTCTGCCAGCGACCAAGAACCGAGCACCGATGTGTCGATTGGGATATTGTGAACTGATAGTTTCCATGTTAAGAAGCTGGATATCATCCGTTCGTTTGTAGAATAGGCGAACGTTTACTGGGAATATGCCATCTTTGTGCGGTGAAAGCGTGCCGTATCCAATTTTAGCAAGAGCTTGTTCAATTTTTTCTCCGTCAAGATCGTGGCTGTAAGACATTCGACCAAATTCTTGCAGAGCGATGAAAGTATGGCTATCGCCTAACTCTTTCATTACATCTCCAAAAGTACGAGGAGATTTGTGTCCCCCGTTTTTATCGTAAAAATTCATGTTCAGAGACAGAACGTCAATATTAATGTGCTTGTTCGACATACGTTCATCCATATTGATTCCTCCATTCAAGTTTTAAACTATGAGTTTAGATTACTATTATGAGTTTAGGTTACAATATCAAGGTCAAATTGTCAAATAATATTCAACACTAAGTAAAATTGGAGTTATATTGATGATTAACGCGATGTGAGTCTGGCTGGCGAGAAGAACTTCAGCAATAATTGGGGCATCTAAGTGGATTGTTCAGGTTAGCTTTAACTACGGCCAATACAGATATTAGTGTAATGCTTTACGAACCTAATTTAAGCATAAACTCGTTACTCAAGCATTCGGATCAATGAATTATGCTGAACTCAATTAGTGAAACAGAGGTATATACCATGATGATGAAAATTTCTATGAGCCTAGCAAAACGCCAACGACCACATCATATTTTTGCTTGGTTCTAATGAGATATTAGTTGTTGGGTATTTCCGGTTGTCAATCAACAGGCATACTTAATTTGTTTTTTAAGGATCCGGAAATAGAGCTAGGTTGGAGTGTGCGTCAACATTTTATTTCTGAATCCGAAATTACTGAGATTGTTCTAAATATATTGAGTATCTTATGAATGTGCCTCAGTTATCGGTGATTGTTAGTCAGGCGCAACTGAAGGCTTGTTTGCCATGGCCTGAGCAGTTACTAGAAAATTGGATTAAATATAGTTAACCCCCTGTTAGTTACGTACTTTGTGACTAACGGGGGGTGTTTCAACACACAATCTTATTTACTGATTATCTTGTAGTGTTTCAAATAATAAGAGGTACGAAGCAAAATTCTGGTATTTGATACGTGATTCGCCTAAAAGAGACAGCCATTCTGAGTTATTATCTTTCTGTGGAAATGCAGTAGCCAGTTCCTGCAAGGCATCTTTAAACGTGTCCAGTGATGCAGCGGTTGCTGAGGTTTGGTTTTTAGAAACCAGCATTGCTTCGTTATGAGATACGGCGTAGGTAGTTGCTGCATTAATTACGGTTGCCCACAATGCCGAAAATTCTGGACTGTTTCTGTGTTCCAATGGTGCAATACGCGTATATATGGCTTGTGCTTGCACAATGGACAGTGAGACATGACTTCCCAAGGGTGGAAGGTTGGTAGCACTGGTTCTTATTTGTTTGCGCAAGCCAAATTGCTGATAACGTTTGGCAATAGCATGCAATAGAGCCAGCTCTTGAAGAGCGTATTGATATTCAAAGCCAGTAATGGAGAAGTGTTGGGGATCTTTAGCAAACGCAGAAAGAATTTCGTCAAAGCCGTGACAATGCCATAAGACGAGTTTTTCCTTTGATAACGTATGGTAATAGTAAGTTAGACCCGATGCATCATGCCCGGTAAATTCGTCCATCACCCACGACAGTTGCCCAGTTGTAGCACTTTCACCAAACCTGTACTTCCATCTTGCAGATTTAGGCTTATTGTCAGCCCTTTTTATTTGCCGCTGTTGCCGAGAAAATTCGGTGTCTACTACCCACGTGTCATAGGCAGGGAGATAGACTGGAATTGTTTGTCCTTCATATTCAAGGGAGATAGCTCTATCTGAGTAAGATATCCTGTCATACCAGTGATCCCTTCGATATCGGCCAATTCTTTTCTTTCCAGCTTTGTGCATGACTATCCTTGATTCATTTAGTGATAAGTTTCTGTATTTTTTTCCTAGTTCAATAGTAAATGATTGCTCAGCCATCTTATCGTCATCCACAGCTGAATTTGATTGTAATGAGTCGCAAAATAGGCAAAATCCAGCAAATTCTGTGCATTCTTGTCGATCAGGTGTCGAATCTTTATTTTTGAAAAGCCAGTTTATCTGAAACCATCGTTTGTCGTACTCATTTCTATTTTGTTGTGTAGCCTTCGCTAAGGTATCCAAAGTGACAATAAAAGTGTGTAGCGATGCAGATACATCAGATTCCTGATGTCTTGAGGACATCATCGATGCACTATAGAGATTAATGTATGATGCTGCAGCAGTAATGACGTTGTGCCACATGTTTGAAAATGAGGGTTCATACCGATTTCCAAATATGTGAGCATAGATTCCTTCGATAGCAGATCCGGTATTAATCATCGTAATTACGATTGAGTTATCAGTTTTTACGTGTGTGCCGTATCGTTGATAGCATTTTGAAATATCTTGTAGATAATTTAGTTCTTGAGAAGCATATTGTTGCTCAAAACCAGCAATTGAAAAATTCTGTGGATCTTTTGCAAAGGCTTCAATTATGCCATCGAAACCAGTTTTTCTTTCAACAAAAACTTGCATGACACCTTTTTTTGATAATGCCCAGTAGTTGTAGTATGGATCAGTGTTTGTGAATTGACTCATGATATACCAAGCTGAACCAATTTCGGCACCGCTCTCAATAGTTGACTTTCTAAAATTTCTCTTGCGGCCTGAAGTTTTTATTTCTTGTCGCAGCTTTTTTTTATAGGGTGTATCAACGACAAAAATGTCAAACTCTTCAAGTAATAATGGAAACATTTGGCCTTGATATTCGGTTGCGATTGTTTTGTATGGTATTCCTGTCAACAGTTTTCGCCATTTGCTCATTGGTTGTTGGCCAAGACGTTGGTCAAGTTTGCGCATTAGTTTTCCTCGATTCATTTAATTTATGATTTTGTTTCGAATGACGTTCCAACCAAGATTTGAAACTTTGTCATATTGGGGCTAATGGTGTGTTTAATCTTAGCAGTTAGGTGATGAATGTAGATTTGGTGGCATTTTACAGCTATAACTTAGGTTTCTAGCTTAGTAAAGCTATAGTACATCATCAATTTAAAATTGTATATTTTTTTATCTACTTTTTTTATAATGCATTGATATATGCTTAGTGATGTGAAATTGTATTAGGCTATTAATGATGATTTTGATTGATTAAATGTTGTAAAAAAGTATATTGTGACGGATGACATGGAATGCTTTTTATAGTAATTCTAAGAAATATGATTTTTATTCATTGATATGTACGGGGATTTAATGTAAGATAAATGCTAAATAAGTGTCTAAAAAGGAGATAAGAATGAGTATCGTAATTGCACTTGGCGATCTTCACGGTCAAATTGGCGTGATGTCACGCTTAAAGTATTTGAAAACAAAGTATCCGACGGCACTTACGGTTTTTATTGGTGATTATATTGACAGTTACGGTGAAAATTTTGGTTTTGAGTTATTGGATCAGATTCGAGCAATGCAATTAGCTGATCCTGATCATACAATTGTTTTGATGGGAAACCATGAACAAGCAGCAGTAGATTTTTTTGAAGATAAAAGCCAAGATGCGTGGCTAAGGTTTGGCGGTGATAACACGTTATGGACAGCAACGGTTGACTTGGGTGGTGCTGATGAAAGTGTTGGTCAGGAACGTCGTTATGTTTTAAAACGTAAACGCAACTTGATTAGTTGGATGAGCCAATTACCCTTAAGCTATACGCGAGACAAGCTCTATTTTGTACACGCGGGGTTAGACTTGTCTTTGCATGATCCGATTTCTGAAACTTCTGATCATGATCGTTTGTGGTTACGCGCTAAATATTGGTATAGTCCCAATGACTGGGGAACTTTTGCTCAAAACAAACTAGGGATGAGTATTATTACTGGTCATACAGCTAACGGAATGATTATGGGAAGTTATGATCAGAGATTGACACAAAAACCTGATAAATGTGAATCAGAGCATAGTCCGATATATACAATCAAGTATCCAGGTGAAATGCCACGCTATTTAATGGATGGCGGTGTGGGTGAAGGTAATCCAGATATATTAGGAAATATTGGTATTTTTGATAGTAAGACAGGATTGTTGATTGACGCCATAGAAGATTAAACTTTTTTGCGGATATCAGCACACTTGTTGAATTAGGACAATAAAAAACCGAAGATGACTAGTCAAGTTGACTAGTCCTTCGGTTTAAAGTGAAAATCAGTTGTTAATGGTGCAAATAAGGCAGCAATCTCACGTCCCTTATTTGTATAGGCATCGAATAGTTGTGTAACCTCTGAGTCAGTGTACGAGTAGTTACTTTTGTCTGATAGATTGACTAGTAGCCGCAAGTCACGCAATACCCGGCTCATCCGATTTTCTGCTAACCGTCGAAAGCGAGCATGCGCTGAAGTCAACTCGGGTGCAACCGTGACAGTGTTGGTGAACATGAAACTACTGGGCATTTCGTTGTATCGTGTGAGACCTTGAAAATAGGTTTGGGCCGCATTCCCCATTGTTTGATACATGTTGAATAGTTCCGTAATGTCTTCTGAAGTATAAACATATTGTGGAGCGCTGAGGTTTGCAATCAGATTCATGGTTTGTAAAATCCGACCTAGGCGCAATTCTGCAAGTCTTCTGAATTTTTCGTTTCTAGTCTCCATAAAAAACCTCCATATGACCTATTTTAGAGTTGACATGAAAGCCGGTCAATATTTTAAACAAATATTTGCCATTTGATTTTTTGATTGGAACTAATTATATGCAAAAAAATAACGATTACTTACGAAATCGTATTCGAATACCAGAATATGATGTGACGCACTCAGGTTTGGGACGGTCAATATCCACATCTCTCGATGTATTGGAGCATTTTAAAATTTCCTATAAAAATATTAAATGGGATTTTATTGAGTCATTTATCGAGTCATCTGCTGAAATTATTCCCATTGAAGGTGGTTGGGCAGCCGCCATCGATACATCCGGATATGACCAATTTCAGGTACCCCGTATCCTACTCACTGGGACTAGGGATTTTGATCTTGACTCACTATCAAGACTTATCGATAAGTTGACTCGTTCCGAACAATTGCCAAGGCACTTGGCTACCGCCTGGAGTGATTGCATTTACCGAGAATTTAGTAGCCTTAATATGAGTTTGATTCCAATTGTTGATCAAGCCAGTCGCCCTAAAAGTTTTATGATGCCGATATTTTTATACAACCTCAGTCGATACTATGAAGGAAAATCAAACCAGCTATTTGAGACATATATAGCTGTTGAAAAGACTATGCTGAGGGCATATTTGGACAGCGCTTTTGAGGAACCAACATTTGGAAATAAACTAAATCATCTTGAAAATTATTGTAGTCGGGTACTCTTCATAGAAGATCCACAGATAATAAATGCATTAATAAATTTTGGCGAGTTAGCTCAGAATAGATTAAATCATAGTGAAGAAATTATCCAAAGCGTTGATGAACTTGAAAGTTTCATCCATTTAGTACTTTGGTATTGGGCAGAAAAGGAAGTAAATATCCTTATGGTTACTTTGTAATAAATGTTTTTAAATCAAAAGTATGAGCAACAGACATTTTTGTCGAAATTTATTAAAAAGGAAGCTTGTGAAATGCATCCAGTAATAGCCTTATCTGATATACATGGTCAGCTATTAGTTTTTCCAGCATTAGCTAAGTTACGTCTCAAGTATCCAGAAGCAGAAGTTGTTTTTTTAGGCGATTATCAAGATTCATTTCATCATCATACTGGCGTTTCTGTGGCACAAAAGATTCAAGCGATGCAGGTAGCTAATCCAAATAAAATTTTTGCCATTCAAGGTAATCATGATGCTGCTGCCTGGGAGAGCCTGACAGGCCAAAATGAATATTGGTTAGAAATGGGTGGGGAGGATATTATTGCTGAAACGATGGCAATTGAGGGCCGTTCGCCAGCAGATATGACTGAAGCAATCACCATGTTTAAGCATGAGCATGTTGGGTTGTTTGACTGGATTGGGGCACTACCATTGAATATTCAAATTGGTAAGTTGTTTTTCGTGCACGCTGGGCTTGAATTGTCGTTGGCTGATCCAATTGAAGATACATTGCCACATAATAAATATTGGTTACGTGAAGACTATTGGTATGGTAAAAATGCGCCTAATTATGCCCATAATCCATTAGATTGTGCGATTGTTACTGGTCACACACCGACTGGCTTAATTACTGGATTGTATGATGGCTCTGCAGCTGCGACGACTTTGCGTAATCGTACAGTTAGTCCACGTGGTGTATTGACAGTCCAATATGAAAATGAATATGCTCGTTTTTTTATTGATGGTGGGAATCATTCCAGCACAGCGGCCCATATCGGTAATATTGCCGTTTTTGATGCTGATAATGGGACATTGCTTGAAGCTATTGAAGATAACTAGTTCAGTATCAAGATGGCAAAAGATACTTGGGACAGACTTGTAATTGATTTAATTGTCGGACTGAATTCGTTGCTTTCCAATGAGAAAGGATATTAAATGTCAAGTAGCAAGGTGATATATGCTTATCTTGGTTTACCCACGATGATGAACTGGTTGTATTCTAATCCAAGCTTAGAACCTTATATTTTGTCAGAACAAAGAATCCGCATGGCAGTGAGTAATCCAAGTTTGTTTCTGCAAGAAAATGGCACAATCATAACAGACGTTAAGCAATCTTCAGAGGCACTTGTGCGAAAATCTTTAGACTTGTTTATGCGACAGCGTGTTGATACACAAGATCCAATTATCCTAGTAGTTAACTTATTATCGCGGAAAACATTAAGTTGGTTTCGACGTTTAATAAAAGATGCCTGGGGTTATGAGGTTGTCATTGTGGATGCAATGGCTGTACCGTGCCAAGCGTCATTTTGGAAAAACTATGATGATCCTAAAGGACGGGACGCCAAGTATATCGCACGGTATATGTCGGTTAATTGGCCTAGCTTAGGACGAGTCATCAGCCCCGCTGAATTGTTAAATGAATTAGAACGACCAATAGTATTCACCAAGATTCGTCCTGAAGTTAAACGATTAGTAATATTCAGTGACGTTCATGGTGATTCGAAAAAATTAAGGTCGACTATGGCTGAATTTTCTACACCAGAGACAACGTTTGCGTTTTTAGGTGATGCTATTGATCGTGGCACAGACTCTGCCGGGGTTATCCGAACTTTATTGGCTAGTAATAATTGTTTGCAGCTTTTAGGGAATCATGAACACCGGTTAATTGCTTGGTATCAGCAGCAGCGAATCAGTCACCCAGAAGTAAGTGACTTTGCCAGAATGACTCTCCCGCAGTTAGAGATGGCAGGGGTGACTAAGTCAGAGATTAAGCAATTCATTAGTGAAATGGGAACTTATTTAGCACTTGAGTTTGGTAGGAAAAAACTGTTGCTTAGTCATGCTGGCCTTGAACCTGAACAAGTGGCTAGATGGCTGCATCCCGCGAAACTAACAGATAGTGTTGCACTTGCGCCATCAGATGCATTTGTTCACGGCTTAAGTAGTGGTAAAGACTCAGTATATTCACGTGACATTGATAAAGTATGGGCCAATTCGACTAAGTTTCAGGGCATTACCGCCATTCATGGCCACCGTAATCAGTTTGATCGTGATGTGATGGTCGGAAATAATCGCAGTTTCAATCTAACTGACAGCGATGATTCGACGTTTCGCTATTTGATCTTGAATTCGGAAAACCATGAATTTGAATTGCATATCGAGTGGCGTGATGGGAGTCGTCAGCAGGTGTTAAACGGTAACTTTTAGAATGTGAGGATGAAATTTTGAAATATTTCATTGCTGATACCCACTTTTACCATGCAGCGGTTATTAATTTTTGTCAGCGTCCGTTTCGAGATGTTGATGACATGAATGAACAGCTGATACGAAATTGGAATACGGTCGTAAGGTCACCTAAAGACGAAATTTATATTTTAGGTGACTTTGTTTACCATGGTACCGGTAAACAAGCAGAGACAATTTTAAAACAATTACGAGGAAAAAAGTATTTAATCAGAGGGAATCATGAAAAGTATTTGAAAGACCAAGATTTTAATGTTTCGCTGTTTGAATGGGTGAAAGATTACTATTCATTTAAATATGCCAAACGAAAATTTGTGTTATTTCACTATCCAATTTTAGAATGGGACGGCTATTATCATGATGCAATTCAACTATATGGGCATGTTCACAACACGCGGACTGAGTACTTTGAGCACGTGCTAGGGAATAACGCTTTAAATGTCGGTGTTGATGTGATTAATTATCAGCCAATCAGTATTGATGAAGTCATGGCCATTGTTAATAGTACTAAGCATCCACGATAAATTTTGAGGAGGAACTAATCATGACCTCGACTAACTTAGGACCAATGAAGTATCGTATTGGTGATCAAGTCCGTTTCAGTCCCCAGGGCAATTGCCAGGTTGGTGAGATTAAGGTTGCCGATTTTGGTGGGTCGCTTGAAATGTTAGGGAAATGTCATTCGTATGACATTATGGGTCAATTTAACGGTCGGGCGTGTTTATATAAACATAGTCCTGAAGCCGACATTGAGGAAGTATTGACCTCGAAGTAGCTCTGGTCAGAGCATCGTGACTGTCTAAAGTTGCGCAAAAAAATAACTGCCAACTGACAGTTATCAAATTAATCAAATTTAGTTTTAAGCGACCGGATGTCGGCGTACTGTCTTGACGAGTGTAATCATAACCGCTGGAATCAGTGCAAACGCCATGATACCTAAGAAAAAGAGGGACAAATGATCTTGCACGAAGCTGATTGAACCGAAGAAGTAACCTAATGAGCAACCAACGGTGACCCAAATTCCGACGCCGAGTAAATTCCACAAGGCAAAGGATTTCTGCGGCATCTTAGACGCGCCCGCACTCAACGGGACAAAGGTTCGAATTAATGGGACGAAACGGCCAAACATCACCGCTTTTGAGCCATACTTGGCGAAGAAGTGTTGTGCTTTGGCTTGTTTGTCTGGTGGTAAATGGCGTTGCAGCCAAGGAAGCTGAATTAAATGACGGCCGATTTCGAAGTTAACCGTATCGCCAATGACTGCGGCAGCGAAGAAAACTGGGACGAGCACTTGAATATTTAAGCTCGTGTGGGTCGCGGCCATGGTGCTGGCGAGAAAAATTAACGATTCGCCGGGGAGAAATGGAAAAATCACCATGCCCGTTTCGAGGAAGATGACGGCAAAGAGGGTAATGTAACTCCAATTGCCCAGAGTGGTCAAAATGGGGACAATGAAGTCCTCCAGATGGGTTAGAATTTCGATTAAATTGGCCAACGGCGCCACCTCCAATAAAGTTAAATCTAGTTTAGTCGGATTCATGCGCAAATACTAGTGTAAGCGATAACATTTTCATCGATTTAAACGAATCATAACTTTGATAATAGAATGTTCATACTTCCTTAATTAAACCGTTGAAATTGTCCGGCTTAACGTGTTATTGATTGAGTCAGGCCTTGGATAGTGATAAGATTGTTTATCGAGTTTTAGGAATGGAGGCCGCTGATGGCTAAGTCGATAAAAGCTTCAGAACAAGAACATCTTGATTATGTGGTTGATAAGATTCGGGTCGAGCAAACGAAACAGAGTGAAACGATTGAACGGTCCGAAAATGATCAAGCCGATATTAAACAGAACTTTTATAATGATGTCAATATTAAGACGGATAGTTATGAAGGCATGATGGAAACGGGTTTGTCCGTCCGGCAACAGCAACAAATGTTGGACGAGCGGCAGAACAGTTGGCAACATGCGACGAAACAACTGTCAACCTTAAAAAAGTTGGAAAAGAATGCTTATTTTGCGCGCCTTGATTTTCATGAAGCGGGTGAACCGGCCACTGAGACCATTTATATTGGCCTCAGCTCATTTTCTGATAGTCCAGATCACTTTTTGATTTATGATTGGCGGGCCCCAATTTCGAGTATTTACTACGACGGCGGTCTCGGCAATGTCACTTATCAAACGCCGGATGGCTTGCAGTCGGTGGATGTCCAACTTAAACGGCAATTAATGATTGAAGACGGCAAAATTGTGACGGTGTATGACACGGATGAAGCCGTGGGCGATTCGATGCTCCTTGAAGTGTTGGATGAAAAGTCCGATGTGAAGATGAAGAGCATCGTCACGACGATCCAAAAGGAACAAAACACGATTATTCGTGATACTAGCTCGGACCTCTTATTCGTTCAAGGGGCTGCGGGATCTGGGAAAACATCGTCGGTCTTGCAACGGGTGGCGTATCTTCTATACCGTTATCGGGGCAATTTAACGGCGGGACAAGTCATCTTGTTTTCACCAAACCAATTGTTCAACGATTATATTAACCAAGTGCTGCCTGAATTGGGTGAGCAAAATATGGTCCAGATGACCTATTACCAATATGCGTCTTATCGGTTGCCACGGATGCAAGTGGAAACGCTCCAACAGCGGTTTGAAACAGAAAACACCCCTGCGATGGCCAAGATTACTAAATTGGAAGGTAGTTTAGCCTTCTTCAACGCGGTTACGGCGTATGGTCGTCATCTGGAATCGGAAGACATGCGTTTTCGCAATATCATGTTGAATGATGAAGTGCTCATTCCACGGGACAAAATTAAAGAAATCTACTATTCATTTAATGAAAATTATCACTTAGGCAACCGGCTGTCCGCGACTAAGGAAGAATTAGTCAAAATTTTGAATCGTAAAGTTGCGGCTGAAATGCGGACGAAGTGGGTTGAAGAAGCCGTTCAAGATTTATCCAAAGAAGAATTGAACGACCTCTATGACAATCAACCGCGTGAATTCAAGAATGGTGATGAAGAATTCAAGTTCTTGGCACGCAAGATTGTCATGCAACGGTTAGGTACCGCGCGGACGCAAATCGGTCGCAACCGTTTCTTGAGCATCAACATGCAATACGCGCACTTTTTACGGGAAGTGCCCGCCATCTTGAATTTGGCGAAGTATGATATTACGCAAGCCGATTGGGATGCCGCGGTGGAAGCGAAGCTCGCGGCCATTAAAGAACGGCACATTTCGCTCACCACTGTTTCAGCTTACATGTATTTGCATGATTTGATGACCGGTAAAAAAGGCCAGCGTGAGATTCGCTTTGTCTTTTTAGATGAAATTCAAGATTACAATGCGTTCCAGTTAGCTTTCTTGAAATTCAGTTTCCCAAATGCGCGCTTTACCATGCTCGGAGACTTGAACCAGGCCATTTTCACTAAAGAAAATAGTCATACCTTAATCGGTGAGCTGGAAACGTTATTTGATCCAGAAAAGACGCGAGTGGTTCAATTGACGAAGTCTTATCGGTCGACGCAACAGATTACCGATTTCACCAAAGAAATTCTCGTCAATGGTGAAGCCGTCACGGCGTTTGATCGCCAAGGTGATTTACCAAACATCGCGGTTACGACCGATTTTGATCAAGCGGTTGATCAAGTGGTCCAGCAATTGGCTGCCAATGATTCAGATCGTGATACGACTGCCATTATTGGTAAGACGTTGGGCGAAAGTGAACGCTTAACCGAAGCGTTGCAAGCTCGCGGCGAACACGTCACCTTGATTCGGACCGAAAATCAGCGGCTAGCACCAGGAATTATTGTGGTGCCGTCGTTCCTAGCTAAGGGGTTGGAATTCGATGCGGTGATCGTGTGGAATGCGAATACTGTTAACTATCAGCGTGAAGATGAACGTCAGCTGCTCTATACAATTTGCTCACGGGCAATGCATGAATTGACCGTGATTGCGATTGGTGAGTTGTCACCATTATTCTCGCGGGTTAAACCAGAATTGTATACAATTAATGAAACAACTGTTTAAAAAAGTCCTGACATTTTCTGGAAAATTATGTTAGGCTAGTAATTACATTAATAAATCGTGCGTATAATTGATCAGCGCGACAACTGTTAACTCAGCTGTCGTGCTGATTTTTTTTCGCCGTAAAAAGGAAGAGGTTATTTGATGGATTTTGCTAAACGGTTACCACAGAACTTGAAAGAAACGCTGATTTTTATGGCGGTCGTATCGATTATTTCAGTTAATTTAATTGCCCCGGTGATTACTGGGTTGGAAGTTGGTTTTTCACTCAGTCATTGGCTGATGGTCTTGCGCCAATTACCGTTGTTGTGGGTCAGCGTGGTGATTTTGGTCGTGCTCACGCAACAGCCCGCCGCAAAACTAGCGGGATATTTCTTAGGTGAACAACCTAGTTTTCGGTCAGCAATGCTCGTTACGGCGATATGTAATGTCTTTTTAATGTCACTCGTCTTAACGATTTTGGGGACATGGATTGGTACCGGGCAAGTGACGCTTGAGCCAATCGTACACTTTGCCAGTAAATGGCCGCGGAATTATACGATTGCCTTAATTGTGGAAGCCTTTATTGCCCAGCCGATTGCGCGCAGTGTGATGGCGTGGTTGCATCGGGATTTAACAGTGACGACTGAGGATTAAAATCAGTGCCTTTTATGCTATAATTAGCCCATTAATTTAATGATGGTGGCAGATAAATTATGGAAGAGCAACTGAACTATTATCGCTTCTCACGGGAGCAATGGAAACGATTCTATCGGGGCGGACACGTGCCGTTGACCGCTGAAAATCTACATGAAATTAAGGCGTTCAATGATCAGATCAGTATTGATGATGTTCGCGAGATTTATTTACCGGTGGCGCATTTACTCCAAGCCAAGTTCGAGCACTACTTGTCGTGGCGGGAAACAGAATCGGTCTTCTTACAACGCAACAATAAGCAATCGCCGTTTATTATCGGCGTTTCCGGGAGCGTGGCAGTTGGCAAAACGACCACGGCCCGTTTACTAGAAATTCTATTTAAATATTTATATCCAGACCGTCGAACGCAACTCATTACGACGGATGGGTTCTTATATTCGAATGCCGAACTCAAGCAACGCCAATTAATGGAACGGAAAGGTTTTCCGGAAAGTTACGATATGCCGCGCTTGATTCAATTTTTGAATGATGTCAAAAGTGGCAAACCGATTGCAAAATCACCGGTGTACTCGCATCAGACTTACGATATTGTGCCAAATCGTTATAATGTGATCACCCATCCCGATATTTTGATTATCGAAGGGATTAACGTGCTGCAATTGCCGACGAATCAACGGATCTATATTAGTGACTTTACTGACTTTTCGGTGTATGTTGATGCGGAAGCTGACTTGATTGAAACTTGGTATCTGGATCGCTTTGAAGCGTTGATGAAGACGGCCTTTCAAGACCCGCAGAACTATTTTTATCCTTGGGCGATTGGGGATCATGCGGATGCGATTGCAATGGCCAAGCGCGTTTGGGAAGATGTTGATCTGAAAAACTTGAATGATTATATCTTGCCAACACGTAATCGTGCGGATTTGATTTTGCACAAAGTCGCGCATCATCTGATTGACGCCGTGTATTTTCGTAAGTATTAGCGCCTAAGAAATTTCTCATAGTCATTGACCGAACGTTTAGAAATCAGTATGATAGACCTATTGAACATTAATTAATCCAAAGGAGTGAACAACTTGGCAAAAACGGACACCGCGTCTTTCGACTCAATTCTTGTGTTGGATTTTGGGAGTCAATATAACCAATTGATTACCCGGCGCATTCGTGATTTCGGTATTTATTCGGAATTACTTCCAAATACGATTTCCGCTGAAGAAATCAAAGCCCGCCACCCTAAGGGAATTATTTTCTCCGGTGGCCCCAATAGTGTTTACGATGATGGCGCCTTTCGGGTTGATCCCGAGATTTTCAATTTAGGCTTACCTATCTTGGGGATCTGTTACGGGATGCAGTTGATGACTTACATGCTTCCGGGCGGTAAGGTTGAATCAGCTGATAACCGTGAATACGGTAAAGCTAATATTCAGATCACTAGTGACGCGTCAACCTTGTTTGATGGGACGCCTAAGGAACAGTCAGTTTGGATGAGCCATGGTGACTTGGTTACCCAAGCACCTGAGGGCTTTGACGTGGTGGCAACTTCGAAGAACTGCCCAATCGCAGCGATTCAAAACGTTGACAAAAAGTTTTATGGGATTCAATTGCACGCTGAAGTTCGGAATACGGACTACGGCGAAAACATCCTGAAGAACTTTGCGTTTAACGTCTGCCAAGCGGAAGCTAACTGGTCCATGGACGATTTTATCGACATGCAAATCGAAAAGATTCGGGCCGAAGTTGGCGATAAAAAGGTTCTACTCGGCTTGTCCGGTGGGGTCGACTCCAGCGTTGTTGGTGTCTTGTTGCACAAGGCGATTGGCACACAATTAACGAGCATTTTCGTGGACCACGGTCTGTTGCGTAAAGGCGAAGCAGATCAAGTCATGGCTAGTTTGGAAGGTAAATTCGGTTTGAACATCATTAAAGTTGATGCTAAAGACCGGTTTATGAGTAAATTAGCGGGTGTCAGTGATCCCGAACGTAAACGGAAGATTATTGGTAATGAATTCATCCAAGTCTTCGATGAAGAAGCCACGAAGTTAAATGGGATGGAATTCTTAGCGCAAGGGACGTTGTACACCGACGTCATCGAAAGTGGGACTTCCACGGCGCAAACGATTAAATCACATCATAACGTCGGCGGCTTGCCAGATGACATGCAATTCAAGTTGATTGAACCATTACGGACTTTATTTAAAGACGAAGCCCGTGAATTAGGCGAAAAGCTTGGCATGCCGTCAGCGCTTGTCTGGCGCCAACCATTCCCAGGTCCCGGTCTTGGGATTCGGGTGATTGGTGAGATTACCGAAGATAAGTTGGCAATCGTGCGTGATAGTGATTACATCTTACGTGATGAAATCAAGAAGGCCGGTTTAGACCGCGAAATCTGGCAATACTTCACCGTATTACCAGGCATCAAGTCCGTCGGTGTCATGGGTGATGGTCGGACTTACGACTACACCGTTGGTATCCGGGCCGTGACGTCAATTGACGGCATGACCGCCGACTTTGCGCGGATTCCTTGGGACGTCTTACAGAAGATTTCGGTGCGGATCGTCAATGAAGTCGATCATGTTAACCGCATCGTGTATGATGTTACGAGTAAGCCACCTTCGACTATTGAGTGGGAATAACAGGTATATTTAAATTGAAGCCGGAATGTTGATTTAACGGCATTTTCGGAAGATACAAAGGATACGATTGGCGGGGAAATGATTACATTTTCCGCCAGAATCCCCGCCAAGTTTGGGCCGAATGAGGACTGAGCTGGCGGGGATTTTGCGTCTAGTAGGATTGTGTAGCGGCCGACATTGGCTTCACCAATGCGTATACCGGTCACGAATTGCAACAGAGGATGAAGAAACAGAAGTGCTGATAGTACGCTTTGTTTTAAAATATTTTGCTGACCTTTTCGAATTCCTGCTTGCAAGGTCATGGGCTGGAAGGTTCCTGGTGAAGTATACCAAGGAAAAATGTTGCACTTAAATCTGACAAATCGTTATGTATGCAATTATGGTTTGTAGTGTACAATTGACGTTAGTATTTACACGAACTGATTCGTAAATGGGGGAGTTTCCATGAGTAGTAATTTTGAATTTTTAAAAGAAATTGAGGATGCTGAACAATTTGTTGGACCACTTGAAACAGCTGAACTTATGTACGCGAATCAAAAGTATCAGCAGGTACCAGGAATTGTGCGTAACGTACCCGAGGGTGTGGCCCGCTACGTTCTAAAGAAACGTAATCATGATTTTTCAGGGAGCTTTTTCGAGGCGCTCTCCTTAATTCGGCAAAATGGTTATGTTGCGCAGGACGTAATGGACATATTGGATGGTATTCGGCGCAAGGGTAACAAGGTTTTACATGACGCGAAGGCTCAAGTGTCCAAAGATGACGCATATGAAGCACTGTTTAATTTGCACAAACTAATGTATTGGTTTGTGTACTCTTACTGTGGTTTCCGACAAGGCGTTTCCAGCTTCAAGGAACCTGTCTTATACACTACATCAGCTAAGACATTGGTATACTCATTTACGGCGGATGATCTTGAACAGTGGCCACAGTATGCCGGACGGCAAAAAATTGGCAAAGCCACGTATCATGGTGAAATTGTTGACACTACGCCAAACAGCCAATTTCTACATACTGCAGCGTTAAAGCGTATCAAGTCGTACGCTGGAACGATGGGCGTTAAACCAAATATTGAATGGACCGAGGCAGCTTATCGGGAAGTCAATGGGCATGGTGAATGGTTTGACGACCACGCAGTCCATGATGTTCTTGATAACTCAAACATCAAGAAGGATTCTAAGTTGGTCGAAGGAGCTGCTCGTGAATGGTATGTTACGGATGTTGATACCGTTAAGAATGCCATTGCGGCGGTTCGGGCGGGAAAATCGTTTATAAACGCACCAACTGTTGTCGAATCAAAGATTAAACTACGTCCTGAACAACAAATCGCTATCGACAAGACTGAAAGGGTCTTCAAGACGAAAAAGAATGACGACAAGAAGATGCTTTGGAATGCCAAAATGCGTTTTGGTAAGACCCTTAGCGCCTTGCAGCTAATCAAGAACCAGCAATACGAACGTGTGCTTATCATGACACACCGCCCCGTTGTTCGTGATAGCTGGTTTGAAGATTTCGATAAGTTAAGTATGCCTGGATACCGCTATGGTTCGAAACAAAAGCATGACGCTTCTTTGGAACAATTAGTTGATGATGGTGGCAAGTTCCTTTACTTTGCTAGCATGCAGGATCTGCGTGGTTCCGAATGGGCCGGGGGCAAGGCCGGAGACAAAAATGAGCTCATTGCCAAATTGAATTGGAATCTAGTTATTATTGATGAAGCCCACGAAGGAACGCAGACAGGTTTAGCGCAGTCCGTGATTAAGGGCGTGGTGAAGGATACAACTCGTGTCCTCGAACTTTCGGGAACTCCGTTCAACTTGATTGACGAGTACGAACCTGATCAAGTTTTTACTTGGGACTACACGATGGAACAACAAGCCAAAGCACGTTGGAACGTTGAGAATCCCGATGAAGTAAATCCTTATGCTGTATTGCCGAAGGTCTCCATGTTCACGTTTGAAATGAAGGATAAGTTTGAAGATAATCGGTTCCTTGATTTTGACCAAAAGGCGTTCAATTTCCACGAATTTTTCAAGGTGGATGATAAAGGCCGCTTCGTATACGAAACAAAAGTCAACCAGTTTTTGAACAACATTACGTCACCATCTAAAGACACTAACTTCCCGTACTCAACTGAGCAATTTAGAAATGAATTGCGACACACATTGTGGTTGTTGCCATCTGTTGATTCAGCTAAGGCACTAAAGACACTGATGGAAAAGCACCCCGTATTTGGTATGGGCTACACCATCGTTAACGTGGTTGATGATGGCAAAGAAGACGGTGCTAGTGAGGGAGACTTGGAACGCGTTCGTGCCGCTATCACTAAGCACCCAGCGCAAACCAAGACCATTACCTTGACTGTGCGTAAATTGACAACCGGGGTTAATATTCCCCAATGGACTGGCGTTATGTTTCTGTCCAATACCAACAGTGCGATGCAATACCTACAGGCTGCATTCCGGGCTCAGACGCCATATGCAGATAAGGAATTGGGGATGAAGACGGATTGCTATATCTTTGATTTTGCCCCTGATCGTGCTTTGAATGTTATGGCTGCGTCGTCTCAATTGAATACTGGTGCGGGTAAACTGCAAACCGACGACCAAAAGGAGAAAATGGGAGAGCTGCTTAACTTCCTTCCAATTATTGGTGAACAGGATCAGGGAATGGCGCTGTATAATGTTGATAGTTTGATGACCCAGCTGAAGAAAGTGTATGCTGAAAGGGCGGTTCGTACCGGGTTCGATGATGATTCGCTGTACAATGATGAATTGTTGAAAATGGATGAGGCCGACCTTAAGGACTTTAACGATCTTAAGGCAGAAATTGGGACTACCAAGGCCCAAAAGAAGCCCAACACAATTAACGTTAATCATCAGGGACTTACCGATGAAGAGTATAACAAAGCCGAAAAGACAAAGAAAAAGAATAAAAAGGATTTAACTCCTAAGGAACAAGAACTTCTGGAAAAGGAACGTGCTCTCAAGAAGCAACGTAAGACAATGATTTCAATCTTACGGTCCATTTCTATTCGTATCCCGATGATGATTTATGGAATGGATATTCCAATCGAAAAGAATATTGATATCCAAACTTTTGTCGACAAAGTTGATGCTGAATCATGGGCGGAATTCATGCCAAAGGGTGTGGACAAGGCAAAGTTCAAGAAGTTTTCCAAGTATTATGATGCGAATATTTTCATTGAGGCCGGTCGAATTATTCGACAGCGAGTTAAGCGAATGGATCGCCTGGAGCCGTTGAAGCGCACTGCAGATATTGGTGAACTATTCGGAACCTTTAAGAACCCAGATAAAGAAACTGTGCTTACTCCATGGCGTGTTGTGAACATGCAATTAGGCAAGACTATTGGAGGGTATTCCTATTTTGACCCAACGTATAATTACACCTCAATAGACGGCGTCGATGCTACGCACTGGGTTGATACTGAAATGACGAAAGATATTTTTAAACGAGATACTCGAATACTTGAAATCAATTCTAAGACTGGGCTTTATCCGCTATATGTAGCTACCTCGTTGTACTATCAAGAACAGGCACGGCTGAACGAACGTACTGGTGGCAGATTTACTGCCAAAGATGAGGACGAAATATGGCGAAATATCTTGGCTAAAAACATCTTCGCCATTGCTAAAACTCCAATGGCCAAGCGCATTACAAACCGTACTTTGTGCGGATACCACGAATTCGGCACAAATGTTGTATATGTTGATGGCGTTGTTGAGAAGGCCAAAAATTCAAATGATGAAACCGTTCAGCACGTGCTTGATGCATTCAAAGAAAGGATTACTAATCAAATGAAATTTGATGTGGTTATTGGTAACCCACCATACCAGGAAACAGAACGTGGTGATAGCAAAAGTAAAAAATCAATTTATCAGTATTTCATGGAATTGTCATATCAACTTTCAGAAAAGTCAGTAATGATTACGCCTGCTCGATTTCTATTTAAGGCTGGGGATACGTCTTCAATCTGGAATGAGAAGATGTTAAACGATCCACATTTACGAGTGGTTATGTTCGAAAAACATAGTGGAAATATTTTCCCGAAAACTAGCATAAAAGGTGGAGTTGCAATTACTTTACGCGATACCACAAAAAAATTTGGTAAAATTGGCACATTTACGCAGTTTGACGAGTTACGTCCCATTTTGGATAAGGTTCGATCTAAACGAAGTGATACTTTGAATAGTATTGGCTTTTCTCGAACTATTTACAGATTAACTGATAAGCTGCATCAAGACTTTCCGGATGCTGTTGAACGATTAAGTAGTGGTCATAAATATGATATGTCATCAAATATAATGAAATTGCTTCCTGAAGTATTTTATGAGAACAAGCCTGATGACGGAAATCAGTATATTCGCATACTTGGCAAGCCAAAAGACGATAGAATAGAAGAATGGATTCGGCGGGATTATGTAACTGACCGTCTGGGGTTAGATAAGTACAATGTCTTTCTGGCAAGTGCTATTGGTAGTGGTGAATTTGGGGAGCCCTTAAGTGATATGTATATTGCCGAACCTGGCGTTGGACATACTGAAACGTTTATTAGCATTGGAGCATTCGATACTAGGCTTGAAGCAGAATCAGCTGAAAAATATCTGAAAACAAAATTTGCAAGGACCATGTTGGGAATATGGAAGGTTACGCAAAACGGACCAATATCAACGTATCGTGAAATACCTGTACAGAATTTTGCGCAGAACTCTGATATTGACTGGAAAGCTCCTATTAGTGATATAGACAATCAATTGTTTGCAAAGTATGAATTAAGTGACGATGAGGTCCAGTTTATTAATACCCATGTAGAGGAGATGAACTAATGGCTGACGAAAACCTCATAAAATCAAATAAACGAGTCAAGGAGCATGGTGAGGTTTTCACCCCTAAACGAATTGTAAATCAAATGCTCAATCAGCCGGAGCTAGTCGAATCCTTGAATTCCTTATCTACCACATTCATGGAACCGGCTGCTGGAGAAGGGGCGTTTTTAACTGAGTTGTTGAGAAGAAAGTTGATCTTGGCAAATAAGCTTAGCACAGACCTAAAGTCATATGAAGCAAATGCGGAAATTGTTCTTTCATCGCTGTATGGTATTGAGCTTTTAGAGGATAATGTCAAAGTTCTAGTGATGCGTATGTACAATATTTTTAGTCATCATTACTTTCAAGCTATTCAGAAATGGAGTGGCAAGAAAAATCCCAAGGTGACTAGTAGTGCCATGACAATCATTGAGGCAAACATGCGGCAAGGGGATGCATTAAAAAAGGCTACCAAAGATGGCAGATCGATAATTTTTAGCGAATGGAAATTGTTACCGGTTAGGAATGGCGTACAAAAGGTGCAGCGAATAGAATACACATTGGACGCTATTATAAATGATAAAGGGCCATTAGATGAATCGGTACCAAGCCGAAAGGTGGAACAGTTGGATCTGTTTGGATTTGATGATGAGGTTGATGAAGAACCAAAGAAACGGTTCAAGGCGTGCAAATTGGTCGATATTTACAAGGAAGAGATGGAGGAAGTCACGGATTAATCGGGTAAATAATTCGGAATTATCTTTCAATACCAAAAATTATAGACCCGAATGTTCTTGGGGCATAATTCTCACTTGCCTTTACTTTGGTTGGTACTGGTGGTGCATTTGAGGATGTGTCCTTTTATTTTACAAAAAAATTGGTATCACTGGAATTTCATAGTTATGAGCGCCGGTTTTCGAAACCGGCGCTTTTCTTTAGTGCGCCCGGCATGGGTGATAACTAGGCGGTGTAAGTCCGCTGTGGGCCGTAGTAGTCGGAACCACGAGTTGAGGGCAAGGGTGTCCGCCGTGAGACGGAATCTGAAGGAAGCCTAAAGCAAAGTACCGAACTGATGAACAAGAAGTGGCTATAAGGCTAGAACCATCTGGATAAGGTTGCTAAACAAATCGAAGTCCAATACTACTCGAAGATGATTAGAGTAAAGCCAACAGTTGCATGGTACGAAAGCTATCATTCTTACCCGGGGAGGCCTGATTTACAAGTTTCCGACTAGAACGCCGATATGGTGTACAGGAACAACCTAGCCAGTAATGGTTAATTGAGTATTTCAGGAGTCAGCCGAGTCATAGTAGTCCGCCAAACGGCGAACGAAGGACCGAACAATAATAATTTTCACTGATACTGGAGGTGTCGACAATGCAAAGATTGCAGAAAACAGAACAAGCTGACGATCGTCTGGAAGGCAAATCCTATCTTGAGGCGCATAGCATTGTTGGCGGTGAAAGTACGGTGCAGAATGGTATTCAATTTGTAGACTTGGTTCTTGCACGAGGTAACTTGAACCTCGCTTTTAAGCGAGCTAAAAGTAATAAAGGAGCAGCTGGAATTGATGGTATGACCGTTGAACAGTTGTCTGAATACCTCTATGAGAACCGAGATAAACTCTTAACGAGTTTAAGAAACGGAACTTACCGTCCGAAACCGGTCAAGCGTGTTGAAATTCCTAAGCCAGATGGTTCGACCAGAAAGCTAGGTGTGCCAACAGTAGTAGACCGACAACAGGCGGTGGTTCAAGTATTATCACCAATCTATGAGCGTGTATTTTCTGATAATAGCTATGGCTTTCGACCAAATCGAGGGGCACACGACGCCATCAAAAAGGTCACGAGTCTTTATAATCAAGGGTACCATTATGTGGTAGACCTAGACTTGAAGGCCTACTTTGGTATGGTCAACCATGACCTACTGATGAACTTCATTGAACAGCAAGTCCAAGATCCGTGGCTATTACATCTAATCCGTCAGTTTTTGACGAGTGGTGTCCTAAATGGTGGACTGTTTAAAAAAACTACGAAAGGTACCCCGCAAGGTGGTAACCTTTCTCCGCTACTGGCCAATATTTATCTAAATGAATTGGATAAATTGTTGACCAGTCGTGGCCATTCATTTGTGCGCTATGCCGATGATTGTAATATTTACGTCAAAAGCAAACGGGCTGGCGAGCGGGTTCTTCAAAATGTGACGAAGTTCCTAGAGAATAAGCTAAAAGTGACAGTCAACCAAAAGGAAACAACGGTCGGCTCGCCGCTGAAACTAAAATTTCTAGGATTTACACTTGGAGTAGACCGCAACGGCGCATATCCAAGGCCACATCAAGTAGCCAAGAAACGTGTTAAACAGTCCCTTAAACAAATGACAGGTCGAAGCCGTGGCATCAGTTGGCAACAGCTAATGAAGGAAATCAGTCAGAAAATGCAAGGGTGGCTACAATATTACGGTATCGGAAAGATGAAAAAGTTTGTCCAGCAATTAGACCAATGGCTAAGAAGTCGAATTAGACAATTGATTTGGAAACGCTGGAAGAAGTTGAGAACTCGGTATCGGCAACTAATAAAGCTGGAAATGACCCCAGAACAAGCCAAAACCAATGCCAATACCCGCAAGGGATACTGGCGAACTGCTCATAGTAAAACGATGTGTTATACCTATACAAATGAAAAGCTAGAACGCCTTGGACTGATGAATCTGTCCAAAACGCTCCAGCTTATTCAGAATACTTAAGTTATTGAACCGCCGTATACGGATCCGTACGTACGGTGGTGTGAGAGGTCGGTAATTGAAATAATCAATTACCTCCTACTCGATTCTGATTGATGTGTGAAATTTAAGATGTGATGATGAATCAATGTAGGTTCACGAAGAAGGTGGATTGAAAGCATGTTGTCATAATGGTATGTTTGATTCCACAGATTATATTGACATGACCAAGATGTTAATTGAACATAATAATCCTGGTACGTGTATATGCTAGCTAATAAAGAAAGGAACCCAAATGAGAATTTTAAATGTAATTGACCATATCCTAGATAAGGACTCCGGTAATGTTGTTCTGTCTCAAAAAGAGATTGCTAAGGACAACTTGGGAATTACCAAGTACGTTGAAAAGGCCATTGATAAATTTGAAAAAAGTGAATATGTTGAGCTAGAGTTATCTCGGATTTCCATGCTTGAACAGTTCTGGAATAGTCGCGGTGATTTTCAACAGCTGACGGAAAAGTTTGCATTGGATTATTTTGACAGTATCAAGGTTAACGAAAAGATTCCTGGTGGCGATCTATTATTCTTTAATGTCGAACTAGATGACTTAAGCCAAGTGATTGGTATTGCTAAGTTAGATTACACGCAACGCTACATCCATAACGTGGAGTATGACGAAGACGTGCTGGTTAATAATATCGTTCAAAATAACAGCATTTTGCCGTCGCCTGGGCAGGGAGTCAAAAACATGATCCTGATTGATGCCGATAAAGTTCAGTTACGTGAACAATCATATACCGGTGCTAGTGGGAAATGGCTGATGTCCAAGAATTTTCTACAAGTTGCGGCGGTACCGGTCAAAGTTTCAAATGACGTGAAACAAATCAAGAAGTCGATTCAGAAAATTTCTGAGAAGTATGATGATGAAGACGACTTCGCGGTCACATCGAAAACGCAGCAGGCGATACATGATAGCCTTGAGACGGATGGCGTTATTGATAATGACTATATTGCGAACATGGTGTTTGATAAGAAAGAAGAAGCCAAGGCAGAATTTAAAGATGAATTAGCCAAGAAGGCCATTGAATCAGTGGTTGCCGTGCCAAACGCTAACTATTTTGAAAAGAAGTACGAGCGTCAAAAGATTAAGCTGGATAACGGTATTGAAATCAATGTGCCGATTAGCTTGTTGAAAAATCGGGATGCCATTGAATTTGAGACGAATCCAGATGGCAGTACTTCGGTTGTGATTAAGAATGTTGGGAGTTTGAAGAGTAATTTTTAACAGAAGTTTCACAGAATGAATTGTATCTTGAAAAGTGGAAGGCTAAAAACGGACACGAAGTCTAAACTTGGCTTTGTGTCTATTTTGAATTATCAGAGAACATTTATAGCTGATGTGCAAAGATTTAATTGCACAGTTTTCGAGAAAAAGCTCAGAGTACCGATTTGTCAATGTAGCATTTGCTGTGTTAATTGACATGTTGTGGACAGTGTTGCTTTCAGTGTGATATGTGTTCCCTTGATTACAATATCAATTTTACCACTCGTAGCCTTACTGTTGTATTTTTTGCGTAATTAGTCGTGCTGTAACGTATGAGGTGCTAGCTCTAACAGGTTCATGCTACCTACTATCTGAGTTGAGATTAAGGATGATTTCTATTGATAATCGTTGAAGCTCCTACCATATTCACGATTAGAAATAGTATTAACTTTGTCAGGGGCAATTGTAGTTGTTTTTTGAGGTGCAAGAACTTTAGTACATCTTGCAGATTAGTCGGCAGTTGTTGAGACTGCACAAGTTTCGCTTGGTCTGCTTTAATCGTATTTTGAGTGTCAGTCCAACTCTGTTGTAACATGGTAACACCGGACTGTTCATTGGATAACTTTTTTTGCTTATCATCAGCAGTGCTTATGTTTATTGACAGTATCGTTATCGTAAGTAAAGCATTGCTGTAATCGGTTGTTTTATCAGTATCATTGTGAGGGCATTATCAATGAAGCCAATACTTTAGAGAGAACGGTATAGTTCTATGTATAATTGAGGTTCTTGATGCGAATAAGAGTATCAAGAACCGAACAAGTTTGATTTTAAAAAAAAGAACAAAAGTTCCCACCAAATATAGTGGGAACTTTTGTTCTTTAAGCACTCCATGTGGTATACTTGCTTTTGAATAATAGCATGGAGGAACAGAGATGAAAGATACTTCTTATATTTTAGAGCAGATTTGCCAAAAAATTGTATTGTCTGATACGGCGAAAGAAACGGTCGTACGTGAATATACTGCGTTAGGAAACTTGATTTCAAGTGACAATAGGGTGTCGAATGCTGTGGATATCAAACCACAAGGATCGTACAATCTTGGGACTGCTATCAAACCAATTAACGGCTCCGATGATGATTTTGATATTGATTTGGTTGCCATTGTTCATGGTGAATCATCGCCAAAGAAAATAAAACATTTAATTGGGAATATTCTTAAAACCAGCGATGCGTATGCGTCAAAATTGCAGCCAGAGAAAAATCGTGCTTGGACGATTAAGTATTTCAATTCACATGTAGACGTGGTTCCAGCAACTGATAGCCAGTATTCAGATGTTTTAATAACAAATCGCCTTAGTATCCAGAACTATGGGTTTCGACAAAGTAGTCCGTTCAAATTTAAAAAGTGGTTTGCACAAAAGGGACAGGATGTTTACCAATATTCGGATATTGTGAGTAATCGTTTTAGTGACGAAGTTGAAACGCCAGAAGAATATCATGAGTATACAATCCTTCAAGAGGTTGTTCAGCTACTCAAATATCATCGAAATAAGATGTTTGAAAAGCGCGACGATAAGAGTAAGCCGATTTCAATGATCATCACTATCTTGGCAGCAGAAGCCTATACTGGTCAAGATGATCTTTCTGAAGCGCTTGTGGCTGTGACAAATGGCTTGAGAAATCAGATTAAATATGATTCGCAAGGATTTCCACATATCCTGAATCCTACAAACAAGGATGAAGATTTTACTGATAAGTGGAGATTACATCCTGAAAGGAAAGATGCTTTTTTTGAATGGCTACAAGTGGTAGAGTCAAATCTTGGTACTACTAATCAAACTGAAATGATTCCGTGGAAGTCTACCTTAGCTGACATTTATGGGAAGACACGTGTTCAGGAGGTATTTGAATATCTGGGTAAAAAACGATCGGTTATGCAACTTCAGGGACAAGTTCCACTGAGCTCTGAAGGAGTTTTCGGGGGGGAAATCAGTGACAAGAAAGTTCGGCCACATACGTTCTGGGGGGATTAAAAAATCCAATATGACTTGGTTTAGGTATTATTATGAACTGTCAATTCTGTTTCCAAATAAATATAATTCAATGAAACAAAATGGTTGTTTTCATGTTTACGGCTTGCTTAGAGCAAATGAGCATAGTAGCGAATATAAGATAGAGTTTTGTTTAAAAAGAAACAGAATTATAATTTTATTACACGGCCTCAACGTTCCTGAACAAGATTTGAACCGAATCCCTCATATTTTTGTCAGTCAATCTGATGCGAATAGTGGGACGGTATCATTATGCTTGTTTAGAAATAAAAAAGAAAAGCGAGAATTCAAATTCGGAGACAATCTCCGGGAAACCATAATTCCTTGGATACAGGAGTGGCTTTATTTTTATGAACTTTATTTAATTACTGGAAAGTGGTATGGCAATGGTGAACATCCTGAAAAATCATGACAATCGAGTAATACGTAAATATAGATTTTTGATTACACGAATTATAGGACCTATCACGGTGCTAGTTATCTTGGCAGATGTGACAACAATTAGTATCCCTAGAAAAATAGTATTTGCTATTGGAGAACTTATTCCGATGATTAGTGATAAGTGGAAGTCCCTAATTGGACAGATCCCGTTAGCATATTTTCCATTCATTTTGTTGTGCTATTTTGTACTGTATCTAGTTGTTATTCACAAAATTTTAGGACAAAAGCAGATTCTTCCAGCTAATCATTATTTTCTTGTACCTTCTTGGATGATTAAGTGGGCATCTTTTATTAATCGGCAACATTCAGGAAGCGCGACAAGTATTCCAACTTGGCAATTTTGTGAGTATTTATACTATCAGTCAACCTTTGGTTGGAGAGAAATGACACTTGAAATTCCAGAAGTAATGCCTGCCGAATCAAATGTTGAGGTCACAATTACTGTAAGCAATCCAAGTCACTCAGAATTAGATACATCTGTACTCTCGCTAGTAGTTTCAGATACTTATCCGGCTGATCTCAAAAGTTTGCCATGTTTTGTTATTGATCATAGATATGAGGTTTTTCAGACTATGAAAGATGGTCAGGTAGATCGAGTTAGGAGATATAATTCTGACTTAGTATCCGTAATTGTTAAACGAGTACGGCGTGCAGAAACTGAAGGCGTCAAATCACTATACTTACTTTTGAATACCAATCCAAAACAAATAAGTGAAATATTTCGTGAATTATTTACTGATGCGGGAAGAAACCCAATCGAGCACTTGTATGTTTACGAAAGCCAAAGTAATCCACCATATCATTTCTTACATGCACACCGTATTTTTTGATTTGTGGATATGGAGATAGAAAAACATATAGTTTCTTGAGGTGAACTTTCTGAATGGATTCTTCCATCTTGGGAGGCTCATATTTTTGCGTTAATAGTTGTTATCTTAAAGATGTATTGGCATATGTGGCAAAGATTTTTATCAGGTTGAAACGTGACGGCATGAACAGTATTTTGATAAATGATGCCTGAATTATTCGGAAGGTCCTTTAAAAAAGTACAGTTGCTCAAGGGTGTCAGGACTAGTGAATTATAATCGTTGCTTGTAACAAAAATTAGAGTATTGTGTTTAGAAAAAGTCAATAGATTGTCTTGTTTTTCAATTGATGGATGTTTTTTAGTTTATATGAGGTGGGATTAGATGTTGAATTGAGAATACCGGTATCAATATTCTTTTCCCGGGATAATGAACTTTACTAAATAATACAACATTCCATATTGACATTCCCCCCAAAAATGAGTACCTTATAACACAAGAAGATAAAAGTCATCTCGACCTTTATCTTTTAAACTAATAAAAGTAAAAACTACTTTTATTGCAATTTGGGGGATTCTTATGCAATTATTGAAGGAATACCGGTTGTTAGCCATCATTGGCACAGCCTGGTTGTTTGACGCGATGGATGTCGCGATGTTGTCTTTTATCATGCCACTAATTAAGACGGAGTGGCATTTAGCTCCGGCACAATTAGGATTAGTTGGTGCAACGACCTCATTGGGGATGGTCGTGGGTGCGCTGATTTGTGGCGCTTTGGCTGACCGGATTGGGCGAAAAAATGTTTTGATTTTAACATTAGCCTTATTCTCAATTGGTAATTTGTTATTAACCGTAACGCCAAACATTGCGGCGTTTATCGCGGTCCGGTTCTTAACTGGGATTGGTCTTGGTGGTGAATTGCCAGTTGCAGCTACTTTAGTTGCAGATAGTTATCAGGGTACGAAACGGTCGAAGATGTTAGTACTCGCGGACAGTTTTTGGGCAATTGGTTGGATTGTGGCCTCATTGCTTGCATTCTGGGTCATGCCAGTGATTGGTTGGCGGTTAACCGTTTTAATCACGGCGTTGACGATTTTATACACGCTATTGTTACGGCGTCATTTGCCAGATACGCCGATCGAACCACAAACGCGGCCGTCATATAAGACATTATGGCGAACGCCAGTCTTTCGAAAGAAGACGTTATTGTTGGGAACACTTTGGTTCATTGTCATGTTAACGTATTACGGGATGTTTTTATGGTTACCGAGTCTCTTAGTCATGCGTGGCTTCTCAATTGTCCACAGTTTTAGTTATACCTTGTTGATGAGTTTGGCTCAATTACCAGGTTATTACTTAGCAGCTTATCTCATGGGTAAAATCAGTCGTAAGTCAGTATTAACGATTTATTTGAGCGGGACGATTGTGAGCGCTTTGGCATTTAGCTTAGCCAGCAGCAACTTTGCCGTCTTAATGAGTGGCGCTTGGTTATCATTCTTTGATTTAGGGGCATGGGGAACTTTGATTGCCTTGACACCTAGTCAATTTCCACAAGCCATTCGTGGCACGGGAATGGGGGCGGCGCAGTCGATTGGTCGCGTCGGCGCGATGATTGGACCGTATGCAGTCGGAGTTTTATTACAAATGAAGACGCCGTTAACTGGTATTTTTGGCAGCTTTGTTGTCCTACTGTTATTAGGAATTGCGATCCTAACTTGGGGGATTCAGGATGTCGATGCTCAGCGGAAAGAAGGCGTTTCTGGTGAAGCTAAGGCCTAGACAAATTCAACCAGCAATTACTAGTTTTCTAGTGGAAGATCTCGGACGCGGTGATATCAGCACATTAACTTTGCCAAACCGGCGAGTCACCGGTGAGATTGTCGCACGTGAAGCTGGGATAATTGCTGGACAAGTATTGCCGGCAGTCGTCTTGCAGACGGTAAGCAATGATAGCCATTATGAACAAGTTATCGCGGATGGTGCTTGGGTGCAGGCTGGAACGGTCATCGGTCGCGTCACGGCACCAGTCGTCGACCTATTAGCGGGTGAACGAGTGCTGCTTAATTTGATGCAACGGATGGGTGGAATTGCCACGGCTACGCATGCGGCGATTGAAACGTTGAATGACCCTAGTATTGCAGTACTGGATACCCGCAAAACATTGCCAGGTTTACGACAATTTGACAAAGCCGCTGTGGTTATTGGTGGTGGCCAGAATCATCGCTTTGGTCTGGATGACGCCGTGATGATTAAGGACAACCACTGGGCGTTGATTAGAGATTTACCAACCACCATTCGACAATTACGTCGGCAAATTGGGCCGACGAAGTTCATTGAAGTCGAAGTGGAGACAGAATCACAATTACAAGCTGCGGTGGCTAGCCAGGTGGATATGATTCTGATTGATAATCAAACCCCAACGACTGTTCAGGCGTGGCGACAATTGATTCCGACACCAATCAAAGTCGAGGTTTCGGGTGGCATTACGCCGGCAACGTTGGCACAGTATGCACATACTGGTGTTGATTACATTTCGCTGGGGTATTTAACACACAGTGTGAGGGCATTAGATTTGGCACTGGAAATTGAAGCTTAATAATCGGTTTTTCATGTGATAATCGAATACTGATTCGATGGTCAGGATAAATGATGCCGGCTATAGTTTGAAAATTCTAAAAGCGTCACTCACTTTTTTTCGTGAGTGACGCTTTTAGTAAGTTTAGGCGGATGCATTCAGCTTATCGGCCTGAGCCAACATGTGATAGGTGGCTTCAAATACTGGGCAAACGTCATCGGGAATCGCATAATCATGGGTTGTTTGACGTAATTTTGCAAAATTATGATCTAATCGGTGTCCTGCACTGGCATCAGCTCGCAGCTGAACGTACTGGTCACGGACCGTAAATACTTCTGGATGATTTTGACCATGGGCATTCGTGATAGCGTGAGTATAAAAATCTAATTTGTCGTAATGGGTTGCTAGATAAGCTTTAACAGTTGTCATATGAACCACCTCTTGTATTTGATGAGTCAAGTATAAGATGGCAGCCGGTTAAATAACTTGATGGCAGTCAAGCGGGATGATTAATCTTAATTTAGAAAAGTCAGTTGCGGCATTGTGGGGAAATCCGGACACGAGTAGAATAAAATTGTTGAAACTTTAGAATCTTGTATTTAATTTTCACAAAGGAGGGTGTACATATATTGACTGAAAATAATAATCATAGCGATAAAAACTATCCAATCGGCGAATTTGCGACCATTAATCATATCAGTGCCCGGATGCTGCGACACTATGACAAAATTGCGCTCTTTAAACCGAAAATAGTATTGGCGAATGGCTATCGTTACTACGCTTCTGACCAAATCCCAACGGTGGCACTAATTAAAAGGTACCAGGCTTGCGGCTTTACATTAGCGGAAATAAAAACGTTGCTCGATGCCAGTGATGCGAAAATTAAGGCTATGGCGAAGGCAAAGCAGCTGCAATTAGCGCAACAAGATATTGCCCAAGATAAGGCTGATGAGCTAATTTTAAAGTTGTTAGGATCCGATGATGATCATTTTCCAAACGAGTACGTGGTTGCCACAACCCAACAGCCGGAACGTCAGTTGGTCTGTAGCGAGCCATTAGCGGACGAAAGCAAAATTGATGCCGCGTTTGATCAGCTTTATCGCAGGATCGACAATGCGGACATTAAGCCGATGGGATTACCGATGTTACTCAGTGGTGCTGAAACGGCATTGTATCAAGCGGCTGTCCCAGTTCAGTCGAACGACCTGGCGACAAAATTAACGCCACGAGTATTGCCAAGTGGCAGTTATCTTTCAACGATGCATTATGGTGATTATGACAGCATCGGCGCAGCATATGATTGCTTATTGCGTGAGGCCGAGCAGCGACAACAAGTGCCAGTCTGGCCCTTTATTGAACGTTATTTCTTAGATCAAACTTACACGACGACTCCCAACGATTACATTACGGAAATTTCCATCAAAGTAACCCCTTGACCTTAACACAGTGTCAAGGGGTATTCTTTTTTTGAACCAGAAAGGAATACGATGATGAAACCGTTAAGAATCGTCTTATGCTTAGTTTTACTGTTGTTAAGTGGCTGTCAGATCAATCGAAAGGACGCAACAATGACAACTAATTATTTTCCACCAGAAACGGCCCAACATGAAGGAACTTGGTTGACTTGGCCGCACCGATACACCTATGGCCGTGGCTATCGAAATGAAATCGAACCGATTTGGATTGCGATGGTCAAAGCCTTGGCACCAGGCGAAAAAGTGCATATTGTGGCATATAACGAGAAGGAACAACGAAGAATTTCGAAATTATTAACGAGACAACATATTGAGATGCGCCGTGTAGATTTCACGATTGCCAAAAGTGATGATGTTTGGTCGCGTGATACCGGACCAATATTTATACGGAATGCTGCCGGTAAGCTTGCAATCGCCGACTTTGGCTTTAATGGTTGGGGTAAAAAGACGGCTTATCAGCATGACAACCAACTCCCAGAAGCTGTTGCTAAAAGTAAAAAGCTCCCGATCATACCGATTTCAAAATTTGTCCTAGAAGGGGGTGCGGTGGAACTTGATGGTCACGGGACCGCGATGTTATGTAAAAGTTCAGTATTGAATGATAATCGCAATCCCGAGATGAGCCAAAGCACGGCGGAAGCGAACCTGACAAAATATTTTGGCGTGACACATTTCATTTGGCTTACCGGAGTTACTGGTGAGGATATTACGGATGCCCATATTGATGGTATGGCTAGGTTTCTCGATGATCGGACTATCTTAACGGTGTCCAAGGCCGACTTCGCTGAGTTATATGATGGCATTAAAATGAAAGATTATCAGGCGTTACACACCGCTACGAATGCCCAAGGTAAGCCGTATCAAGTCGTGACGTTACCGATGACTGCTAAAAACGTGCGTGGCTTAGATTATAAAGGCAATTATCTTAATTATTATGTTGGTAATGACGTTGTGCTAGTTCCAACTTATCATGATAAAAATGATCAGGTTGCCATGAAACTTTTAGGGCGGCTTTATCCAACCCGAAAAATGGTAGGAATTGATGTGACCGAATTATATCAATACGGGGGCATGCTTCATTGTGTGACACAACAGCAGCCACAGAATTAGTAAGCAGTATGCTGATGCTATAAAAATAGCAGTGTGGGTTGCAATTTGTAAACGTTTGCAGTACGATTGTCCTTGTTGAAGGATCATTACTCCTCGGAGGTGTCACCTTCTAAAGAAAGTGTTGCAGCAATGCAGTAGCGTTCTTTGGATTTGGTGTAACACTTTCGGGAATTTTTTTTTGAAGGGATGATCCATGATGTTGAATATTTTTAAACGAGAAAAAAAGATTGAACTTTTTGCGCCAGTAAGTGGTACGTTCGTTGCACTGACTGCGGTACCAGATAAAGTTTTTGCGAGTGGCATGATGGGAAAAGGAATTGCGGTAAATCCAACCAGTGATATGGTAGTCGCACCTTGTGTCGGTAAAATAACGCTTTTGCCTGATTCAAAGCATGCATTTGGCATGAAGACAGCTAATGGTGCTGAAATCTTGGTTCATATTGGCCTTGATACAGTTAATCTAAAAGGTGAAGGATTTGAGGCAATGACTCAAGCCGGGACTAAAGTTGAAGCGGGAACGCCTATCATCAAATTTGATCGTGAGCTGATTGAACAAAAAGGTTATCCGTTGATCACAATGTTGTTAGTGACAAATAGTTCAGATTTTGAAGTAGACGTCAGTGAAATTACGGAGGTAACTGCTGGAAAGACCAGCGTCGTAACCGTAACCAAATAGTTAAAGGTGGAGGGGTTACCATGAAGGCTATCAAAAAGATTAATAACAACACTGCAGTTTGCCTTGATGCTGATAACCACGAGTTGATTGCAATTGGCCGAGGTGTTGGTTTTCCTGAGATGCCGTATGAAATTTCAGATATGAAGCAGGTTGAGCGGACATTTTATGATGTTGATTCAATGTACATCGATCTTGCGAGTCAAATTCCGGAAACTGTGTTGAATGTTGCTATTAAGATTGTTGATATGGTACGACTACAGATTACGGAACCGGTTAGTTCAAATCTGGTTTTTACACTAGCGGATCATGTTAATTTTGCGATTGAGCGTCGAAAGAAAGGTATCGTGATTACAGCGCCATTGCAGTATGACGTTCAGAATCTGTATACCGATGAATACAACTTGGGATTGCGAGCATTAAAAATTGTGAATCAGGATTTAAAGGTTCGTTTGCCAGAAGAGGAGGCCACCAATCTGGCGCTACACTTTATCAATGCTGAAACAGTGACTGTGAAACAACTTGAAAATCAAGATAATAATACATTAATTAATCGAATTACTGAAATTATTTCTGGTTATTTTAATCTATATATTGATAAACATAGTTTTAATTACTCTAGGTTCGCCACACATTTGCAATATTTACTGAAGCGTCAAAGTCGTGGGCAAGGAATTAAAACGGAAAATAACGTAATGTACCAGGAGATGGTTAAACAGTTTCCTGATACTGATAAATGTGTTCAAAAGATTTCATTGTTTTTGAATGACGAAGCGAACATGCAATTATCCGATGAAGAAAAATTATATTTAATGTTACATGTGAATAGACTTTGCTCACGCGAGGATTTGTAACCTATGCGGGCATCACCCTCTAGCAAAGATTAGACACACCATACGATTGACTGTTTGGTGAGAATGTCTAGTTTTTGTTAGGGGGATTTTTATTGGAATTTGGCCTATCTCAAAAAATTATATTGAAGTTATTAGTAACTGGGAGTTGATGATATGAAAAAATATGCTGAATTATCGAGTAATGTACTAGAACTGATTGGTGGTGCACAAAATGTCTCATTTTTAACTCATTGTGTTACTCGTGTCAGAATAAATGTAAAAGATAAAAGTTTGGTACAGGATAAAAAAGTCGAAAAATTGGATAAAGTTATTGGGACACAATGGTCTGGCGAGCAATTTCAAATAATTATTGGTCAAGGAGTCGAAACGGCATATGAAGAGATTTTAGCGGAAACAGGATTGCATGGAAATGATGCTTTAAATGATGCTGATGATACAGAAAAAAAGAGCGGAATAATTAATCAAATATTTGATGTTCTGTCTGGAACATTTGTGATGTTTATTCCCGTTTTAATTGCCGCAGGGATGATTTCGGCGTTATTGTCACTTTTAACTACTTTTGGTTTAGTGTCAGCTAAAGATCCAACGTATATTGTATTTTCAGCCGTTCAATCTGGAATATTCTTTTTCTTACCGATTTTTGCGGGCTATGCCGCCGGTACGAAAATGAAAATGAATCCGTTTGTTGGTATGGCTTTGGGGGCAATTCTTTGCTATTCAACGATTAATGGTGCAAAGGGCCTGGCAATTTTTGGCATTAAATTAATGTCAATTACGTACAGCTCAACGGTATTTCCGATTATTTTAGGTGTTTGGTTTATGGCTTACGTTGAAAGAGGATTGAAGCGAGTCATTCCAGATATGTTGAAAACAATTGTGGTACCGGCAGTGACATTACTCTGTGGGCTAATTGCGACATTATTAATATTAGGACCAATTGGTGCGATTGCTGGGATTTATCTCGGGAAATTTATTACCATGTTGAACACTTATGCAAGCTGGTTTGCGCCGGCGCTAATTGCGTTGATTTATCCAGTGATGGTGTTCACTGGTATGCACTATGCGTTGATACCGATGGTTGTTGCGGCGCTTGCTAATCCTGGCTATGACACACTCTTGATGGTTGCTGGTTTTATTAGCAATATGAGTGAGGCTGGAGCAGCGATGTCAAGCGCTGCGTTAGCAAAGAATGCTAGTAAACGTGCCGAATTGTTAACAATCGGTGTAACAGCGTTGGTTGGTGTTACTGAGCCTGCGTTATTCGGTATAACCTTACGAAACAAGAGAACGTTAGTAAGTGTTGGTGTTGGCGGTGCATTAGGGGCTTTATTTGCGGGATTATTTTCTTGTAAGGCGTATGGATTTGTAAGTGGTTTGCCATCTTTGCCTTTATTCTTGGGAAAGACTGGTTTTGTGAATTTAGTAGTGATTATCATTGCTATTTTGATTAGTTTTTCAGTTACTGCAATATTGAATTACTTACTTAATAAGAGGGGGACTACAAATGACGCAATTTCCTAAAAACTTCTTATGGGGTGGCGCAATTGCTGCAAATCAGGCAGAAGGTGCATTTGATCGTGATGGTAAGGGTGTCTCAATTCTTGATGTCATGTCAGTTGGTTCTAAAAATCAACCGCGCCAACGCCGTTCTTTAGATGATCAAACTGCTTTTTTCCCAAGTCATGATGCGATTGACTTTTTTGATAAATATGAATCAGATATTGCGTTATTAAAACAATTAGGTATTAAATGCTTGCGCACATCAATTAATTGGACACGTATTTATCCGACGGGTGTCGAATCTGTGCCAAATGAAAAAGGGCTGGCCTATTACGACAAATTGTTTGATTGTATGATTAGAAATGGAATTACGCCAGTTGTAACTTTACAACATTCAGACACGCCAATTTATTTAGCAGATCATTACGGTGGGTGGAAAAATCGGAAAGTAGTAGATTACTTTTTAAATTACGTCCGTACGATTTTTAAGCGTTTTAGAACTAAGGTAAAATACTGGATTGTGATTAATGAAATTAATTCTGTCAATTTTGTGACATGGTTTGGCGCAGCTGGTGAAAATCTTACTGAATCCGAGAAAGAGCAAGCGTCGTATCATTTATTATTGGCAAATGCGAGTGCAGTTAAAATTGGAAAATCAATTAATCCTAACTTTAAAATTGGTGGAATGGTGACTGATTGTTACAGTTATCCGTATTCATGCAGACCAGAAGATGTTTTGCTATCGGTTCGAGATAAGCATAAAAATATCTTTTTTGCTGATGTGATGGTCCGTGGTTATTATCCAAGCTATAAGATTCAAGAATTGAAAAGAAAAAGTATCAGTATTAAGCAGGAAGCTGGCGACGATGATATGTTACACGCGGGAACAATCGATTTTTTAGCGTTTAGCTATTATTCGTCACATGTTTCATCAACTCAAAAAGATGAAGTGATTCAAGGTAATCTATTGCAAAATATTATTGGAAAAACGAATCCTTATCTCCAAACATCCGACTGGGGGTGGCAAATTGATCCGTTAGGGTTGAGAACATCTTTAAATGATTTTTATGATCGATATCAGATTCCATTATTTATTGTTGAAAATGGCCTAGGGGCCGTTGATAATATTGACGATAATAATTATGTTGAGGATGATTACCGTATTGATTATTTAAAACAGCATATTCAGGCGGTTAAAGACGCGATTGATTATGATGGTGTGAATGTGATGGGATATTTAGTTTGGGGCATTATTGATATTATTTCTGGGACGACGGGTGAAATGGCTAAAAGATATGGGCTTGTTTATGTGGACCGAGATAATTATGGTAAAGGGACAGGCAGACGATATGTAAAAAAGTCTTTCGATTGGTATAAGCAAGTAATCAGAACAAACGGCGAAAATTTATAAAGTTCCAAAAAACGCTTAAACAAGTGATTTTAAAGGCACTTGTTTAAGCGTTTTTGATTACAAATCATCCCGATGCAGCAACGTAATCGCTTCGCCCTGTTCGCGCCGCAGATCAATATTCTCTTCGCCCCAAACGCAGAGCTGATGCAGTACCCCCGACAAACTGTGTCCGTAGTCCGTTAACCGATAGTCAACCCGTGGCGGCACTTCTTGATAAACGTGGCGTTGCACAATATTAGCGGCTTCTAACTCCCGTAATTGCTGTACTAACATTTTCTGAGAAATTTGTGGAATGGCACGCTCCAGCTCGCTAGTCCGCATTGGTTTTAAGCGTAAATGGCAAAGAATAATGGACTTCCATTTACCACCGATAACTTCCATTGTTGCTTCAACGCCAATCTGATAAGTTTTTTCAGGCATGTAATTTCACTCCTAATTCATACTTACTTTTTAGTGGGTATACCACTTTAAAGTCGGTACTTGTTCTTAAGTTACTTGCTAGTATAATCAATATTTATCACGTTAGCAAGTACAGGAGGAATTTTAAAATGAGTCAAAAAGTAAATCCAACCTGGACACTTTTAGCACTCGCGATTAGTGCGTTTGCGATTGGGTCCACGGAATTTATTAGTGTCGGCTTGATGCCGATGCTCGTTAGCAGTTTTCACATTGATTTGGCCCAAGCCGGGTTAACGGTTTCGGTCTATGCATTGGGTATTATGGTCGGTGCCCCGGTGATGACCTTATTAACTGGTCGTTTAAATCGTCACCGCTTGATGATGCTCATCATGGGATTATTTATTGTGGGCAACTTATTGGCGGCAGTGGCACCGACATTTAATGTGCTATTGCTAGGGCGGATTATAGCGGCGTTAGCGCACGGTATTTTCATGACGGTGGCGTCGGTGATTGCGGCCGATGTCGTCGCACCTGAAAAACGCGCGTCTGCGATTGCGGTCATGTTTACCGGCTTAACCGTCGCAACAGTAACTGGGGTGCCATTGGGAACGATGATTGGTCAACTCGGTGGTTGGCGTTGGTCGTTCATCTTTATTAGTGGCATTGGTGTCTTAGGCTTATTGGCGGACTACTGGTTGATTCCACGAAACTTGCCATTACCGACCAAAGCGACTGCCCGTGGGATTATTCGCGTGCTAACTAATCCACAATTGTTACTCGCTTTGTTAGTCACTGCACTAGGTTATGGTGGGACATTCGTGGCCTACACGTATTTATCACCTTTATTGGAACAATCAATGGGTTGGTCGGCCAGTGCGGTGGTCGTGATTCTCGTCGTCTATGGCTTGATGGTTGCGTTAGGCAATACATTGGGTGGTCGTTGGGCCAATCAACGGCCGTTAGTCGCACTGTTCAAAATGTTTGTTGGGTTATTGGTGACATTATTAGTCTTGGCAGTCACCGCGCACAGTCATTGGTTGGGACTACTGACCGTTCTAGTGATGGGAATCTTTGCTTTCATGAACGTGCCAGGCTTACAACTCTACATTGTGCAATTGGCGGAAATTCACACGCCACAAGATATTACGATGGCGTCGGCTTTGAACATTTCCGCTTTCAACGTTGGAATTGCTTTGGGATCAGGAATTGGCGGTCAAGTCACGACCCAATTTGGTTTAGCCTGGACGCCGGTCTTTGGGGCGTTGATGGTGGCCGTCAGTTTGATTCTGTTGGCCGGTTTGATCTGGTTAGCACGACCAGTTGAAAATGAGCTGCCTGAGGATTGCGAAGATTAAAGCAGAAAATTTCATTAAACGGGTGACTAAAATTGGCTCTGGCAAAACTGTCAGGGCCTTTTTATTTCCATGATAATTAAAAAAAGGTAAAGTTCAAAAAATAGTGTCATACCGCTACTGATAACGGTTGCAATCGCCAATATAAGGGCTAAAATTAAGTTAGGGACAATTAAAATGAGTAGGGGGGAAGAATACTCAGAATTGTGAGCATTCGTAGATTATGAAAAAATTATGGGCAGTTGCATTAGTTGGGGCATTATTGTTAACCGGATGTTCTGGAAACAAGCAGCAGCAAGCTTCTAGCAAATCAAGTGAATCAGTCAGAAGTGCTAAAAAGGTCACTAAGTCAACTAGTGTGAAAAAATTGACTAAGGCTGCGGCCGCTACCAAATCAGCCAACGCCGTTGAATCAAGTCGTCAGGTGGACTCAGTGACAAGTCAGTCAAAGGCAGTCAGTCAAGCACCAGCGAGTTCTCAGGCGTCGTCACAAGCTGCCACTCAGGCCAGTCAGTCGACAACGCGTGCGCGCCAAGCAACCACAACTTTGTGGAACGCGACTAAGACGCAGCAATTATCCGCATTTATGAAACAGTGGCAAACTGCCATGGGTCAAACTTATCAGGGCACTTATGATGGCGCTAATCCTAATCATCTCGGGTTTGTTTTCCCATATGCAATCACGAGTGGTGAGATGGCCGGCCGGGTCAGCTTGGGTAATCAACCAGTTAACTTAACCTGGTCAACTAATGGTGAAAATGGTCAGGCTTATCAGGTTGTTGCTGTCGCAACTGGCAATAAAACCAAATTAGGTTTCCCAACCACTTATCTATTCTGTTTACACAATCAACAGCCAGTGGTTTACATGTCACAAACGACTAACGGCAATATCTTCTACATTCAAAGTACTCAGAATGCCGAATTGCAAGCCGGTTTTGCAAACATTGTGAATGGTCAAAATTAGAAATTAAAACTGGTGCTAATTATCTTTTAAAACTGATCAGAATACCGTTATGTGTGATGACAACAACATAACGGTATTTTTTTGTCAAAACGCTTGTGCCACGCAACTGATAACGATTGCAAAAAATAGCACAAAGGTTAAACTGAATACAAGTCAATTAAATGAAGTAGGGGGGAGAATGCTCAAAGTGGGCGAGCATTCGCAATCAATATGAAAAAATTATGGCCGGCGGCACTAGTCGGGGCACTTTTATTAACGGGATGTTCAGGTAAGCTGACTAAACAAACTAGCAGCAGTAAAACGAGTGAGTCAACTAGCGTGGTGAAAAAGTCGGCGAAATCGACGTCATCAGCGACTAGTCAGGCAAAATCGACAAGTAAGGTCACCGTCCAATCGGCGACTAAATTGAAAAAGACCGCGACAACATTATGGAATGCTAGTAAAGAAAAGCAATTATCAATTTTCATGCAGTCATGGCAAACGAAGATGGGGCAAACTTATGAGGGAACTTATGATGGTAAGCAACCTAATCATCTCGGCTATATTTTTCCTAAAGCCATTACTAGCGGTGAGATGAACAATCGGGTGAGCTGGGGCAATCAACCGGTTGACTTGTCGTGGTCAACGAACGGCGAAAATGGCAAAGCGTTCCAGATTGTCGCAGTTGCGACTGGCAATAAGAATGGTAATGGTTACCCAACGTCTTACTTATTTTGCTTGCATAATCAGCGACCGGTCGTCTTTATGTCGGAAACGACGAATGGCGATACCTTCTATATTCAAGATACGCAAAACGCTGAACTTCAAGCGGGATTTGCTAAAATTGTCACTGGCGTCAAGCCAGCAATTAAAACGGATGCGAGCTTGAATGCAGATGTTGAATCGGCGGTTAACGCCTCACCACAACGGATGCCAGCTGGGTACAACGGGACATGGTACTATAAAGATGATTATGCGATTGAAACGATGCCCGCACTTAAGGAAAGTGAGATAAAGCTAACTGTTGTCGACAACATGACGCCCAAGATGCTGAATATTAGAGGAATCAATCAAACTGCCGGCGACGGGACTTTCGAATACTTGCGTTATAAGTATTATGATGGTCGACAAATTCCGGTTATGATGATTGCTGGTGGTGCCGGCGTCTGGTTTTATGGTAACGGGTATAATAGTCGCACAATCGCAACTCAACTGGATGGGTTAAAATACGGTGACGAAACTAAAACCCAAGATGAAGATACAGAATAATTGATTAAGTAACTCGAATTTATCAAAATTCGGGTTATTTTTGTTAAAGTGAGTTTGGTTAGTCAACCCAAGCGCATCCCGTGATAAAGTGTCGTATAATGAAACTAATCTAATAATGTAGGGGGAAACTCATGAGTGACTCAACGCGTCTTTTAAATAAATTCCAACCAAAGCACTACAATATCTATTTGGATATTAACCGTGCACAGAAGTTAATCACTGGTCAAACGACGATTACTGGTGATGCTAAAGTTAAAACCATTAGTATTAATCAAAAAGGGTTAACCGTTTCAGCGGTCAAAGCTGATGGTCAAGCGGTAAGCTTTAAAGATAATCCGGCCCAAGAAGCCATTGATATTGATTTAGCCAAAACTGGTGATGTGACCTTAGTCATTGATTACACCGCAGCGTTAACCGATTCAATGATGGGAATTTATCCTTCTTATTACGAAATTAATGGTGAAAAGAAACAAATTATCGGGACTCAGTTTGAAACGACCGCGGCCCGTCAAGCCTTCCCATGTGTTGATGAACCAGCGGCAAAAGCCACGTTTGACTTAGCCATCAAGTACGATGAACATGCTGGCGAAACGACAATTAGTAACATGCCAGAGCTTAAAGTTGAAGCTGGTGTGCACTACTTTGACACGACGGTTAAAATGTCGACTTACTTGATTGCCTTTGCTTTTGGTGAATTGCAAAGTAAGCTCACCACGACTAAGAGCGGGGTTAAAGTCGGCGTTTTCGGGACGAAGGCACATCAAGCTAACGAACTGGACTTTGCCTTAGATATTGCCAAACGTTCGATTGAATTTTATGAAGATTTTTATCAAAAGCCGTATCCATTACCACATTCATGGCAGTTGGCCTTGCCAGACTTTTCTGCCGGTGCAATGGAAAACTGGGGCTTAGTCACTTATCGGGAAGCATACTTGCTCCTTGATCCTGACAATACTGCTTTAGAGATGAAGCAACGCGTTGCGACCGTGATTGCCCATGAATTGGCGCATCAATGGTTTGGTGATTTAGTCACCATGAAGTGGTGGGACGATCTCTGGCTAAATGAAAGTTTTGCCAACATGATGGAATACGTGGCCATTGATGCGATTGAACCTGATTGGCACATTTGGGAAACGTTCCAAACGTCCGAAGCGCCGGCTGCATTGCAACGTGATGCGACTGATGGTGTTCAATCTGTCCACGTTCAAGTCGAAGACCCAGCGGAAATTGATTCCTTGTTTGACAGTGCCATTGTTTACGCGAAGGGTGCGCGGATGCTAGTGATGGTACGGGCACTAATTGGTGACGACGCGCTACGCAAGGGTTTGAAGCAGTATTTTGAGGCCCATCAATATGGTAACGCGGCGGGCGCCGATTTGTGGCAAGCACTGGGCGATGCTTCTGGGATTGATTTAGGTACCCTGATGAAGTTGTGGCTCGAACAACCCGGCTATCCAGTGGTGACGGCAGCGGTTGTGGATGGTCAACTGACCTTAGCGCAACGCCAGTTCTTCATTGGCGATGGTCATGACGCTAACCGTCAATGGCAGATTCCATTGAACAGTAATTATGATGCGGCCCCACAAATTTTGGCCGATGAACGGGTGACGCTTGGTGATTATGCCGAATTACGGCAAGCTGCGGGCAAACCGTTCCGCTTAAATGTTGGCAATAATTCGCATTTTATCGTTAAATACGATCAAACGTTACTTGACGATATTTTGGCCGATACCGAGAATTTAGATGCGATTTCACAATTACAAACGTTACAAGATTTGCGGCTCTTAGCTGAAGGTCGTCAAATTTCATACGCAGCTGTGGTACCGTTGTTAGCGCGGTTTGCGAATAGTGGTTCAACTGTCGTCAATGTCGCGTTATATCGGGTTGCCGGTGATTTGAAACGCTTCGTTGATCCTGATTCAGAAGCAGAACGCCAATTGAAAGCTTTGTATGATCAATTAAGTCAGGCTGAAGTGAAACGTTTAGGCTGGACTGCCAATGTGGACGATGCGATTGATGACCAATTGTCACGACCAGTGGTTTTAAATGCGGCCTTATACGCTGAAAATGCTGGGACGATTTTAGCGGCACATGAATTATTTGAAGGTCAAGCTGGTCAATGGGTAAGCTTGCCAGCCGATGTTCGAATTTTAATTTTGCGGAATGAAGTCCAACATTTTGGTAATACCGCTTTATTCGAAACGTTATTAAAGGCTTATCGACAAACCTCAGATGCCAGCTATAAAGCTGATATTTGCACGGCTTTAACTAGCACGACGGATACCAAGCTGATTGCTGAGTTGATCACGGCGTTTGAAGATGCTGATACCGTTAAGCCACAAGATTTACGGGCTTGGTATCGCGGTGTCTTGAGCAATCCGGCCGGTGAACAAGCTGCTTGGGATTGGATTCGAAATGATTGGGCTTGGCTTGAAAAGACAGTCGGTGGCGATATGGAATTCACGACTTATATTACCGTGACGGCCGGTGTTTTCCGGACTGCCCAACGTTTGGCCGAATTCAAAGCATTCTTTGAACCTAAATTGAACACACCAGGATTAACGCGTGAAATCACGATGGATACGAAAGTGATTGAAAGTCGGGTTAGCTTGATTGAAGCCGAACAAGTTGCTGTGAATGCCGCGGTGGCTAAAGCAGTTAAATAGCGATTGACTTAAAAGTTGTCTCATTAAATTGAGGCAACTTTTTTAGTGAGACACAAATTTTGAACGCGGCTGTTGGCAGAATTGTGATAACATCTAGGTAACTTTAGGATAGCTGTAAGAAAGCAGGGAAAATGACAATGAATTTTGATTTTTCAGACGAAACAACCATTAATTTAGGACAACCAACGGCGCCGCATACCTTAACCGCGATTCTCAATCTCGGTTGTAAAGACACGCAAGCGTGGTGGTTGCCCAATGTTGAGGCATTATTTAAAGCAGTCGATGCAGGTGAACTCTATGTACATCTGAAATTTTGGAACAAAATCAAGGAACCGCTTCGCAATGGTAATCTTGCTAATGGTTACATTGATTATCAACACCCAGAGCAAGCGCTGACTTATATTGAGGCCGTTTTCCAGGCACAAGCAGTGTTGCGTGACTTACCAAATGAGTCGGTGCCAGCATACTTGGAAAAGACATATGGCGTTAAAACCGCTGCAAACGCGGCTGTCGTGAAAGCAACCATCGACCGTGAAGTGGCTGATAATGGGATTACCAGCTTGCCAACCTTGATTTTTGATGGCCAGGTCTATTTTGATGAGCAACTTGTGCCACTTTCGACCTTAATTTAAGCAAAATTTAGTCACCTGATTATGGGTGGCTTTTTGTATGTCGTATAAATATATTTGTAGCGCGCTTTAATGGCAACTTTCAAGCCAGTTTCATATACTTAAAGCGAAATATGAAAACGCTAACAAGTTTGCGTGAGGACGGTGACAGTGATGGATTGGGAATTAATCAATGCGTTAGGCTATTTGGTGCTGGTGGGGCTAAGCATCCGGTCATTTATCTCATTCGTCGCGGTGGTGCTATGGTTGATCCGTCAATTGGGCGGTCGACTCATTGACGCCCCACAAGTGAACCGATTATGGTTAAAATTACCTTTGAGCGTGCGATTACAGCAACAACATTCAGAACTGCGACTTGCCAATTTGGTGAATGGTGTTGGTGGGTATGTGATTTTGATGGTTGGCACTAATTATTATTGGACTGCGGAACAGCTGGATGCCGGTGCTCTGGGCTGGTGGGCGTGGGGACTGATTGGCATTTTATTAGTTATCAATGGTTATCAGCGCTGGTATTTTCGCTTTTTTCGGCGACATCCGCTATCATGACAAGTTCCGAACGTGCGATTCGGTTTTGAATGCAAGTGTATAATGCTTATTATGACAAATTAATTTGGAGTGATTCAGTGTTAACACGGCTTTCGAAAAGGATTGTCTGGTATTTTGCTGCCAGCCTATTTTTGTTAATTAATTTTTGTAATTTAGTTTATTATGATCAGCATTATTGGCCATGGCCATTAACGCCCTTACGAGTGGTCGGCTTGAGTTTTGGTTTTATTTTGATAACGATTGCTGGTATTTGGCTATTAAGATTGTTATGGCCACATCTGACCGGTCACTGGGAGCCTTGGGTATTGGGATTGGCCTTAGTGCTTCGAGTTGGCTGGGTTTTAGTGGTTAGAACGCCCCCGGTGCAAGACTATTTATCATTACATCAAGCTAGTATCGCGTTTGCGCAGGGCGTGGCCAATTTTGCGACGAGCAACCGTTATCTCGCTAATTATCCCTATATGCTCGGATTTGTGCTCTATCAAGGCAGTGTCATCAAGCTATTTGGCAACTCGTTGTTGTTATTACAATTATTAAATAGTTTGTTTAGTGTCATTACGATTTATTTTGTAGGCAAAATCAGTCGGCAATTATACGGCGAACGCGCCCAAATTTTAGCGCTACTCATGATGACGGTGTATGTTCCTAATGTCGTGGCAACTTCGGTCTTAACTAATGATATTTTAGCCGTGATGTTTTTTATGGCGGCGATTTGGCTACTAATCGCCCGGCCATTAACGTGGCGAACTGGTCTCGCGATTGGCTTGTTAATGTTTCTCGGTAACTTCATTCGGCCACTGGCAACAATTATTTTGTTAGCGGTGACACTCTATGCCGTCTTGATTGCGTTACCAACCCATCGACATAAGTATCGTTATTTACTGGGATTAATCAGTCTATTATTAACCTTCGGCGTCGCCACCGTGGGAAGTAATATGGTGGTACAAGCGGCCAAATTAACGCCACAGTCGATTGTGACGACCAACACGGCCTGGAAGCTAGCGGTTGGGTTGAATTCAAAGACGGATGGCAAATGGAATGAAGCTGATTATGCCGTCGTGGCAGCGGGGAAGACGGCTGCCGAGCGGACTAAATTATCCCAGAAACTGTTAAAACAACGGCTGGCACAACCTGAAAAATTACCGGGATTAATGGCGAAAAAGTTTGCCATTATGTGGGCTGACATTGATACCATGACTTCATGGGGAACGAAACAGACGCGAATTCCCGCCATGATTGTTGATGCGCTCTGTATCAGCCAACGGGCGATGTATGTGATTCTAACCGCATTAGTCAGTTTGACACTGTTAAAACGGCCTCGTGGCGCGGCTAATTTGATTATGATCTTGCTAATTGGGTATATTTTAATTCATCTCGGAATTGAAATTCAGACGCGCTATCGGTATTTTGCGATGCCGTTGATGGTGATTTTGGCAAGTGGTGCGCCGGCATTATGGTCGGTTAACTGGTCGGATAAGTAATAAGTTGGCTCAGAATGGGAACCTTTCGACATGTAATCACTCGTGATTGCGACGGATTAGTTGCTGGGATGACGATGATATGTTACTTTTAAATAGTAATGGTTACTATTTAAAAAGTGAGGCGTTTAAGATGGAAAAACAAGATCTTGCAAGTGCTCGCCGGCGATTACGTAGTTCTAATTTAAAGTCGCGCAAGCGCGCTCTGAAAATTTTACACGATTATCGACGTAACTTGCGGAAAATAAACTAACACTCAAATAGTCGGCTAGCAGCGCGTTCCGTTGCTAGCCGACTATTTTGATGTGGTGCGAGATTAACGATTTCGCCGTCGTTTCTTAGTAATGGTCCAACCGATGACAATCATGATAATCATCAAACTAGCGCCAACTGTCGCGATAACGGGTGACTGAATTTCACCAGTTTGTGGTAAGCGGCTTGTGCTTAGGGCTGCTAAGCCGCGGGTTCGAAGCGTCTCAAGACGGGTGGCACGAACATTGTTGTTAGCTTGATGGGCGGCTGTAATTGCCGTATCAATTCGGCGCAAAACGAGTTTGACCGCTGCCGGTCGTTGCGAGGCTGGTAAGGCTAATGCCGCGTCTAAGTCAGATCCGAGTTGTGACGGTGACTCGGTGTCGGTCGTGGTCAATTCTTCAACTTCTGGACTAGGATCGGGCACTGCCGGCGTTTCGGGTTCAGGGTCTTCTTCACCGGGATCTGGTTTTTCAGGTTCATCCAGATCCTCTTCTTCACCAGGATCTGGCTTGTCAGGTTCCTCCAGATCTTCTTCCTCACCGGGATCTGGCTTTTCGGGTTCTTCCGGATCTTCTTCTTCATCAGGATCTGGCTTGTCAGGCTCTTCTAAATCTTCTTCCTCATCAGTTCCGGGCTTTTCCTCGTCTTCCTCCTCTTCGTCGGTACCTGGTTTTTCCTTCTCCTCATCCTCTTCTTCTGGTGCACTAGAATCTTGCAGGTCCCAACGATGAGATTCGGCATTGATCTGAACTCGATTAGCAATCAAATTGCCATCCATATTTTGGGTAGCAATCAAATTAGCACTTGGTGCCAGCACACTTCCTTGGAAGCAACCATTAAATTGAAGGGTACCAGTTAGTGGTTGTTGCTGATTGTGAAAGTTCCAAAGCAAGTGATTATCGCCGTAATCGTCGGCATCTTTGTTACTACGGGGCTCCTTGTCGTCTCCGTAGAAAACGATAATGGGACTGTTGCTATTGTAATTAGCTTGGCCTTCGGTATCGACATTAATCACAATGGTATTACCAGTGGCTTCGGTTGATAGACCACGAATGCGCAAGGGTTGAACAATACTTAAGACTTCTGCGGCGAGACTAATGACAATCTGACCGTTTTCGTCAGGTGTAAACTGCCGAATGTCGATTTCACGAGTGTTCATTTCAGGAAAGTCAGCGGCAGTATAATGCTTCTGTGGCGTTTGTTGACTGAGCGCCAAATTAGTTTGGGCTAACTTAGCGAATTCGCTATCAAAATCAATATAAACCTGCCCATCGCGATCTTGATAAACTTCATCAGCGTCTAGGTTACCCAAATGCACGCCATTAACCAGTGGCCGCTCCCGATTGCTAATATCAATCGAAATTCCTTCACCGAAAATCACTTTGTTATCACGGATATTTCCCGCGGACACGAAGGAACTGCTCGACAATTTGTCAATTTTTTGAATATAGGTGATATCACGATCGAGTAATTCTAGTACATTGGTCGTGCCGAAGTTGGCATTATCGTGTAACAGCGCAACCGCCAAATTGCCGGCTGTATGCGTGTGCAACGAGGCCTCACGCGCAAAAATGTGAAATTGTGAGGCAATCCCCAGAATGTTATTTAAATCGGGATGGTCGTCATAGACCGAACCGCCGGATGGAATCTCCTGGTTATCAGTTGGAGATGGTTCCGCTTCGGCTGTTGGTGTGACTGATTCAGCATCAGAAGGTGTTTCGGTATCAGTAGTCGTGTCAGTAGTTGTCTCATTCTCAGGGGCTGCCAGCGATTCAGTTGTCATTGAATCATTGGCTGGGGCGATGACAGTACTAGCTTGCTCATCGGTTCCTGTCGAAGTTTGGGCAATGATAGTGCCTTGCGTCGACAGACTCAAATAGCCGAAAGCGGTAATTGTCATCAGGGTTGTCGCTAATCCTTTTTTGACTTTAGGCCAATGCCAAATGCCTTTTCTGATTTTCATATAATTACTCCTCACTTATTAAAAACGGGGGGTGATGGTTAGCTGTCTGGACTTGAAAATTCCATAATGGTGCACCGCCTTTCGATTTAGTTTAAAGATAAACCAATGTGAACTCGCTCACATTAGTTATTGATTTTATAATATATATTGTTGATAAATATGTCAAATGTTATACTAACGATTAGAAATTTCATTTATCGCAGATACCTGATTGATCTAAAAAGGCACCCTCAAAAATTAATTTTGAGAGTGCCTCCTTAAGGTTTAAAGTAAGTGAATCTGGTGTGCTTCACATTGATCAATCATGGCTTGTGGCCAAAGTGCGGCTTGGACTTCGCCAACATGTGCCTTGCCGAGTAACAGCATGCAGAGTCGTGATTGTCCAATCCCACCACCGATCGTGAAGGGGAGCTCATCATGCAAAATGGCCTGATGATAAGGGTATTGGAGGCGATCTTCGGCATCGGCTAATTTCAATTGCTTAGCTAATGAGTCGGCATCCACCCGAATTCCCATGCTGGAAATTTCAAGGGCGAGTTGTAGTGGTTCATACCAGAACAAAATATCACCGTTTAATTGCCAGTCATCGTAGTCAGGGGCGCGACCATCATGACGCTTGCCACTATGAAGGGCGCCACCGATTTGCATTAAGAAGACGGCACCATACTTTTTAGTAATCGCATCTTCGCGTTCTTTAGGGGTCTTATCTGGATAAAGATCTTCCAATTCTTGCGTCGTAATAAAGTGAATTTCATCTGGTAAATGATGAACGGCTTTCGGGAACTTGTACCAAACTTCATGTTCCATATGCTTGATCACTTTAAAAATGGTTTTAACGGTTGCTTTGAGGGTATCAATGCTACGTTCGTCTTTGCTGATCACTTTTTCCCAATCCCACTGATCGACATAAGCGGAATGCAGGTTGTCTAAATCTTCGTCTTTACGAATGGCGTTCATGTTCGTGTACAGGCCGGTATGCATCTCAAAACCATAACGTTTTAGCGCAACACGCTTCCATTTTGCTAAAGAATGCACGATTTGAATCTGTTCATCAGGTAAGTCTTGCATGGTAAAGGAAACGGGGGTTTCGACACCGTTTAAGTTATCGTTTAAACCGGATGATTGGGTGACAAACATTGGCGCAGATAGTCGTGATAAGTTAAGTTCCTTGCCGAATTCAGTTTGGAAGGTTTCACGAATATAACGAATGGCTTGTTGCGTTTCTTTAACGGTTAACTTTGGATCATATGACTTGGGAATAATTAAATGCATAATAGTGTGCTCCTTTGGGTTTTGACTAAGATAAAACGAAAAAAGTCTTCCGTCTCTTGACATAATCAAGGGACGAAAGACTTTTTTCGCGGTACCACCCAAGTTGTTTATCTAAAATAAACCAGCTTTTAAATAGTGTACAAACATACACCACCGATGATAACGTACCGGTCGACGACTAATCCTACTTTAACAAAGTTATTTCAGTTAGCAACTAAGAAAGTGTTTTTCGGAACAATCAAGGTCTGATCAGGTTTCCACTAAATCCCGATTCACTGGCAGGTTGATTGAACGTACTCCTCTTTCCTACGTTTTTTATCTTGTGACATTTATATTAGCACTCATTCTTAAAAAGTAAACCCTAAAATTAAAATTTAAGTAGACCTTGATGAACAAGACTCTAATTAATCATTTAAATTATAACGAAGTTTCATTTGTTCAGAGCCAGCAATCACCATGTCACCGAGCAGCTTAGTTTGGCGTTGCATGGATTCGTCTGCTAATTTTTGGTTGGCGGCTTCCAAGTAGGTGTTGACGTCAGTTTGATTGCTTAAATCAGCATCAGTTTGGTTTTCGATTTGACGATAGGCACTCATGGCACCGAGTTCGAAACTGTTCCGCATGTCGACATAGAAGTCATAGTCGGTATCGCCGAGTAACGCCGTCGTGCAGCTCAACCAATACATGTTATTTAAGTTGAAAGTCCCATTGGCGTCTTTGTAGCTGGCAGGCGTGTCAGAAACATTGGCGTAAAATGGCACGACAGTATTGAACGTGTTGGCACCGAATGCTAACCAGTGAATCCCGGCAATTTCGGCTGGGACGTTATTACGAATTTGCAAAATGTGCACATCGTGATTTCGGTTGATCCCGATTGGCCGGAACAAGGTTTTATCGGCTTCGGAGCCACTCCCATAAACGTCATACTTGGTGTTTTCATAGTGAGAGCTCAAGACAAACTTCACATCTTCAATCGAGATTTTACGATTAGCATGACAGATGAATGGTAAATCTTGGCCCATCGGATCTTGATCAACGTCTGGTGTAAAGTATTTTTGACCGAACCAAGCGCGGGGATTGTTATAAACGGTATCTTTGATTGTGGCGCTGCCAAAAATGTGACGTAAGTTAACTTGATCGAAATCAGGATTCAAATTATTGTCAGCAATCAAGGCTTCCAGATCGTCAGACGCCATCGTATCATCAGCGGCAAAGTCGAAGTCGTCGATGTTCATCCGGTTAGGGGCAACGACGTAAGCATCATCCGGAATGCGTTTAGCGGCCCAATGATGACCACCAATGGTTTCTAACCACCAAATTTCATTGTTGTCTGAGAAAGCAATCCCGTTTGGTTCATACGTCCCATAGTCTTTTAAGAGGGCGCCTAAACGCGTCACGCCTTCTTTAGCTGAGTGAATGTATGGCAAGACTAAGGTGACCAAGTCTTCTTCACCAATCCCGGTGTCAACTAAAGGATCAACGCCCTGAATGCGGGAATTAGTCGTAATGGTTTCCGTTGCCGACATGGCGATATTTTCACTATTGATCCCGGCTGCAGGCCAAGTTCCGTTAGTTAAAATTGAGTTTGGAATTGACGTATAACGTAACGGGTTATCAGGTAATTCCACCTTAACTTTACTAATTACGGATTGATAGTGTTGTGGTTGGTCAGCAGGATTAACCACAACCAAGCGTTCTGGATCTAGGGCTTCATGCCCATCATCATTCCGAGAAATAATCGTTGAGCCATCAATTGAGGCCTTTTTACCAACGAGAATTGTAGTACAAGAACCTTGAATTCTTTTTGTCATTTTAAGCGACACTCCTTTGAAGTTATTAGTTTCATTATACGCTTTCCAAGGCGGGATTAGCAGGGGTGATCAGACTTGTACCGGTTTCGCTTTCTTGAGAATGTAGTTAACGCCGCTGATACTAATGCCAGCACTTACCGCGATCTCGCGATAAGTTTTGCCGGTTGCCCGTAATTGATGAACGAGTTGATATTTCGTTGGTTGCAAGGACGTTTCAGCTTTCTGAACGGCCGGCTGGGTTGGTAACGGTTGGGTGAGAATTTGTGGGGTGGCGGCTTGGATACGGGCCATTTGATTGACCACGTAATGTGTTGTTTGGGCATCCCACAAGGCATTATGTTGGTGAGGGTTGAAAATGTTCAGTAAACCGGCAACCCCATTTAATGGCAAATTGTGGTTGGTAGCTAGTGGCTTTTGATTGCTCCGATTGATAACCGTATTAGTGTATTTCTCCCCGTCGAAAACTTGTAATGGTTGACTGAGAATGGCTTGCTGGGTGGCGGACAGTTTTTGAAAATATTGTGCGCCGAGCCAATGTAAGGCCTTTAAGTCTTGTGACTGATCCCAGAATACAAGTGGTAAGGCCGCTGCGAGGACATGGTCAATAAAGTCTTTGAGGACTTGCTCAGGCGCTGCAGCTTGTTCGAATTCGCTCAGAGGTTGCCCACTGGCAGCAAGTGCGGCGAGCTTTTTCTCTGGTAGAAAGGCTGGAAAATCTAGCAACCGGTCGTAATACACACTCGTCTGCTGATTATCCTGATAACTGAGCGCGGCCAATTGAAAAATGGTACTTTCGGCGCCGTTAATCGTGGTCGGTGTCCAATGATAGCACCCTGCGTGAAATTGACGTTTGAAAAAGGGACCAAACTCGCAATCAATGACGATATAGTGTTGAGGAATCGTCTTGAGCTGTTTAATTGCTGGAAATACTTGTTGAAAATTAGCTTGAAAATGCGTCGTGGTTGTCGGCAGGTCTAGTTGATAACCAAATTGGGCTAATAATTCTGGCGCAGCCAAGGCATTCGGATTAGTGGCAACTTTGAGAATGTTTTTATGACTGATCTGTAAGGTTTCACCGATGTCAAAGTGGATGGCATAAAGCTTCTTGGTCGAATTGAGGGTGATCTGGGTGACTTTGCCTGCGACTGCTTGTTTTTGCGCCGGGGTCAACGAGCAATCGTCATTTAATTGTAAGGCCGGATAGCCCAGTATGTATAAATAAGTTGCCACGTTTTTTTGATTACGGACTAACATGACTAATGGTTCTACCATGATAAAGTTCCTCCTAAATTATTCTTTCGCTAGTGATCACCCAGTTTTAACTGGCCAAAGTTTGTACTGACTGACCAACCATGAATTTGGTAATGACAAATTGATGGCGCTGGTTGTAATGACCGTACAGGGCTAATTTGGCATTGGGCCGGAGTTGGTAATAGAGTGTCAACGCGTGTTTAACGATGATACAGTTAATCGGTTTTGCTTGGTTATCGTTGGGCTGTACCCGCACATAAAGCATAAAGGGATCTAATTTTAAAATTTTGACTTGATTATCATAGTGGCCTGCAATAGTTTTCATTTCCATGTCATTCACCTCACAATCATTATACGAACACATGTTCTAAAAAGCTAGTAAAAAGGTGTTAATCAAGTTATTTTTTTCAGATGAGCGTGCAATTCCCTTTTTTATGATAAAAAAACTACAAAAAAACGCCAAGACTTGGTATGATAAACCTTGGCGAATGAAAGGGGGCCCGACCATGGAACGAGGACGGCGAGCAACATATGAAGAACGAATTGAGATTGTAAAATACACCTTGGCACATCAAAATAATTATCAGGAAGCGGCTGATAAATTTAATGTGTCATATCCGCAAGTCTATACTTGGGTCCGTAAATATCGGCTAACGGGTGACGAGGGCTTAGTTGATCATCGCGGTCGGCCCAAGCAATCAAAATAGGCCTTTACATAAAGGGAGCGTAACTTGGGAGATAAAACCAAGTTGCGCTTTTTTTGCGCTAGTAAGTAGTTCTCAGCGTGTCACCAGATGTCCCCGACGCCGGCGTTAAAGTGCTATACTACCGACAATAGTTTAGATTGAGGATGGTGACTAAGGATGCAGGCAACGGTATTACTAGTAGAAGATGAAGTTGGCTTTCTGAAGCATTTTCAGGTAGTTTTGGCGGCTTGCCCCGTTGATTGAAAGTTAAAAATTAAGTTTCTTCAGTTAAGGCTAAGAGAACCTTGCTAGTTGTTGTGAGCCGATTTTTGTAAGCTAGACTCATCTTACAAACGAGGTGAGTCATCATGACGATTACAACAACGAACAAATTTGATTATTCAAAGGTGCCTGCCGTGACTGGTGTGTTCTGGCTAGCAAAGTTGATTACAACTGGGATGGGTGAATCAGTATCGGATGCGTTGTCTTCAATTATTTCAAAACCCGCGACCTTACTCGTTTCGGTGGTTGCTTTCTTAATTTTACTGACGATGCAATTACGCAGTGACCGTTATCGGCCCCAATTTTACTGGCCAACCGTCGCGACACTGGCGATTGCTGGGACCGCACTTGCAGATGAAACCCACGATGCTTTAGGGATTGGTTATCCAATCTCGGTCGCAATTTATCTCATTGCCATGATTGCCACGATGGTCGTCTCAATGGGTGCAAATGGTTTTTCGAAAAAATTTGAAGTCGCAACTTTCTGGTTTGCGTACATCTTGACGCGTCCAGTTGGTGCCAGCATTGCTGACTATTGTGGCTATGGCACGCCTAACTTAGGCAACGAAGTCATGAGTGTGGTTTGGATCGCGCTGTTTATTCCAGTGATGATTTACCTTGGTGTCAAATTTCATCAACAACTCGTTGCCGAAAAAGCGGCCTAGTTAATGTCGAATAAGAACTTGAATCGCTTATCTTTCTAAAATATCACTCAAATTTGACCGCTTTCGGTGACGGGTCATGCCATTAGCTGTGGGAGCCAGCCTAAAAAAACAAGTCTTGAAAGACGCCCGCGCTGTAAGCGCCACGCCCATGCACTAACGCCACCGACACAGTAAATTCCATGCCCCATCAACGAAAGTTTGATAGTGAACCACTCAAAATAACGCCAATACAATTGTACTGGCGCTTTTTGATGGGCTCACTTTTTAATGGCTTTTTTCGAATCAACCGATTCCCCGGGCTGTTTAAAAATCTTTCCCCGGAATCTATATGGATTTTCATTTAATTCAAGCGTAAGTTGCTCGAAATTCTGCCAAAATAGTTTGTTCGAACGCAGCAATTTGACTTGAATCGAGGGTAGCTTGTTGTTCAGGCTGGACTAAGCCATTGAGTTGCATGGTAAACGTGGCCTTGAGATAGGTCTCAGCGGTCAGTAATGGCAAGTTGTGCTGACGAACTTCGCTTAAAATTTGCGCAATTAAGGCTTGCGCTTGGAATAGCATAAATTCTGGCGTGAGATTTGTGACGAGAAAGTTGGCGGCCTGCGCTTGTTGCAAGTACGCTAATAACTGCTGCAAGTAGTCTTCAGTTGCCGTGGTTAAGGTAGATGCCAACGTTGGATAGTTGGTAGTTAGTTCGGTCATAAAAGTCGTAGTCGTCGAGCCAAGCAATAATAGGGCCTTTAACCAAGTGGATAAGAAGTTGGTTGGCTCGAAGGCTGGCAATTGGTTGTCTTTGATGAAAGTTAAGTGTCGCGTGACGACTGCTTCAACCAAGTCATCTTTATTTTTGAAATTTAAGTATAAGGTAGCCCGACTGACGCCAACTTGTTGCGCTAAAGTGCTCATGGATTGTGTTTGAAAGCCTTTAATTAAAATTAAGTGGTTAAGTTTAATGACTAGATCTTGCCGTTTGATCATTTGATCACCTCAAAAAATAGTATACAATAATTTTACAAATTAGACAATGTGATGTATTATTTGTCTAATTTAAAACTGAAATGAGGTTATTGAAATGAAAAAAGTTGTGGTCACAGGTGGTTCGGGATTTGTCGCAAGTTGGGTGATTGCGGAATTTTTGACTCATCATTATGAAGTTGCGGCAAGTTTACGGTCTTTGAACAAGGCGGCTGCCATCAAACAAGGGTTGCAACGGCTTGTACCAGCTGAAGATTTAGCACATCTAAGTTTTTTTGAGGCCGATTTAATCAAGCTGACTGGCTGGCAACAGGGATTAACGGCTGCGGATGGTGTCATACATGTGGCATCGCCATTAGGGCATGGGACAGAATCGACCGAAGAATTAGTGCGTGTCGCGAAGGCGGGCGTTCAAAATGTGTTCACAGCTGCGGCTGCTGCCGGGGTTAAACGGATTGTCATGACTAGTTCGCAGGCAGCTTCAACACCGGCCAGCACTGCACTTGGGACATTTGATGAAAGTTTCTGGACAGATCCTAAAAATCCAGAATTAGATCCGTATCGAGTTTCGAAAGTCCTCGCAGAACAGGCGGCTTGGGACATTGCTAAACAGGAACAACTGCAATTGACGACGATTTTACCCGGCGCTATTTTCGGTCCAGTGTTAACGACTAATCTCAGTTCAAATGGCATCTTACTCCAATTATTAAACGGATTGCCGGCAATCCCCAAAGTGTCATTGGAAGTTAGCGATGTCCGTGATTTGGCGCGTTTACATCGGTTAGCATTTGAAAATGAGCAAGCGATTGGGCAACGTTATTTGGCCGCGAATCAGACGATGACGATGCTAGCAATTGCGCAAGCTTACCAACAGGCCTTTCCACAATTAAGGATTGCGGCCCGGCCGTTGCCAAATTGGGCGACTCGCCAATTAGCCAGAGTGATGCCAAGCATGCGGACCTTAGTGCCAATGTTGAATCGGCGCTACCATCACACTGCTGCGGCAGCGATGACGCAACTCGGCTGGCAACAACATCAGCCCGTCGAAACAGTGGTCGCCGCGGGGCAACGGCTGATTTCGATGGGATTAGTCAAATAAACGCACATTAATCGCTGCATTTTAGCGACACGCTCAGTTGTAACTCGAGGGGTTTCTCGGTAGAATAGAAATACTGAATTAATCAAAGGAGTATTGGGCGATGGACTTAGCGGCGGCGCAACAAGTATTAAAAACAACGTTTGGTTACGATGAATTTCGACCTGGACAAAAAGCGGTCATTGAACAAGTCTTAGCGGGTCAAAATACGCTGGCGGTCATGCCGACTGGTGGGGGTAAGTCACTCTGTTATCAAATTCCAGCCTTATTATTTGAAGGGTTAACTGTAGTCGTATCACCTTTAATTTCTTTAATGAAGGATCAAGTCGATGCCTTAAACGATAATGGCATTGCCGCGACGTTTATCAACAGTTCGATGGCCTACCGTGAAATTAATTTGCGTTTACAAGAACTTCGTGCCGGCGATTATACGTTGTTATACATTGCGCCGGAACGGTTAGATTCGCCACAATTTATTCAATCGCTTGGAAATTTACCAATCAGACTGCTGGCGATTGATGAAGCCCACTGTATTTCACAATGGGGGCATGATTTTCGACCGAGTTATTTGGCGTTGAGCACAGCCATTGAACAATTGCCGACGCAGCCGCAAGTCTTGGCGTTGACTGCGACGGCCACTGAACAAGTTGCCCAAGATATTTGTCAACGCTTAAAGATTTCACCTGATAAGGAAGTTAATACCGGCTTTGCCCGTGACAATTTGGACCTGTCGGTTGTCAAAGATCAGGACACGGATCGTTATATTTTGGATTATTTATCGGCCAACGCGAATGAAGCCGGCATTATTTATGCCAGCACCCGCAAGGAAGTTACTCGGTTAGTCGCATTACTCAAACGGCATCACGTGCAAGCCACGATGTATCATGCTGGGTTGGATGATGACGTCCGGCGGCAGAATCAAGAAGATTTTCTGTACGATCGGGTGCAGGTCATGGTGGCGACCAATGCGTTTGGGATGGGCATTGATAAAAGTAATGTTCGATTCGTTATTCATGCGCAAGTGCCGGGAACACTGGAAGCTTACTATCAAGAGGCCGGTCGTGCGGGGCGAGACGGGTTACCAAGTCAGGCTATCCTGATTTATCGTGCCAAGGATATTCAAATTCAACATTTCTTCATTGATGAATCGGAAATGGACGATGAACATAAGCACCGATCTTATCATAAGCTGCAGTTAATGACGCAGTATGCGAATACGCAAGGTTGTTTGCAGCAGTTTATTTTGAATTATTTTGGTGAAGATTCCGAACCCTGTGGTCGTTGCAGTAACTGTCGTGATGACCGCACGGCCCAAGATATTACGACCGCAACGCAAAAAGTGCTGTCCTGTGTCGTTCGGCTACATTCGCGTTTTGGGAAAGGCGTGGTAGCCCAAGTGCTATGTGGAGCTAACAACCAACGCGTGCGTGAGCTGAATTTGAGTGAGCTGCCGACATACGGGATCATGGCCGGTCAACGGCAAAAAAGTGTGACTGAATTGATTGACTTTTTGACGGCAACCGGTTATTTGCAAACGATGGGCGGTCAATACCCCACGCTGACGGTTACGCAGGCGGGGGTCGCTGTCTTGAAGGGTGAATCTCAAGTGATGCGCAAAACGGCACAGACCGTTGAAAAGTCTGTGCCGGTGAATGATGCGTTATTTGAACAATTACGGACATTGCGTCATGGCTTGGCTGAGACGCAGCACGTGCCACCATTCGTGATTTTTTCTGATAAAACGTTACATTCCATGTGTGACTTATTGCCTGAAAATGATGACGCCTTTCTCAACGTCAAAGGGGTTGGGGCCAGCAAACTAGAAAAATATGGTGAGACCTTTATGGCAACGATTCGCGCCTATGTGCATCAGCCGGCTACTGCCGACTGACCGTTGCTGGTTTAGGCTGTTGCGTGGGTGATTGCGCCAAAAGGCCATAAATATCACTGGCAACTTTACCATAAGATTTCACGCCGTTTTGGACGTTGGACATGATGACGATCGTGGTATTACCGCTACGGCTAAAGTTATTGATAATGTTCCAGCCGGACAAAATGCCGTGATTACTGTAACTGGCAGGATTCACATAGAAACCCATGCCATAAGTCGAAGAACTGCCGGCCGTGAGCATGTCTTTGCGAGCGGCTTTGGAAATTAGTTTGTCGGTCATCAAGGCGCGATCAAAACGGTACATATCATCGACTGTCATGTAGAGATTACCACAACCAAATAATTGGGATAAATCTGGTAATTCAGGCGTGGTGTATTGCCCATTTTTGATTTTATAGCCGATTGAATGATTGGCGACTTGATTGAAGGTTTTGTAAGAACCAGAGGAATCCATGCCAGCTGGCTGAAAAATGTGTTTTTCCAAGTAGGGCAAAAGCTGCTGACCACTGATTTTTTCGACGAGATAAGCTAAGACCGTATAATTGCTATCTAAATAGCGCCATTGGCCAGGCTGTGCCCGAATCCCTTGTTTTTCAATATCTTTAACTAGCTCAGTTGGCGTAATGGCGTCGTTGGTTTCTGCATGACCAATGATGCCAGACGTATGCGTCAATAAATTGCGGAGTTTAATCGTGTGACCATTAGGAAAGTTTGGCAGATAGGTACTGATTGGGGCGTCAACTTTTAGTTTGCCCGCGTCTTGCAGTTGCAAGATGGCGGTGGCGATGATGGCTTTTTGGGCCGACCCAATGTAATACGGTGTTGTGACCTCATTTGGCAGATTTTTCTGGCGATCACGCAAGCCGTAGCCTTTACGGATCATGACTTGATTGTTTTGGACGACTAAGATGCTTCCTGAAAAGTTAAGCTTAGTCATATAGCGGTCAATGGCTTGATTAGTAACTACCGTTGGCAATGGCTGTTTGACTGCCGTTTTAGTCGTGGCTGGTTTTGCTTTGGCGACGACGGTCGTGGGTGCTGCTTTTTCTGGCACGACAGTTGGTTGCAAAAGATCATTAATCGTGACCCCAATAACGCCTAGTCCTACGGTGATTGTGGCTGCCAAGGCTAGCCGACGGACCCGGTTTTGATGGTGATAGTGCATAGTCAATTCCCCCAAAGTTATGATTCACTCAAATTAACCTAACTATACCACGCTTGTACAAACTTGAAAATTAGATTTTAAACTATTTTTAACCCTTCGGAGGTGTGATTGGATGCAAATTACTTGGCAAAATACAGCGGAACCAGTTTCAATGAAACGTTTTTTAACGACGCACGGGATTAGTATGCGCTTAATCAAAGAAATCAAACACGGTAGTGGTGAGTTCGTCGTCAATGGTGACGCGCGAACGGGCGAAATTACAGTTGCAACTGGCGATACTGCGGGCATTATTTTACCCGCGGAAGCGGCAGATGAGACTGTTGCTAGCAGTGATCAACCGATCGACGTTTTATATGAAGATGCGAATTGGTTGGTTGTGAATAAACCAGCCGGCTTAACGAGTGTCCCTGGCCCCAGTAATCAAACCGATACGTTAGTCAATCGGGTCAAGGGCCATCTGGTCCGTGAAGGGGCCGAAAACTTAAAGTCCCATTTGATTACCCGTTTAGATCGCGACACGAGTGGCTTGGTCTTAATTGCGAAGCATCGTGTCGCTCAAGGCATGTTAACGGTTGAACCAACCGCACATACCTTGCGGAAGACTTATCTGGCTTGGGTCAGTGGCGAAGTGACGCCCGCCAAAGGCACGATTAAAGCCCCAATTGGTCGACCGACGGAAAGCCCCCGGCGTGAAGTGATGGACACTGGTCAAAAGGCAATCACTAAGTATTGGGTTGAGCAAACCTTTGGTGATCAAGTCACCGAGGTCAAGTTGGGCTTGGTCACTGGCCGGACCCATCAAATTCGGGTACATCTCACTCATTTGGGCCATCCGTTATTGGGGGATCAACTTTATGGTGGTGATCAGCAGTTGATCAAGCGCCAAGCGCTACATGCGTCAACGTTGACATTTAAAGATCCATTCAGCGGTGAGCGGCGTGAATTTGAAGCGCCGTTACCAGCCGATTTACAAGCGTTGGTGCAGACGTTAACGGCTATGACTAACGCATAATTAAGCAAAAAAATAGTCACGTGCTAAAGGTCATTAAACTCATGACTTTCGGCCGTGACTATTTTAGTTACAATCAAGTTAATTACCAGCAACTGGCTCGGAATCCGCTGCCAGGGTGGCAAAGGTTGCCGTTAACTGGGCAAGCGGGTCAGTCAAAGTCAGGTAATAAATATGTTCAACCCCGTTACTGCGCATATCAATCACACCAGCCTCACGCATCAAGCGAAGATGATGCGAAACCGCTGGCCGTGAAATATTGACGAGGGCAGTAATGTCAGTCACATTTAAACCGTCGGCACTGTTCCCCAGAGCAATGATGATTTGACGGCGGACCTTTTCTGCAAAGATCCCAATAAGTTGGGCACTTGCTGCTAATGCTGTTTCAGATTTTTCATAATTAGCCATAACTGAACTAGTCCTTTCAGATTCTATTTGATTCACTTAGACCTGATTCCCCCACGGTGGCTTAAAAGACACTGAAACCGGCTTTGGAACGGGTTAAGCGAACAACTACGCCATTCGTGACGTTTGTGTCGCAAAGTTAATCGAGCACAATTTATGAGAATGCGTTAGTATTATCGGTAGATACTAACTGATTCAAATCGTTAAAGTCCGCAAGTTGTCGAGCGGACTGTGGGCTAACGATACAACGTTACTTATACTTCATTAAAACAAGTCCTCAATTAGTTGTCAATTGTTTTTATTGTAAGGATTCATTATTAGGCACTTAAATCATTAATGTTTGTTTTATATCCGTATATTTAAAAATAGGGTAAAATAGTTGTTTGTAAGGAGCGAGCGAGATGAAAGTATTAGGAATTTTAGGGGCCCATCAGCCTGACGGGGTGACTAGCAAAATGTTACAGGCGGTCTTAGCGGGCGCCAGTCAAACTGCCACGACGGATTGGATAAATTTGGCGGACTACGAGATTAAGCCGGATCACGATAACCAGTCTAACCCGGTACTTGACAAATTAGAAGCCAAGCTGTTAGCTGCGGATGTGTGGGTGCTAGCGGCGCCAGTCTATTTGGGTAGTCTATCAGGGGTGATGAAAAACTTTTTGGATTGTTTTCGCAGTCGAATTGCGCGTTACAATGCGGTTGGTGAGGCAGTGCCAGATCGCTTTAAAAACAAACATTATGTGACAATTACCGACTGTTATGCCGGTGGTATCGAAAATTATTTGACTGGTGTGACGGATGCCGCGTTTAAGACGATGGATAAGTTTCTCACCATGGGCGGCCTAATTAAGCTGCGTGAGATTGTCGTCACCCATACTTGGGGCATGAAAACATTGTCTGCCGCGAAACAGGCAGAAGGCGAACGAGTTGGTCGTAAAGCGGCGTTAAAAAAGGAGCGAGATGATAATACTGTGAAACGTTATATTGAATTATTCGGCATGATTGCCGTGATGGCGTTAGTAACGATGGGAATTGAAGCGGCAATTGGACTCGTGATACCACTACATAATTTCTGGGTCTACTATGGCGTGTTCGTGTTGATATTTTATGTTTTACTGGCATCAATTTTGCACTTTTTCACGGTTGTCAAACACCGCCGCCGCTAATTTGTGCTAACATAGAGCTGTGGGCGCCCTTAGTGTAAAGGATAGCACGCGAGATTTCGGTCCTTGCGATCCGAGTTCGATTCTCGGGGGGCGCATTTTTTCGATATGTGAATAGGCGTGTTGTGTTGGCCCGGTCTGTTTGCCAACGAATTGCTCAATGTGAAAAATAAACAGTGCACGCTAATGACTAATTTCAATAATTAGTCATTAGCGTGCACTGTTTTAGTTTCAATGACTACCGACCCGCCCAGAACATAGAAAAGAAGCCAAGCATAAAGATTACCACCAAAACAGCCCACCAATAACCGGATAAGAAGTCCCAAAAATTCATTTTGCCAAAGCGGCGAACATAGCGGTTACGTTTAGGATCAAAGACAAACTCTGAAGTATCAACCTTAGCTTCTTTTTCAGCGCCAAAGACCAAAGTATCTAGGCTAACGTTAAAAATATCCGTTAGTTTAATCAAGTTGTTCAAGTCGGGAGTGGAGTCACCAGATTCCCATTTGGAAACGGCCTGACGCGTCACGAATAGCTTGCTGGCTAAATCATCTTGGGTCGTGTGCTGTTCCTTGCGAAGCTTTTTTAATTGTTCGGGAAATTTGTTCATATGTGATTCCTCCTGATCGGTTAGAAGCGTTTTTTTCTAAAAATAAGGTAGCCAGCCACTACAAAGAGTAGTGTGTAACCGAGTGTTCCCAGTATTAATTGCTGATTAAGTAGATGACTCGTGTCGAAGTAAGTCGCATGGTTGTAATATTGGCGAGTGAGATTCGTCATGTTAAACGGATTCCAGCGCAAGACTTGCGTGAACTTTCCAGCGTTCAGCAGGTTAGCAGAGATAAACTGGCCCATGAAAACCATCAATAAGCTAACGCTGATCACAACCGCATTACTATTAATCAGACAGGAGAGCAGAAAGATCAGACTGATAATAAAGGTTGTGGTGAGAATATCCAGCGTCATGGTTTTTAACATGTTTTCCCACAGCGGTTGTTGATAGCGGTAGCGCACTGACCATGCCATGGATTGATTCATGGGAAGTGCGTGAAGTCCGACTGTGAAAAGTATGGCGATAAGATGCAGCCAGACATTGTAGGCCAGAATCACGAGATATTTGGCTAAATAAGCCAAGGCCTTATTTGGCGACTTATAGAGTAAAGTGAGAATTGCGTTATTTTGAAACTCCATCGAAAAAGTCGTTGCTCCCACCACAACTAGAATTAACATCATCCAGTCTGGTGCATCATAGCAAGTTGCCATGAGAAGTCTGCTTTCATTATATCCCATTGCCAGACCGGTTGAAATCATGAGTACAAGTAGCACGAGCGGAGCCAACCAGGCTAACTTTCGATGACTGAGCTTATAAAATTCTTGATAGAGACTAAAGGCCATTTTAACTGTTCCTTTCTTAATTAATTTAGCAGCACCGTTTCTTGAATAAGTCATATCCCAAGATCGTAAAAATTACGCTGTAAATTAAATTACCGACAATGATTTCACCGTTGCTAAGATGTGAAATTGCTGCAAATGATGGGTTTGCGAGTTGTTGTGTAATGAAAATCATGTTCAATGGGTTCCAGCGAAATAGGGGTATTAAAGTTATGAAAGATTTCATGAACGCGATTGAGAAGCCAGCACCAAGAAATCCCAGTGCCAAGCCCACACCGATTACTGCGGCGTTAAGTTTCAGTAGCATAATCAGCATGAACGAAAGGGTCACAATGAATAGGGCATAGATTAGAGTGCCCAGTACATTACCAATGAGCAAACTGAGTTGTGTCTGGCGATCAATGATCAATGCTGACCACGATAACTGATTGCTGCCCACCAGCCAGGACTTGAGGACGATCGTGAAAAAGGTGGCAATGAGGGTTAAGATGACGCTGTATAACCAAACAATCAACAGTTTTGCCAGATAGATTTGCCAGTGGTTGGTGTTTTTATAAAGGAGAATTAGAATTGTTCGGTTGCGATACTCCATGTCAAAGAACGCCGACGCAACTGCAATTATAATAATCGGAATCCACTGGACAGCACCGAATTCAAACACAACTTGTGTGGCGGTAGTGTTAGTGGTTAAAACACTATATATCATCAAAAGTAGTAGTGTCAGGATTCCGACACTAGCGGTCTTTTGATGGGTAAACTTGAATAGTTCTGCGCTTAAACTATGCTTCATGGTGATCACTCCGTTGTTGATCCAAAATATTGACGACGAGTTGTTCTAAATTACGAGCCACTGGCGTTAGTTCTCGTATGTGAATCTGTTGCGAACTAAGCATATCTTGGATTTCAAAACTGTTTTTGTGGTTAATTTGAAAGGCATTACCGTCTAGGACGTAATGGATGTGATGTTCTTTTAAAATTTTTGCAGTCAACGAGAAATCTTCTGTGAGCAACTTGTCGGCTTGATGATGAAGCTGTTCAAACGCGACGATAGGTTGGTCGACAATGATTTCACCGTGATTAATGAGCACAATTTTGGTCATCACTTTTTGAAGTTCACTCAGAATGTGGCTTGAAATTAAGAAGGCAGTCCCCTGTGCCGCGTATTGCTGAATAAGTCGGCGAACACCAATTGTGGCTGTGACGTCAAGACCATTCATCGGTTCATCAAGGATGACCAGTTGTGGATGATTTAGCAGCGCAATGGCAATACCCAATTTTTGTTTCATCCCTAAGGAATAGCCCTTGGATTTAGCCTGAATGTAGTCGGTCATGCCTAATTCAGAAATAAGTTGTTGTCGATCAGCCGCATCGTGTGCGTAGAGGGCCAAGTTCTGTTGGCCTGTTAAAAAGGGATAAATTGCAGGGTGTTCAATCAAGGCCCCAACGTTGGCTAACGCATCGTGTTGGTTTTCCGTCACCGGTTGTTGGTTGAATTGAATTTGGCCGTCAAATTTGGTGAGTCCCAGGATTGTTTTCATCAGCGTTGTTTTTCCAGCACCGTTAGGACCAATCAAACCAACGATGTCGCCTTGATGGATTGTAAAAGTCGCGCCTTTGATCAGTCGTTTCCGGCCAATATAAGTATTGACGTTTTGGACATTGAGCATGGATTCTTCCTCCTAAGTAGATCTTAATTAAGGCTACTATCGGTCACTTTGCTAGTTGCATACAAGCAAGCTTCGGCGACCATTCCGCAAATTGAGAGGAGCATTCGCGCAACTAGTCGGATTGCAATAGGCTAGAATAGTTGTGATATCAGTATTTGTCTGGGTTGCACAACAATTGCTAGTCTGGCTGCTGCTTTTTTATCGTCATAGTCTTGGTTGGCTGGTTTCGGCCGTAACGATTGGGAGATTCTAAAGCTCACTAGCATGTCTTGGGAAAATTAAGTTGCAAGTCTTGTGACAATATCGCCACGATTGTGACCTTAAAATGGTGACGCTGTGAGTATCTACGGTTTCGGCTCGTCCAAAAGTAACGTATAATTTAATTAATCATTAGTGTGACAAGGAGGCAGTTGTATGCAGGCAGTGGGACAATTTATTGCCACAGTTGGTTGGTTAGGGTTAGCACTGATTGTGAGCGAATTAGGCGCAACCTTAATTTATGAACTTGGCCAGTGGGTCAGTTTTCGCTTGATCGGCGCCCGGGTGGTCCAGTGGGCTGGATTTCGATATCAATTGACTAAGCGTGATGGTCATTGGCGCTTCAGCCATCCGATGAGCACTTATCCGCATTTAGTGGCGATGCCACCGGCGGATGCCCACAAATTCAATCATGCGGTCTATTGCTTTGGTGGTGGCCTGTTTAGTTTGATTACCGTGGTCATGAGTCTGGTCACATTGGGTCAATTTAAGCTAAGTTTCAATCTGTGGCTACTGGCATTTATCATTTGGATTTGGACCAACACGTTAAAAATTGGTCAGTTGTTACCGATGAACATACATGGACGGCCAACTGCGGCCAAAGATTTTCAGACTGCGCGGGAGTCGGACGCAGCGATGACGGCGGCCTACGTCACGGCAGTGGCAACGGCGTTGAAGGCCCAAACCGGTAGTGTAGCTGATTTGGATGCGGCGATGATTGTCATGCCTCGTGGTGGTGGCAATCAGAATTACTTTGTCGTTCGCCAAGCTTACCTGACGCTCGCCTGGGGGTTGCAACATGGTCTGAGTACCCCTGACTTATTGGCAGGCTTAGCCCGTTTGGAACCGAGCTTTAATACGTTGCCACCGGCTGATTTAGCCAAGTACCTCGATGCCACAATTTATTGGAATTTATTGGCGAATCGAACGGAGCCACAAATTGTCGGTTGGTATCAAGATACTGGGGTTAAGCAGGTGTTACAGCGTTATGAACCACTAGCTAATTTTAAATTACAGGCGGTCTATAATTGGCGAGTCGCTAACCAACCAGCATTAGCATTGACGCAAGTTGAACGGGGGTTGAAGTTGGCGAAACGCAGTCGCGATGTCACAGAAGTGGCTTGGTTGCAAGCCCTAAAGGTCATGATTGAAACTGCTTAGGTTCTGGTAAAGATTGGTCAGGAAGGCATCAGTGGGTCGTTGGTAGTGCTAAGCTGGAAGTAGCTTAAGTGAGAAGGGTGAAAAAAGTGATGCAACGGATACAACAACATTGGGGTTTGTGGCTGACGCTTCTAGTCATTACTGTCGGTCTAATTGGTGTCGGCTTAACGCGGGTCAATGCCGGCCTTTATCAGCAGACGGTGGCTAAGGTGACCGCCATTAAAAAGATTAATCATACCGCCACGACGGATGAATTTAATAACAAGGATGCGACTTATACACAGTGGGTCACGGTGAAAGTGCTCAATAACCGACATCAGGGACACAGTTATCGACTGAAGAATACGTATACGAAATCGCAAGCCATGGACCAAGATTACCGGATTGGCAACCAAGTTTTTTTACGTATTCCAAGCGAGAAAGATGCGGCGATTACGATCCAAGGCTTGAAGCGGGATACGACGCTAGCATTTGTTGCCTGGCTGACGTTGGCCTTACTGCTACTGATTATGCGGTTTAGTGGGCTGATGGCCTTACTCAGCGTGACCTTGAACGCCGTGTTATTTTACGGTGCCATTCAGATTGATTTAGCGACGAATGGTGGTCATCTCTATACTTTATTTGGCATTTTGGCGGTCCTCTTTGCCGTCCTAACATTATGGTTGGTACTCGGCTTTTCGCGTAAAATGCTGGTCACACTTGGCGCCACCATCGCCGGAACCGGGTTAGCGGTTATTATTAGTCTAATCGTCTTTAGTGTGACACACGAGCGTGGTGTGACCTATGAGGCGATGCAGTACGTGACCCAAGTCCCCAAGCCGTTGTTCTTAGTGGAAACGATTCTGGGATCACTAGGTGCCGTGATGGATGAATCAACGGACATTGTCGCCTCCTTATTCCAATTACAAGAAGAACGACCAGACATTTCCCCGAACCAAGTTTTCAAATCTGGCTTGCAAATCGGCCATTCAATTATGGGACCGTTAATTAATGTGCTATTTTTAATTTTTATGGCGGATACTTTTTCAATGACCTTGCTTTATTTACGAAATGGCAATAATTGGGGCTATACCTTTACGATGAATATGTCACTCGGCATGGTTCAAAGTTTGATTTCCGGCATTGGGATTGTTTTAGCAATTCCGGTTGCAAGCTGGCTGGCGAGTCGTCTGATGCCACGGGAGGTGACGACCGCATGAGTACGATAACTGTTTTAGGACTAGTGTTATTTGCATTAATGACGATTATCGGCGGCAAAACTGGGGCAACAGCCTTTTTAAGTCTAATTTTTAATTTTGCCTTACTGTTTTTGTCGATCGTCCTGATTTCGTGGGGCTTTCCAGCGATGGGGGTCTCCTTAGTGATTGGCACGGTGATTCTGGCATTTACAATTTTCTTTGGTGAAGATAACGAGTTAGCGGCGAAAACCGCGTATATTGCGTCTTTAATTATTATGGTGGCATTGATTTTGCTGATTTTTCCAGTCGAACACTGGATTATGGCACAAGGTTTCAGTTTGGAAGATAGTGAAGATCTAGAAGGCATGTCGTTAACGATTGGCGTCTCGTTTGTGGGTGTTGCAGTGACGGAAGCGATTCTAAGCACATTGGGTGCCATTGCTGAGGCTAGCATTGCGATTGCCGCTGGATTGAGCGAGATCATTGAACAACATCCACATGTCGCGACTAAACGTCTGTATATTGATGGGATTAGCATTGGAAAGCAAATCATTGGGACGACGTTTAACACGCTGTTCTTTGGCTTCTTCGGGGGATTTTTGGCGTTATTCATCTGGTTCTCGGGGCTCCATTACTCATTCGGGAGTGTGATCAACAATAAAATTTTTGTGGGTGAAGTTTTAATGGTGATGTTTTCTTTGATCGGTGTGATTTTGGCCGTACCGATTACAACTTGGGTGATGACGCTGGAACACCGACGCGCGGCTAAGCTGAAAGATTGACGTCCTGCCGGTTAATCTGGTAGGGTGAAGTGAAACTTAGTTGTGGGAGGCTATGATGGAAATTAGAAAAGCACAACCGCAAGACAGCGCCCAGATCGCAGCACTGATTGCGATGATTTATCGCGATATGGAAATGCCCGTGTTGAAAAACGTGAGTGATGCCGGCTTGCTGGCGATGTTAACCAAGCTGTATGCCATGCCTGAAAACTTGGCGGGTTTGGCACAAACGTTTGTCGCGGTGAACGACGACCACGTATTAGGGGTGGCATTTGGCCATCCAGCTGAAAATGAAGTGGCTGTTAATGAGATCTTAGCGAAAGTTTCCGCGGCACAGCCCGGTTTTACTGGGCCATTAGAACTCGGTGGTGAAGCTCGTCCTGGCGAATGGTATTTGAGTATGCTGGCGGTTGATCCGCAGACACAAGGTCAAGGTATCGGTAGTCAGTTACTGACGGCATTGCCAAAACTAGTTGCAGACTTGGGTGAGACTAAGCTCAGTTTAAATGTGGATGATGGTAATCCCCGAGCAGCCAAATTATACCGTCGCCAAGGGTTTACTGTAGATGGTCAATTGATGATTGGCGTGTATCCCTATGCGCATATGGTCAAAAAGATTTAATGAGATGGGAAGCCCAGACAAGCTCTGAGGCTTTTTTTATTGTCTCAAGATAGGTAAAATGAAGCCATGAGTGTCATTAGGAGGAAGATAGCGATGCAACTTTATTTTGTGCGGCATGGTCGAACACAGTATAACGTGGAACAACGATTCCAAGGTGGTTCGGCGGATTCACCACTAGTTGAGAGTGGAATTACCGGTGCCAAAGCCGCTGGAAAATATTTGCAGCGGACGCAATTTTCGCATGTGTATAGTAGTCCACAAGGCCGCGCCTTGGATACGGCCAAGTTGATCACGGCGGAAAATCAGTGGCAACCAGCCATCACGATTGACCAGCGTTTCAGTGAGCTAGACTTTGGGAGTTGGGACGGTCAATTGGAGCAGGACGTAACGCCCAAAGACCAACTGGAAAACGTGATTCATCATCCCGCGGCCTATCAACCGGAACTGGCCAACGGTGGGGAGACCTATGCCGAATTTGTTGCACGCACAACTGCTGCGGTCCATGATGCAGTGGCTAAGGCTGGTGTGGCTAATCCACAACCGGTGTTGATTGTGTCACACGGTCTAGTGACGACAATGACACTGAAAACCTTGATGGGCGTACCAGTTTCTGGGCTACGGGCACCATTTGTCGTGGACGGGAAGGTTTTGAACACGGTCGGTCATGGGATTGTGGATAACGATAGTTTAACGATTGTCGAAACTCATGATAACGTTAATTTTCAGCTGGTGACTTGGAATCAAACGAGTTATTTGACCGAGTAGCGAGTGAAAAAGTTACTGAAGGTTGAAAGTAAGCCGTAGTGTGTCAACTATCAGTTCAGACAGACTTTACTTCCGGTTGGGACTGATAACATGCGGCCGTGGGACCGGTCCAAGCCTGAGGAACGTCTTGGACCTCGCCCGGAACCCTTGCCAAAAGCGCAAGTGTCCCGGACCGTCCGTGGCGTAACGTCGGCAAAAAAACAGCCGATGTAACGCCACCATCACGACCGATTCCATCAGTCTCAACCTTCAGTTTATTTAGCTTAGTGGAGACAGGTAGAATCGAAGCTCCAGATCGTCCTTTGGCTGGAATTGTCCCACATAGCACAACGATTCTGCCTGCTGGAGCGGAATTTCCATTGATTTGGAAGTACCTGTTGCCTATATGAACGCAGCTAATCAACAGCGAACTAGGCATCATACAACGATTCTGAATAGCTTTTCTTCGAACAATAAAATGGCCGACAAGCAATAATTGCTCGTCGACCATTTTTTTTAGCTCACATCAAACTGACTAAGCGTTCCGTCATGATTTGTGCGACATCCCGTGCTTGCCAGAAACGGTCAATTAGTGGGGCGAAGGCGTGGTTCTGACCTTGATACTGGACAAAGGGGCTCTATAATATCTGTTGTTGGTAATCAAGACCAATCTTGGTTACTGGCAACGGATTTTTTATGCACTTTTTATGCCGTACAGTATAAATAAATATGTATGGTAAACTAATAATTGCGTAAAAAAATAGACATAGTCACTAGGCTTTGTCTATCCACACCACATTTCAAGAAGAAAGAAAGCGACTATATCCATGGATAATGATACTAGAACTTTACTCGGAATAGAAGACCAAAATATTAAAAAGTTTCGAATTACCAGAGAACCACATCAACTCCTCGTTGATGCCGTTTTAGACTACCGTCCAAAAGCGTGCCCACAATGTGGGATTGTTAACCCTAAAAAGCATGCCAAGATCATTAACTATGGCTGGCGTATGGCCAATGTGAAGCTCCCACGAAGTGGTGA
>NZ_BJDG01000003.1 GCF_005404945.1 Lactiplantibacillus pingfangensis | reverse complement strand
GTATAAAAAGCACATAAAAAATCCGTTGCCAGTAATCAAGATTGGTCTTGATTACCAACAACAGATATTATAGAGCCGTTTTTCGATAGTAACTTTTATTACACTTTATCGGCTTAACGCCACAATGCTTTCCAACTGTTCTATTCATATTGGGGCGCACCATCAAACAAAAGCTACCACGTAAGCATTAACTATTGTCCATCGATTGGTTGACCCTCAGCTTCTTTATTTCCACCGCCAGTCGGTTAGGACTAGCTTTAAGTCCCAAATTCAACACACTTCGAAGACATAATATGCTAAAATGAAAAGGTCGTTTTTATACATCAAATTGATTATTTTAGTCATCCGTTCTGAGGAGGACCTTAATGAAGTTAGTCAAAAATTACCTATACAACGCCAGTTATAATCTTCTAATCTTGCTAACACCATTACTTACAGTTCCTTATATTTCTCGTGTGCTTGGTCCAACCGGTGTTGGTATCAATGCGACGACAAATTCAGTGATTACCTATTTTCTGTTAGCTGGAACAGTTGGAATCACAATATACGGCAATCGCGAAATTGCATTTATTAGAGATGATGAACAAAAGCGTTCACAAGTGTTTTGGGAAATCGAATTGTTACAAATTCTAACGATTGCCCTCGCCTACATTGCCTTTTTAATTTTTCTACTGTTTGAAACCCAGTTTAAGATGGCCTTTTTTTATCAGTCCTTCTATATTATCGCAGGTGCCTTTGATATTTCATGGTATTTCATGGGATTAGAAGATTTTAAGAAAACCGTTGTTCGTAACACATTCGTTAAACTTGCATCGTTAGTTGCTATTTTTACACTTGTTAAAAGCAGCCATGATGTTGGCACATACATTTTAATACTTTCTTTATCACAGCTTTTGGGAAATGTTAGTCTCTGGCCGTATCTGATTAAATCGATTTCTAAGCCGGTCTGGCCTAAAATCAATCTTTTTCGGCACTTACTACCATCGTTGTCTCTGTTCGTTCCACAAGTTGCCACAACCATTTATTTAGCGGTTAACAAGACAATGCTTTGGAAACTTGATTCAGTCGTGGCCTCAGGATACTACGATTACTCGGACAAATTAATCAAGATCGTCTTGGCAGTCGTCACTGCCACCGGGACTGTCATGTTACCCCACATCGCAAACTTGTATGCAAATCATAAAATGGCACAGGTGAAAAAGTATTTATACTTGTCATTCGATTTTGTTTTGGCAATTTCGATGCCAATGGCATTTGGAATTGCGGGTGTTGCCACAACCTTTGCTCCCTGGTTCTTCGGTGCTAAGTTTTCATCGGTCAATACACTTTTGATTATTGAAGCACCAATTATTATCTTCATTGGTCTTAGTAATGTTCTTGGACAACAGTATTTATTACCGACGAAAAGAACTAAGGAATTCACCAAGTCTGTTGTGCTTGGTGCTCTCGTTAATATAATCATAAACGTCCCGCTAATCCTATTTTTGGGGGTTCGTGGTGCCATGTATGCCACGGTCTTTTCAGAATTAGCCGTTACCGCATATCAATTGTTCTGTGTCCGAAAAGACCTGAGTATTCCAAAACTATTCATTAATTTTGGGAAATATGCACTTTCAGCCGTAATTATGTTTATAACAGTCTATGAACTTAACGTCATGATGCCAATTTCAACGGTCAATCTAATTATCCAAATCTTAATTGGGCTACTCATTTATGTTGGCCTGCTATTAATCTTGAAACCAACAATATTGAAACAATTAAAACTTTTTCGAAAAGAATAACTATTTCGCTCAAAGGCTCGACGGAGGTACTTCCGCCGAGCTTTTTTATAGATAGCTCGTTCTAAAAACAAAAACGTTCTATTAGAATTACAAATTGACAACTCCAATAGAACGCATTATTACTTAACATATTCAGTTTTAGGATTAAAAATGAGCCCTTTAAAAGTCCCACTCAAAATGACGCCACTTCGTTTAAAGCGATGATCATGACTTTTGAACAAAATTAATAAGGCAGAAATCAGATTTCCCAAAATTCGTTTAATCATTTTCTTCTTCGAATGATATTTTTTGTCAATAAAAATCAGATTCCGATACATATATCTATACCGTGATAGTCGATTTAAACTATCGTTTTCAACGGTCACATCACTAATGTTTTTTTCGGAAAAATGTAACACATGACTGTTAGTGACAAAATAACAAGGATATTTTGCAGAAAGACGTGTTGTAAACTCAGTATCATCACCCCAAATAAATAGCGCAGCTGTGGGCAATCCAAGTTCTCTAACGACCCTTCTTGAAACCATCACCGAAACAAAAGTTGCTGTTTCAACTTTGACAATTCCCGAATCAATCTTTTCACTCCATCGACTGGCAACTGCTGGAATATTAGTCGTTTGACCATCCTTCCAACGGACGTTGCTACATAGAAAACCAACCTCAGCATGCAAGTCTTGCTCTGCTTTCAACAACTCTCGCAGGGCGTCTTCATCTGGAAAAGTATCATCATCCATAATCCAAAAAAAGTTGTCCTGAGTTTTTTGAAAAGCATACTTCATTCCAGTGTTGAATCCTTTGGCACCGCCCAAATTCTCAGACATGTTTAACACTAATACCTTAGGATTTTTCAACGCATTTAGATAAGAGGTCGTCCCATCCGTACTTTTATTATTGACGACAACAATATGTGAAACTGGTTCGGACTGATTTAATAACTTGTCTAGGCATTGCTTCAACAACGCGAGTCGATTATATGTCACGACAATGGCACAGGTAGACTTTTCCAATTTACTCAATTCCTACTTTCATAACAATCTGATTGTTATACTTTTGATTATTGATGGTCGCATTTACCTCACGACCACCTTCTGTGGGTGCCTCATTCACATACTTACCAGGAATGGCATGCTTCTTTTGATAGCCGGCCTTCATCCACTCGTATTCGACATCGACATGTCCAAGATCCAAAGCTTGTATCCCCGCATGAGACAAATCAAACGCCAATACTGTGGCAGTTGGCCCCAAAGCAACAATTACAATAGGATCTTCCAAACGATTGGCAATTCTGATCGTCGCATCATAAATTTCTTGGTACCTTTCCCACGCATCCCGCTCAGGACACAAAATTCGATGAACTGAAGCAGCAGAGTGAAATAAATCATTGCCAACACCTAAACGCGATTTAGCCCCTTCAACAATCAAAACTTGCCGTTGATGCCATAGCTGCTTAAACTGGTTAAAGGTATCATGTGCAGCCTCTTTATCCTTAAAGTCCATGTACGGCCGCGAAATATTTGCATTGCCATATACTCGATTCAAATCCAAACGTGGTAGCATTGGCAATACATCCTTTGCCATAATCAGTCGCCATCCACGTTTACCGTCATTCGTAAATTGGGCCGTTCCTGAAAATGCGTCCGGCAACCCAATAAGACAGTTTTCATTATCGGACTCCAGCACTTTGCTTAACCGTTCACTCAGTTTCCTATCAGGTCTTTGAAAAGAATCTTGTTTCCGCATTTCAATCCACTTGAACTCACCATCACCAAACCGACTGATTGATAGGTGCTTTTCAGTTATTAACTTCAACGTTTCAGGGATACTCATCACATGATAATTCTCAAACTTTGAACGTAACCGCAAGTACTTCAAATTGTAGTAGAAGACTGTTAGTCGGTTCCCAAGTACCTTCAATAGATTACGATGTGTCAATTTATACAAAAAATTTTTTATCATTTATTAATACCACACCTATGACAGACTTGGCTTATATTTACGATATAATAACTTGTACACCCTAGGAAAATATCTAAGCCCTATCCATGATACCTTATACTTCATTGAAAGCAAATTGTTTTTTAACACCGGAGTCGTTTTCATACTCTCTTGAAGAAAATTTTTCTCCCAGTTGGCACTCCAGGTTGGACTATACTGAATATAGTGGTGACTAACATGAATCAGTAATCGACTACGTAATGCAATCAATAGTGCATCAATTTGCCGCTGATCGAGCCTTGAAGCCACTAGGCGCTGTTTAACAATACGATAATAACGATTAGACTTATTAATAATATCCGGTGAAAAGTGACTCGTTGTCGTATGCCCTTGCTTGATTAAGACATATAAAGGCTTCTCAACATAATTGATATCAGCAGGGGTCATTTCTGAAAGATAATCTAACACAAATAAGCTATCTTCAAAAAAGTTTTCATTAGTAAATGCGAGTTGCTTTTCCTCAATTAATTTTCGTAAAAACACTTTATTCCAAACACCAACGTCCATCTCCAAATTCTTGGCGAGATAATTTTGTAGAATTTCTTGAGGAGTTGTACTGGCAGTCAGTGCCGATTTGACTTCAAAAACGCGCTCTGACTTATATTTCTTTTCGATTCCAAAAATTGTTAATTTATTTTCAGTCAAAAACACTTGTTTTAGTAATCCAGGCCGCCAAAAATCATCCGCATCGGCAAACATCACATATTTCCCAGTGGCATGTTTCAGACCATTATTGCGCGCAGCAGCCTGTTTTTGATTTCGTTGCTTATAACTCCTGACCTGGTCTGATTTCAAAGAATACTCACTCAAAATTGACCAAGTATCATCAGTTGACCCATCATCAATACAAATTATTTCATAATTAAAATCACAGTCTTGATTGAGAATCGACGCCATCAACTTTTGAATAGTTGCACTTGAGTTGTAGGTTGGGATAATTATACTCAATTTCACCAAATCAGCGCGGCTCCTTCCTTAGAATCTTCGAAAGTGTCATTGTCATCCTTTTAGTATAACTTGCAAGATAGAACGCTCCAATTGACTCCTGAACATCGCTTACATCAAAGCTGTGCTGGCTTACCTGTTCCAACGCTTGCGTATAAGCACCTATTGAGCCAAGTGGCACCAAATAGCCATTCTGGTCGTTTTTGACAATATCACTTGGACCAGTTGGACAGTTCATTGTGACAACCGGCAGCCCAAAGCTCATTGCCTCGAGTACAACCATCGGAAACCCTTCATAATTCGACGCTAATAATAACGCAGTCGCCTTATTGACTTGCCGCCATGGATGTTTCACAAATCCATTCCAACTAATCTGATCGCTAATTTCGAGCTTCTCTGCATAGTTTTGACAGTGTTTTAAATCAGCACCATCACCAAAAACGGTCAAGTGCCAATCTGACTTCAGCCCGGCCAATGAATCCAACAATAGTTTGACATTCTTTTGCCCCTCAAAAGTCACCCGACCCAGATAGATAAACTCTGCCATTTTAGGTTGAAACTGATATTTGATTTCTGTCTGTCTTGGGACACAATTATAAACTAAAAAAATAGTCTCTGGGTTAATTCCGAGTTGTTCAATCTCTCGCTGGATTCCAGAACTGATAGCCAAATGATAATCCGCTAACTTCAAAAATTTGGGGTTAACCGTTTGTTCATGATAGATCGAATAATGTATCCAAGAAATTAAATGGTACTTTTTTAGCGCCAATTTTCTAAACGCACTGAATAAAAAAATCAGGCTGGTGCTCAACGCAATATAGGCATCAAAATTAGACTTGAGTACAAAAGCACCAATTTTTAGTAACCTCGTTATCTTATTCGAATGGCTAACCATAACGGTTTTTACTTGCTCCGGTAGCTGTGCCGGCCAATCCACGTCACCCACACCATCAGCAAACAAAATTGTCACATCATAGTCATTGATTAGAAGCTGGCTAACTGTCGTTAAGATAGTTTCGGTGCCACCCTGCCCCGACAAATACGGCACAGCTAGACATATTTTGGACTTACCTGACATTTTCTCTGTGACCTCTAAAAAATTTTCTATAAAGAAAGTTAAAAATCTTCCTAAACCAATGTTCATTTTCTAAATTGGACTTTTGAACTTCAACATAGCTTAAATCATTTGCATCTAGCCACACATCAAGTAATAATTCACTCACAAACCCAAATACTCGTCGCTCATATTCGTCATAGCCGCTAACGTCAACCTGTTTCTCTAAAGTAAATAATATATCAAACAACCACTTACAGTATTTGTCGTTAAGACTCTTCTTCATAATATACATGTTAAACATGTGCGCTGACCGACGCTTTAGTACCTTATCAAATGACGCTAAATATCGTGGATATTTTTTTGAAATAATTTCGCGTGTCAGTTCTAACGGTTCTACATGGTGTACATGAATATAATGTGAATAGTTAGTCTCAATGTAATAATGGCGCTTGGTTGGCAGGATAATATCTGTCGTTTGGAATAACTTTTTAAGTTGTTGCGAGGTTAAGACATCCACTATGTTTTTGGACTTATGTAAAGTCATATATCTACGATAATGATCCAAGCCGATATAATCACAGTCTAAGTTTTTCCAACCCCAGTACAGCGCTGTTAACTCATTAAATGTGGTGTTTTTTGCTGAAATGTTGTCACCTGTGTTATCTGCAGTGTAGCTATCGTCAGGCTTTGGCCGCAGGGCACTTCCAACAAATACAGGTAAATACAAAGTCGTATCTTCCGGCATTTTATATGGCTTATGTGCTGCCACCATTATTTTAATATCCATCTAAATCCTCCATTAAATTGAACAACAGTAATTTGCTGCATTCGCTTATAGAATCTTCTCGTGATCACTGAACCAATTAATTGCATGTATAAAGAAGAAAAACATCAACAAAGTCGAAAAATCTGTGATTTGAAAACTAAAGCACCCTAAAATCAAAAACATTAATAGATAAACATAGAATGCCGTCATGAGAGAATGCTTAAACCGTTCATTCCAGGTAGAATCTTCATGTTTTACCCGTCGCATTTGCCAACTAGTTGCGATTTTATCCCAAATAAACCACAGCAATGGAATCATGATAATCAGGCCATTTTCCGCAAACATGGCCCCCCATACACTTTGAGGGGCAAACGACTTTTCTGGCAAGATGTGTTGAATATATTCAATATTATTTCTAGTCCAGGACGGGACGTACTCAAATGTGAAGTAATTTGTAAAGCCTTCCCCCACACCTAAAATTGGATGGTGTAAAAATGTCATCAGTAACCCAATTGAATTACCAAGACGATTGGAAGTATTCCCTTTGTTAAATAAGTATTCATTTAACAAAGTGTGAATACTGGCTATTCGACTATACGCCACTCCAACTAAAACCAATCCAATGACTGCGGTAATCGCCAATGCAACTTTTTCACGTTTATTGGCGGCTAAAAACAATAGTATTAGTGTTGTACCGATGACTAAGAAACCCGTCGTTGTCTTGGCAAAAAAAAGTATAACAAGCACACTGAAAATTGCCAACCAATATTTTAATAGCTTCGTCTTACTGCTGTCAACATGAAAATAATCGATTCGATTCCGAATCGCCGCGATGGAAAACGGAATGAATACCAAAGCAAGTTGAGCCGCAAGAAAACTTGCCTCTCCTTGAAAACCATTCACCCGTAGAAGACTTGAAACATAACTCCCGTTCCAATAAAAATCTGGACGAACAGCCTCCCGATCTTCAAACCATCTGCCTAAGAAGTTTACCCATGGATCAAGCGCTCTAGTTGATGTCGCAATAATCTGCGGAATTAGCACAAGTATTTCAAATCCCAACAGACTCCAAAAAACGCCCAAAATAAAGCGCCGCATATCAGCAATACTATCTATTGAAATTGCAATTGCTGTATAGGTAAGCATAATACTCGTCACTAATTCAATAAAGTGAACCGTTCCGCTTAAAACCCCCGGCATTGGTACAGTATTATTTGCAATCAGAAAGCTCAGAGTCATCGCCACTACTTGTGCAATCATCGCGACCATCATTGTAATAATAACTGGCCGACGATATATCTGACCAGTCAATAAGTTACGTTTCTGCTTTCGAAGTACAGTTACGATACAATAGCAGAGCATCACCCAAAAAGTTACTCGATGAAAGAAAATTGGCACACCATTGAAATAATTCTTTGAAAACAAGCTCAAACCGATCCAAAATGACGCCATATTCAACACCTCACCTAATGTTCTTCCCTGGCATGTAGGTTGGCACCTTTAATGGCTGCAATAAGTCCTCCCACTAATAAGCCTAAAATCAACCCAATTTCCATAATCTGACTCTTTGAAAAAACTGTTTTTGTTTCGACGTTGGTATCCTTTATGGGACCAAGAATTCTCACATTTCCAGCACCAGCAATATTATTCAATCTTTTCTTCGTCACATTTCTGACTTCATTTACAATATCAATCGCCATTTTTTTATTGTCTACATTGGTCACACTGATGGTCATGACAACTGAATCAGCGGCAGGTGTCGCTAAAACCATGTTGGTTAACTCATCAGCCGTGTAATGATAGCCAGCATGTTGACTTAAATTACTGTCCACTTCATTAATAATTTTTGAATCTGTAATCACATGCGCATACGTCGGCATCATTGCGATATCACCACTCAAGTTATCAAATTTATTCAAATGACCGTGATAAAGCATGACTTGCCCACTTACCGAATAACTAGGTTTGCTATATTTTTTAGCAATAAAATAACTAGCAGTTGCAAAGACAGCAATCGAGATAATTATTATGAAAACATTTTTCCAAATACGCGTTAAGACATCACCGAGACTTACTCTTTTCATTTTGAATTATCGATGCTCCTTTTCAAAAATGGATATTCACGCGACAAATATATCGATCTCACAATTGGAACCCATTTAATCGTATACATCGCCATTAGTGGAATAATCAGATGATAGACAATCACAATGATTGCAGCCACATTAGGACCAACACTATTGTTCATCCGAGCAGCAAGCACACCACCAACATTAAATGCATCTAAATCAATTAGGTGAAAGCAAAAAATGATTATCGAATAATGACCACACTTTTGTAAAAAACTGCCCATTTTCTTAAATCTGGATAACCACTTGCCAAATTGAATCAGGCAAACCGCACCACCAAATGCACCGACAATACTGACAAGCATATTGGGTGACCGTGTCGTTACAACCGAAAGGAAGCCTTGGGAGGCACTAACTGTCCAAAGCCCAAAGCTAATCAATAAAAGCAACCAGCTAATCTTGTATGGCAGGCGCCATTTCTTCATTAGATAGCCCATGTATAAAAAGACTTGCACTAAAAACGCCGCATTTAGTGACCAAGGTAACAAATAAACTTGTCCAATTTCAAATCCTACCACGCCACAGGTACTAAAAAAAACAAACCTCACAAATTCCCGATGGTACACATCTTTGGTAATTCGCATTAATACATTAAAAATCTGAATGGCAAGAAACATTGCCAGCAGGAACCAAATTGCACCAATTGGTTGGATATTTTGGAAAAAAGCATACTTTCCTACGTCACCTGCTCCATACAGACTGCCCTTAATAGCACTCTGAAAATCTGGAAACTGTGCTTTCAAAATATGAAAACTGTAAGGCGTCAACAGTCCTAAAATAATTACCATTAAAGCAGTAAAAGCATATGGTACCACCAAATTTTTTAACCCATTGGTGAACTCACGCTTATAGCCTTTCTCGCGATACAAGTAACCGCTGAGTATAAAAAAGATTGGCATATGGACAGCATAAATATATTGATTTAATAACCCATTATCAGTCTGTTGTAACGAATGACCAACGATTACTGCCAATATGGCTATGCCTCTAACCGTATCTATCCAACGAATCCGCTTCATCACTGCCTCCTAATGACATACTTTCCTATGATTGTTTAGTACGCTCCTTCACTTCGGAAAATACTAATAATATTTTTAAAAAATATCTTGATGTCAAATGACAAGGACGCATGATCAACATAAAATAATTCAATTTCACAGCGCTGTGGATAACCAATATTCGAACGCCCCGATGCTTGCCAATATCCCATTGCACCCGGCTTGACCGAAAGCAACTTATCAACCCGCTTACCATACTCAGAGAGTTCTTCTTCTACAACCGGTCTGGGACCAATAAGCGCCATTTCACCCTTCAAAACATTGATAAACTGCGGAATTTCATCTACCGATGTTTTCCGCAAAAAATGACCGAGCGACGTGATTCTCGGATCTCGCCCCTCTGGTAACTTATAACTATTCTTGATGTATTCCTGATACAACTCAGGATTTGCTCTCAAACGTTCGTCGGCATTCACGACCATCGAACGAAACTTGATAATCTTAAATGACTTGCCATTGAGGCCAATTCGTACCTGTCGATAGAAGAGTGGCCCTTTATTATCGCCGATTCTATCCAGAATACTGACCACTAAAAAAATGGGACTAAGCACAACTAATGCAACTATTGATAAAACGATGTCCAAAAATCGCTTCAATAATAAATAAGTTTTCATGGTCCCCCAACCTACTTTTTCTTTTGCTTTTATCATTCTCATTTGCCGAGCTCACTGTCGCATAATACTAGCGCTGAATGAATAACTTGATGCATATCATAGTACCGATATTGCCCCAGTCGTCCACCAAAGACGACCTTGCCTTCTTCCTTTGCTAAGGCAGCGTATTGCTTATATAAAGAATTATTACGGCTATTGTTTACCGGATAGTATGGTTCGTCACCACGTTTCCAGTTAGCTGGATATTCGCGTGTAATGATTGTTTTGCCCTTGTCACCTTTACCAAATTCAAAATGTTTGTGCTCAATAATTCGGGTAAATGGTGTCTCAGCGTCTGTGTAGTTAATTACAGCATTGCCTTGATAATTATCAACATCTAGTTCTTCACTCTCGAAACGTAATGATCGATATTCCAACTCACCAAGTTGATAATTGAAATATTGATCAATCATCCCAGTAAAAATAATCTTAGGATAATCTGCTAAATACTCATCTTTATTCGCAAAGAAATCCACACCAGTCTCCACATCAATTTCAGGATGAGCTAACATTTTTTCAACGATTTGTGTATAACCACCAATTGGAATTCCTTGGTATGTATCATTAAAGTAGTTATTGTCATACGTATAACGCACTGGGAGACGCCGAATAATAAATGCGGGTAAGTCCGTTGCTTTCTGCCCCCATTGTTTTTCAGTGTAACCTTTAATTAGTTTTTCGTAAATATCTGTTCCGATTAACGAAATAGCTTGTTCTTCCAAATTTTTAGGCTGTCCACTTAACTGTGCGGCATCTTTTTGAGACTGAATTTTTGCTTTGGCTTCTGCAGGCGTTCGAACTCCCCATAGTTCACTAAAAGTGTTCATGTTAAATGGTAAATTGAACATACGCCCCTTGTAATTTGCAACTGGGCTGTTGGTATAACGATTAAACTCTGCAAATTGGTTCACGTAGTTCCAGATCTGCTTGTCGGAAGTATGAAAGATATGTGCACCGTATTGATGAACTTGAATACCGTTAACTTCCTTGGTATAAATATTACCTGCAATGTGGTCACGTTTTTCAATAACTTTGACACGTTTTCCCTTTAAGGCTGCTTCATGGGCAAATACCGCTCCAAATAAACCGGCACCAACTACCAGATAATCATATTTACTCAATTTAATTTTCCTCCAAGTCATAAAGTACCATTAAGCCATTATATCAAAAAAGAGTTAAGAAAGAAGGGGCATACACACGATTTTCTCTGCACGTTATCATTTATTAACTAACTAGATGATATAAAAAGGGACAACTGGAATATATACCAGTCGCCCACTTACTTACTCTATTAAATACCAAAAAAACCACGCATAAACAATGCCGCACACGCAGCACCAACAAATGGCGCAATCCCAGGAACAATAATCCCATATTGCCAGTCACTATCAGCCTTATTCTTAATCGGTAGGATAGCATGTGCTATCCGTGGGCCCATATCTCGTGCCAAGTTCATGGCAAACCCAGTAGGGCCACCAAGACCCATACCAATTGCCCAGACAAGTAAGCCAACACCAATTGGCACGATTCCAGGTGTCTTAATTTGTGAAATTGCTAAGATACCTGAAATAAACAAGAAAGTATCGAAGAATTCAACAAAGAAGTTACGAGGTAAATTCCGAACAGCAGGTGCTGTGGAGAATAAATTACGAATGGTAATTGGTGAAATTTCACCTTCCGAAGCTTTAAAATGATCGGCATACATGATCCAAACAATTACAGCGCCGACAACGCCACCTAAAACTTCAGCAATTGAATAAGGAATGAACACACTCCAAGGTAAATTGCCTAATAAACATTGTGCTAAGACCATGGCTGGATTAATACAAACATTACCAAAAATAAATAGCGAAATCGTAATCCCAAAACCCCAAGTCGTAATCGCAAAAATATGTCCAGAACCGCGATACTTAGTCCCTTTCAATACCTCACTACAATGAACTCCAACACCAAAAATAATCATCAAAGCGGTTCCCATGAACTCTGCCAGAAGCTGATGAATCACTATATTCTCCTCCTGCGGCGCTATAGCGCCAATTTATTTGACTAATCTTATCTTTTCTGAAAGTAATAGTCTTTTTTTCACATAGGTATCATTATACACAAAAAACTAACTGTTTAATACGTAAAATTTACTAATGTTCACCTTTTGAAAAATATCTTGCGACTATTCTTAGTCTACCAACTGATGTAAGCATTAATATAAGTGATAAAAATTGGCTGACATAACGAGAGTACGTCCACCTTCAAATACTGGATAATATCAGTCAACTATGATATCTGAACTGTGACCCAACTTCTATAAAGCCAACTCATTTTTCATACAATAAATATATTCTGAAAATTTTGACCTTACTCAACAAATAGACAAACAGCAGACTCAAAAAATATGTTGCAAATAAATTGATAAAAAAATTAAACATGCTTGAATTTGTCAAGAATAAATATTTTTCAAGGATAATTTGAATGGGACGATGAATTAAAAAAATACCTAAACTAAATCCTGAAAACACCATTATTACGTTGGAAAAAGAGTATTCATCAGTTCTAATTCGATTAACCAACTCAAATATTGAAACAGTAGCGATGAATATAAATAAATTATCATACCAAGTAAAATAGGACTGGGACATCAATGTATTTCCAATATATTGCATTAGCCAAGTCACGCCAATGCCAATAATGGTACCTCCCCAAAGTAGTTGGCCTGACACTTTAGCTAACCTTCCCTGTCTAATAAGTGCACCGATGAGCACATACACACCAAATTCTGTCCCACCAAAACCATGATCCAGGCTTACATTAACACCTATGTCCTTTCCAAAGAATTTAAGAAGAATATTCACGGTTGGTATGACAAAATTAAACCCAACTGCTAAAATAATTAGCCAACTACTAAACCGCTCCGGTAGCTTCTTAACTATTGCCACCAACACTGGCATGAAAAGATAAATACCAAGAATAACAGGTATGAACCAAATCTGTATCATCACACTGCCCAATATATTCGGGTAGCTTGGTTCTTTCGTAACAAATAATAATTCCGTGATAATTTGTAATAGCCCCGCTTTTACGCCTAAGATATACCTAACAAATATTTCATAAAGTATCATCCAAAGTTCAAAAGTAATAAGAAGCCGTAGAAACCGCTTTTTGTAAAATGACGAGATTGCCTTGTCAGTCAATTGAAATCCACTGATTAAGAAATAGCCTGACAACATGAAAAAGAAGGGAACCCCTAGTCTTCCAGCAACTGCCATCAGTGAACTGAATAGCTTATCAAATAGACTTAGCATGACAAAGCGTGGTACTGCAGCAGTTCCGCTGCCAAAATATGGATATGCATCGGGAATACTGTGACAAACAACCACTAAAAAAATAGCTATAATTCTTAAATAGTCAAATGCAACCTTCCTACTTTTGTGCTTATTAGTCCCTTCACTCAATTTTTTGCCCCCCATATTTATTGTCAGAATGCAATAATGCTCGTAAGCACTTATTATTTTTGTGACAAGCAATTATATATTGCAGTTTCAGAAACAACTATCGCTTCAACCTGGAAATTAATCTCACACCGCCAACCGTTGCCAGCATAAAAATCAAGGGTAGAAATTGAATCACATAGCGACTACGTCCACCTTCAAATAACAACAAAAATAGCATGAAACCTACGACACTATACTTCAAAAACTGAACTCGCCATCGGTCTGTAGAAATTGTAAACAATAAATTTGCCAAAACACCGCACCAAATCAATTGAGCATAAAAACGATATTCAAAATTATTAACTTGAACCACACCATCTTTCGCGAATAGTCGCCTAATTAATGTGCGATTGAGTTTTTCATTATTAGATTCATTGGTAGTTAGAAAGCCACCTTCTAGTCCCCAACCAAATGAACCATCAGATACATTGTTAATCTGCTTCTGCGCCAAAAACTTGCCGTAATTACTTAATCCATGAAAATCTTTAAATCTTTCTATAAGCAACTTCACGTCAGCCTTTTTCCGAGCAGATGGAGACTTAATTTGCTCATCTAATGCTACATCAGGAGCATAAAAAGCCCCACTACCTTTCATACCCATTGCCATAAAATGGACCAGCGGATGGGCACGTCCCGGTTTGATGCTTACTAAGTCTTGTCGCGCCACAATCGTTTTATGAATTGTGAGTCCAATTCCACCACCTACTAATATTAGGGCAAAGCTAATGATTAGTGTTCGATTAATCATATTTTTTCCGTCAACCATCAACTTTAAAATATAAACAATACCAGCAGCTAAAACTGTGATAACCAGTGAAGGTTTCATGAAATATGCAAAAATAATAATAAATCCTATCCCTGCTGCCAGCATATATCTCGAATACTTATATTGACAACGTCCGTACACATCACCAACATATAGCAACAGTGCGGTCAGAAAATAGGCCCAATTATCCGTGTACGGAATCGCAATCCATGGAGAAACTACAAAAAGCACCCAACTCATCACAATCAATAATTTTTCATATTGCCGCCCGAACCAGTGTTTAACCACCACGGCACTCATTAGGACTGCACTATCGATTAAAATTATATTAACGACATTTAATAACACAACAAAATAATGTAACTGTGGCTGCCCACTAATCAACCACAAACCATGCTCTATAAAGGTTAACAACAGTGTGTTTGGTGACAACGAAAAATACATAGAGGCAACACTTGGTGAAATTTGCCTTATTGCTGTACTCATTATTGTATAAGGATCCCAACCACCGGTTCCAGACAACAAAAAGACTACTGCAAGTTGCCACATAATTGTCACAACAGTTAAACTCAAAAGAAATGGGACTTTGTGTTTTCGTATATACCATAACAAACACTTCCAGCAACGATTTATTAATTTTCGTATGGGTAAACTGATAATATACACTAGGATTGCTAAAAGCACTGAACTCACAATTATAAAACCAGTCCTGCTCAGGCTTTGAAAATTGCTTAGAACTAACTGAATCCCACCTAAAAGAGCAATCAAAGTTAGTGGTATCAAAAATATATTAATCATGCCATTACTAATTTTCTTGATTTGTTGACGTCTCATTCCAATGACTCCTCCAAAGGCTACGCGGCTGATTTCATCTATTAAATTTACTGACAAATATGATTTATCTAACCTAGAGTTGTGTATTTTCACTTTACCATAATTCAAAACTTCTGAATATTTTTCGATAAGCTCAACTTTTTAACTTCTAAAAGCAATCGTTTACCACCAATTGATCCGAGTAACAAAGTTAATGGCAAGAATTGGATCAGATAGCGACTACGCCCACCCTCAAATAACAGTAAGAACAACATGAAACCAACCATCCCATATTTTAGGAATTGAACCTTCCAATCATCAACACCTATTGTAAACAGCAACATAAATAATACACCACACCAAATTAATTGCACTATAAACCGGTATTCAAAATTATTAACCTGAACAATCCCATTTTTTGCAAATAATCGTCGAATTAAAGTATTGTTGAGCCTAGCACTATCGGCATGATTCGTAATGATAAACGTCCCATCTTGTCCCCAACTAAATGACCCGTCAGCCGTATTGCTAATCTGTTTTTGTACTAAAAACTTTTCATAATTTGTCAAACCATGGAATGCCTTAAAACGTTCATGAACCAGTTTAAGATTTGCTTTTTTACGTGCAACTGGTGATTTTATATGTGTGTCCATAACAACATCCGGTTCATAAAATGCGCCATTTCCCTGCATTCCCATTGCCATAAAATGCCAAAGCGGATGTGCTTTTCCAGCTGTAAAAGTGACTAAATTCTGCCGGTTTAGAGTAATTTGATACGCAGTCACTCCTATTCCAGCACCTAGCAACATCCAGCACAATCCTATCCATACTGTTCGCTTGAAAATAATTTTCGCATTTTCAAATACTATAAAGGACAAAACTATTACCGCCGCAAAAACTGTAATTACTAGTGATGGTTTTAGGTAATATCCAAAAATAATGAGCAATCCCAGACTAACAGCAAACAAATATTTTCTACTAATCATTTTGTTCCGAAGTAAACAATCACCAAGAAATAAGCCCAATGCAGTGACAAAGAACGCCCATGTATCAGAATATGGTAATGCAACCCACGGTGACATTACCATTAGTCCCCAACTTGTCATCAATAATATTTTTTTAGAAGTTTTCCCAAACCAATGTCCAGCTACCCTTCCCACCATCAATACTGCACTGTCAATCAAAAATACATTTACAAGATTTAAAAAAATGATAAAATTCTCAAACTCAAGTCGACCACTGATTAGCCATAATCCATGTTCTAAAAATAATAACAGCAGCGTATTCGGATTGACTGAAAAATAATCTGGCGCCATTCCTGATGAAAGATCTCTCATCGCAGTTTTTGTAATAATATCCGGATCCCAGATGCTTCTTCCAGATACCAAAAACACAACGGCAACTTGCCAAAGCAACGTGACAACAATCAGTCCAGCTAAAAATGCCGTTCGATGCTCATTAATTATTTTCAATAACCGCTTAAAAACACGATTCATGTATTGACGGATCGGAGCACAAACCGTGTAGCACATCATGCCAAAGAACACAATGGCTACTACTTTTATACCAGTACTGCTCAATCCCTGAAAATTACTTAAAATTAACGTTAAACTACCTAAAAACGACACCAAAACAAACGGAATGAAGAAAAAATCAACAAAACCACTACTAAATCGTCTTAATCTTTGCATATTCAACTCCTATGTACGGTTAGTCTGCTACGACTAACGTTTTCTAAATCTACCAATTGTAAATAATCTTATGTTCACAGTTATTTCAACCACGCTAAATATTGTAATCCACAATCTAGCTTTGTGAACTGTCGTACGCGTTATTATATATTGCCTTTTTGAGCGACTACGACCATCATCAAGTGTATCCGAAACATCATCTAAAAATACACACTTCAAGAAAGCACTATCATTCATTTCTTATCTAATACTTAAGCCTATCCAGTGAGCCATGTCGGTTCAACATATTCATTAGTCGTGTCCCCCCAACACTCGCCAATACCAAAATCAGTGGCAAAAATTGAATGACATAACGACTGCGGCCACCTTCAAATATTAGTAAGAATAGCATGAAGCCAACAACCCCGTACTTTAAAAGTTGAACTTTCCAATCAGATAAGCTAATTGTAAAGAATAATGCCACTAGCACTGCCATCCATACCAATTGTGCTACAAACCGATATTCAAAATTATTCGTTTGCGCCGTCCCATGCTTGGCAAATAGCCGACGAACGATGGTATGATTCAATTTCTTATTGTTAGGCTTATTTGTCAGTAAGAACTGACCTTCTTGTCCCCAACCGAATGACCCATCAGCGGTATTATTAATTTGTTTTCGGACCAAGAACTTTTCATAATTCGTCAACCCGTTAAACGCTCTGAAACGCTGATGAATTAATTTAACATTGGCCTGATTACGTACAGTCGGTGACTTAATGAAATAATCCATCACCGCATCATCACGATGAAAGCCACCATTACCATACATTCCCATGGCCACAAAATGAGTCAATGGATGTGCTTGCGTAGAATCAATTTTAACTGAATCCTGATGCGCAATCATTGCATGATCAAACAACACACCAGCGCCCACCCCAACGATAACCAAACAAGCACTCAATAACACCGTCCGATTAAACAGCTTTTTCGGCTGTTCAATCGCTTTAAAGACCAGCACAATCAGAGCCGCGATTGTAATAATAATTAACGACGGTTTAATGTAATAGCCAAGAATAATCGCGATCCCCAAACCAACTGCCAAAATTGCGCGGTAACCCCAGCGATGCGAGTTAACTAAACAATTACCCAAAAACAAACACAACGACGCTAAAAAGAACGCCCAAGTATCAGAATATGGCATGGCAATCCAAGGTGCCATCACAATCAATACCCAGCTCACTACGACCAAGAGGATTGCTTGTTGCTTACCGAACCAACGTTTTGCGACTGCGCGCAACATCAGCACGCCACTGTCAATCAAGATGATATTGATAAAGTTCAAAATCACGATAAACGTTTGTAGCTTCGGTTGACCACTCACGAGCCAAATGCCACGTTCTAACAGTAGTAAGAAGACCGTATTCGGATAATTTGAAAAATACGGTGATGGGTTTGGCAGTTGTCCAATCGCAGCTAGAATGATCTTGCCAGGATCCCAAGCACTAAAGCCCGACAACAACCAAACAACGGCAACTTGCCACAATAATGTGCCAACGATTAGTACCCACAATAATGGCCGTCGATAGCGTTTCACGAGCTGAACAACTGGCCGCGACCACTTACTGATGGCGTGACGAACCGGTGCACAAATTAAAGCCAGTATTAGTATTAAGCCAATCACATCTACGACTTTGATCCCAATGCTACTTAGCCCTTGAAAGTTAGCTAAGATTAATGGTGCCCCGCCAAGCAATGTGATTAAAATCAATGGAATAAAAAATAAATTAACTAAGCCATTACTGACGTTTTTTAGTTGCCAATGTTTCATTTCAAAACCCCCATACAAATTCTGAGACAGCAATGATCACACTGTCCTCAATCAATCTCTCTTTAATGCCTGATGCGAACGTATTCTGGTCATCAGGTTGACCGCCCCTACCGTTGCCAAAACCATCATCAAGGGTAAGAATTGGACAACATAGCGACTACGGCCACCTTCAAATATGAGCAGGAATAACATAAAGCCAACGACGCCGTATTTGAAGAATTGGACACACCAAGTTTCCGAACCAACCGTAAACAAGATCAAGCCCAAGCAAACACTCCAGACAAGTTGTGCGATAAAGCGATACTCGTAAGTATTCCCACGCGTCTGTCCCTGTTTTGCGAACAGTCTTCTAATAATCGTTTGATTACGGACATGACTATTGGCCTGATTCGTATCAATCTGGACATCCGTACCCCAAGCAAAAGTTCCGTCAGCAATATTATTGACTTGTTTTTTCGTAATAAACCTTTGATAATTCGGCCAGCCATGAAACCCTTTAATTCGTTCTTTTATTAACTTTACATTCGCCTGCTGACGCTTCTTGGGCGACTTTATCGTGACATCTAATTCTGCGTCTGGATAATTGTATGCGCCGGTGCCATGCATCCCAATGGCAATAAAATGAATCATCGGATGACCCATTTTTTTATCAATGGTGACAAAGTCTTGATGTTGGATAAAACTTTTATACGCGGTAAAACTGGCCCCAAAACCAATCACGACTAACAACGTACTGATGAGCACAACTAGTCGCGGTCGAAAATGGTGATTGTTGATAAGCCGGAACAATCCAATCAAACAAAATGCGGCTAGCGCAATCACGACGGAAGGCTTTAGCAGATAGGCCATCGTTACCGTCAAGCCCATGAGTACGGCCCAGACGTATTTTTGCCAAGTCTTGCTACTGTTAAAATAACTAACACCAATCGCGACAATTGCGGCCGTCAAAAAGAACGCCCAGGTATCCGTATACGGCACTGCGACCCACGGTGATAATAAGAACAACAACTCGCCAATCACAACTAAGACGGCTTGGTGTTGCTTGCCAAATAATCGCTTGACCGAATGTGCTAATAGCCAAAAGCCACTATCAATTAAGATCAAATTAATGACGTTGGCATACACGACAAAGGTCGATAGACTTGGTCGACCCGTCATAAACCAAAAGCCGCGCTCTAGAAATAACAGCATCAAGGTATTTTGATTCAACGAGAAATACGTCCGATGTGCCTGAGCACCATTAATGGCCGCATCCATAATTTTCCCAGTATCATAGGCGTTTTGACCAGAAAGGAGGTAAATAACCGCTAATTGCCAACACAATGTCAGAATAATTACGACCCACATGAGGACTCGGCGGTGCGGATAACCCTTTGCATAAAGACCCGTGACTAGTTTGCGACAAGCCTGTCGGACTGGTTGACTGATCGCAATCACCAAGCCGATAACGCCTAGTCCAGTCACTAGCTTAATTGCTAGCCCGCTCATACCTTGAAAGGCCGGCACGATCAACGCTAGTGACCCCAATAGTGCAACTACCACCAATGGGATTAAAAATAAATTGACCAGAACATTACTAATTTTTTTAACACGATCCTGATGCATTTCAATTACCCCAATATCTATTATTTAACGATAATTATTTAAGAACACATGCGCCTACAAGCATATCAGACTAACTCCCAGAAAAAAATAGCCAATTTATTCATTTTCGCTTAAATTGTCGCCGTAGCCGCCGCATCACTCGTGGCGACTTCGGCTCAATCGTGTGTTCGAACCACTCTTGCACCGAGGCATTGACGACCCCGCCAAACATCAGCAGCATGCCGGAAAAATTCAACCAGAACATCAAAACAATCAAACTTCCGATCGTTTGATACGACGTCACGCGTTTGGCAAAGAGTTCAACATACAAGCGAAACCCTTGGGAAATCACAATCCACCCAAGCGTCGTCACTAGCGACCCAATCCAGACATAGCGCAACTTCACCGCCGCATTCGGCACAAAATAATACAACAACATCGCTAACATAAACATCCCGACAAAGGTAATCAAGTTCTTATTCGCCAACAATCGCGCCCACCATTTTGGAATAAAGGCGGCCGACGTATTGGTTAGACTCAAAATCGCATCCATCACCACTTGACTCAAGGTGAAGAAGATCGACAGGCCAACGATTAGGAGTAACAGTCCTAACGTTAATAAGAAGGCCATTAAGCGCGTCACGATGGCCCCCTGCGAACTGGTCACGCCATACGCTTCATTTAAGCTCCGCCGAATCGCCGCAATAATTTGTGACGCAGACCAGATGGTTACGACAATCCCAATTGACAAACTCCCACTCCCACTTGATGATAAGAATGATAACAGAATCGGTTTGATGGTCGCATAGATGTTACTTGGAATAAATTCTTGGGCGTACGCCAAAATCTGGCGCGTCTGTAGATTAAAACGCGCCACGATATTCCCGATAATCAAAATAATTGGTGCAATTGACATCAACGCATAGTAAGCTAAAACTATCGCATTATTACTAACGTTAGCTTGGTTATATCGTCGAATAATAATTTCAAGCCATTTAGCTGTCTTGGGGTAACGTTCCTTTAATTTCATGTTGCTTCTCCAATAGTTAACTTAGTATTGTCAATTATACAATGGTTTGAAAATTGAAACATCTTTATTCCGATGTGGTAAGCTAATAAGTGTTCAAAAATGGACTTAGGAGATAACTAATTTATGAAAACCATGAGTTTAATTGTGCCCTGCTACAACGAAGAGCCAACAATTGAAATCTTTTATAACACTGTTGAAAAAGTCTTCAATGACCATCCTGACGAATTTAAAGACATTCATCATGAATATTTATTTATTAATGATGGCTCCAGTGATGGGACTTTAGCTGAATTTCGAAAATTAAATACCGCGCATCCCGATGTCGTCCACTATGTCTCGTTTTCAAGAAATTTTGGTAAAGAGGCCGGACTAGCCGCTGGACTGCAACATGCCGAGGGTGATTACATCGCGGTAATGGACGTCGATTTACAAGATCCCCCTGAACTATTGCCAAAAATGTTGACGACCTTAGAGAGCGGTGACTTCGATTGTGTCGGCACTATGCGGGAAGATCGTAAAGGCGAACCAGTCATTCGTTCCTTTTTCTCACGGGCCTTCTACTCAGTCATTAATAAAATCTCGAAAGTTCAAATTATCCCGAACGCCCGTGATTACCGTTTGATGACCCGGCAAATGGTTGATGCCATTTTAGCTATGCCAGAATACAATCGTTTTTCCAAAGGTATCTTCAACTGGGTCGGCTTTAGAACAACCTACTTAAAATTCGAAAACGCCCCTCGCTCTGCCGGCGAAACGCATTGGTCTTTCTGGCAATTGGTCAATTACTCGATTGAAGGGATCATTGACTTTTCAGACGTCCCATTAAAGATTGCCACTTTTATTGGTGGGCTATTTGCTTTTATCGCCGTCATTGGCATGATTTTCGTCATTATTCGAAAACTCATGTTTGGTGATAGCGTTGGTGGCTGGGCCTCAATGGTCACCCTGTTACTATTTATCGGCGGCATCCAATTATTCTGCCTTGGCATCATTGGCAACTATATTGGTAAGATTTACTTAGAAACCAAACATCGACCACTTTATATCGTTCAAGAAAAGAAATAATCAAATAGCCCGTCGTAATTTCATCAAAATTACGACGGGCTTTTTATTATTCGTGATTAAAATGTTTCCAAACCGCCTTTAAAATATATTCCGCGGCATGACCATCACCGTAAGGATTCTTGGCGGCCGCCATCTGGGCATATTCGGCGGGATCGTCCAACAATGTTTCCATTGCGGAGCGGACAGTCGCCGCATCAGTACCAACCAATTTCAGCGTCCCGGCAGTCACCCCTTCTGGCCGCTCAGTCGTCTCCCGCAAAACTAGCACGGGTTTATTGAGGGATGGGGCTTCTTCTTGGACGCCACCTGAATCCGTCATGATGAAGTAACTACGCGCAGATAAATTATGAAAATCAACGACGTCTAATGGGTCGATCAAATGAATCCGGTCGGTATGGCCTAAAATCCGTTTCGCCACCGTTTGCACCGCTGGACTCAAATGAACGGGATACACGACCTCAACATCTGGGTGAGTCGCAACGACTGACTTAATCGTCTTAAAAACAGTTTCCATTGGGGCACCTTGATTTTCGCGGCGATGCATCGTGAGCAAAATCATGCGATGCCCAGGTTGAACGAGATCTAAGGCAGCATGGTGATAAGTTTCACTCACCGTCTGGGCCAACGCGTCAATTGCGGTATTGCCAGTCACAGCAATTTGCTCGGCCGGATGATGTTCCTTTAACAGATTGGTTTTGCTCAATGTCGTCGGCGCAAAGTACAAATCAGCCAAGACATCCGTCAATTGCCGATTCATCTCTTCCGGGTATGGCGAATATTTGTCCCAGGTGCGCAAGCCGGCTTCGACATGTCCAACCGGAATTTGATGATAAAATGCCGAGACGCTGGCGGCAAAAGTTGTTGTTGTATCGCCGTGAACAAGCACAATATCCGGCTGGGCTTCGGCCATAATCACATCCAACTTCGTCAGCACCCGACTGGTAATCCCAGCGAGCGTCTGATTCGGTTGCATAATGTTTAAGTCGTAATCTGGTTTAAGCTTAAAAATCGCCAACACTTGATCAAGCATCTCACGGTGTTGCGCCGTCACAACGGTAATCGGGATAAACTTATCCGTCTGTTGTTGCAGTTGCAACACGATTGGGGCCATTTTGATTGCTTCGGGCCGGGTGCCAAAAATCGTCATTACCTTTAATTTTTTCGTCATCGTCCACACACTTTCTACAAGAATCTGATTAGTTCTATCATAACGTTAAACCCGTGATGTCGCTAACTTTTCCGTCAATTTAAAAAAGTCCTAAAAAAAGTCTGGGTGCAAAACCCCAGACTCAGTTTGTAGCTCTGAATATTTGTAGTCGAAACGTGGCGCAAAAGGCACGGATGCAACAGAGCTACGGAAACCGAACGATTGAAAGTCCCAATCATCCGATTTCCTAGGCTATGCTCGGTAGCAACCCGCCTTTTGCCCCACTCTTTAACACCCTTATAACTGTTTATTATCTGACACTAATTGTAAAATTTGCTTGGCAGCGTTGTTTGCCGCCGTCCAGCCACTTTGATTGGTGAAGAGGACCACACCAACCCGACCGTCATTAGACCCAACGTAGACGGTATGGAACGAATTATCCGCGCCACCAATCCGTACTAAATTTCCGGCCTGATAATAAATACCACCAGAATACTGCAAGGCATAATTATCGGCCAATTGTGCGATCCCTGCCTGCCCATCAAGTTTACCAGATAATAAGCTGTCGATGACCGTGTAATAGTCGCCAACGCTGGCATAGAGATTCCCACAGCCTAACTCGCTAGAAAGCAAGGCTAGCGAAATGTTATCTTTCTTCGACCCAGCAGGTTCATAAGTATACGATGCCGGCGTAATCACATTACCCGGAACTTGATTATACAAATACATATTTTTAAGATTCAACGGCGCAATAATGCCCGTTTGCACATTGTTCCAATAAGAGTGCCCCGTCACTTGGCTAATAATTCCTGCAAGTAAGGTGAAGTTCGCATTGGAGTAGCTCCAGACATGTTGATTGGTCGAGGTCAAATGACTCAACGTGAACGCCAACGCGGCAGCTTCATCTGGTAAAACGGTCGCTGGCACTGGTTCACCCATTCGAATCCCCGACGTGTGGTCCAATAATTGGCGAATCGTAATCTGGGACGCGTAAGGCAACGTTGGATAAAACTTCGTCAATGTCGTCGCCATAGTCAGTTTGCCGCTATTAATCAATTGTTGGACTAACGCTCCTGTGACTGCCTTTTGTAACGACGCTAACGGGTAGGCCTCTGTTGCCGTATTCGCAACTTTATTGGCGACATTGGCATCACCATAAGCTTGAATCTTCACCCCACTGGGACCGGTATTCGTAACCAATAACGTGCCCATAAAATGATTTTGGGTCATGATTGCGTTCACTTTCGCCATCGTCGCGGACAAGGCGACTGGTGCCGCAGTTGTGACCTTGGTCGTCGGCTTAGTCGATACTGGCTTTGTGGTTATCGGATTTGTAGTTGCCGACTTCGCGGTTGCCGGTTTCGCGGTTGCCGGTTTCGCGGTTGCCGGTTTCGAGCTCGTTTGTTTAGCTGTTGTTGCCACAGTTGGTTTTACAGTAGCTGCCATACTTGTCTGAGTCGGTTGTGTCTGGGCAGGCTTTGTCGTTGAGGACAACTGTTGCGTGGCTGATTTAGCAGGCACCGTTGCGGTTGTGGTCGTGGTTTGCTGGCTGGTCACAGCTGGCACCTTTTTAGCCACTGTCGGTTGTGGCTGTTGAACCGTCGCTGACGTGCCCGGCTTGACGCCAGTCGTGGTTGTCTTAGGACGCGTGGTTTTGTTGGCTGTGACTGGCGTCGTTGGCTTCGCTATCGACTTTTGGTTATCTGATTTCGCGGTCGTCCTTACCACCGGATCTGTCGGTCGTTTGACAACCACGGTTGCCGTCTTTTTGACTACCGTTGTTCTAGAAGTCACCCTACCAGTGTTAATCGGTCGCGATACTCTGGCCTTCGCCTCAGCTGTCGGCCGAGTCACAACTTTGACCTTGGCCGTTTTCCGCTGGCTGACAGCTTTAGCGTGAACCCTAATCACTTTTTTAGTCGGCTTAGCGTGCTTGGCAATCGGTTTAATCGCCGGCTTAGTCACTTTCACCGTTTTCCGAGTGACGGGCGTTTTTAGCTTTACTTGCGTCGCATTGACCCAGCCAGCGACATGTCGGCCCTGTAACCAGTAAAACTCACCAAAATCAGTCCAGGCAACTTTACTGGCCTTGATTGGTTCGCGTCGTAATTGTTGCGCTCGCAATAGTTGATAAGCCGTCCGCGACTGTGTGGCGACTGGCCCATTAGTCGTCAGCTCAAGTTGTGACCGCCCGTCCAAACTCGCTAGCTGGGCGTTAAATGACCGTTGCCTGAAAATCGACAAATTGCCAGTCGAGTTGACATGGGTTAATTTAACCGTCGCAGCTTGTGCGACCCAGCCAAGATGTGCCAAGGACAAATAGCCCGATCGTTGCTGTACGACTCTAAAAACTTGTGTCGCTGAAACCTTTCTTGCTTGTACGCTAGGACGCCGCTGCGCTTCGCGTGGCAACCGCGAATATACCGCCAACCGCCCCGACATCGTTTTAATCCTGACATAGCTGACTTTGCTCGCCGCAGTCGCAGTTATTGGCCCAGTGACAAGTAAACTCAATCCCCCAATAAGCCCAATCAATTGTATCCGTCGCATCAAAATCTCCCCCTCATCTTTTGATTGCGGCAAGTTTAGTCGCTATTAAATTAAAAGTCACTCATTATTAATAACTCGTTAATCTGACAAACCAAATAAAAAAATCAAGCCAGTGCTTACCGACTTGATTCGATGAGGGTCATAATTTCATGGACTAACAGCTTCGCGCGATAGTGGTTGCCTTGATTCATAAACAAGACCACCGTCGCATCCCCCGCTGCAGAGCGACTATAAAAATTGCTAATATTATTATCAAAACCAGTGGCATGTTGCGCGCCATCCGTCCCATAATATAACCCGGCCGCGTATGTATTCGTTCGAACGGCTGTTAGCTGACGCTGCATTGCCGTTGACAGAAATACGCCTTGATTAAAGGCCGCTACGAACCGAAAGTAGTCAGTCACAGTTGTTCCAATATCGCCGGCTCCTAGTTCACTTGAAAGCAACGGCGTGGAAATTGTCGCCGGAGTGCCATCTGGCAAATATGGCGTGGCCACCTTTTCCGGACCAAATTGATTCCAAGTCATGGTCTGCGTCATGCCAGCTGGCCGCAAAATTCGCTGTGTTAAATTGGTCGCATAGGATTTGCCCGTCGCTTGGCGAATGATCCCCGCTAGTAACGTATAGTTTGCACTGCAATAGTGCCAGCGATGTTCTCCAGTACTCGTCAAATGCTGCAGGTTCCACCGAATTGCCGCCGCTTCGGACAAACTTTTTGGCGGCGCAACCTCGGGCATCCAAATCCCTGAGGTATGATTCAATAATTGCTGAATGGTAATTTGTGACGCCCCTTTTAACTGCGGATAAAAGGATTTAAGGGTCGTCTGCAAACTCAAGCGGTGCTGCGCAATCAATTGACCAATCATCACACCGGTCATCGCCTTTTGTAATGACGCAATTGGATAAACGGTCGCGGCGGCATTCGGTCGTCTAGTCTGCCGATCTGCTAAGCCATAACTTCGAATGTTGGGCTGTGCTTTGCCCGCCTGAGCGACCAGCAATGTCCCCTGAATTCCTTGGGCCTTAATTAATTGATCAATTCTGCGCCAAGTCGTCGCACTAATTTGTTGAAATGATGTCGTTTCATAATGAAATGACGCTGCCGACACCCAACCGTAATTGTGCTGATTACGTTGCAACAAATAATACCGGCCCATCGGTGTTTGAACGCGGCGAATCACTTGAAATTCTGGACGAGTCAATTGTTCCGCTGATTTGGTCCAAGAATTTTTGGCTTTGACCGTTCCAATCGGCCCACCAGCCGTGACCACGACGTGCGTCGCCGCTTGGCCTAAACGCAAACGACCATTCAAATTTTGTGATGACCACTGTTGTAACTGACTTTTTGCGGGGATAGTCGTCAAGACGTGCACGGATTGACGTGCCACCCAGCCCAAGCGTTGACCAGCTAAGGTGGTCAACCGCAAGTAACGCGTTTTCAAATAATTCGCGTGTAAAGTGCCTAAATAGAGCTGTCCGGCCGGCAAGTCAACCGTCTGCTTAGGATCAGCTGATTGATTTGCCATTGGAACTTTCGCGACGGTCCTGACAGTCGCCGTTGGAATCGTCACGTAAACCACTTTCGCCAAGGACTCGTGACAGCTAATTGGCCAGAGCAATAAGCCTAGTAACAGGCTCAGTCCTCCAATGCCAATACGTTTAAGTCCCATCCTGTCACCCCCAAAATTTAAAATGGATCTGATTTTGCCAAAATAGCTTGAATGGCAAAGCCAACGCTGTTATCCCCATCAAAGACGCCTTGATTATCGAATAAGACGACCCCAATTTTAGCGTCCACCGTACCCATGTAGTACGTTTGAAACGAATTGTCACTCCCACCGATCCGCACATTGCCGTGTCCAAGATAATAAATGCCACCGGCGTAACTTATTTTTTGATCTGCAGCTAATTCATCAAACCCAGCCTTGCCGACCAGCTTGCCAGTAAACAACGCATGAATAAATTTATAATAATCGCCAACACTACTATAGCCGGATTTAAAATCTAAGTGCAACAGATAAAATTATACAAATAGGCCATGGAGACCTAAACTTTAAGTGACACAACTCAAAAGAAAGGACATCTCCATGACCCAACCCAAGTCTAGCACTGTTAAACATTACCAACAACTAACCCCAGAAGAACGAGGTGAGATTGAAGCCTACCTAAGAGCAGAAAAATCACAGGCAGAAATTGCTCATCGACTACACCGTAGTCGTAGCACTATCTCTCGTGAAATCAAGCGTGGCCTTGTCCAACAACGTCGTTACGATTACCAATTCGTTTATCTTTACTATGCGGACACCAGTCAGCTATTTCACGATCAAAAACGTCAAAAGTGCCATTCTAAGGGCCTTTTAAAACGGTGTTGGCTATTTTTTGCGATGTTAATTAAGACCCTTAAGCAACGTCCACGTAGTGAAAGTATTGATAGCTTTATCAATGCCTTTAAACAGATGTATCCAGATAAACCTTGCCCTTCGACACCTACGGTCTATCGGTATATTGATCAAGGACGTCTGGATATTCAAAACATTGACCTACCGGCTAAGCTCAAACGCCATGTTAAGGGCAACCACCATGGCCACGCACGTATTAATAAACGATTAGCTGGAACATCAATTGAGCAGCGACCCGCTTCGGTCAATCAACGCCAAAGTTTTGGTCACTGGGAGGGTGATCTGGTCAAAGGAAAGCGAAAAGCGAGCGAACCAGCATTAATGACGCTAACCGAACGTAAAACGCGTTATGAGATTATTGTGAAGATTCCCAACTATCACGCCACAACATGTTTAGCTTATCTACAGCAGTTAATTGATAAAAGCGCGAAGAGCTTCAAATCAATCACATTTGATAATGGTTCTGAGTTCAAGCTGTTAAACCAAATCAAGGGTCCTAAGATTTACTTTACTCATCCATCTGCACCTTGGGAGCGCGGTAGTAATGAAAATCAAAATGGATTAATCCGTGAGTACATTCCTAAGGGCCAATCACTGTACAATTTCACAGTAGCCACAATTACTCAAATTCAAACTGCACTGAATCAAAAGCATCGCCGAATTCTTGACTATAAGACTGCCGCCAGTCTGTTTCAGAAATCACTGACATCTTAATGTTTATCTTCATGGTTGGTTGTTGCACTTGATTTGACAATTCGGGCAACACTACTATATAAACTACCAGCGCCTAATTCACTTGACTGCAACGGTTTTGAGATCACTGCGCTTTGCGAATAGCCTTTCGTCAATTGATAGGAGTTCGGATCAATCACATTGATAGGTATTTGATTATAATCATAAGTGTGGTGCATTGCTAGTGGTTTTAAAATAATATTACGCACATTCGTCTGATAAGATTTACCGGTAACTTTTCTGATTACCCCGGCCAGCATCGTAAAATTCGCATTTGAATACGCGAAAGCGTGGTTATTCGTTGACGTTAAATGGGAGACGGTATACGCCACTTCGGCGGCTTCGTTAGGCAGAATGCTGGCCGGAACTGGTTCCCCCATCCTTAAGCCAGAACGATGATCTAATAACTCACGAATGGTAATATTTTTAGCATACGGGATCTGCGGAAAATATCGACTCAAGCGTGTCGTCATGGTCAATTTTCCTTGATTGATCAAGCCTTGAATCACCGTCCCCGTGATGGCCTTTTGGAGGGAGGCTAACGGATAGACTTCATCAGCACTGTTTTTCTTGGCACTCGCAACATCCGCATAGCCGTATGACCGCGTCATCACCCCGGCTGGACCATTATTAGTAATCAGCAGGGTTCCCATAATATGCGCATTTTTCATCAACGTATCAATCTTTGCCAGCGCCTGTGCCTTCGTATAATTGCCCGCGCGATGTTGTGGTGCCGTTTTTTTGACGACAATCGACGCACTGTCGACGGTTTCGTGGGTCGCTTTAGTCGCCGCGACCTGCTTAACCGTCCAAGTCCCAAGGCCAACAGCTACGATCAGCCCAATCACCGCCGTGATCACTAATCCTTGACGTTTCATGATGATCCCCCCCAATCTTTATGCGGCAAGAATACGACGGTCGCGAAAAAAATGCACGTAAAACCAAACCAATGTTAGGCCACCGAACGACTATTTATGATTCAATATGTAAATATTATTATTTTCATCAAAATATAGCATTATCACTAAAATCTCACGGAAAGTTAGTCAATTTAACTCGTGCAATTAACGAACAAAACCATTAGAATATGAATCATAGTTAACATATACATATTAATGGAAGGATGATTATATTGAGTAAAGCTACCGATTATTTACAAACTGTCTATCAAGTCATTGAACATCGTGATCCAAATCAACCCGAATTTTTGGAGGCCGTCCATGACTTCTTCAAAACGATGACGCCAGTTTTTGAAGCTCATCCAGAATACATTGACGCCAACATTTTGGAACGTTTGACCGAACCAGAACGAGTCATTCAATTCCGGGTTCCTTGGCTGGATGATGCTGGTCATGCTCGCGTTAACCGCGGTTTCCGAGTTCAATTTAATTCCGCGATTGGCCCGTACAAAGGCGGCTTGCGACTCCACCCTTCCGTGAACTTGAGTATCGTCAAATTCTTAGGTTTCGAACAAATCTTCAAAAATGCTTTAACCGGCTTACCAATTGGTGGCGGGAAAGGTGGTTCTGACTTTGATCCTAAAGGCAAGTCAGACAATGAAATCATGCGCTTTTGCCAAAGCTTCATGACCGAACTCAGTAAATATATTGGTTTAGATACCGACGTACCCGCAGGTGATATTGGTGTCGGTGGTCGTGAAATTGGCTACCTTTATGGTCAATACAAACGTTTACGTGGCGCTGATCGTGGCGTGTTAACTGGCAAGGGGCTGTCCTACGGTGGCTCACTCGCCAGAACAGAAGCCACCGGTTATGGCCTAGCTTACTACACTGATGAGATGCTCAAAGCCAACCAGCTCTCATTTGCTGGTCAACGAGTCGCAATTTCTGGCGCTGGGAACGTCGCGATCTATGCCATTCAAAAAGTCACTGAATTAGGCGGTAAGGTCATTACTTGTTCTGACTCGAACGGCTACGTAATTGACGAAAACGGCATCAACTTTGACCTCGTCAAGCAAATTAAGGAAGTTGAACGTGGCCGCATCAAAGACTACGCCGCTCGGGTTGAAACTGCGACTTATCATGACGGTTCCGTTTGGACAGCTAAGTTGGCCTACGATATTGCCTTACCATGTGCCACGCAAAACGAAATCGACGCTGACAAGGCGCAAATCGTTATTTCAAACGGTACCAAGGCCGTCGCTGAAGGGGCCAATATGCCTAGCACCCCAGAAGCCATTGCCGCCTATCAAGCAGCAGATGTCTTGTATGGCCCAGCGAAAGCTGCCAATGCTGGTGGCGTAGCCGTTTCAGCGCTCGAAATGAGTCAAAATAGCATGCGTTTGAGCTGGACATTCGATGAAGTCGATGCCCGTTTGAAGCAAATTATGCAAAATATCTTTGCACAATCCGTAGCCGCCGCGGATAACTATCAAGTAAGTGGCGACTATCTGAGTGGCGCCAACATCGCTGGCTTCACAAAAGTTGCCGATGCGATGATGGCACAAGGTCTCGTTTAACAGTACCCATTAAAAAGAACCATTTGTTAGTCATTAATTTGACCGACAAATGGTTCTTTTTTGATAATGTTCGCTATAACTAATTTTATACTTTAGAATTTGGGTAGCCGGTATGTGCTGCGAGCTGGGCATAGGTCTCATGCAATGTCACCGCAGCGACTTTCCAGCCTAACTTCAATAATGGCAATAAACGTAGTGGATCTTCAACTGGAATACCATGCGTGTGTGCAAATTTGAAAATAGCTGGCAAAACTTCCATATCAGAATTGGCAAAATAATAATTGCCTTTGTCAGTGACAACAAAAATGGTGGCGCGAAAAGCGTGGCGTGGATCAAGGCCTTGTGTTACGTGCCAACGAATTGCGCCAACTTGAATCAACTTCACGTCGGACAACGCCATCTCACCTAAATTGCGTTGCTCTGGTGACCAAAGTACAACTTTAGTTGGCGTCAATTCAACAACCGCATACTTTTCACTACGAGTCCCCGATAAGCGACGGAGCCAATTACGTTCTGGTGCTGGTTTTGGATATTCAACCCCTTGAATTTCAAAATGAAATGGGACGATACATTTTTGAGCACGATCAATCGCCCGGTAATGTCCGGCGATTTGATGATTCGTAAAAACGGATGCCATTGGTTTAAACATGTCGGTCACTCCCCTCACCGTTAGTATACGCTTTCACGTTTCAGTTTTCAGCTATTTTGGCACCATCGCTGAAGCCACTAAAAAACGGTGTCAAAATTACGCTGAATCCGTAATCTTGCACCGTTTACTTGATCGTCGTTTGGTTGTCAATTCTATGTGCGCATTTGTGAAATGAAAAAGTATGTGTGCTGACGGCTCAACTTCACTCAAACCGTCACCCCCAACTTTGACAAAACCATTTTGGCGCGACGAACCAATTCGATAATTGCAAACCCTCCAAAAACCTTTTGACACTTCCAACTGATACCAATGCAAGCTAACAGTTCTTATCTAGGCTTAGGTTTATTATATCACTCTTGTTAACGGTTACACAAACTAAAAATTAAGTTTACTTGCACAACTAATTAACTCAAAAAACGACCTACAATTGCTTGTAAGTCGCTACTTTAATCGCTGAATCAATTATTCTGCTTCTGGATCGTTAGCTTGTTGGTTATCAAAATCGGCTGGCATAATGGCAAAGTTGCTAGCTTCAGTGGATAGCAAGGCAGCATAGGCCCGTGCTTTGGCAGAAAGTGCTGGGATGATGGCATTGTTCAAATTATCTAACATCGCCTGTTCGTCATCTTCAACCTTTTTGTCGCCTGATTGACGTTCGATAATGCCAACCATTTCACCACTGAGGCGAACAATCGCGAAGACCGTGGCAGAAAGATCATACATGTCTTCCTTATAAGTCACTTCTAGTTGTGCCTGAACGACATCATCGCCAAAAGTCTTCTTAACATCTGGATTAGCGGGCGTATAACTAAATTGGCCCTTGCCAGGTTCATCTTTTGATTCGTCTCGATCATAAACGATTTGGAAATGAAGATCTTGAATCGCTGAGTTTAAGATTTCAATATTCATGTTGAGTAACTCCCTTTTTGTTAATATCTTCACCTTAAAGGAAAGCCTGTCAAAATACAATCAAATTTCGCCGGTTTTCGTTAATTCTTTATTAACGTCACGTAAAAGTTTGGTAAATAATTAGCCACTAGCTATTGACCGGCCACCGCCTAAACGATAATCTTGAATCACCTAAATAAGGGGGACAACCGCGATGAAGTTAAAAAAAGTTGGCATTATCGGCTTAGTTTTAGGACTTACCGCATCTTTGGCCGTCACACCGCCCCTGACCGCCATGGCCGTACGCCGACCCGCAGCGCGACCAATGATGCGCCTGCGTTTAAAGGTCAAGCGCCCAGCCAAGCAACAACACAAAGTCACCGTTGTTAGGCGCCATCGAACCACGCGCCATCGCTAATCAAGGAGTCTGGGGCAAAACCCCAGACTCTTTTTGTAACTCCGAATATTAATAGTCGAAACGTGGAACGAAAGACACGGATGCAACAGAGCTACGGGAACCGAACGATTGAAAGCCCCAATCATCCGGTTCCCTAGGCTATGCTCGGTAGCAACCCGCCTTTTGTCCCACTCTTGATCGGCGTTTTTGCTTAATTTTTCAATTGTTGTTGATTTTGTTTCCGAAGCTTACTTGGCACATTTTCATCCAAGAGATATTGACGAATCAAGCTAACAATTTGCTTGTTCTGCGGTAAATCAGAATGGGCAGTATTCGCCCCAGTGACTGTAATTTCCGTAAAATGCTTGATTTCATCTTGGAAGATATATTTGCCAAAGTTAACACTGTTATATGGCACGGTGCCATCGCTCGTATAATTCTCGGTTCCCGCGATCGAATAAGCTGTCAGCCCATTTGGGAGACCTGTTCGATACTCATAAAGTTCATTGAACATGCTCGTTTTGGCCGTGGTACTCGTCGATTCCATATTAAATGGCGCCGCAATCGTCATCAATCGGTCAATGTGGACCTTGGGCGATTGTTTAAGATAACGTTCCAAGAAGAGCGTCCAAATTAGCCCACCATTCGAATGTCCCAGTGCCCGAAAATGATTAAATTTATACGTCTTCACCAAGTCCTTGAAGGCATCGTTCAACCAAACAGCTTGTTGATCAATATTGGCCTTGCCATCCTTATTATTTGCAAATGCCACAATAATAAAGGGTTGATTGTCATTGCGCCCAATATTGCCACTATATTTAATTTTACCATTGGTCTGAACAGTTAATTTCAAAACGCTATGTTGCTGTGGCGTTTCTTTTCCTAACTCAGTAATCAAATCATCAAACCGGTTCTGGCTTGCGCTCGACCCTGGCACCATGATTACTGGCGCCATCCGAGTTCGCCCAGCAGTTTTGAGTGATTTAATGTTCGCCTTTGACCAAGTATAGGCCGGCCAGCAAACGCCAATCAAGACGATCAGACCTAGACACCATCGCCACCAATTACGCTTCATCTGTCCGTCCCCCTTCCATTGATCGGTTCTCTAACAGAATAAATGGCAAATAGATCGCGGTTGCCACCGCTAAATTTATCAAGCTGACCAATAAGGCGCGCCAATCGCCGCCAGTACCTAACCAGCCAACTAAAAATCCAGGCATGGTCCGCTCCACCGGATAAACCACCGGTGGCATGAATGACAGTTTTAACGCGCCCCAGGTAATCAACAGACTGGCCATTGGCGCTAATAAGAACGGGATCGCCAAAATTGGGCTAAACATGATTGGCAACCCAACTAGCAGTGGTTGATTAAAGTTAAATAAACTTGGTAACCAACTGGCTTTCGCGACAGTCCGAAAGTCCGCGTTGTGTGAGCGCCACAAAATGGCAATAATTAAGGCCAAGGTCATCCCAGGACCCCCGACATTGGCAAAGCTGTCAAAGACCGTATGCAACGTGATCGGGTTGGGGGCGCCCCAGGCCGAACCATGCTGCAAGGCATACTCCAAATTTTGGACGGTGCTCACCGAACTATTCCCGCTAAAATCAATCGGTCCAATGATTCCGATGACCCAGAAAAAGTTACTCAACAAGGTCACGCTCACAATATTTAAAAAGACGCTCCCTGGATTGACGAACGGTGAACGGAACGCACTGTAAAACAACCCATTGAGTCCATTTTTACTGACAAAGCTAATGCCGTAGCTCAGAAGACTGAAAACAACTAACGTGACGGTCATTGGCAACCAATTTTCTTGCGCGCGGTTCAGTAAATGGCGACGCGTTTCAATCAATTGGTGTGAATGCGGTTTGAACGTTAAATGGTTGAATAACCAGCCGGTGATTAATCCCACGAGTAGCGCGAGAAAAATACCTTGCGATCCTAAATTCTGTTCTAGGAATTGTGAGCTAGCGCCTTGACCTTGCTTCGTGAACGCCGCGTAATTAAAATTCAGCAGACAAAAACTCACGGCCGCAGTTAAACCAGCCAACAAATTATCACGTTTTAGCGCGCGCGCCGCAAAATTAGCAGCGGTAAATGCCGCAACCACGGCAATCACGCCATTGACAGTTGCGCTCAACATGGTCGTGTAAGTCATCAGCGACTTGAATCCTGGAAACCAGCTGCTCAAGTGATAGATTTGCGCTAAAAAACCATTTTTATGAAAAATTGCTTGATTAAAAATATTAATAAAAGCGCCAATTAACACAAATGGAAACAGTAACGTTAAGGTATCTCGTAGTGCGTGGAAATAGCGCCGCTGGTTGAGCCACGCTTCCCACTTTAATAATTGATTTGCAATTTGTTTGATCACACTCGTCCCCTCAAATGACATACCTAATGATAATATACACGCTCAACCGTCAATTGGCGACTAGACTTACTTTAAAGGTGCATTTAGCTTCCTAAGCGTTCTCAAATCGGTTATGCTTAAGTCAACTTAATGGAGGTGGTATCATGCCTAGTACTTACCAGCACGTGTTAGTTCCGGTTGACAGTTCGGCTGCAGCCCAAGCGGCATTTAACGAAGCCGTTAATATTGCCCAGCGTCATCAAGCCAAACTAACGACCTTCTATGTGGTCGACGATAGCGCCTATCATACGCCGGCATTAGATCCTGTCTTGGGTGAATTACTCGATGCCGAGGCCGCTCACGCCAAAGCAGCTATGGTGGATCGCCGCCAGTTTGTCCAAACGACCACCGTAGCCGATTTCAAAGCCGAGGTGGCTTATGGTAATCCGAAGCGTTTAATTATTGACTATGCCAAACAACATCCTGAAATTGATCTCGTCGTTCTCGGCGCAACTGGCAAGGACTCCCCACATCGTGTCGCCGTTGGCTCAACGACGAGTTACGTCGTCGACCACGCGCCTTGCAATGTGATTGTGATTCGCTAAATAACACGGAAACGCCATCCCCTGCAGGCTCGTAGGTGATGGCGTTTGTTTATCGGTCGAGTAATTTTTCAAGCTTCATTGTCGTGTTAAAATTCCGGGCACTCGTCTGCTGATAAAATGGTGTGCCGAGCAGCTTTGAATAGAATGATTTACTGAAATTCACCCGGAATGTCGACGTCCAAAAAATAATATTAGGCGTAATCAATACTTGATCGTAGGCAGTCAACTTCGTCGGTAGCCAGCTATCGTGACTTTGATCATATGACCGCAATTTAAACAAAGCATTGTGCCGCAGTGTTGGATCAGCGCCCCACCACGTTGGCGCCTGTGCCAAGTCGGTTTTAAATTCAGCCTCAGTTAACACACGAAAATCAATTGGAAAGTCAAAGTTAGTCGTCAAAATGTCGACGACCAACGCCTCAACTTCGGCGCGCTCAAGGTCACTCGTAAAGCACAAATTACCACTATTGATGTATGACTGAACCTGTCTGCAACCAGCAGTGGTGAACAGGTCGCGTAACGTTGCCATTGGGACACGATGATTGCCACCAACATTGACCCCGCGTAATAATAATAGATACTTCATTTGACACCTCCAAGTTTAGCTAAAGAACTTTTCATGTACAAAAAAAGTGATAAATACCGTTACCAGCTATTTATCACTTCCATTATTTCCCAAAATCAACAATTCGATGACCCCATCCGGAGTAGTATACGGTGGTTAGGTACTGACATAGCAACGTTTTGTTTCACGGCGTGCACCAAATGTGCACCAAAATTCCTAGGCGGGTAATACATAAAAATTCCCCCACGCCGAAACGCAGGGGAAAAGTTGCAGAGTGATCAAGCTCCGCAATTAATTAAACTATATATCAAGTTATAGTACTATTTTGCTGCTTGTGAGGCGGATTCTAACGCCGCTTCAGTTTCAGATGATGCAGAACTATTCACTGCAGCAACTGCGGACGTTGGTGTTTTAACTTCGTCAGCAACCTTATTAGCCGTCGCTTCAACTTGGCTTTCCTCGTCACTTTTAACCGTTGGTGCTGTCAATGTTTGAACGTCAGTAATAACGCCCAGCATACCAAGGATCGTTAATACTGTGTTCACTACTGCGATAATTGCTGACCAGTCACCGGTAAACTTAATGCCAAACATGGCAAAGACTTGTTGGACTAAAACGATCAGTAAGGAAATAATCCCAGCGATCAATTTACCATTCAAACTTCCGTCAGCATTCTTGAAGCTAATTTTTTTCATTTTCTTTGGCTTCCTTTTCATATAGGTGTTTAAATTCAATGTCATGGCCATCTAACCGGCCTTCTACCTTAATGACCCGATTTTCAATAGCGTTCATTGTGTCGGCGTTTTGCTGTCTCGCTTTTAAACTTTCATCGGTAAAACGGCTAAGCCGCTTGCCTAAATCGTTAAGCGGGATACGGACCGTCTTATTGAGAATCCAATTAGCTAATACACAAATACTAGTGACAATGGCAACAATCGATCCCCATTCATCCCAACCTAATCCTAATAGTGTATGCAATTACCGCACCACCAATCGCTGGCCAGGATAGATAGTGGTGTAGATCGTCTTGCCGTTCTGACTAGCTAATGTAGTCATACTTAGGCCGTTTCGCTGAGCGATTGACCACCAACTGTCGCCAGACTTGACTGTGTAATACGTGTGAGCGGCACCACTTTTGACATAAGCCAGCGTGTCACCAACGGGACCGGTCGCCATATAAGCATAGCCACCAGAACGAGGTTGGCGGACCCAGCGGAAACCATTTTGGATAATTGCTGCATCCGTTTTGACCGTTTGGCCTGCTGCTAAAGTCATAATCACACTAGAACCGGTAGATGCGTCAGTACGGAGTTTGACCGCAGTCACCAGCGTGTAAGTCTTAGATTCAGACACCCATTGCGGGCCGCTGGTTGGAGCTGGATTTACTATCGCTGGTCCACTGACCGTTGATGTCTTGGATGCTTTAGCATAGTTGTCCCATGCGGCTCCATCGCCATAAAACACGTTAAGGTCTAGGTTAGCGCCCCAACCTGATAAACGGCCAGAACTCGTGTATTGGAAAATGGCTGCTGACTTCCAATACTTAAGTGAGCCGTACAGGTCACGCGGTTGGTAGCCCGCTACCTGATTGTAATTGTTGTACTGGGCAATCCACAGAGCGTAGCCACCAGCAACAACCGACGACCAATCAAGCGTGTTTTCACAACTGATCCCCGTATAGAGCATAGGTCGCGCGCCCGTTTGCTGATAAACGTAGTCAAGCCATTGCTTAGCTAGACCAACGCCCGCTTGATTTTGGATTGTCGAACCTGTCGTATTCTCGAAGTCTAAAACTAAGACAGCCCGGCCAATGTAATCTTTAGCGGCTGCTAGGAAGTAATCGGCCTGTTGCTTAATGTCCACATCGTTGCGAATAAAGTGGTAAATACCCAGCTTCTTACCAGACGCCATTGTTTGCTTTGCGTGGCCGCTAAAGCACGGATTAGTGTAGCCCGTCCCTTCTGTAGCCTTCACGATTGCGAAGTCGCCAGTCACTGCAGTCACGTCTAACCCGGATTGGAAACTTGCTAAATCAATCCCATTCATTGCCATTATTTTGCCTCCTTTGTCGGAAACACAGCGGCAACTGACTTGATAAGCTCGTTGCCGCCGACACTGATCGCGCCAGCCGCTAAGCCATCGATTACGCCAAGAACTGCACTTACGTCGCCTTGAAGCAAGCTGATTGCCAAACCAATCACACCGCCAATAATCTCAGCCACGATCGGTAGATATTGGTTATCCAGCTTACTTTGCTTGATTGCCCATACCACCAAATAGACCACCAATGCAATCAGGAACACTGTACTGCCGTTTGCAATATTTACTAAACTGCTCAAATCAAATTCCTTCTTTCTTCATCTCGTCCTTTAAGCTCTCAACTGCTTGCGTCAGAGCTTTGACCTCTGATTGGAGCTTCAAGACTTGACCCTTGAGGTCGTCGCGCTCGTCTGTTAATTTATCAATCCGATCAAATAGATCGTCGGTCTTATCCGCATAAATCCGCTCGTTGCCGATGTTAGCCTTGGCGATGTTACCTTTGAGAGCAAGCAGTGCCGCCGCAAAACCTGTCGCAAACGTGAAAAACGATTGAACCACTGTTGTCCAATTCATTTGCGCCCACCAGCCCACGATTCAAGAATTACCCGGATTGCAATGCCAAACATCAACCAGCAATCTAAGCGTCTAAATGCGTGACCCATCACTTCGACGTTCTGCAGCATGAAAGCAAAACCATAAATCGTCCAGATAAACGCTGCACCTGCGTAGCACCACTTGATTAAGTGATGAATGTCAAAGTAGGCGACCATCACAATGATGGTTCCCACAATGATGTCAATACTTGCAAACGGCGGGTCGTCGATGTGGCTCGCCAGTGAATTCAGCAAGTCCGGCCGATCGAATCGCAGTGAATTTGCCACAAAAAAAGCGCCGAGCATGATAATCTCAACGCCTGTGATTAGCAGTGAATAATTTTTTCTGATTCCTTTCGACACATAGCATCATCTCCTTTATTATTTTCAAAGAAATATCATGCAACTCAATTGCTGATAATCCTAGTTGCTTACCTTTGCGATGTATGCAGGGACGCTGCCGAAATCTAGTGACGCCGTCTTTAATAGTGACTTGTGTAAATAAATCCCGTCTGGCTGAATGCTAATCCGTGCAGTTTCTTGGGCAAAACTCTCAACCGCTTCACACCAAATCCAGCCACCAGCCGGTGCAAACTGCGTTGGGAAACTGATGATCTTAATTCCTGCATTTGTGGGATTACCGTCGCCACCGAAGTTAATGTCTTCGCTCAGGACAACGCCGCCATCCATTAATACGATCCCTTTATAAAGTCTCATCTCAACCGGTGAGTTGCCAACTGGCGCCATAGCTGGCGCGATAATTGTTGGCGTAATCCAGCCGCTATCCTGATTTAATGCTTCAAAGTTTGCTTCGATACTCTTATCCCAACCGGCAGCGCCAGAATCAATGTTTACTAGTTTAGCCATGGTAAACACCACCAATCAAGATTGTAACAGGGTTAGAAATGCCGTTAGATAGGCATTCTACCCCCCCGTTAAATTCTAATGTATTTTTAATCATTACGCTACCTCCGCAGTTTTAGTCGTCAATTCGTCGTATTGCGCTGATGTGATCATAGCAGCCGCTTTAAAGGTTGCTAAGTCGGCCACCGTGTAAAGTCCCATTTGGTAAAATTGTTTAACATATACAAACATTTTAATTCCTCCTATTCAACTGGTGCTGCTGTCGTGTCAGTGGTTGTGTTAGTCGGCGTTGTCGTAGTGCTTGCGTCAGTGGCTGGTGCAGTGGCTGTGTTGCTCTTCAAACTAGCAACTTGTAACATGATTTGCGCATCGAAATTGGCTTGGTCTGTTTTCATTTGAGCCACTTGCAACATTAGTGCGGCCTGATTCTGTTGATCCGCGGTCGGTGTTGTTGGCGCCGGGTCTGGAAGACCTGCGAGCCAATCCTCACGCGTTGCACCGAACCAAGCTTGCTTCACAAGGTCAATTTTAATTGGCGTGTAAAGGCCGTCTGCTGGCTTAATCAGTGTGACACCGAGTGCTTCACCGGACGCATTAGTGCCAGTAGTTGGGACTGGTGCCATGTCGTCCATCAGCACTTCACTATGATCTAGCTCTTTAGTGCTGAGATTGTAAAAATAAATTACTCTCTTCATTTGAATACTCCTTTACTTATTTACCCGGGTAGTAGAGATTGCTAAAATCAAGGTTCCAGCCACTCGGTAGTTCTTTTGCGATAAAAAGGCCACCATCGCTTACATATACGGGAAACGGTTCTTGAGTCGAGTCGTTGCGACAAAACAAGAAGATGAGGCTCTCCTGTCCCATAAATTGGTCTGGCAAAGCTAAGATTTGCGTCTTAGATGGTAGGACATCAGTTGACTTAATCCCACTGGATAAGTGGACCTGTCCGTTAATTCGCCGGGCTGATGGAACACTATTGCTATACAGTCTCTTCACTGCACCCATCATCGTTAACGGAACCTCGCCCGTATCTTGGTTTAACGCGTCAAAGTTGGCCTCAATACTCTTATCCCAGCCAGCCGCACCGGGATCTACTGTTACTAAATTTACGCTCATAATTGAACTTCCTTTCTATATAAAAGGCCGCCCAATTATGGACGACCATTACGCTACAAATACTGTGTCAAACCGTCCCCAAGTGTCCTTAGTGACCGTCTGATAGTTATAATTTAAATATAATCCGCTGTCGGTGCCGATTCGCCAACTTAATTGACGGTCAATCGCCGTTGTTGACCAATGGCCGTTGGTTTGTTTGTGCGAATTCAGCCAATCGAAAACAGCGGTCGGGAATGTGGCAACTTTTACATCATTATTGCCCACTGCTAAATCAAATCCTCGAATTGAACCTTTAAGGATAAGCGCCTCAATTGAACCACTTTGAATGATCCGATAACTTGGCGTATCGCCCTCATAGTCGCTATATTGGGTGATCCCATTGAGTAAAGTAATGGCACCGTTCACATATCCTGTGTCCGAATATGTGGTGCTACCATTTCCCATTAGCTTAAGATTCTGATTGAAAATTTCATCCCAACCAGCTTGGGCAGGGTCAATCATTTGAATGTTAGCCATAGTAAGCACCACCAATCAAAGTGGCAAAGAGGTTAGAAACGCCGTTGCTTAGGTGTTTCTGCCCCCCCCCGTTAAATTCTAATGTGTTTTTAATTTTCATGATAGAACCTCCTATTTAAATTTCGCGTTCAAGCATTCGATGCCAATTGTGGCGATGTCTGAGACCAAATAAACCCACTTGCGATCACTCGCGTTATTTACGGTGATCTGGTTTGGATTGAATTCAGGCAAAGTCTTGGTGACTTCAGCAGTCTTAAAGTATGGGATTACCGTTTGTCCGTTATCTTGGAGTGTTACCTTCAAGTCAAAGTCGAACATGTCCTTGACTCCAAAATAGCCATCCCCGGTTTGTGGGATGCCAGCGCCGTTGTAGTAACCCCACGCCTTAAACCGCGGATAATCATTAATTGCTAGACCTGATGTGTCTACTGACAGGGTTAAACCCGCCAGTGTCTCCATCTTAATCTGGTCGGTTGTGACTAGGTTTTTATCACTGATCTGTTTGGACAGTGCCGCGAACTGCTCAGTCAACGCGTTCTTGGCCGCCACTAAGTCAGCATAGTTGGTGTTCCAAGCAGTTACCGCATCGCTAAATTTTTGCTTCCACTTGTTAATTAAGGTCTGTCCGTTGGTTGCAAACAATGTTGTTTGGTCAGTCATGGTCTTAACAGCGTTGGCAAAGTTCTGCTTCCACGTATCCAGCAAGGCTTTGGCGTCGTCCCCAGCCTTAGTAAGGATTACTTCAAGCTGGCCGTAAAGGTCTTCAAACGGCGTGATGTAGTCGGCAGGAATCAGCCCAGAAATTACCTTGTCAGCCAAGACCTGCAGGTCAAATTCAAGCGTAGTTACACTGTCGCCATCTTTCATGATTCTAAAAAACGCCTGCACGTAGCTACCAGCTACCGCAAACGCTTGTTTTGGCATGTCAAATCTGAATTGCCCATTCAGTGGGTCTAAGATGATTCCGTGGCTAGCGTCCAGAATCTTGTGCACCTTGTCGGGCAAGATTCCTTCAAACCAGATGTTGCAACCGGTTAGGTCAAACGGCGTACCGTCCTCGTTTTGGACGTTAGCAAAGACTTGGCGCATAGTGCTTTCATATTGCCGAGCTTGAACCCAGTTAAACTTCGAAGAATCGAAATTAATTTGAAAGTTCTGCACGTTATTAACTAGCGCACGTCTATCTGCACCGATTTTATATGTTAGTGTTTGCATTCTAAATCACCCCCTTTTCTTGTAAAATTTCTGTTACAACAATTCTTATCGACTCATCATCGGTGCCTACAACAATGCGATTAATTCGGGCTCCGAGCTGTTTAAGCTGCTTATCAAGGTTAGCTTCTAACTCTACTTGTAGATCCTTTACTTTGGCATCAGTATCTGTATCCACTTTATCGGCTAACCCATCAATCCCACCTAATAAGGCCTTGATGATCTTAAAATTGCCAACTAGTTGATTTCTAAAATTTTCGTCTAAAACAGTCGAAAATCCATCTGTTACAATGTCTGAAGCACTTGCCATTTGCTCACCCCTTAATATTTGAGTGGAATTTTCATATTTATAGTTCTCATAGCGTTTGCATCCACCGAAAACTTGTGCTCAACGCCGATCGTCATTGTCTTGCCTGAGGTTGCCGAGATGTATGCGTTGCCTACATTGCTCTTGTCGTTTGCTACGCCGTAAAGCCCAGTATCACCAACAATTACATTAGGCGTTCCAGTTGAACTGCTGATTGTTGCCACGTCCCATGATGTATTGGACAATTGTGGGTTAACGCAAACTGCATTAAAGAGCAAGCTCAGATAACCGATCGTGTCAGTCAATTGCACGGCATAGATGACGGCATTAGTGACCGTCCATGAAGCATTGACGGGCATTAGGCTTGCTGACAAGTCCACAACTTTTGGATAAACAGACTTGGCGCCGATTGTCGCAGCAGTTTGCGTCTTGTAAGTAGTAAAGTCGGTTGTGGCGACCTTGCCAGCAATTAGACTATTTAGCGTTGCTTTGTCTGTCGTCCATGTCGTGTTTTTGACAAAGGTTGAGTTAGCGTAGCTCTCCGCGTCTGTGTTGGCCTGGCTGGCAGCACTCGTCGCATAGCTTTTCGCTTGGCTAGTGCTGACCGCCACCGCACTGTCCGCATAAAGATTTGCCGAACTAAGTGCCTTAGAACTACCGCTGTCTGCATAGCTGTTGGCCTTACCAGCGGCACTGGTAACTGAACTGGCGGCCTGAGATTTATAGGCATTGAAGTCGTTAGTCCCAACCTTGGTAGCCATCTGAGACGTAGCTGCGGCTTGATCAGACTTGTAGGCTGACTCGTCAACCTTGGTCGTCAACACTTGAGAAGTCACCGCATTAGCACTCACGGCCTGACTCGCAACCCCAGACACTGCACTGATTTGCGCGATGTTGCTGTTTACTTGGCTTTGGAGCCTGATAACGCCGCTTGAATTTGTAACTGCCGCCGCACTCGTCTTCACAATACTTGCCGAGTTGGCCTCGATTGCACTGGCAGCCGATCCAATTGATGACTTTGCCTCACTCAGCCCAACAGCATTGGTTGACGTAGCAGACTTTAAATCGTCGATTGAACCCTGTGCAGAGCTTAGCTCAACACCCTGCGACTCAATTTGCCCGGCGTTACTTGTCGCGACCTTGCCAGCACTATCTGCCGCTGATTTGCCAACTTCAGCTGCCGCAGAAATAGCTGTAATGCCACTGACCGCCTGACTACTTGAAACGGCCATTGACTCAACAAGCGACGCACTACTATCAAGCTTTAACTTATCGCTCGCCGCCATTAGGCCGTCACTAGTCTTAGTCACAAGGCTATAAGTCCGCAGGCCGTTGAGCTTAATCTTATCGGTGGCAGACATGAGACCGTCGCTTGCCGTGGTTGCATTTGCGTAAAGGTGTAGGCTATCAAGTTTGGCCTTATCGGTGAAAGACATCAATCCATCGCTAACTATCGTTGCCACTGAATAAGTAGGCAATGCGTCATGCCAAGCCTCAACGTTCGCTTTGATTAAATTAAAAACTGCCGCCGGATTACTTTGTATATAGCCGTTCACACCAGCGTCAAAACCTTTAACAGCTTGATAATGTGTTTGTGGATAAAACTCGATCTTATTTGCATCGGCAATCGGCCTAATTTCAGTCATTTACGTCACCGACCTTATCAAGTGCCGTTATGCTAGCAGCCACCCCAGTAGCCAAGTGATTATTTTCATTTTTGATTTGTTTGATCTCTTCAACTGTTTGATTATGGTTCGCTCGTAGGCTAGCCGTAATCATGGCTGGGTCTTCCTTTAGATTCCCAAATGTCACCGTTGAGATCGAATGGTTGTTTTGCAAATACAGCGTTTTGGCTGTGATCCGCGTATTTACGTCAACTCCACTTCGTGTTCGCAAATAACCGTAATTGCCAATCGAAGCGTCATTCTCTACCCCAATTGGCGAAGCTTTACCAAAAGTATTCAAGTTTGCCGTATATTGAATCTTCGGATAGGATTGAACTTTGCTTGGAAGCAACTGTTTTAATTGATCGACAGTTGTAATTGAATCAGACTGGAAGTCATCAGCCTCAATTTCGCCATAAATACTTACATTGGGGTTTGTATAGTCATATATACATACCGGCTTGTCGTTGTCATCATGCTTGCCCTCACCATGAATTTTAGTCGTGATTGTCGTATAGTCTTGGGTCTCAGCTACCGCAGAAACGTCATCGCCATCAACGAATACAAAAGCATCTTTCCTGCCGACAGTTCTGTAGATGTCGATATGGTAGTTTATATTGGTCCATTCAAAGTTAAAGCTGCCTGACAGGGTGTTTAAGAACAAATCTAATCCGTGACCATTTCCAAATCCCTCATCACCGAAATCATGATTGCCAATATTATCGTGGATCGTATAAGTGAATTTGGTGCCACTTACAATCATGTTCATACATGTTTGTAAAGACTGGCTCCCCGTAATCAACGAATGAACCATCTTATCGTCAAGGTCCTGCATGACGCTCAAAAAGGTTAATGAACGACTATAATAGGTTCCCTGTGTGGCTCCGTCATTTTCTGTAACTCGAAACAAATCCCCAGTTTCTGGCAATTCTACTAAACAGCGCGGTGAAAGCATGTTATATGCGGCCAAATTTGATTCTTCGTTCCATGTCGTAAAATCTAACTGTGTGACTTGGCCTAATTGCTGTGTTTCTTGCAAATCTGCTACTTTGAGAGCTTCTGTTGCTCCCGTGTAATCCGTTATGATCAACATTTCCGAAGCCTCCCTTAGTAGTAGAAATGTGTCTTAAAACTGATTGTAAAATTGCTTATCCCACTAACTGATAATTGGTTGTTACCAGGCATGAAATCTAGGTAGGCATGATTTGATTTGCCATACACTGACGTAGAACCAACAGCCATCTTTAATCCGTAAATCATTAATGGTTGTCCTCTAGTGAGTGGTGCAGTAACCGTGACAGTTTGATTTGTTGTCTGATTAGTAATTGACACTGACTTGCTAGTAGCACAATCAATGCTAATTAAAACAGGGTGTTCCTCTGCTCTCAGTGGGATTGTGCTACCATTCCAAACCGTAAAACTTGATTGATTAGTGAACTGGTATTGTGGAATATTGATTAAATTCGCACTCATTCCGAATCCATTCAAGAAGCCTTTATCAAGCGTTGTCAGAACTGTTTCAGCAGCACCATCAATGCACGTCAGGTTGACCGTTGTCGCTTGAGTTCCCCAAAAGTTGGACTGGCGCGAATATGAGTAGCTCTCGGGAACTACTTTCCATCTCAAATATGAAATGCGGGTATTGATAACGTAAAACGGTTCATAGCCCGCAAACGTCTTCAATACTCGCATTCGCATTAATTCGTAATCATAGTTATCATTCGCGACAACCTTAAATACCAGAGGGATTGACGTTTGCTGCATTTGAGTATCAGTTAAGACGGACCGGTACTCACTCATTTGGGTAAAAGTGTACTGGTAATTAGGACCGGGTGGATCAAAAGATATTACCCGAATGCCTAATTTATCCAGATCATAAGTAGTTCCGTCCATTTTCTGAATCAGAATTGTACTCATTAACTTAATCCCCCTTTCTTAGCTTGAATCGTGATGTCACGCTGTTGTAATAACTTCGTCTTTGGATAAATTTCATGCGCAATCACTGCACTGTCAAGCTTTACGGTAAGACTCATATCGCCACCAATAGCAGCGTTACCACTAGTCAGCTGACCAGTCATATTAACGCCACCGCTAGTTGCAAAGCTTGGAGCCGTCCGCTGCATGCCCAATTTTGCTTGATTGACTACTCGCATAGTCTTGGCAATTAAACCATTAGGCGACTTCTGTGCACGTGCTTTGGCAGCTTCAATAATATGTCCGTCGGCGCTAGACCGTGATGGATTTACTACAATTTCAGGTTGACTCTTATCCTCATTAAAGATGTCGAAATCATGATTTGGATTACCCCAACCACCGTCAGCATACCAGCCAACGCGATTACGGTACGCCAGCGCTTGATTAGTACCACCGTAGCGACCATCAACATACGATTTCATCCACTTTAACTGGGTAATCGGATTGGTCCGCCAGTCGCTACCTGCACTAGCCATTTTGCTAGCTGGTAAAGATTGGGGAATCCCATAAGCACCCGAACTTGGGTTTACAGCTCTCGGATTCCAGCCAGATTCTTGTGAGATTATCTTATTGGCCGCAGCGTATTCAGAAGAACTGAATCCTGCTTGTTTTAGCCAATTCATATGACCGCCAGTTGGTTTTGTACCACCAGAACTAGCACCATAAGTCATAGGATTGTAACTTTTACCGCCTAGACCTGCACGCAGTTCATAATGGACGTGCGGCCCACTTGATTGGCCTTCGCTACCAACCCACGCAATCGTTTGACCAGCTTTAACTTTCTGGCCTTTCTTTACTTTCATCCGTTTCATATGACCGTAAATCGTATCTACTGACGCTCCTGATGGTTTAATAACAACCCAGTTACCAAATCCACTTGCAGGGCCTGCCTCTACGACAGTCCCGCCATATTGAGCAGGGATGGGAGTCCCGCGGGGTGCCGCGAAGTCAATCCCTTTATGAAACCCTCCTGATCGTGGGCCATATCCTGATGATTGTTTGAACGGCGATCCAAAATGAGGTGCAAGCGATCCAGAACCACCACCGTCATCTTGGTTGGCTGTAAATTGGTCAAAGAAGTCTTGGACATATTTAATTGCATTTTCAATCAATGAATCTTTAGCACTGCTGGCAATCGCTCCGAACGCGGTTGTGTTATCAGTAAACTTCTTTGCTAGTCCACTAATCCCAGTTGCGTCAGCAATTTTATTTACAACGCCATCCGCACCTTGTGTGACTAAATCGGCAGCACCCTCGGCACCTTTCTTCAAAGTGCTAAAAGTGTTAGTCAGCCAGCCGGGCAAGCCAATTTTATAGCCGGGAAGGCCTTGTGCCATCTTGCCAAATTCAACCGACATACCATGAGGAAGAATTGAAGCACCGGCTGGGATGTTTCTAATTTCCGGCCCATCAGTCCCAATGGGCGTAATCGAACCGTCATTGGTGCCCATGTATTCAAATCCTTCTTCACCAACCAGGGCCGTATGTTCGCCCATTGAACCATTTAAACCGGCGGCATGCTTACTGCCCACTTTCCATTCTGGGATATTGCCCCATTTTTTATTCAGTGCATGTAAAACACCATTAATCCCGCCAATCATGCCATTCCACGAGCTACGCATGTTGGTAATAAATTCACTCCAAGACCCCTTAACTTCACCAGTTTCGGAATCAACAGCACCCTTATGCTCACCAGCCTGCTTGGTTGCCTCTGCAACAACCTTTTTATGTGTATCCTGGGCTTTTTCGACTGTGCTCTTTCGCTGATTTTCCGCTGCATCTATCGTTCTGTCACGCTGGTCTCGGGCGTCTTTGACAACTTCGTTGTACTGTTTTCGGCTCATAGTACCATTTTCATAACGTTCTTTGTCCGCAGCGGCAACAGTCTTCTTGTACTTCGAATTAGCAGAATCAACTACTTTGTCACGCTGTTTACCAGCGTTCTTTATGGTTTCATCGCGTTCTTTGACAGAGTTTTTGATGCTCTCTGTCATTTCCTGTTTTGAAATCTTGGTCTTACGCGACTTCAAGTTTTCAAGAATATCAAGCTGTTTTCCTGACGAAATCTTAGTTGCCTTGGTAACTGAATCGTTCATTTTTGATTCGTCTTTGGACAACGACTTGATATACTTCTTGCGGGCGGCACTAGCATTAGCTTGGTACTGGCCTTCAATTACCTTTTTATCAGATAAGTAAGCCTTGTGATTCTTACCATCAGCCGCACGTGCTTTCTTCAAATCAGCGTTTTTTTGATCCTCGGTCTTCTTCATAGACTTATAGTAAGAATCCGAGTCTTTCTTCATCTGTTTAATGTTTGCTTTTTGGGCGGCAGCCTTCTTCTTATCGTTTTCTTTGCCTTTTTTCAGCATTGAATCCGCTTCGTCTTGAAACATAACATCATTTTTTACTAATGTTTTGTAGTCAGATTTGGAAGATTTTTGCTTATTCCTATAATACTTATCAACAGCCTTACCCATTTGCTGATAAAGCGTATCAGTTGACTGCTTGGCTAAATCTAGGCTTTTAGGATCAGCTTTAATTTTAAGTGCGGCTTCACTATTTAAGGATTTCGATAGCTTGGTATATTGCTTTGAGAACTCCTTAGCGTTAATCGACGGCTTAAACTTACTACTGAATTTGCTTGACAAATCCGTGCCCAAATCTGACATCTGATTGCTCAATTTGGGGAAAGATTCTTTAACACCTTTTTGAAGACCATCACCAATTGATCGCCCTAGCTTACTGCCAATCAATCCACCAGCTGCACCGCCGATAATCGTGCCGACACCCGGCATAATTGCAGACCCAGCGGCTGCACCAGCAATGGCGCCACCGGTAGAACCCGCAAACCCACCTACATGCTTACCGGCCGTGCCAGCAGTCGTCCCAAAAAGTTCAGGAATTGATGCAAGTACACTCATGTACGGGACCATCTTGCTGATACCAGAAACCCCCGCTAAAAGTTTTCCCCCACCAAGACCGCTTGCTGCCTCCAATTCAGCAGTTGATGTAGCGCCACCCTTAGCAAACAGGCGCCCCAGCATTCCACTTGAAGCCGCTGAGCCTGCCACATTGGCGGCTGTTTTACCAACCGACTGAGTTGCGGTAGCTGCAGCGCCAGAACCACCGCCGGACAGATCAACGAGCTTCTGCACGGCAGCAGTTTGAATTAGCGAGCTTCTTAGGCTTGCAAGCATTCCAATGAATTCCATACCTTTTTTTATGGCAAACATTGCAATGAAGGCCTTAGTTAAATTCTCGACCAGAGTTTGATTCTTGGCTAATCCCTTCAAAGCGTCATCAAGTTTATCTAACGGATCCTTGGATTCTTTCGCCTTACTGCCGACTAACCCAAACATTTTGGCAATGTCGTAAATAATATCACTAAATGTCGCCCAGATTGTCTTGCCGATAATCCCAACAATCTTACCGAGATTACCGATAATATCGACAATAGTTTCTTTATGGGCGTCAATGTATCCAATGAGCTTGACAAACCAACTCATCACAGTTGAAATTGCACCAGACGCCACTGCAGCATATTTTTTCATCATGTCATCGCTAAGCAGGTTTTTCATATCGCCAGCAACGCCCTTAGACATTTTGAACGAGGATGCCATAACTTCACCAGTCAACACTGACCAGCGAGACTTGATGTACATTGACATGCCTTGGAAGCTTGTCATGGCTTCCTGAGTACCGCCCTTGTACTTCTTTCCCAAGTAATCCAACGCCTCGGTAAATTGAGTTGCAGTCATCTTCCCAGACGCTGACATAGCGTAAAGCTGTTTCATACTCTTTCCGGTAGCCTGTTGTAAAGCTTCACCAAACATAGGGAACCGGTTAATCATGACACTCATGTCTTCGGCGGACGCCTTGCCACCAGCAACAATTTTCGCGAATTGTTCGCCAGATTCGGCTAAAGCATCGTTAGACATGTGAAGCGTCGATCCTAAGGCAACAAACGAGTCTGTCCAACGCTTGGTTTCCTCAACATTACTGTGAACGTGATAGAAGCTTTGGGCCATTTCATTGATCGTTCCAGCAGCATAAATCGAGTGCTGCGATAACGAATTAATATAATCGACTAATTGTTTGCCATCTTTGGGCGCCTCAGTCGTTAGAGCGGTCCAAACAGTCTTCATAGTATCTTGCTCTTTGTTGTACTCCATGCCGGCCTTGGCAGCGTCTTTTAATCCTGTGACTACCCCTTGAACACCAGCTTGGATCGCACCACCCAAGAAGGTACCGGCCATGATTTCTTTAAGGTGTGAGAAGCCTTTACCAGTTGATTCAGTTTGGTTCTTAAGTGAAGTTAGACCCTCCGACGCTTGGTTTTTATCTAACTTCATTTTGGTAATAACCGAGCGTGGCATTTTACGCATTGTTTCTTCCCAGTTAATGGCTTCACCACGTTCAGCCTTAGCCATCAGCTCGGTACGTTTTTCTTTCGGAATTCGTCCCAGTAATGACTTAAAATTTTTGATACCGGCTTCTTCACCTTTAGCAATCAATTTAGCTTCAACCGGCTGACCGAATTCAGATTTAACCTTGCTATGTGCTTGCTCAGCATCATTCTTAACTTTGCTAGCGTTCTTCTCAAATGATTGGTCCATTTGGTCACCGGCATTAGCACCAAGCGTAGTAAGCAGGCTATTAATCCGCGGCCGATCACTCATGAGTTGCTCGGTTCCAAGTAAAACATCAATTTTAATTGTTCCGTCTGCCATGGATTAATCCTCCTTTGCTTTGACTGCCAGCATGCTAAATACAGCTCCCATTTGGCTGTCTAAATTAGATTGCGTATCATCATCGTCTAGCCGATAGAATTCTTGAGCATCAATCAAATCACTAAGTTCTTCGCCTTCAAGGCCAGTCGTTGAACGCTGACGGATTGCCACAATCCGTCTGAACTGAGTAGATTCACTCAGGCCATTAAACAGTGCCCGAAACTTCTCCCACCGTAGCTTGCCTTGTTCATCAATTAGGTCAATTTTGTAATCGGCCATAAACGATGAGTAAATCGCTTCCGCGTCTTTCTGATAACTGAAAAAGTGCTCCTGAGGTACAGGGTCGCCATTCAGATCAGTTTCAGGTTCATCGTCGCTATCACCATAAACCGTTGCTTGAATATAATCAGAGACCTGTGATACTGCGTTGACTTGCTGATCAGGAGTAGCTTCGGTCCCGAAACCAACAAACATATTAAATGCCTGCTCAATTTTTATGGTGTCATCAACTGATTCATCATCTAGCAGTTCATACCACCGCAGTACATTATCAAAGCTCAAGTCAAGTGCCCACTCTGCTTCGTCAATCTTGATTGAATCTTCAAGTGGCTTTGTTAGGCTCAACATTCACATCACTTCTTACGACGTGCTTTGCGATTGGAATACATCAACTCAATATTATGATCACGGCGCTCGCGTAAAGTGTCGTACTCCCGTGCAACCATATTAAAGGCCGCGGCCATTCGCTCAGTGCTCTTATTAGTGAGTAAATACAGCTTGTCACCCGTTCCCTTGCCAAATTGTTCGTCAAAAAACTCTGTCAGTTCTTTACGCAAATCTGCATACAACTTGACCAGATAGTCGCGTTGCTGGTCAACGGTCTTATCATCAAGTGCTGCCATCTCTTTTTGGTCGCCTAATGCTTTGAGCCGCTTGCTAACGCTAAGTTGAGTGTTTGCAATCTTCAAATTCAAATCGTCGTTGTAATAGAGCTTCTTTGTTACATCACCGATCTTGAACTCCGCAAATTCTTGTGGTCCGCCTGCCAAGTTGATTGTATTAATTGCCATTTTGAATTCCTCCTAGTTTATGGTTATGTATGGGGCCGAAGCCCCTAAATTATGCTGGTGTTTTGGTCTTGCCAGCATCAGAACCGGTACTAATCGTGCCATCTGCACTAGTTGTTTCGTCTTCGTCATATTCAACAGTCTTACCGGACTTATCAGTCATAAGTGGCTTGCCATTAAATGACATCGTGAAGCTAAACGTTTGCTTAGCGTTGGCATTGCCACCCATTGGGACAATGGAAGTCATAGTGACGCTTGCAACGATAGTTGAACCATCTGGATTGGTCCAACGGCCTAAAGTCTTTAAGCTACCGCCGATGGCTAAGAACTTAGACGCCACGAAGTCTTGTGCGGCATCACCGAGAACACGATGACCAGTGAACGCCAAGGTAATCCGTTTACCAGTCACATCGGCATCTGTGAACCCATCTCCATCGTAATATGCAGTGTTATCGTCTGTTTCATTGGCAGCAGGCGTAACACCGGAAATACCAGCCGCTAAAAGTGCCCAAGTTGCTTTGGTTGTATCCTTCGGGTCTTGAGTCCCAGCAGTGTCAATTTCAAATTTATTCTTGTAATTCATTGCAAATTTTGACATTTAATAACTACTTCCTTTCAATTTTGGTATTAAAAAAGACGCTAAGCAGCGTCTAATGAGGTATTAACAATTACAGAAAAACTAAGCTGATAAATCGTGAAGCCTTGAGTGTCTTGCTGTGAGATACTTGGCTGCCCATTGATGTCTAGCGATTGGAACTCAAAACTATGATTGGAGCTGACTAATTCTTCATCAGTCAGTAAATCAAGGTGCCGGGACGCTAGCCACAATACCGCATTAGCCTGCTCCTGATCAGTAGTCCTAATTCCAAGCTCGTAATTCATCTGCCACGTTTGATTGCCAGCATAATCTTCATCAAGCACCCGGCTTCCGGGCAGCGGATAAAGTACAAGTGATTCACTGACAGACAAATAGCCAAGTTTACAATGCAACGGCAACTCAGAAATCGTATTAATTGAATCTTTAAGACGTTCTAGCAGATCCATTACTTCATCATTCCCTTCTTAAACACATCCATCCAGTCACTGATAAACATTGACTTGGCTCTCAAGTCCCAGCGTCTTGAAGTTCCCGGAGTTGTGTAGTTATGAATCCGACTGCTACCAATCATGCCGTAGAATTGAGCCTTAGCGTACGGCATTGCGTAGACAATCGAATCGCCAGAAGAATTTAAATGAGCCGAATCACGTAAGTGGTTCTGTTCCTTGGGGACAAATTGCTCCATGTCAGACATCACTTGATTAACCAACGCATACTGTGCAAGCTTGATGTTCCCGGGGCTTGTCTTTTCCATAAACCCATCAAGATTGACATGTGTTTTTAAAGGCATTACAGCACCTCCAACTCATACGAATAAACTGCATTTCCGAAAGGGTCCCGATTATCAATAATTTTCTGCACAGTGTACTCCATGCCCTCAAATGTAAGCTTAGAGCCAACATTATTCTTGGTAATCGTGGGCAATGGGCTACTAATTCCGGGGTACAAAAAAACAACCGCATTAGCTACGATTGTCCGATCATTGTTGCTCCCAGAGTAGATTGTCTGAGGCTGCACGACGCAATGTTCAATTTTAATCGGATCTAGCTTAAGTGGTTTACCCCAGTCATCCGTCTTAGCCACATCAGTAAGTGTCAACGTTATCGACTGCCGACACATTGACTTAGGTGGTTTCATCATTGATAGCTCACCGCCCGGGTCATCATGCCAAGCTCAACTAGAATTGCCGCAACACCAGTCGCAATCCCCGTCTTGCCGTAGTTAGTGGAACTAACACTTGCATTCTTTTGCAAATGAGTTCGGCCAATCTCAACGCTTGACAGATCGTTATTAGCGATTCCTACCGGAGTGTCAGCACCCAACTCATCAAAGTAGTCGCACTGCAATGCTGCCGCCCGCTTAAATTGTTTAGCACGAAACACAGCGAATGGCTCATCAGATGTCAAATCATCAGTCAAATCGTGATGATTCAAGTCTACGTTGTAAAAGAATCGAGTTGTAATATCGATCTGAGTTTCGGCAGCCTGTTCGTGACGGTTAAACGTATCTTTATCAGTGATTTTTGTGAAGCCCAATTGCTTATACTCATCAAATGTTAGGTAGGCCATCTAACCGCCTCCAATTCAAATAGGATTCTACTTAGTAACACCAGCATCAGGACTTGCTTCAACTGCGGGCATTTCGGCGCCAGGAGTTAATGATGGATCTAGTTGAGCTGTATAAGCAACTACGCCAATGCTTCGAGGGTCGATGCCATCAACAACTTCCCAAGTAGTTGCCTTAGCGAGTTCATCAATTGTGGGGAAGCTGGCTTTAGCTGGTGAAAAACCAGATTTTACGCTAGTACCAACAACGTGGATAGTGCCGACACGTTTTTGAATAACGGAATCTTGACCACCATTTTTTAAAGGATCGTATTTTGTTTCAGTTGAGCGCATGTTAGTCGAATAACGCACCGCACCCGGCGCAAAGATATAGCTGGTTGTAACCGGTTTTGTCTTATCAGATAGGTCGATTTCGATGTCATCGTCTAACACAATGCGTAAACCGTTATACGCTTCAAAAGGTGTCACACCATTTTGTGGTTGGATGGTTTCAATCAGCCCTTGAACTTTCATGAGTGCGTATGTTGCGGAGTTGACTGCAATCGCACCAAATGTCGTGTCCTGCAAGTCACCCATTAATCCAATTGCACCAGTAAAACCTTTAGCACCAAACATTGGTTCTGCTGGCGAGATCTTAGTTTGGTCATAGACCTTTGAATTGGCAATCTTAGTGACACCCATCACGCCCTTAAGGACACTCAATAAGCCCTTCTGATCAGCACGTTGCCAGAAAGCTGCAAACTGATTACCAATTGTCTCTTGAACTGGTGCGCCAGAAATCATAGTGCCCAAGTCTGTGTAACCATATGCCTTCGTTTGGTAAAATTTAATTCCTTGCTGCTTACCAGAAGTAAGATTGTTTACTTCAATATCATCGCTATCAGTCCAATTGTCTGGGTCCCCGGATAAGTCATTTAGAAATGGAATTGTAATGCGAGTCCCTGCTTCTAGTAAGTGTGGTCCAAGATCAGGATCTGGTGTTAAAATTCCAGATTGAACGAATCGGTTAGTCTTGATGATACGATTCGTAACGTAGTTTCCGAATACTTCAGGGATGATTAAATCCGATAAATGTGTTTCTGCCATTTGTATGGCCTCCTTAATTATTTGCTAACGTTTCCCACTTTTTAGGATCTTCACGATAAAGCTTCCCTTGTTCCGCTAAGGTCATATCGCTCAACGCCTTATGACCATCACCACCACCAGACGGGTTACCACCGGCAGTAATGGTTACTTTATTCGTTTTCTTCTCCGCTGCTTGACCAAACAAGTAGTCGTGAGACTTCTGCAAGCCCTCAATTTGTTCCTTAATACCCGACAAGTTGCCGTCATCGCCTAGCTTGATGGTATCACGGTCCAGAAACGGCATGATTGCCTTAGCATCACGCGCGTTTGCATCACGTAGTGCTAATTGAATTGCGTTATCTGTCCGAACTTGTGTTAACTCAGCGGCACTTTCGCCATCCTTGTCCTTGATGGCTTGTTGAAGCTCAGCAATTTGTTTGTTTAGCTTTTCAGAATTGCCCGCCTGAGTGCCTAACGTTTTGATCTTTTCATCACGCGACGTTACTTGTGTCTTAGATGACTCAAGCTCTGATTTAGTATCTGCAAGCTCTGACTTCACTGGTTCCAAGCCAGCGTTATAAAGCTTCATCACCTCGGTCGTTTGTTTATCGTCTAACCCTAATTTTTCTAAATCCTTACGTTCCATGTCAATCGCTCCTAACGTTATTTATTACGCGGTAACGGCCGCGCGAATTGATTGCATAAGTAATGAGCAGTTTAGCGACATGCTCAGGTCGAATTGCTTAAACTAATACATCCGATCTTCATACCCTTCTGGGATTTCAACCGGATCATTATTTTTGATACGTGTTTCGATAAATGCGGCCAAATTCTTCGCACCACTGATCGAAACATCATATCCATCACTACGTGTAATATCTAAATGCTCATATAGTGGGAAATCAACCTTGAAGTTATCTTCGTACCTCTGAATTGCGGCATTCATGATCAGTGCTGCCCCATCTTCCACAAATAGCATTATTTTTTCGCCTCCACCATTGTATCAATCAACGAATCGCATATTTTAGCGGCATTTGGGAATATTTCTTTAATCAGTGCCAACGAAGCTGGGTTCGCTGCCCTTGATGAAGTATACTCGGCAAAAAATTCAGTCTCTTGCTTGCCATAATCCTTCCAATATTTTGACCCATGGCCAGTGTTCCACGGATAATCAAACGCATCATAGCCCGTGCCTTCAATCATGTCAGACACATTACTATATTTCCTCATATTCTCCAAGGCTGTCGGCTTGGTATCACGAATAAATTTGCGTATCTTTTCGACACCTTCCCACGATTTGCTATCCTCTTCCATCCAAATTGCTTTTTCAGCCTTTTTACGTGGCTTCTTGCCCATCTGCATTGGAGACTTAGCTTCACCGTGATTAATGTAGTCAAATAAATCCTGCTTAATGGCTGTCCCAAGATTAATTGCTGGATTTCCACTAAGGTGAGACGCCTGTTCATCAAATTTGTACGTCTTTCCAGCTAAACGTTGCTTGATTTGACGGCCAGTTGGTATCAACTGTTTACCAAACATATCATTCATAGATGTGCTGTCAATTGCATGCCCAATTTCATGATAAACCGTCTCCATTGGCTCACTTATTTTATTGCCTTCAAAAGCAGAATTACTTAAATGAACCGTACTAGTGCTAGCGTAATTATCACCGGTTTTAGACACGTTTTCAAACTTAAGGTCTTGACCATAATTGGCATACAACTTGCGAAGTTGTTCATCTTTTAAGTTTGAAACACTACTCTTGAATTGTTTATAATATTCGTCACCAAAAGCCTCTTTGATATTAGCCTTATCAAAAGCATTAACGATGTCCGAATCTTTGACAGATGACTTGAACTCGGTTTTATTTGGTTCTTGTGTAACCGGCTTTTGTTGAGTGATATTTGAACTATAAACTTGTTCCCGACTATAATCTCGATGTAGGAATTCATGTCCATTCACTAATTCTCGTAACGATTTCTGTTGGTTACTAATCAATGATTTGTAGTGGGACACGCCAGCATCATCTCCCAACTCCTGCGCAGCAGCCAACTTTTTCTTAGACTGCCGGATTGCTCGTTCATAGCCACGTTGTTTAGCTTGAATGTCGCCATTGGCTTTGGCTTCCTCAGGGTCATATTGTGGCTGGTTATTTGTGTTCACACCCTCAATAAATGGATAGAGTGTATGGCTACAATTAACGCCTTGTGTCCCAGCAGCCGTCCCATAACCATGGTTAAATAGGCTGTCATACTTTGGATTAAATGTATCACTACCTGGCTCCGTCAGATTGACTACTTGGCCTTGTATTGGTGCACAAGCTTCACGGGCGGCTGGATGTGAGCTCATCACAGCTAGTGTTGTCCCGTAGTCCTTCATCCGCTTTAAACGCAAGTTGTTAAATGTCCTATGGGCTGTCGTCTGGATAACAGTTCGAGCATAGCCCTCAATTGACCAATTATGACCACCTTTATCAACTAAGTTAGACTTAATGCCGGAGCCAACCATTTTATAAACGGCTTCGTTTAACGCCTTTTCGTGCGTTTTAAGCCCAACCGTTGTTTCCATGGTAGTTTGCTTGATAATGTTCTGATAAGCTCGCATTGCACCATTCTGCCCGTAATTAGTGGATAAGAGCGACTGATTGACCGAGTTATCTAGGTCACACCACGTCTGATTCTGAATCGAATTCAATGTGTCCCTAATTTCAGCGTCAACACTCACCTTTTTTTGCAACTGCTGGCTTAACGTCGCGTCAACCTCATTAACAATCTGCAATCCATTATCGTGCACAAGCTTTTCGACGGCTTTTTTGGACCGGCCTGCATATTTGGCAACCAGCCCAACTACTTGCTTGTTAAGAACACCCATCTTAGACAACTGTTCTACTTGCCAGCGAACCGCATTATTACTGTCCACTTGGTCAAGGCTGGATGATTTGAGTGCCCGAATGATTCTGACATAAATGTCTTGCTCAAGTTTTGAGTAAATGTCAACCGCGGCATTTGCGTCCTTCATCATGGAATCTTGGGTAATCATTCACCATCACCACCGCCTAAGTCTGCCATTTGCTGGCCTTCAAATGTGTCAGTCGGTGCCTCTGCCTGAATAAGCGCTAGTTCGTCCTTTGCCTCTTGCTCAGACATGCCGTAATTGCGGCGTAAAAATGTCAGCTTAGATAGTGCACCAGCCACCAGAGTTTTCGTATCCTCTTCGAGTTGCTTGTCTTTATCAACAAATACCCCATCATCAAAGTGACATTCAATTTCAATTGGGGTAGCAGCTAAGTCAATCTTAAAGAGTGGTTTGTCGTCAAATAGCTGTGGCGCACTAGCCAATTCAAAAATTGACACACATAATTCGTCGATTGCCTTCTCAACCATCGTCAGATAGCTACTACGTGTCTGATAAGTCATTGAGTTATTGCTGACAACCTCAGTAGCCGTTTTAACACCGTCAGATGAATAAGAAAACGTCCCTGATGAAAGGCCAATCTGGACTTCGAGTTCTTTGATGAAGTGATCAATTGCGTCTTTATACTGAACAGTCCGCAATGGTGTCGTCATATCTTTTATGCCAATGCCATTACTATCATCAGATAAAACCCCAGTGAAGACGTTTTGGTCGGTATCGAAATATGGTTTATGTTCCTTATCGTATTTGAGCATCTCCGGTTGAACTGCGATGTGCTTCTGACCAATCTTGATTTCCCAGTAGAACTGATCGTGGGTCTCGTTGATGTCGTCCAGAACGTGCTTAGCATTATCCACAATGCCGACACCTAGCGGGCTCTCAATATTGATGTTATTAGCTCCCGGCGTCTTAAAGTAAGCAAATAACGGGCGCTGCAAGCCATCAATGGTAACTAATGGTTGTAGGTCCGCATATACTGGCAGTGAACTAAGCGCTACTTGGTCGCCAACTACGTCTGGGCTGTCGGACTTATAAAGCTCATTTGTAATCTGATAAACCTCACCACCACCCCACTGATGGAATTCAAGCAAAGTGTAGTATTTAGTCACATCGCCTTCTGTCCGTTGAGTTCGACTAGCGATAGCGGCTTCTGAAATGCTGTTGGTGTTAGATTGCAGCGGGTAAAATTGATCCGCTCTTACCCAAGCAATCTTAATATGATTTCCGTCAACATAAGGCCGCATTGCAAAGCCACCTAAGGCAATACCTTTCTCTAATGCTTCTTCAAACTTATTCTTGAAGTCGTTTTCTAACAACACTCGATTTAAGAACTTGTCCGCCGCTTCATTGCCATTAACATGGATTTCGGCTTTCTCGTTAAAAACCACTGAGGCAATACGCCGTGCAGCAGTCTTAGTCATGTTGATCGTGTTCTTCGGCCGACGTTTCATGTCACCACCATTTGCTTGATATTCAACGTAATGCTTTTTATCACTGTAATAATCCAGATTACGTTGAATCCGCACATATTCATCTGGATCAATGCTAATCCGATAGTCATCTGTAATCTGTCCTAATGAGTTAGTTTCTGGCACAGCGTTCACCCCTTTCCTAAATAGATTTTTAATCCGTTGAATTAGTCCCAATCATTTCACCTCCATTTCAAATCGAGGTCAGCTAAGTTGTCCAAGACAAAATATTGAAACGCGTCGCAAGTATGATCATCAATTTTGATGACCTTTGGCTTATCGGTTTCAAGCGTGTTTCCATCCCACTGATACTTACGATGCTCATCAATAAATATTTTGTTGGCCTCGTTATCGAGGTAATAAAAACGTCCAGTGGCTAGTAAGTCCTGGACGTGGTCAATCATCTTCGTTTTTTCAACTTTATGAACGTGGTGCCAATGCCGACCATACTTTTTGAAATATTCATGGTCAATGGCGTAATCAGAAGTCGCTTCATCGGCCGAGCGTTTCCAAGCCACCTTGTTCCATTGGGCTTCACGGCTTTCTTCAAACTTATACAAATCGTCTGCAAGCTCACTAGGCGGCTTCTTAACCGATTGATGTGCAGGGCTATAGTAATAAGTATCTAGCAAAATAACTCGCTTCTTAGCAGTCAATGCAATGCACAGCTCAGTCGTCGCAGACACTTGCTGACCAGTATCTTGACTAAAATATAGTGACTTGATGTAATCGTCATCTGGGAATGCAACTATTGGGTGAAACAGCTTTGCATTATAAATGTTGGTGCCAAGTCCTATCACCTCGCCACCGTACATCCACCGGTAATAGTCATAGTCATTATTTTTAACTTGATTTATTTCTGCAATATAGTCATTCGAGAGCAGATTTAACTTGTCATCAAGATAAGTCGAGTGATCAACGTACCAATTATGCAAACCTGCACGGCCTTCAACCCATTCATTAATCCATTCATAAGGATTTTTAGGAGGATTGTAACTGTAATAGGTAATAACATGCAGTCCGGTTGGCAATTTCTTACGTGTAAACGAAGCACGCACAGCATCAACCTCGGCCCAGCTATTAAACTCAGCCAGTTCTTCGAACCACAACCAGCGGACATAACCTTTTGCGATAATCATTGATTTTAGCTTTTGAGGGTCATCAACGCCACTAAAGTAAAATGCAGTACCTGTTGGAACATGTGTGATCCGGTAAGGTGATGTTTTAAAAGTGAATAGGTCTTGGACATGTAATTCGTAAATTGCCCACTTTATCTGCTCATAAATCGAAAGTTCGATAGTATTCGCAACCTTACGCATGATTAAAGCATTGCCGTTTGGGTCTCCTATAAAGTCCAACACTAGCTGTAAGCTGATGACTGATGACTTGGTTGATCCACGTCCACCCTTTAATACCTTGTTAAGCGCGTTTGAGTATAAAACATCGTCAAAATGAGGATTAATCATAGCATCAACATCCACGTTAATCTCCATCCTTGTCCCTCCGGTCACTTCGTATAAAGTTTATTGTGAAATTATCGCCACTAGATTTGTTTTCACTTAGGTATCTCCTTAGCTCGGCCATCGCTTTCTGCTTGTCGTAAAGCTCGACCACAACACCCTCTTTGCCGATGTGAACGCCTTTTAAGAGTGATGTGTCAACATCATCAATGTCTTTGAGCTGTACAAACGATACCTTTCTTTTCAGATAATCTCCGGTTATCTTATCTTTAACAGGCTTATGCCAGCCATCACGTACTATTTCTTCGCTAGTTCCAAAATCGATGTAGTCGCCCAAATCAGCAAAAGCCTGTTTGGCATATTGCCTTGCGACGTCCTCAGCGGTCACAAAAAGATCAGTACGCTGTTGCTTTTTAAGCTCGATAAGCTGCGCTTTGACCTTGGGATTTCTTAGGCACTTACTACCCTCTGACATTGCTGTCTCATAGCTACACTGATAAGCTTTCTGGTACGCCCACGTTGCGTTAAATCGTTGTAAATAAAAGAGACAGAACGATTTTTGCTTATCTGTAAGTTTGTCGTTTGCCTCTAATTCATCTACTATTTTGGGTGCAACTTTGGGTGCATTTCTTTTTCGTTTTGGGTGCACCTCTTTGGTTGCGGGTGCACCCCGTTTCCAATGGTCGCGAGTGCGCCAAGATTTTAAGGTGTTGACCGGTACGTCGTATTTGGCTGAGATGTCTTTGTACTTCATTCCAGCCGCGTAATCCTGACCAGCCTGTTCTCGTTTATCCATTACATATCACCACACCTCATTTTCCTTTTTATATAGAACAAAAAAAGAACCCTCACAATTAAGTGAAGCTTCTAATTCAAAAAATGTAAAACGACTTGTACCACGCTTGGAATCACAATAGCACCAATTGCTATTGCCCAAGTCTTCCACTGCCTGTGGTCAGCTCTTATTTCATCTCTAATTTTGTTAACCGTTTCTTCTTGACTTGGCAAACCATCAATTTTTTTATTCAATTCTTTTATAGTTGTTTCAATACGTTCCATATTCTCTTTTTGATTTTTTTCTTGGGTATCAATGATTTCTTTAGTCATAGCAATTTGTTGCTCAAGGTGTTGATTTTGCTTATCAATAAGCTTATTGAGGGATTCATAGTCTCTTCCGTTTAAAAAACCATTATTTTCAGACATAATAGACCCTCCATCCAATTGGTAATTTAAAGTATCATGAGTTCCACGATTCTCAATTTTGACACTTGAACTTTTAATATTGGGATTAACAGTTTGTATATTAATTGGACTACTATTTATAGATGATGCTACCACAAAAGCTCCAAAAACAGCAGTCAAAAGCCTTCTTTTATCGTTAAAAGGCACGTTTTCTTCATTGAAATCTGGATCTGCGTCAAGAAATATATTATTAGTAGGCTCCATGAGTTTAATCGACTCTATTTACAGTTGCTTCATTTTTATCTGAAAAGGTTCTAAACTTTTGGCTTTGAACAGGATCACCATCTATGCTAAATATTGCAGTGTATCTTCCTGATTTTTGAAAGACTACATTTCTGAAATCAAAGTTGATGTTGAAGCCACCCATATGGGGCGCAGCAAACGATTTAACGTCACCCTCAACCTTACTAATCTCGTTGTTACTTTCATCTTCAATCGCCAATTTAATATGATGATCGGTGTCAAAACTCAAACCATCAGTTAGAACAGATATCGAAAAAGAAAGTGCAGTGGGTACAATGGGCATTCCAAGTGTCAAAGTAGGATTTACTAATCTCACTGTATCACCTAATCCGTTAGGGTTATTTACACGGTCAATGTTTTCAGAAACAACAATCTGAGCAGATAATTTCGATGTAGTCATACCTTAAGTCTCCCTATTAATTAGATTTTTAACTAAATTAATTATACAAAAACTCCCGCCATTAAGCGAGAGTTTTTGTATAATATTCAATCTAGAAGTCTTCGAGGTCACGCATTGTGCCTTCTCCAATAACAATACCTTCTTCAGCATTTTGTTCTTCAATTGTTTCTTCAGTAATTAACTCGTCGTCCATTATTTCACCACCTATTCATTACTATACTTAGTGGAATGATAGGCGTTAACGATTGATAATTCCAGCAATTACTCTCAAAAACATTTCATGAAATATCGCCGGCGGGTTTCGAACCCGCATCACATTGTGGCTTACCAATTAGCCCACGGCGACACCTGTCTGTAATTAATGTTTGGAGGGCATTAATGCTATTCATACCTACTTGGCATACTACCAATTTACCACGTTTTTATAGGTCAAAAGTGCACAGTTAGTGCAAATTATCATACTTCGTAAAGTCCGAATCCCTTGGCACAATCCTCAAGAAACAATCGCTTTAAATCAAAGGCTTTCCGGCGACTTACATGGATTAACTGATTCATTACCAATCCGTCAATTGTGTATTGCTGCCGTTTTCTAAAATACAACTCATTCACAATAACCTCTGTATCATCACCCACACCGTCCAAGCAGTCATCAATCACGTCATGTTGCCGCCTAAGCGCATTGATTCGCCGGTCCTCATCAATCGTAATGAGGGTGCTAAGCGTCTGATTGTTGTACTTGTACTGAGCACGGCCACCGCCGACATTCTCATCGCTTTGTCCTGATGGATAACGTAGTTCTTGCTCCCGTTCTTCGATATACTTGTCAATCTTTGGATAGTCCCGCAAAATGTCTTCCACTTTGCGAATTGTCGATCGTTTCAAGCCACATTCCTCCTAGCTGCCAATCAGCATCACAATGCCATCTTTTTCATCAATCACTTTGCCATTCAAGTCATCAAGCCACAGTATCGAGTTAGTTCGGCTGTCAAGAATAGCCACTGGTGCATCCGGATCCTGAAGTTCAAGCAAGTTGATTAAATCTTTAATTGTTATCGGCACATTCACATCTCCTAGTAAGGGCTAACTGCGTATAGTTTCTGCTCCTCACGATCCATTGAGCGGACCATACTTTCAATAATGGCAACTCGTTCTCCCACGGTAAGTTGGTGCTTAGTGCTTCGACGTACTGATCGCATGCCGTCACCGTCAACAATATATACGCCTAGGCCACCTAGAGTATCGCCGTGGCCTGTAATCTGCCCGTACACTTCCGTGGTAGTCAACAAATAGTTATAGTTACCCCACCATGACTTACGGGCGTGACTTTTAAAGTCGGCATAGCTAGTCTTAATCTCATAGCAGCGGATCACGTCGGCCTTATCATAAGTCACGTAGTCAACAATCTCTCGATGGTCATTTGCCATTCCCAGGCCAAGGGTAACTTCAAAACACCCATAAACGCCTAATTTTTCATGAGTAAAGTCCCAAAGAACGTGTTCAATATGTTTAGTCTCAGTTGTTTTAGTCATGTCAATCTCCTAATCCCCAGCAACTGTGTACTCCTTACCGTCAACAATATACAGCTCTTTCCACACATCGTAATAAATACTTGGATAGGTTGCTTTTAACTTTCGCCTTGCTTGTCTGAACGACAATCCGCATATTGATACCAAGTACCAAAAATCATGATCATAGCATTTAATCTGGTCACTAATCATGCTTCACCACTTCCCGTACTTCAATCTGAGCGCAAGCCAAATAATTCCCCAAATTAGTGCATAGGCAATGACTATTCCTAGTAATCCTAGGCCGATCCACGTAAAGATTTGTCCCGGTGTCGCAGTCCAAATTAGCTCAAATATCTTTTGCATGTTTTGCCTCCAAGAATTCCCGTTCGGTTTGCCACTTCAATGGGTGCCTGACCTCTGACACTTCCCAGTCGTCATAAGCACCCTCGTCTTCATCATATATAAGGGCCTCAAACTCGTGTGGGTTTTTCTTGCTTCCACACGGTCGAAGCGCTGAAAGGCTCTCATAAGGGTTCAGTTGACTACCCGGATAGCTTCGAATGAAATAGGTTGCTGGGAACCAACCAAACGACTTGTCGATTATGAAATTGCCATCTTTGTCATATTCGCCCGAATAGCCCGCCATGCGCGAGCCGCAATCTGTATTGCTCCATAGAATAGGCCCGCGCTGTTTTATCTTCTTCCACAGAATTCGCTTATTCATGCTGTCACTCCTCAAAGTTTTCAAAAGCATGATCGATGTACTCGACCATCAAGTCACGATGAAGCTTGCACGCAATGACCCAACAATAACTCAGGCACTTATCATCACTAATTGGATTGTGACCTTCGGCTTCATCCGTTAACCAGCTATATGCCTGATCAACGACAATTTGAGTGATTTTGCGTGCCGACCGCTTACCATTCGCTAATTCGGGCAAAATATCTTCATCGATAAAATCGCTTACGACCGATGGGATTAAATCTAATTTACTCATCCCTAGTCCTCCCCGAAAGTTTCGAACGCCTGCTTGCGCTCTTCGTTGGTTGGCTCCTTGACTTCAATCAATAAAACGCCCCCCTCAATATCCGTTATCATCGGCATCTTGCTCACTGTCACCACTATGTTCCACGAATAAAAGCGGATTGTAGTGGTAGGTCAAGTAGATAGCATCGTTGTGATCAAATCCTTGCTCAATACATTTGTCGTAGTAAACTTTCTGGGCTCGTACGATTGCATCCGCCGAGTCCATCAAAGTAGCCATAAACAAACCCATTTCGTTATTCACTACGATCACCCACCTTGTATGGCACATAGTCGTGCAGCATTCTCGACCGCTCACTGGCGGCCTTGCTGTGCTTGTCGGCATTCTGGCGCATCCGCCGAGCTTTTTTCTTTAGTGTCGACTTTTTCGTGTGCTTTCGTTGCTTCGTCATTCACTTTTCCTCCAGAATAAAATAGTTCCCAGTTTTTATTGCCACAATCCGTGCATTGATCCATGTCCGCGAGTGCCGCACAAATCCCTCAGCAGCATTAGGCGTCATTTCACCGTTGATGACATAATTTAGAATATTGAGTTGATGCTCAGTCAAGCCGACAATCTGCGCATCAACGTCACCGTCCATCGCGGTAATTTGCTGGATTTCCGCCAATACTTCTGGCGGGGCGTTAATCAAACTTTGATATTTCTTTTCGGCATCATGAATTTTATTCCACGGCAATTCGTGGCGATACTTTTTCATGCTTAATCGCCTCCAACTCCTTTTCGTAGTGATCATGCTTAAATTCGGTACAATTGGGACATGGCGCCACGGTCACCACACCCGGCATAATCTCCTGCTGCACAACTCGTGCGCCACCACATAATTTGCATCCCATTACGCATCGCCCTTTATGATTAGTTCCACATTTAGTTTTCTATCCGTTTTACTGCCGCTATAGCGGAACAAAGCATCCAAATCACGCTCGAATCCAAAGACTTCCCCTGTCACTAGATTGAGCAAGGCGTACCCGTCATTGCCAAACGTTTCGCCATCAATTCGGCAAACCATATAGACTGACTTTCCGGACGCGAAAATATTGCCAATCTTGTACCCTTCCATTTCACTTGCAGCTCGTTTATCAATAATCTTCATACGTTCCGAACTCCCTTCATCTCGTCAAATAGCAATTGATGATCTTTAATCTTGCTCAATAGCCGGTCAATAATCTTCTTGTCATACATGGATTCCAATTGGCCTCGCGTGTTATTGGTAGTGACAATAGTTGAGTGCTTCACCTCATTGTACTCAAAGTCGCAGCGGGCATTGGCAACTTGATACATCATCGTTTGTAAGTCACGGTGCACCGGCCGATAATAATTATTCTCGGTTGGCTTACCGCCCTCGGTGCCGAAGTCATCCAGAACTAGCACGTCCACCGACTTCATGGCCTTAGTGATCTCAATCAACTTGATCCGTACGTCCGGCGCCTCATACTTGTCGTTGACCAGCCGGAGTAGCTCGGCCGTCGAAACAAACATGACTGTCTGACCTGCCTGCGCTAATTGATCCGCAATCGCTAGCGCCAGTGAGGTCTTGCCAACACCGTATATGCCAGACAATAGCACATTAAATTTGGCAGTTTTTAGTTGCTTGGCTAGTACAAATGCTTGATTTCCAAGCCTTTTAGCTACCTCGATATTTGTTTGCTTTTGTACGTCCCAATCGCTAAATTTGAACTGCAGTCGCACGTTTCCCGACCAGACCGACATGGCACGATAGTAGCGTTGATGATTGACCACCACAGCCTGCTGGGCTCGTTTTAATGTCGCCTCGTCCAATTGTTCCTTGGTTGGCAGTTTACTCACGTCAATGCCCTTAGCCGCCGCAATCGCCTGGACTTTAGCCGGATCAAATAGTTCTTTAACTCGTTTCACCAAACCAGTCCTCTCGTGTTGTTGGTACACTCTGCTTTGGTCCGTTGTTCAGGTAGCCCTCAAACTTGGAAGCACGAAACAGCGTAGCCGGGCGCAAATATTGATTCATATTAGGATTGTTCAACCATGCAGCGCACTGATTATCAATTGCCTGCTTCATGTCATCAACGGTATAGCCACCGTCCTTATGACGAGCCACCACCAAGCGCTTGTTAGAATCAGTATGCTTAAACTTCTTACCAGTCTTCTCATTGAGGTAGTCAATTACTGTTTGCCAGTCGAACTGTTCGGCGGTAGCCGGACTATGTTCTTTACTATCTGATTCTGTTTCTGAATCTGATTCTGAGTCTGATTCTGTTGCGTTACCTTCCGTTACTGTAACGTTACGGGTAACGCTACTCTCGATTTGCTGTTGCTTCTGCTTATCCCGAAAGCGTTGAACCCGTTCAGCCGTCTGGATTCGCACCTTCTCCATGCCCTCGATATTTTGGTGCTTATCCCAGTTATTAATGCTGATTACGCCGTTCTCACTAACATCAATCATGTCAAAGTTCTCTAGCGTCTTCATAGCCAGTCGAACTGTGTTGATAGGCCGATTGAACAACGCTGCTAGCATCTCGTCTGAATACGACATGTCGCGTTGAATGTAAATCAAGCCCGAATCATTAGTTTTACCGGCCAGCACTAGCAATCGGATCCAGATAACAATGATTGCATCAGCTTCCGGCATCGATTCAATTAACCGAATCTTTTCATCATCGAACATGGCTGTTTTAAGTTTTATCCAGTGAATTCCTGCCAATCTATTTCACCTCAATCCAACACGGAATCGCGGCGAAAAGGCACCACAGTGATTTTCATGCCGATAATCCTGTCCGCAAACTTTGCTAGGTCAGCCCGCGCATTCTTTTTATTTGAGTAAACGGCAATTACGCCATTACAATCTGACAATACATAAACCATAATTACCTCCAATCAACGGCCCTTCCAGCCGTCCGGTGGATTCAGTCACTGCTGTAATTACCTTTCAAGCCAATTCGTTTTAACGTTTCTACGTCCAGCCTTATGCCGTCCACTGGTACGTGGTACTTAGCGCTAAATTTATCCGGTCCGATCTGCTCGATCTCCCCATGATGTTTACGACACAACGCCATTACATGCCGTTTAGTGTGGTCAACGATAGTCCGATTCATTCCGGCACCAATAACATCAACATGATGAATGTCGGCCCGATTACCGCAAATCATGCAAACTCGATGGCGACAGCACTCAAACAAGTAATACTCCTGATCACGGGGCAATAGCTCATAGCCCTTCTTAAACGGCACACGCCACTCAAACATGAAATCGATAACTAGGTCGAGCAATACATTTGCGTCGCTAACACTCGATTTTGTGACGTCTGACAGACTTATCTGCTTGCCATTCGTATAAATCTGATACTGCAAGTAAAAGAGTGACTTCAAATAGTCTTGAGGTGTGACCGACCAGTCAGCGATGTCATTTAACAGCGCGAAGAATAGGCGTCGCTGTTGTGGTCTAGCTTTGCGCGTGTCGGCTATTTCCCAGTCCATGTAGAATTGGTCTCGTGTACCGCTAACAGTCTCTACATGGTCCAAATTGGGCATTTCGTCCAATTCTGTGACTAGATAAATCTTGCCTTCACTCTCGACTAGCTGAGTTCTTGATTGTTGCATTTAATTCACCCGGTGTAGTGTTGAACCGTCTTGCAACTTAGTCATTAAATCGTTCCAGTTAAAAGGGCATATTGTCCGGAACATCATCGGACATGCCTCCCCGATAGTTCGCGTTGGAATACCCAGCACCAGTGTTGTTTGACAGTGGTGCTTGTGTGCCAAACGCATTGGTCTGACCAGCAGGCTGGTTCCCAAAACCACTGGCGTTTGGTTTAACAGCACTTTTACTGCCAAATCCGTTACTTGGTGTGTTTGCCTGTCCTTGCGGGCGCATCTTGCCGTTTGGCTTGCTCCCGTCTGGCATAAATGCTTGATACCCTCGAACAACAAGGTACGTCTTGCCGTTTTGACCAGTCTCCCAATCAACATTCACAGCCAGTCTGTTACCAACTGCTTGACTAACAAATTGTTCAACTGAATCAAACGCCGTTCCATCCGCAGCGCCTAATGCCACAGCAATAGTGCTAAATCGCTTGGCCGATTGGTCCGCTTTCTCTTTGGTTGACCCGTCCCAAACTTCATTGTCGAATCGAATCTGACCGCCAGCATACTTACCATCGATAACCTCGTAGTCAAAAACCGCCATCGGCTTACCAGTTTGCTTACTATTGGTGAATTGAGAACTAGGCGCAACAACAACGTTGTAGGTACCCGCTTCCTCTACTGTTTGTCCGAAAACATTCTTTGAATCTGCTGTAAATAAAGCCATATTTATTTCTCTCCCTTAGGTTTAATTAGTTCATCCGCATTAATCAACTTACGTTCATCAATTCTGTTTTTCGCATGATTGCCCTTCTCCGGATCCATATCGATCATCCGTTTACCATCTTTCAGATAAATCCGACCAACTAGGTCAAACAATCCTGTGAAAGCATTAAAGGTCTTCTCATTCATATCGGCTGCGAATCGACCATCGTTATTCATGCCGTCCGAACCGTTATCAATCTGATGGGCAGTTGCATAGATGGTTTTGCCGCTCTCTTTTAGGATTGTTCCAAGGTCACGAAACCACAGTTGCAACGCTTGATAGTTTTGTCGGTTATCCTTGGAATCATTGATATTTGCTAGTACCAAGTTCTGCAGGGCCGTCACGTTGTCAAGTACAATAATTTGATACTTGGGATTAGCAATTGCTCGCATAATCATTTGTTCAACGAGTCCCTGCACATTTGGTGCATCCTGATGTTCAAAAATAACAACATCTACATCTTTGTTACCAATCAGCACGTTACTCGACAGGTCAAAGCTGAACAGTAACTTGTGTCCTACAAATTGTCTAACCAAGGACGTTTTGCCAGTTCCGCCGTCACCATAGATAAAATACATATTTGGAATCACGGGAATCTTCCCATCCTCATAAAACTTCATATTGTCACCTACAAATCAAATTTAACGGATTCACCGGCCGGCTTTTCGGCCACACCATCCACAATTTGACCGTCATCTAATACAAATTTACCGTTGATGATTGAGCCAGCTTTCTTCAGGTCCTTCTTGTTGACTTCCTCCTTAACTCGGATAAATTCTTTGATGCCCTGATCACGTAACGATTTCAGCACAGTCGCATCCTCATACTTCAATCCGGCAGGAGTTTTACGAGTTGTGACCTTACCGTGTGGCGTATCGATTTTGAACTTTTTGTCGTGCTGGCGTTCCCGGTAAAGATAATCTTTAAGCAAGTTCTCAAAATATTCCCGACTTGCTTGGTTTTCAGTTAGCTTCCGATCCCGCCACGCAATGGTCTGGTCCATATCTGCCTTGGCGGCATTCTGAACCTCCGTATTGTGTTCCTCAATAGCCTGTAGCTTTCGCATTGCCCAATCGGCAGATTGCAATGAGTCAATCTGAAAGCCCTCATGCTCACGTTCGTTAATCGTGGTCAGTTCTTCTTTTAACAATGAGTTCAACATTATTCGATCCCCCGTAATTCATTAAGTTGTTCGTCAGCGTCGTCAAGCAATTTGTATAGCCGTGTCAGTGAAACCGTGTCACCAATCCAGATAGTTCCGATTAGGACTTCAAGCATATTAATCCGTGCGAGTGTGGCATTAATCAACGACTTAATTGCCATTAAAACCACCCCCGAACTCGTTGCCAAACACTCGGCTTGGGCGTATGATAAACACGTAGATAAATTTGATTAACTTCTAATTTAGTACCCGCTACTGGCTGCAACCGGTGGTGGGTATTTTGTTGTTTGAGCCAAATTTCAAATGGTACTCTGCTTACTTTTTTCATAAAATCCTCCTAATTTACAACTTTTAGCGCTGACGCAAACATTACGAATTTTTTGCCACGATTTCCTTTTACAATTGCAACTTGGCGTGAAGTCTTGCCATACGGATCCGGCTTGATTTCCATTACTTGGCCGGTGCCACCTTTGACCATCAGCCGACCCAGTGCATAAACGCTGGAATAGCTCACACGATCGCCAACTTTAACCATCAAATCGACCTCCTAAATTCCAAACATGTTAACGACTTCTTTGACCATTTGCCACCAGCCAACTTGGATTGACCGGACTAGCAAACCGAGTAAAACGATTCCGTATAAAATTTCCATTTTAATCCTCCGTCTTGAACATGGATCAACAACTACCCGCCTAGGTTTTTAGTTATTCAATTGCTGATGATCCATTAACCACTTGCTAACAGCTGGTGCATACCACTTTCCGTCACCTTCAGGCTTGGGGAAGCCATTCTTATTGCGATAATGCTTGTCAAACGCATCAACTTTAATACCAAACTCGGCATCAAATTCTTTACGTCCAATCATTTTATGATCAACAGCTTGTTGACTACGCCCATCCGCGATTCCTTGTTCATATGCTTGCGTGAAGAGTTTCGACAAAGCACTTATCAAACTGTCCATCCCGGTCACTCCTTTCGGTGTACCTTTAATTGTTAATTCCACCCAACTCGCCTCCTATGCTGGCTGTTCAACTAATGGCATGATTCCCTTTGACTTTAAAAAGTCGTATAAGAACTTTTGCCCCGCCTGCGTCCACTTCATCGTGTTACGTACCTGCTTGATGCTATCGCTATTCGTATACTCGTATGGTTCAACGTGCGTATAGCCTTCGTCTTGATACTTCGCGTACAATAGCCACGTTTTGCCTTGCCTGTATTGAATGCCTAAACCATGTAGCAACTTGTTAAACTCACGTGTCGAGTAACCGTAGTTCTTAGCAATCATTGAGATTGTTTCCAGTCCCTTGTTAGCTAACATGCTATCGGTGTAATCCGCCTTGGGCTGTAGCACTGAAATTTTTTCTGCTTGATCAGCAGCCAAACGTAATGCTTCTGGCAACGTAGATGGCACTTGAAATTTAACTTGTTCTTCCATAGAGTTGAATGCCTCAATGTACTGAAGTTTAAATTTAAGTGCCTTATCTCCCGTGAATCCCATTGCTAGCAAAGTGAAACCGTCACGATTCATGTAGAAAGCCCGGCGATTACGGCCGTAGCTATCTGGAATATTTGTTTCACTGAACATCTGCGCAAAATTGCGCACATCTTTTTTAAGATTAGTGATAGCTTTCAAAACATCTCGATGGTTCTTTTCAAATACCTCTGCCACTTGCAAGCTACTAGTAACGGCTTGCTTATTCTTCATAATTACTAAATCATTCATGTGATCATTCCTTTCATTGAATTCCTAAAATTTTGGCCATTTGTGACCGAATCCGTCTTGACTTGGGTTCGTTGCCACCTTTGATTGCACGGTTAACTTGTGAAGGCATGACCTTTTCGGACTTAGTGGTAAGCATTTCAGCCATTTCTTTTTGAGAAATTTTGTGGCGGCTCAATGCAGTTTTGTATTTAATTTCAATTTCCAATGCGACATCTTCGATTGTTTGTTCTGGCATTTTTACTCCTCCTTTACACAATTTATTCATCAAGTTATTGACTTTAATTAAACTATAGTTTAATATTGAGGCGTATTAAATAAGCAATTCAAAACCTACTACTACCGCAATTCCTCGCCAAAGTTATTGTTTTGATAGATGTGTTTTTTTGTTGCTTAATTACTTGATGAACTAATAATACAACTATAGTTTAATAATTGCAACATTTTTATAACTAAAGTTTATTTGTTGTTCATCAAACATGGGAGAAATACCATTATGACAATGTTTGATAGAATAAAAGAAATTTCTAAAAAGAGAGGGTTAACCCTTGCCCAATTAAACGAAAAAGTGGGATTTAAACAGAATGTTATTTATTCGTGGAAAACAAAAACACCTTCTGTCGACAAGGTCAAAGCCGTTGCTGATGTTCTAAATGTTTCTGTTGATTACTTATTGGGCAATACAGATAATCCAGAGCCCTCTACTTCATCTGATGACTTGACAAAGAATCAAAAATTAATTGCCTACTCCATTGACCCGGATATATCAGATGAGGAACGTCAGGCCATAATAAATATGGTCAAGGAAGCAATGAAATTTCGTCGTAGACTGTAGGTGACCGGTATGACAGACTTGGAAAAGATTGAAGATATGTATCCACAACTTAAATTTTGGGGTATCGAAGTCAACAATCCACACTATCACGGCTGTATCGTCGGCACTGACGTCTATATCAATACTCTTCAAGATGACATTGATTGGCTTAAAACAGCATTGCATGAGGCTTCACACTATGAAAATAATAGCGGCAACCTAACGAACGCAAGATTAGTGGAAGTATTACGCGCTGAAGGATATGCTGACAGGCAATCTATACGGAGTTTCAATATTATGTTCGGATAACTTATAGACCAGATACGGATGTCGGTAAAAGCTGAAATTTATTGGAGGAATTTATTATGAGTAAAAAGGTGACAGGGGAAGACGGGAAAACTTATGTTGTTAAAGAGAAAAAGCCTTGGTACAAAAAATGGTGGGTTTGGGTCATTGCAATTATTGTTGTAATTTTTCTATTTGCTATGTTTGGCGGATCTGACTCTGATAGTAGCTCTAGTAACACCAGTTCAACCGCAAAAAGCTCTAGCAAAAAGAAACAAACCGTTGAAAAAAACACAGCTAAAGCTGTGATACTCGGAGCGGGAACTTATAAAGTCGGCCGTGATATTCAACCAGGACGCTATGTTATTCGAGCAAAGTCTGGAAGTGGGAACGTTTCCGGTGACAATGACTTAAACCTTATCCTTGGAACCACAGTTGACAATGATTTAGGGCAAGTCGACAGTTACACAACCGATTTAAAGAAGAATGCTGAAGTTAAACTAGAAAGCTTGCAGTCTGTTACTTTCACTCCTACACCAGCCAAGCGCTCGTTTAAGACGACACTATCCGCAGGAGACTGGGTAGTAGGGAAAGACATCAAAGCTGGTCGTTATGAAATCACAGCCCTACAAGGTAGTGGTAATTTAACTACTGATGATGGAGATCTTAATGAAATTCTGGGTACTACTTCCGATAAGGATTCAGGACAAGTGACAAAAGTTAATGTTGACTTGTCAAATGGACAAGTTCTCAACAATGCACTTGAAAGCATTAAGCTAACCGCAAAATAGTAAATATATTTTGCACCCTGCCCACTACCAGCCTAGCGGGCAACATGCGAGCGTAGTTCAACGGTAGAACATGTCCATCAATAATAGAGTCCCCGCTCTTAACAACTACTATGCAGGTTCGACTCCTGCCGCTCGCATTAAAATAAAGAAAGAAGGCATACTATGCATCAAGATATTTCAAGGTACGAACTAATAGAAGATATTATCAGTGACTTAACAGTCTTTGTAAAATCTGACGCCATTCTCTACCTATCAAAAGATAGCTATTCCGAAGCAGAATACGACCGTATGCTTAAAGGAATTAAAGACGATTTGGTGACACGCTTCAAGCAAGGAAAGGAATAGTAAAATTTTGCAAGTCAAGCCAATTGAATCATTTCAGTTGGCATCTTGCGAGCGTAGTTCAACGGTAGAACAGTACTCCTTTGAATTGCTAACTAGATACTTTCAGATGTAGGTCCGACTCCTGCCGCTCGCGTTGCAACAAAAAAAGCACATCCCCTCCCGCCAAGAAGTAAGATGTGCTGCCAATAAAAGCCAGTGGATTGCTCCGCTCTTTTTACATACATAATATTATCACAACTAAGGAGGTGATGCCTGCAAGTCCTTAAAATTCTACCCGCCTAGGTGAAATTTAAGGAGGAAATATAAATGGCAAGTATTAATAAGCGTGGTAAAAAATGGAATGCGCGTGTTTCATATTACGATGATTTAGGGAATCGTAAATTTATCAATCAAGGTGGTTTTCGAACTAAGCGTGAAGCTCAAGAATGGGCTAACCAAAATGAAATTGATGTTAGCAATGGTATAAATCCAAGATTAGGTAAGCAACTATTTACGGATTACTTTTTAAAATGGTATCAGACTTATAAGGAGCCAATTTTAGCAAAGTCCAGTCGATTACGTTATCAGTATACACTTGGAATTGTTAATAATTATTTTGCGGGCAAACGGTTAGATGAAATAACACGCACCGATTATCAGAAGTTTCTAAACGATTATGCCAATCCTGTAGGTCGAAGCCCTCGTTCGCTTAGCAGCTCCGAAAAAGTTAACGTGCAAATTAAGTCAGCCGTCCAATATGCTATTGATGATGGTATTATTAAGCGCAATTTTACAGCGCACACTAAAATTAGTGGGCGCCCAGAAAAGCCTAAAGAAATGAAATATTTAGACGGTAAAGATGCGGAAAAGCTGACTTGCGCGCTTGAATCAGACTTAACGTTTGCTCATTTAACTAAGCTGATGGCGTTGGTTAGTTTGCAAACTGGTGCTCGTTACAGCGAAGTTGCCGGTCTAACATGGGATTGTTTCTCTTTTGACTTCAAAACCCTGAGAATCAATAAGACCTGGGATACATTACAACGAAATGGATTCGCTGATACCAAAAACGAACAGTCCAAGCGGCTAATAAAAATTACTGATCACTTAGCTGATATTTTAAAAAGTTTTCACGCCCTACAGATTATAAAGTTAAAAGAACTAGGAATTGATAATCCACTTGATTTAATATTTATTAATCAGTATGGACGTGTACCGGACAACACAAGCGCCAATCAGACGCTTCACAGAGTTTTAAAACGTATTGGGTCTAAAGATATTACCTTTCACGGACTGCGCCATACACACGCTTCATATTTGATTTACAAAGGTGTCTCAATTTACTATATCTCTGAACGATTGGGTCATTCTAATTATTCTACAACCATCCGTGTTTACTCGCACCTTTTGCGAGAAATGGAAAAAAAGGAGACGGTCAAAGCCCTTGTGGCTCTAAGTTCGATGGACGGTTTGGTGCACAAGTCGGTGCACAAATCTTACAAAAACGCCTAATGTGCACCAAAATTTGCACCAAAATATCCTTTTATACCGTTTTTTAGCGTTTTGCCAAAAACAAAAACCGCTTCATACCAACGTTTTAAGTTGATACGAAGCGGTTAGTTTGATATAAATATGACCCCATCCGGACTTGAACCGGAATCAACCGCTTAGGAGGCGGGTGCCCTATCCAGTTGTGCTATGAGGCCAAAATCAATCCGCTAATTATCATCTCACGGATTGAAAAAATTTTCAAACTTTACTTGGCAGCACGGTCGCGATTCTTTTTCCGCATGCCTTTTTTCTTCGAATGCTTATTGTGACCCTTATGTTTCTTAGGGGCATTAAATTCATTGGCTTTTACTGGTACCGCACTGCTTGGTGTTGCGCCACGTTTAACCGTATCAGGATGACCGGCCCCTTCAACACGATGCCGACCAGTCGGTGCGCCCGCATCGGAACTTGGGTGATCAAAGGTTAAGGCTGGTTTGACCTTTTCTGGTTTCGTATCAACAATTTGATAATCAACCAAGTAGCCTGGTTTCAGGTCATAGGCGGTGGGCTTCATCATTTTCTTGAAGTCCCGGATATCATGGTCATCACCCATGGTTAAGACCAAGCCTTCAGCCCCCATCCGGCCCGTTCGACCACTCCGGTGAATATAAGTTGTCACATCTTTTGGCAGTTGATAGTTAATCACAGCCGGCAATTCAGGAACATCCAGTCCCCGTGCCGCCAAATCAGTCGTCAACAAGAGTTCGACTTTTCCTTGCCGGAATAGGCGTAAGGCCTTTTCACGCTCAACTTGACGTTGATTACTCGTTAGCGCGACATAGCTCACATGCTGATGGCGTAATTCAAGGGAGACATGTTGCAATTCTTGCATTTTATTGAAGAAAACGAGGGCGCGTAAATGATCGACACGACTAATTCGTTTCAACAAATCAACCCGATGCCGATTGCCGACTTCCATCGTCCGATGACGGACCACCCCTTGTGTTTGATCAATGGCGCGGACGTCAATTTTTTCAACATTTTGACCAAACCACCGTGGTAATTCGTCCAAAATCTTCGTTTCCGTCGCTGAGAAAAAGCCTAATTGTAACGTTTCAGCAAAAGTTGCATCCAAGATTTCGCGAATTTGGTCCAAGGTTTCATCGGTTAGTAATTCATCCGCTTCATCGACAATCATCAATTTCAAATGGCCCAACTTAAGTTTGCCATCCGCAATCATATTCGTCATCCGTCCAGGGGTTCCCACCACAATTTCTGGATGCTTCTTTAACTTTTCGGCCTGCCGTTTGACATTGGCACCACCAGTAATTGCCAACACCTTCGCATCAATCAGCTTGGCCCAATCACGGACCACATTGGTTGTTTGCATCGCCAACTCTTGTGACGGCGCTAAAATCATCGCCTGGGTACCTTCGCCGACACGAATTGCTTCTAACATTGGCCAAGTAAACGCTAAGGTTTTCCCTGAACCAGTCGGCGCTAAGCCTAAAACAGAAAGCCCTTCAGCCATTGGCGTTGCGACTGCCGTTTGAATCGGTGAGAATTCGGTGAATCCCGCCGCGGCAAATTTTTCTTTAAATACGTCTAACATAGTTCCTCATTTCTATTTAGCGGGCAACTGTCGTTCAGCATCACTGAAATAAATGTGACCGGATTGCCGTAAATTAAATAATAGTTGATTGACATTGCGGCTGAGTTGCCGCCAATTTTGATAATCGGTTTGATGACTAACTGGATCGTTAATGACGGCCGCAAAATCACGGGCTTCGGCCAACATGGGATTAGCGTCGGGCTGAACCCCAATCGTTGTGACCTGACCGTCGGCGTCGTGATAAGCCACTTGCGCCAATTCAGCGGGGTTATTCATAACGATGGCATCGCGCAACCCATTGATTTCAGACGGTAAAAATGACTGACTCGTCTTGCCAACATTCAAAGTCACGGTAAACTTAGGATAGCGCAACACGGCCACCCCTTTGCCATCCACATTGGTTCGCGTCAGCGTTGGGGTATACGTCGCGGTATCCGGCATGCCAAACCAGCTCACGGCATCATAGGCCAAGTAAACACCCAAGTCTTGCAGGGCACCACCAGCAAATTTCAACGAAAAAACATTCGGTGTCTCACCAGCCAAAACCGCATCATATCTGGACGAGTACTTCATATAAGTCAACGTCGCCCCTTGGATCTGAGGCATTTTTGCGAGCTGAGCTTGAATCTGCTTGAAGTTAACTTCATGAATTTGGCGTGCCGCTTCGAACAACAGGCAGTGCGGATGAGCGGCCAAGCAGGCATCCAGTTCCGCAAATTCAACTGGATTCGTCACTACAGGCTTTTCAACAATCACATGTTTTTCATAGGCCAAGGCCAACTTCGCTTGTTCAAAATGTAAGCTATTCGGTGACGCAATATAAACCGCATCAAAACTACCTTTGGCAAAGAACTCGGTTAACTCATCAAAGGTTTCAGGGGCATGATTCGTCGCCGCGAAGGCCTTTGCCCGCGCCATCTGTCGTGAATAAACTGTCGTCAACTGCCACTCACCAGACGCGTTCGCCGCATCAATAAATTGTTGCGTAATCCAGTTCGTCCCAATGATTCCTAATTTTAACATACTCAACCGTCCTCCAAATCAATGTAACCGTTTTTATTTTGACCGTTGTACTTTAGTTATACTCATAGTTTACCCCATTTAGGCCCTGTTTCGGGACTTTCGACCGTAAAATCGTAAAGATTGCACTGCCTTCAAGCGACAGTGACAATCAGAAACGCCACTCACAACCACATCTCAATTTCTCTTGTTTTCGTTAACTAGGCCGCCCAAGATTTTACGAAATATTACTTTCTTTACTAATAGGTAACAGTGGTCTAAAACCTTTGCTAAGAAACAGGTTATTGCGTGACGGCGTCCTTTCATTAGTGGTATATTTTAAGAGTAAACTTAATGAAAGAAGGTTGATCCGGTGAAGCGACGTGGCGCCATCCTATTTGGCTTATCATTATTGGCAGGACTCTCAAGCACTTTTCTCCGTAAACAGCACGCTTCAAAAACGACAACAGGTGATTTAGCTGTCTTTTATGCTGGGACATGGACTTATCGCGACGAAGAACATCACCGGGATCACAAGCTTGAAATTGATCCAAATATGATCATTCGTATCGACGGACGGGCCATGCCAGCAACGGTGGAATCCATTTCACCTAGCGAACTTGTCTTACTGGATAAATACGGCTTTCACTTACAAGTTAAAGCCAATGAACAGCGACCAGTGAGTTTATTTGACGAAGCGGACAATCGCAATTACGTGATTCTCTCCCCAGGTATGCTCAACAAAGCTGCTGACTAAAAATTGCGACCATAACCGGTCGCAATTTTTTATTGGTCTAGTTTAATCCTGCAGCCACTAAATCTTGATAGTCTTGATTGGAACCGTTAAAAACGACCCCAGTAAATTCTTGACTCGTGCCATTTTGACGGTACACCGCGCGATCAGAATAATTCATGAAGATCACCCGTTTCGGCTGATGATGGGTGTCGCTAGTCGCTAACCACAATGGCGATTTAGTAATCACCGGTTTAACCAGCTGTTTCGTGACCGCTGGTGCTGCCCAGATGACACAAGTTCGATTATAATGCTCAGTTAATTTTAATACCAAGGCACGCAACTGCGTCTGCGTTTTTCGCAGCGAGACCGTTTTCGCGGTATAGTCGCCATAATATTGAACTTGAATGGCAATCGGCAGATTACCGATATTGTTTCCAACCACTTTTTCAAAATAAGCCGCTTGCGCCTTGCCAGAACTGGAAAAACTGAATACTTGTGAGACCCCGACACCAAGGTTAGTGCCCAGAATCCGTGAATAATTGCTGGCAAAGTTATCATCTGTATAACTGGCCCCTTGCGTTGATTTGAGATACACAAACTTCAAGCCATCGTGCGCCAGCGCATCAAAGTCCAAATAGCCATCATTTTGTGTGACCGCGATACCGCGAATATTAAAGCCTTTGACTACCGCCGTTTGGCGATTATGTAGCCCTTGTAGGCCGCCCCAAACAAGCCCAGCAATGAGCAACAGGCTTATCAACCAGCCCAAACGACGGCGCCATTTAGCCCCGCGAGTTTGCGCATATACTGGTCGAAAATGCTGTCGTTTCGTCATATCACCCATCCCATCTGACTAGCAAATTTTATCTAAAGTTCTGTCCGTGTCCGACTGATTGTTTGGCGAACACGACCCAAACTCGCCGCCATTTTCACATTGCCATGAACGGCTGTCATTAAAAATAAACTATCAATAATACTCATTTGCGCAATTAGCGACGTTAAGCCTTCCGAACGGTAGTTAACTTCTTCCGCCACGGAAATGAACGCGACCGTGCTGCCTTGGGCCAACGGGGAATTACCAAAACTCGTTAAAGCAATCACCGGCACCTTTTGGGCAACTAATGTCGCTAAGAGCTGTAACGTCTGCTGATTGCGACCCGTATGTGAAATCACTACCGCCACGTCTTTCGCAGTCATTTGAGCGGCTTGCATCAATTGCATATCATAGTCACTATTTTGGGCGCAAAAAATCCCAGTCCGGACAAACTTGTGATAGCCATCCAAGGCCGCCACGGCTGACCCACCCAGCCCGTAGAAGCCGATCGTGTGGGCAGTCGTGAGTAAGTTGACGGCCTTTGTCAAATCAGCTTCGGTCATGACCTGGCTCGTTTGGTCCAGTGAACTGCGAATACTGCTAAAGGTCGAATCCGCAATTCCTTTAAACGTCGTCTGCTTTTCAACATCCTGAAAAGTTTCGGCGTTAGTTCGCTCCTGCGGTTCTGCGGCAGTCAACTCCCGTGAAAAGTCGCGGAAGCTATTAAAACTAATACGTTTGACAAAGCGTGAGACTGTCGCTGTTGAAACACCTACCGCCGCTGCCAAGTCTGAAATTGATTGGGCCGCCGTCTTCACGGGGTCCTGAATAATGTAATCCGCAATTTTGCGATCGGTGTGACTCAAATTAGGATAGTACGACCGAATCAAGGTCAAAACGCGATTACGATGTGTGGCTTTTGCAGACACGCTGCCCCACCTCCATGACCAAATTTTACCACAGTTCTTAACTCCCCGTAGATTTCTCATTGCGACCGCTACCAAAGATGACTAAACTAAGAGTATTAAAGCCTCTGAAAGGAACCCAATTATGACAGAAATTATTGGTGTCGACATCGGCACAACTAGCACTAAAGTCGTCTTATACGATCAAGCGGGCACGATGATTGCCAGTGCCAACCACGGCTATCCACTTTATCAAACGACGCCTGGCATGGCCGAAGAAAGTCCCACGGCCATCTATGAGGCGGTGATTGCTGGACTGACAGAAGTGACAGCGAAAGCGACGCAACCAGTGGCGGGAATCAGTTTTTCTGCGGCGATGCACAGCTTGATTTTACTTGACGACCATTTCACTCCGCTGACCCGCATGCTTACTTGGGCAGACAATCGGGCCGCGGCGGCCGCAGCGCAATTACGCGCACGGCCCGACGCCCACGACCTCTACTTGCGAACTGGCACACCAATCCATCCGATGACGCCACTTTCAAAGTTAGTTTGGCTAGCAACGACGCAGCCAAAATTGCAGGCACAGGCCCGTTGGTTCGTCGACATCAAAGCCTACATTTTACAACGGCTCTGTGGTCAATTGGTGACCGACTATTCAATCGCCAATGCAACTGGTCTCTTTAATTTACATCAACTCACTTGGGATCAGCAAGCCTTAGCGCTCGCGCAGGTCCGCGCCGATCAACTGCCACAATTGGTCGACACCACGACGCAACTCACGGGCCTAACGCCGGCATTGGCTGATCAGCTTAAACTCGCGCCAGAGACGCCGTTGATTGTGGGTGCCAGTGATGGTTGCCTGGCTAATCTGGGTGTCAATGCCATTGATCCTGGGATCGCCGCCGTCACCATTGGGACTTCGGGCGCGGTTCGCGTGATCACTGATCAACCGCAACTCGATCCCGAAGGCCGGCTCTTTTGTTACTACCTCGCCCCCAAACGCTGGGTCATCGGTGGACCGGTGAATAATGGTGGCAACGTCTTGCACTGGGTTCAAGAAACCTTATTCGCCGCTGAAAAAGCCACCACTGGTCACGATAACTATGACTTAATTACGGGTCTGGCGGCCAAAGTTCCGGCTGGGAGTCATGGGCTGCTCATGCATCCATATTTAAATGGTGAACGCGCGCCACTTTGGGATGCGAATGCGCGTGGCGCTTATTTCGGATTAACCGCCCGGCATACGCGCGCAGAAATGGCCCGCGCGGCATTGGAAGGCATCTGTTTCAATCTGGCCCACGTTGCCAAAATGGTCCAAGCCTTGACTGGACCCTTTACAAACTTGCAGGCCAGCGGCGGCTTTACGCGTTCCGAAACATGGCTTCAGATTTTAGCGGATACCTTTGACACGACCGTCACCATTCCGGCCAGCTTTGAAAGTTCCAGCTTGGGCGCGGCAATTTTAGGCTTTGACAGTTTAGGCGTCATTTCCGATCTGAGTGCCGCGCAAACGATGGTTCAACCCGATCAACAACGGCAACCAAACGCGACAAACGTTGCCGTCTATCGCGACTTATATCCGATTTATGAACAGTTAGCCACGGCTTACCAACCCATTTATCAACAATTAGCGAAATTTAACTAAAAATAGTGTCCAATTACGTCCGTGCGATACATGCACGCATAATTGGACACTATTTTTTTGTCTGTCGACAACGCTAGTTCGCGCCCATCAGTGATTTCGTCGGCGTCTTTTTCTTACTATCCAAAATATATTCCTGGATGAGACTCACAATTTGTTCATTTTGCGGCAAATCAGAGTGTTGGGCATTATCGCCGGTCACGGTGACCTCCGTATAGTGCTTCACTTGACCTTGATAGACGTACTTTCCCGCTTCAACACTTCGCGCGGGCACTAATCCATCAGAATCATAATTTTCCGTTCCGGCAACCGAATAGACGGATAATTGCTTTGGAATGCGATCACGGTAATCAATAAAATCTGCTAACATTTGCGTCTTGTGACTCAGGTTGGCTTCCGAGAAATTATACGGTGAGCCAATTGTCATTAACTTTTTAACCGTAATATCATCGCGCGTAAAGTAATGCTCAAAGAAATACGTGTAAATCAAGCCACCGTTCGAGTGCCCGATTGCCTTAAAATTATTAAATTGATAACGCCGCGCGAGTTGTTTAAAAGCTAATGAGAACCATTTGGCTTGTTTTTGAATATTATCGTAACCATCTTTATTATTCTGAAAGCCGACGACGATAAACGGTTCGTTATCTCGTGGCCGTAAAGTCCCCGTAGATTTGATGGTGCCATCGGTTTTGACCGTTAACTTGATCAAGCTATGCCGCTGTTTATCGGCTTTATTCAACTGGGTGACTAAGCGATCAAACCGGTTCTGCGTTGCACTACTGCCAGGAATCAAAATAACTGGCGATAACTTAGAATCATGTCGGCCGGCCATCGACTTAACGTTAGCTTGCGTCCATTGATAAGCTGGAAAAATCAACGCCACTAAAAAGATTGCGACTAACACAAGCACCCACAAACTATTACGACGACGCCGTTGCCAAAGGTTAATTTTCATCACCAGTCATCTCCAATCGCAAGGTTTCTTCATGGGCGGCATGCAAGGTCGCCTCGGCTAACCGCATGAACGGCAAATAAATCAAAACGGAAATGGTTAAATCTAGCACACCAATAAAAAGTGCCACTAAATTCCCATTCGTCCCAATGAAAGCAATCAGTGGCCCAGGTGTACCCAGTGGCACCGGATAGACCATTGGTGGCAGCCACTGCAACCAAATTGCCAATCCGCCAATCGCCATGTTGACTAATGGCGCCACGATAAACGGTATCGCATAAATCGGATTATATAAAACTGGTAGCCCAGTCATCATTGGGCCACTGCTGTTAAACAGCGCCGGCACTAGACTCCAACGAGCCACAATATGATAATTATGATTATGACTACTCATGATAATTGCAATGATTAAAGCTAATAGCATCCCAGTGCCACCGAACGTCCCAAAGGCCTTATACAGCGTGTTCACGGTATAGGGAAACGGCACGTGATAAGCAGAGTGGTGACTAAGGGCATAATTTAAATTCGTGGTCATTGAGGGGGCGTTCACTAGCAGGCGTTGTTCTAATGGCCCGGCTAGTCCTAGAATTTCCATTAAGAGTGTCAACGCCGCCAGTCCAAACGTTAGGCCAATATTATGACTGGACATGGCAATTTTTTGTAGTTGTACTGCCGTCTGTTCCGAATAATCAACTAACATAAACCAATTGAGGGCCAAGCCGACACCAACAGCCAGCATAAAACTCAAGGCCATCGGTAATAGCGAGGCAAATGTCCGATCTAAAATTTGCGTGGTGTGGGTCTCACGAGAAGCATCCGTCGACTTGCCAAATAGCCGGAAAAGCACACCGATAACGATGCCAATCAAAATCGCACTCGTGAACCCATTCGTGCCTAACAATACTGGATTAAATGTTTCTTCCCGCTGATCTGAATACTCATAGGCGATCAGTAACAAGGCAATCGCCCCGCTCAATCCCGCCAACTGGTCATCGCGATGATAAATTTTGGCATAATACTTAGCAGCGCCAAAGGCCGCAATAATGGCCACACTATCTAAAGTTAAGTTGGCGAGACTGTCAAATGGATAATGCAAATATTTATAGTATGGCACCCAAGTTGACAGGTGAAAGATGCTCGCCAAAAATCCCGTTTTCGTTAACAGTGTCAGTTGAATGATCTGACAAAAACTCCCAATCAAGACAAACGGGAAGGTCAGCATGACTGTCCGTTGTATCACCCGATAAAAATCAGTTTGCCTAATTCGTAAGACGGTTGGTACCAACCGATTAATTATTTGTTGCTCACTGATTCTCATGACCCCATGCCCCATTTTTCCATTTACTTGTTGCTTTGATTATAGCCTTTTCAATCTGCGAACGAAAAGAAAAACCGATTGTTATTTTCAGAAAAAAAGGCCTTGACCCATTTTCAGGTCAAAGTCTTTACTTGATTAATACAAATGAATCGAACCAGAAGTCGTCCGACCCTTAACGGTATAGTTTGGCGTGGTGCCGACTTGTCCAGTCTGGTAGCCATCCGCAATGTGTTCTGGCTGCGAATTGCTTGGTGCAATGACCCGGCCACTGCGTGCTTCAAGTTCATAACGATAACTCGCATCGCGTGGCAAGCTGAATTTAATCGACCCACTTTTATCACTCAAGTTTAAATCACCGGTTAGTCGGTCAAAGGCCAGTTTCATCGCACCAGACTTAGCTGTCCAGCTCCCACCGCCGACCAACTGAATCCCTTGAATACTCCCGCTGATGACAGTCACCGTGAATTGACCGGCTTGGACTGCAGCCATTTTAAGGCGCCCACTTTTGACCAACATGCCAAATTGATCCGTCACTTGAACATGTGCCATGACCAAACTGCCGGAAACAACGTCGGTGCTCAAAGCTTGTGCTGAGAGTGTATCCAGCTTGCAACTGCCGCTCGTGACCCGCAAGTTGACCACGTTTAATTGCTTCAGACCAGCCATTAGGACGGTGCCGGAAGCACTAGCCAGTTTCAAGTTGCCGACATATTTTGCAGGGATCAAAATTTGGGCATGCACTCGCAATGGAATCAAAAATGGGATTTTTCCTTGTTCAATGCTCAAGGCACTGCCCGTTTGGACCGTCGTGGCCTTATAAGCGGCATTATTGTGATTCATGTATTCGCGAACAATAATTTCATCGTCACCACCAACGGTTGGCAACACTTTGACTCGCGCAGACCGATAACTGATTGAGACCTCGTCAATGTCAGCTACGGCAAACCGCTGTTCTGTCACTAAGGCTAAATTATCATGATAGGCCCCAGCTAAATTCAATGGTTGCACGGGCGTCCCAAAATCGGGCATCGTGTTGGCCGATTGCTGGTGATTGATCCCTTCACCGTTGATCGTTAAATCGCCCAATTTTAGCCCATTTTTATCCGCTTTAATCGCACCATCATTAATCGAAACTCCGGTCGCATCCGCACTAAAAACGTGGCCACCTTTGATCGTGATGCCGTCAGAATCAATTTTCAAGGTATCCCCATCGTCGATTTCAAGCCCGTCACCATCCATCACCACATGATGGGCATGTAATTTCTGATCGTTGCCGTTTTCGCTGTTGACTTGTTGGATCAGTTCATTGATATCGCCAAAATCACTAATGGCTTCTGCAACTGCGGCCTCTGGTTCCAAACCTGAAGCACTTTTATCGTTGGCGGCTTCGTTTAAATCAGTCGCTAACTCCGTTTTCAATTCGGTCATTGCTGGCGTCATCGTTTGCGTTTTAAAATACGTGTTCAGCCGCATGGCGACTAATTGTTCAATCTTTTCTGACATCTGCCTCAATCCTTCCTAAAATCAACTCGTCAATCACTTTTTTTGCAAAGTGCCATTCGGCGACATTCCGCCCCAATGTTTGTTGGCCTTGCGCGGTAATTTGATAATATTTTCGCCGACCGCCTTGGGTTTCATTTCCCCAGTAACTCGTAATTTCACCGTGCTGCTCCAACCGGCGAAATACCGTGTATAGCGTGGCTTCATTGATATCATAAGCGCCATGACTCAATGTCTTAATGGTCTTCGCAATCGCATAACCATAACTTTCTCCCTGATTCAAAATATTCAAAACGATTGTCGTGGTATGACCGCGGATCGTTTCTTTTGAAATTTCTGGTTGCATACTGACCTTCCTTTCAAATTAAGTATTGTGTGTCACACAGTAATTCAATAAACATAATTTACCACCAATTACTGTGTGTGTCAAAGTAATTGTCACAAAAAAAAGGCAATTCACTAAAATTTCGCTTTTTTGCGACAAAATATCAGAATACTGATTTTCGTCTTTTATCTTGCTGACCTATCCTGTGGTTATCACCCACAGGAGGTCTAGTCAAAATGGAAATTATTCAACAAACTGCTTTCACTGGTGCGGACGGCATCCAACTGACAACCGTTCCAGATAAACAACCAACTGCCACCCAGATTCAGCTCAAAACGGCCTATACACCGGTCTTACCATGGGATTGGCGCAGTGCGACCGGTGAACTCGCCGGACTCAATCCGGCCAGACCACCTTATGTGCTCAGTTACGCGCTCACCGGAATCGTGACTGCAGTAGGCCAATTACGACGCACAACGTTACTTGGACAACGTCTGTTAACCGTTAATTTTCATGGCTCGGCACGTGAACAAAATTTATTGGCGCCTTCTCCACTTGTCTTACCGGTACCAGACCAAGTTTCTCTAGCCGCCGCAACAACTTTGATTGGTGGTGCCGACGCCGCAGTCAAGCTGATGCAAGCAGCCAAAATCCACGCGGGAATGACCGTACTTGTCACCGGGGCGGCTGGGGGCGTTGGCAGCTACCTCGTTCAACTATTACATCAACAAGGCGCAACCGTACTCGCACTGAGTCGACCAGCCAATCGTGACTGGTTAACCCAACTGGGTGCCAATGATACAATCGACTACACCACCGACCTGACCACACAATTGCAAGCGGCGCCCAAAGCAACGGTCTTATTAGATACCATCGGCAACACCCAGCTGCTGAACAGCTTGGCAGCCGGGCAGCCACAGTTACAAGTTTGGTCAATTGCCCAGCAAAATTGGCAACCACTAGCTGCCACGCAAGCTTTCCACTTCGTCAACGGTCCCATTTGGCCGCAGCAGTATCGTCGGCTACTCGACCAACTTGCCACTGGCCAGCTCACCGCGGCAATCGCAGCAACGTATGATTTTCATGACGTCCGTCAGGCACAGCAAGCCGCACAGCAGCCGGGTCAACGAGGACGGACGTTACTGCGCTATTCTCACTAGAATTGATACAGTTGTAGCTTGAATAACGCTGCTAAGAGCTGTCCCTCGGCTTGCGCTGTTTGGGCAGCAATTTTCTCGCCACGTTGATCCAGAGCGGCCGCCATCAACACTAGCGTATCTGCCAATAAATAATGTGATTGCTGCTTAGTAATTAGTTGCACCCCGGCCTGCAAGGTCTGTGTAGCTAAGTCAAATTGCCCAGCCTTAAACTGGCAAAGTCCTAATTGATAAGCCACACAGTTGAAGTTTTCATCATAAGGTAATGCCGCAATTAACTGTTGCGCCTGCTCAAATTGTTGCTGGCCTAATTTGACGTGACCCGCTTGCAGATTGAAGCAGCCACTCGCACTCAGAATTAGTGGGCGCAAACCGTCTCGCTCGTCAACTAAGGTCAAACTTAACTTTAAGTCACGTTGGGCCCCGCTAGCATCGTGACGACCCTGATAATTGGCCACGCCACGATAATAGTAAAAGATGGCCAAATCGCGGTCCGTGATCAAGTGGCTGGCTAATTCTGAGGTCGCTAAATAATCCGCCAAGGCCCGATAGTCATGTTGATTGCACATTTGTTCAACTTGGCGATTAAAAGCCACCTGCTGCGTAATTTCCGGGTAATGGGCCAAGACAGCCTGATCCATCGACAAGCCGAGCCGTTGACATAAACGAGCAAAAACGACCGCATTCGGCAAATAATCTCCAGCTTCAATCGCAGAAATTAAAGATTGTGCACAAATTCCTGCTGCCAATTGTTTCTGCGTTAACTGTTTCGCCCGTCTAGCTTGTTTCAAATTTTGGCCAAGCTGAACGGAAAATGTTGTGTCATCACTCATTCAAAAATCCCCATTCTGAAAGGTTGTGTTTCCATGATATTAACGACTTGGCTAAAACTTATTTTCACCTTGCTACTGACTGCTTGGGTCATTCGCGCCATCGTCATCGTTGGATTGTTGCTGATAGCTTATCACATTTATCGCCGTCATCAACTTTAAACTCACGGCTTGAAAAATCGGCCTGTTCGACTTGCGACTATTTTTCTTCTTACAAACTAATTTGAAGATATATCCTAGTAAAAAAATGACTGTTTCCTCAAAATTGAAGAAACAATCATTTTTTACTTTAAGCAATATTTTCCTGATCAATCGCTAATTGCATGACCTGCGTAAAACGGGTATCCAATTCAGCTGGCGATAACGTAAAGAAACCACCAATTTCTTGGATGATAAATCCAAATAATGTTGACCGATAGAGTGTATTTTCAACCCGTGAACTATCATCTAATTGTAATGGTCGGAACATATCTTGATATAACTTAATTAATGCCTTTTGTGTCTTTGGACTCTTAACTGAATCTGTCATGCTTAACAATAATGGCGCTAATCCGACGTGTCGTTTGCAAGCATCCCGAAATTCTTGTGCAAAGACCATCAGCTTTTCTTCCTTGCCAGCATCATTCAACTTTTCAGTTAATCGATCCGAAACCCCCTGGACGAATTGTAACCCAACCTGATCTAATAGGTCGCTCAAACTATCAACATAATTATAAATTGATTGTGGCCGAACGTCTAAAGCCACTGCCAAATCACGAATCGTCAAACCATTTAGACCATTCGCTTCAATTAATTGATTGGCGGTTGCTAACACTTTTGCTTGGGTTAGCGTTCTTCTTTTAACCATGTTATTTCCCCTCACCCTCAAAATTCATTCACACATTAATTATAACCTATTTTATGAGGTTAGTTATGCGAACGCGACCCTTGTTTGTCTTTTTTTAAGAAAAATCATAAACTAATTCAACCAGTTTATAATTTACCTTAAATGACCCTCAACCATTACAGTCATTTTGGAAACTTTTTTGCCCAGCGGTTATAATAATTAGATTTTCCCTAGTGTCTAATAGCAAGCCATCATGTTATGGTTAGCTTATGCTATGAAAACGAGGTAACTTTTATGCCGACTACATCTAAGAAAACTGCTAGTGTTTCTACCCGTGTAACGCCTGAATTAAAAGCTCAAGCCGAAACGATCCTTGATCAATTACAACTTCCAATGTCGACCGCAGTTAATCTGTTTCTACAACAACTTGTGAGTCAACGTAAAATTCCTTTTGAAACTAATCTGCCTGATTTGCCACTCAATTATGACAGTCTTTCCAAGGACACCGTTAATGTCGCAATCAGAAAAGGACTCACCGACGGCAAAAGGTTTTCAGCCGCTCAAATCAGAGCAGAACTGATTGAAGATAACTAGGGTCCGTGACAACTTAAAGCCACAATTTGCCAGCTAAATATGATAATAAAAAAGCAGTGTGAAAATCAAAATTCGATTTTCACACTGCTTTTCACTTAAATTTAGTCTTTAACTAACACGGTAACACTTTCGATATGTGGTGTTTGTGGGAATTGGTCCACTGGTTGAACGGGTGCGGCAATATGATAGCCGTGTTCGCCAAACCGTTGGACATCACGCACTAGCGTTGATGGGTTACAACTAATGTAAACTACGCGCTTTGGCCCCATTTCGGCGGCACTTTCGATGAAGGCTTCATCCAACCCTTTACGTGGTGGATCAACGACAACCACATCCGGTTTGAGACCGTCTTCGGCCCACTTAGCCATCGCTTTTTCAGCGCTGTCCAAGACAAACTTGGCATTTTTGATGCCATTTTTGTCAGCGTTTTGACGGGCATTGTCGATCGCGGCCGGCACAATATCCACACCGTAGACTTGCTTAGCATGTTGCGCCATGGTCAAGGAAATCGTCCCAATCCCGGAATAAGCATCAATCACAGTTTCATTACCAGTTAAACCAGCTTGGTCAATTGCGAGTTGATACAATTTTTCGGTTTGTTGTGGATTCACTTGATAGAACGATTGGGCAGAAATTGCAAAGGTCAAGCCTAACAATTGGTCATTGATGGTTGACTTACCAGCCAACACATTGTTAACCGGCCCTAAGATGACGTTAGTCCGCTTTTGATTGACGTTCTGGATGATTGAGACGACTTCTGGTAAAGCTGCCTGAATCTCTTCAACAACGACATCAGCCATTGGCAAATGTTTCGTCCGTGTGACGATCACGACCATCATTTCGTGACTGTAATAGCCACGACGAACCATAATCGTCCGAATCGTCCCACTGTGATGGAATTCATCAAAAGCCGCTTCATGATACTTGCGTAAAATGTCGCGAACCACAATAATAGCATGATCAATCGCTGGATCTTGAATATAGTAGTCTTCAATTGGCATTAATTGGTGACTGCTCTTCTTAAAGAAACCAGTGGTTAACTTGCCTTGAACTTGGCGAACTGGAACTTGCGCCTTATTCCGATATTGCGTTGGATTTGCCATGCCAATGGTTGGTAACACTTCGACATCATCCATGTGAACCTTCGCAAACAATTCCGCAATTTGATGTTGCTTGAATTTCAATTGTTCAGAATATTCCAAATGTTGTAGTGGGGCAATCCCAGTCTGACGGTAAACCCGTCCCTTAGGATTGACCCGATGGGGACTCACTTGTTCAATCTTTTCAACATCACCAAAAGCAAAATTCTTCGTCGTTTTAGTCACTTTGACGGAGATTCTTTCTTCTGGTAAGGCATTTTCAATGAAGATTGGATAATTGTCAACTTTGGCAACACCCATGCCTTGATAAGTTAAGTCCATGATGGTGACATCTAAGACTTCGCCTTTATAAACTGGTAAATCAACTTTCATGTATTGGTTTCCTCTTTTTACTTTCTTTGGTTACGCGAACTGTTTTTTTTATTTTTTTGAAACGTGCTTATGATGGGCAGTCGGCTCCGCAGGCTACACGACAGTCTGAATGCAAAAAACGCATTAAGACTATCGCTAGGCCTTACTCACCGACTCCCGCCCATCAACGCACTCTAAAAAAATTACCGTCCACCATTGTATCGGTAAACGGTAATTTAAGCAAGTTATTCAGTTTCTGAATCGTCTGTATCTGCCGGTAATTGATCGACCGCTGAGACGAAGTTTCGTTCGGCATTTTGTAATTCTGGGTCCGTGATGGCCTCATCTGGAATCCGATCCGTGTCCGCATACATTTCGATATGTTGCTTTAAATCACGGAACGTCATCGGCGCATCGCCACCATATTCCCCATCAATATTGATCATCAAACGATCATCTAACGCCCGCGCAACCACTTTTCGGGTCTTCACATAAATGATGCTTGGGTCATTGATATGTTTCCCACCGTTTAAGACCAATGTCATCAAATGGAGCATTTTCGCGACGTTACTCGTTTTCACAATAATCATCGTGAATTTGCCATCATCCAAAGAAGCATCTGGCACGATTTGTTCGAAACCACCAACCGAATTCGTCAATGCTAAGAAAAACATTGAGGCTTTCCCAGTAAAATGGCCCCCCTCATACTTCAGGTCCATTTCAACTGGTTTAACCCGTGGCAATAATTCGGCGCCTTTAGCGAGGTAGGCTGCATATCCAAAAATGGATTTCAGCTGTGACGGCACATCATAGGTGAGCTCCGTCAACAACCCACCGGCAGCAATATTAATAAAGTATTGCTCGCCGGCCTGGCCAATGTCCATATGAACCGTTTGATTCTTCAAAACCACTTTTGCCGCCGCAACCGGATCATTACGCGGAATGCGTAAGGCCCGGGCATAATCATTGGTCGTACCAGCGGGGATGATTGCCATGCGTGGCCGCCGCTTTAAACCGGCAATGCCGTTCACAACTTGATTGATGGTCCCATCACCACCTGCCGCTACGAGTAACTCAAACCCGTCTTTGGCACACCGGCGCGCCTCATCAGCCGCTGAATTGGGCGCTGGCGTTGTTGCATAGGTACTGGTTTCGTACCCAGCTTGTTCAAAAATTCCAAGAATTTCAACGAGGTCATGAGCTAATGCTTCACGCCCCGATGTCGGGTTATAAATGATTCGTGCCCGTTTACGCATGTTTCTTTTCCTCCGCGTCTCGCAGTAAAGAATTGGTGCCGACGTTTCTAACTAGACAGCCGAAACGTGCTTATGATGGGCAGCGGCCTGCGCTTGCTACGCCACCAGTACCATGCCAAAAACGCATGATACTGATGGCTAGGCAATGCTCAGCAGCTCCCGCCCATCAACACACTCTTTTGATTACCGTGCTTTTAATGATGTCATCAATAATTTGTTAACCACTTTAGGATTAGCTTGGCCGTGAGTTTGCTTCATGATTTGACCAACCAAGAAACCAATCGCCCGATCCTTACCATTCTTGAAGTCATCAATGGATTGTTGATTGTTATCTAAAACATTATCAATAATCGGTTGCAACTTCGCTGGGTCTGATAATTGAATCAAGCCCTTGTCATTGACCCACTTAACGGGTTCAGTGCCTTGCATGATTGCCTTGAAGACCTTCTTGGCGATTTTACTTGAAATCGTTTCGTCGGAAATCATTTTAATCATGCCAGCTAAGTTCGTTGGGGTTAACTTGGTGTCTTGTAAATCCACTTTATTCTCGTTCAAGAACGCATTCACGTCCCCTTGCAAGTAGTTTGAAGTCAACTTAGGATCGGCCCCTTCTTTGACGGTAGCATCAAAGAAGTCTGACATTTCCTTCGTCTGGGTTAAAACGCCAGCGTCATAAGCCGTTAAGCCAAATTCGTTGACATAACGGTCGCGACGAGAACCTGGCATTTCAGGAATCGTTTTTTGAACCGTCTTAATCCAATCATCACTGATTGACACTGCTGGCACATCTGGTTCTGGGAAGTAACGATAGTCATCGCTACCTTCCTTAACCCGCATCAAAATCGTTTGACCGGAAACTTCGTCAAAACGACGCGTTTCTTGTTGCACTTGACCACCAGACATCAACACCCGTTGTTGGCGTTGTTCTTCAAACTCAAGTGACTTCTTAACGTAAGTGAATGAGTTCAAGTTCTTCATTTCAGTCTTAACACCAAATTTGTCAGAACCGGCTGGTCGGATCGAAATATTCACATCGACCCGCATTGAGCCTTCTTCCATCTTAACGTCGGAAACGCCGGTAAATTGAATCCGTTGACGCAAGGCTTCACAATAGGCGTAAGCTTCAGCTGGCGAATTGATTTCTGGCTTTGAGACGATTTCAATCAATGGCGTCCCTTGCCGATTTAAATCGACATATGAGTAGTCATTTTCATGAGTGTTCTTCCCAGCATCTTCTTCAATATGCATTTCTTCGATGCCAACTTTTTTCTTTTGACCATCGACTTCAATTTCAATCCAGCCATCGTGCGCGATTGGTTTTTCATGCTGCGTAATTTGATAAGCTTTTGGGTTATCTGGATAGAAATAGTTCTTGCGGTCAAAATAAGTTTCATGTTCAATTTCAGCATGTAACGCGGTCGCAGCTTTAATCCCTGCTTCGACAACGCCCTTATTAGCCGTTGGTAAGACCCCAGGATAGCCCCAATCGATCACGTTCGTATTGGCATTTGATTCCGCACCAAATTGAACGGGTGAAGGACTAAAGATCTTTGAATTTGTTTTTAATTCAACGTGGACTTCAAGTCCAATTGTTGTTTCAAAATTCATTAATGCTGACCTCCTAAATCTGGGGTGGCTTGATGAAAATCAGTGGCTTGTTCGAAGGCATAGCCTGCTTTATAGAGCGTACTCTCATCAAATGAGTTACCAATTAATTGTAGTCCGACTGGCATGCCATCTGCAAAACCAGCTGGAATTGACATTCCTGGCAAGCCTGCTAAGTTTACAGGAATCGTCAAAACGTCGTTCATATACATCGTAATTGGATCTGAAATTTCGTCACCAATCTTAAATGCTGGTGTTGGGGCGGTTGGTCCGATAATTAAATCATAATCTTCAAAGACTTTCTTGAAATCATTAATAATCATCGTCCGAACTTGGCCAGCCTTGTGGAAGTAAGCATCATAGTAACCAGCAGATAAGGAGAACGTCCCTAACATAATCCGGCGCTTAACTTCATCACCAAAACCTTCGGAACGACTACGAACATAGACATCTTCCAAGTTTTTGACATCTTTTGCCCGGAAACCATAACGAATGCCATCAAACCGTTGTAAGTTTGAGGAAGCCTCAGAAGAAGCAATGATATAGTAAGCCGACACGCCATAACGGCTATGTGGTAAGGAAACTTCTTCAACCGTGGCACCTAAGTCTTCAAACTGCTTGACAGCAGCTTTGATCACTTCGCGTACCTTAGGATCAATCCCGTCATCCATATATTCTTTTGGTAAGGCGATCTTCATCCCTTTAATATCGCCAGTCAAGCCAGCGGTAAAGTCAGGAACTTCACGTTCAGACGACGTCCCATCATGCACATCGTTACCCGCAATCAAGTTCAACGCAGCCGCATTATCTTTAACGGTGCGCGTCATTGGCCCGATCTGGTCTAAGGAAGACCCAAAGGCAATCAAGCCCCAACGAGAAACCCGGCCATAAGTTGGCTTCATCCCAACAATCCCGTTAAAGGACGCTGGTTGACGAATTGAGCCACCGGTATCAGAACCGTATGCAACTGGCACGATCCCAGCTGCAACTGCAGCAGCAGAGCCGCCAGACGACCCACCAGGCACGCGACTAACATCCCAAGGATTCTTCGTCACTTTAAAGGCTGAGTTTTCGGTTGAACCACCCATAGCAAATTCATCCATGTTAGTTTTACCGACGATAATCATGTCATTTTGTGTCATCTTATCCACAACTGTGGCGTTGTAAACTGGCACAAAGTTTTCTAACATTTTAGAAGCAGCGGTAGTGGTTAAGTTCTTGGTCACAATATTATCTTTGACCCCAACCGGAATTCCCGCCAAAACATTATCAGCGTTAATTCCTTTAGCATCCAAGGCCTTGGCGGCGGCTAAAGCTTCGTCTTCGTTTAAATTCAAAAATGAGTCGATTTTAGCATCCGTTTGCTTTAAGTTTGCAAAGGTCGCTTGAGTTAATTCTGCCGCGCTCAGCTTTTTAGCAACTAAGTCACTGTGTAGGCTAGTCAAATCTTGGTTGAAAAAGTCCATTATTCGCCATCCCCACTTTCATCAATAATTGCTGGCACTTTAATTAAGCCGTTTGCGGTTTCTGGCGCGTTCGCCAATAAGGCGGCCCGCTCGTCACTCTTCACGGCAACATCTTCGCGTAAAGCGTTGTGGCGATCAGTCACGCGTGAGGTAACCGGAATCCCTTCAGTATCAACTTGACTTAATTCTTCAAACATCCCAATAATTTTTTCAAGTTGACCGGTAAAGGTTTCCAGTTGGTCCGGCGTGAATTCAAGTTTTGCCAACCCAGCGACGTGGGCGACTTGTTCGGCATTAATGCGTTCTTCAGCCATCAAATTTCCTTCTTTCTACATTGCTTACTTAATCATGAATTAGTTATCGCCCTGGTCACTAAAGACGTGGGTGTAATAGGAACTTCCTTTGGCTGTCCGAGCTAAGAAGCTTTGAACAGTCCCATTCGCACTCTTAACAGTGATTTCAACTGGCACACCAGATGGCAAATACCGTTTAGCGGCAGTTGCTAAATACTGGGTAAAACTGATAATTTCGGTCTCACTGTAGAATTTAGTAGTAATATTCACACTCAACTTGCTGAGCGACTTGTCTTGGTAATGCGCATTCGCGGTCACCCCAGACAAGTTCGGGAAGAAGTTTTGAACGTGCGACTTGAAGGAGCTAAAGTCAGCTTCATCATTGCTATTCGCACCAGAGTTCTTCGATTCAGTCGTTGCTGGGAAGACGTAATTTTGCCAATTTAAGGCTTTCCAGTTAGAAATCGACGTTGACCCGTTCTTAGAAACGGCGTAGGCAATCATGTTCCCACCTACTAGACTATCATTCGACGACTGCTTGTAAAGCGCCAAAACGATTGGCACATTCTTTAAAGCTGACTGTTGACGCAACCGTTGTAGCACGGTATTCGCCATTTTCTTACCTTGTTCAGTTAAAACGGTATCCGAAATATTGGTTTGATAAGTGGCACCATATTGGACCTTCGTATAATAATCGACTGAGTTCATCCCAAGACCAACGGTTACCCCGCCAAGGGTGATTTTACTGCCGCTTTGAACCATATAGTCTTGTTCTTCCAATTGTTGCAAGTAAATGGGATTCCGCGTATTCGCGTCCTTTTTACCATTATTCACTGGATTCAGACCATTGGGGTTCGAACTTGATTTCCGGCCTAACCATTTCTGGACGGTCGCCGTATTCAAATACTGACCTTCTTGGTAAACGTACTTACTCGTTGAAAATTGCTTTTTCGAAACATCCAAAAGTCCGGTTTCAAAACTCTTCAAGTTCATCACGTTGTCATTTTGAGCAACGTTCACGCCACGCGACTTGCTTGTCGTATAACTGCCGTTTTTAATGACCCCTTGATAAAATTCTGTATCCGTTGTCCCTGTCGTGGTGGTTTCCTTAGAACCCGTCGTGGTCGTACTGGTACTATTTGACCCGAAAGATGAGTTCTTTAAATTCCCACAAGCAGCCAAGGCAATCGCAACGACTGCGACTAACCCCACTGTGCGTATGCGTTTAATGTTCACGCTTCTGTATCCTCCCTCATTGTCGTGCTGAACCGAGCTTCATCCCAGACCGTAATTTCTAGCTGTTGCGCTTTTTGCAACTTACTGCCCGCATCAGCGCCCGCAATGACTAAGTCAGTCTTTTTGGAAACACTGCCGGTCACCGTTGCGCCGTGCTTTTCGAGCCAGGCGGTTGCGTCCGGACGGGTGAAACTTTGCAGCTTACCGGTTAAAACGACCCGTTTGCCAGCAAACCAGCTCTTACTATCCTGGGTTGCCGTCTCACTAGGGCCTTGATAGGTCGTGTTGACATTTACAGCCTGTAACTCAGCAATCAGATTTTGGACATCCGCGCTGTCAAAATATTGTACAACCGCGTTCGCAATAATGTCACCCATCGAATCAATCGCCGCAATCTCAGCTTGATCCGCCGCCATCAATGGTTCGATTGCACCAAAATGCTGTGCAATCAACCGCGCGACTTTGGCGCCCACATGCCGAATACCAAGGCCAAACAATAACCGTTCTAGTGAATTATTGCGACTATGGTCAATCGCTGTCAAGAGATTTTCAGCAGACTTATCTTTTACTTTATCTAATCCAAGTAATTGCTCAGTCGTCAGCCGATACAAGTCGGCAACATCCGTGACCAATTGATTCTCGTAGAGTTGCGCAATCAATTTAGGTCCCAGACCATCAATATTCATCGCGTTGCGTGATGCAAAATGGACTAAACCTTCTTGAACTTGTGCCGGACATTTGGGATTAATACACCGTAACGCCACTTCGTCTTCCAAATGGACTAATGGGGCGCCACAAGATGGACACTTGGTTGGAATCGGCAACCGTTCGGCCCCTTTTGGTCGTTGGCTCAAATCCACCGAAGCGATTTCTGGAATAATATCGCCGGCTTTATGCAGCAAGACGGTGTCCCCAATGCGGACATCCTTCGCCTGAACATAATCTGGATTATGCAGTGACGCACGCGCCACGGTCGTTCCTGCTAACTGTACCGGTGTCATCACCGCAGTTGGCGTCACAACGCCCGTTCTACCAACCGTCCATTCAACATCTTCCAACAAGGTTGGTTGTTCGTCAGGCGGAAACTTAAAGGCAATCGCCCAACGTGGCACTTTAACCGTCGCCCCGAGTGACCGCTGTAATGGTAACGGGTTGGCTTTAATAACGATTCCATCAATACCATATGGCAAGTCTGGTCGTTCATTTTGATAATGGTCAATGTAATCAAAGACGTCTGTCATTGATTTTGCAACCTTAAAGTCAGGATTAATGGCAAAGCCTAAATCTGCGAATTCCGTCAGCATATCACTCTGCGTCCGCGCAGTTAAAGGGCCATAATCCGCCACATTATACATAAACGTGCTCAATTGACGTTCAGCAGTGACCTTAACATCTAATTGTCGTAACGACCCAGCCGCCGCATTACGAGGATTGGCAAAAACCGGTTCACCGGTAGCTTCACGGCGTTCGTTGAGTGCCGCAAATGCCGCTTTTGGCATGTAACACTCACCCCGAACTTCAATGGTCAATGGCCGCGTCAATTGATGTGGAATAGAGGCAATCGTCATGATATTTTGGGTAATATCTTCACCAATCGTCCCATTACCACGAGTTGAGCCCTGAACCAACTGACCGTTTTCATAACGTAACGATAGCGCTAAACCATCAATTTTGAGTTCGCAATTATAATCAAAGGGCGTGGTCGTATTTTGACGCAGTCGATCATCAAATTCTTGTAGCTCCCCCTGAGAAAAAACATCGCCTAGTGATAACATCGGAATTGCATGCTGAACCTTCGTAAACCCGGCCTTAACGGTCCCACCGACAAGCTGCGTTGGTGAATCCGGCGTGACTAGCGTTGGAAAGGCCGTTTCTAATGCGACCAGTCGTGCATAGTCACGATCATAAACATCATCCTCAACGTTGGGCGCATCCTGATCATAATAGTCGTGCCGCCACTGATTCAGTTGAACACGCAAGGCCGCCGCTTCATCCGCAGCCGTGGTTGCATTTAAAGACGCAATGGGTTCTTTTGCCATCTGTCTAGCCCCCTAAAAGAGTTAATCTTGAACTTTTTGAATTGGTGCAAACGCCGCTAATAATCGCTTGATTCCTTCAGACTTGAAGGCAATATCTAATTCAGCATCTTCACCAGCACCAGTCACTTTGACGACTGTGCCAGTTCCCCACTTACGATGGGAGACCTTGTCACCAATTCGCCAACTATTTTTATCGGCGCCAGTACCACTGGCCTTTTTAACGGTTGGTCGTGTGCCGACGGGGTTCTTCTTATAGCGCGGCGTTAAGGCTTTCTTCGTGGCAAATGGGACGTCTGGCCCACTGGACATGCCGCCTTCGAGTTGATTATCATTTTTAATTAAGCTTTGGTCGATTTCTTCAACAAAGCGTGAGGCTTGATTGCTTTGACGGCGACCATAGAGCATCCGTGAATAGGCGTTAGTTAGGTAGAGCTTCTTTTCTGCTCGGGTGATCCCAACGTAAGCTAATCGCCGTTCTTCTTCGAGTTCATCTTCGTCCATCATGGCACGTGACAATGGGAAGATGCCTTCTTCCATCCCAATCATGAATACCACTGGGAATTCGAGGCCCTTAGCCGCATGTAACGTCATTAACGTCACTGCTTGTGGTTCTTCTTCCACATTATCAACATCGGAAACCAAGGCTAAATCTGCTAAGAAATCAACAAACTTATCGCTTTCTTCATCTTCTGGTTCATAACTGTCATCAAATTGTTTCGTGACAGATAAGAATTCTTCAATGTTTTCGATTCGTGTCTGGGATTCCAAAGGTTTAGCCGCTTTAGCATCCTTCAAGGCCTTCATATAACCAGAACGCTTCAAAATTTCTTCCGTTAAATCGGTCACCGACAAATACTCACGCATCGCCCGCAACTCATTCATCGTGGCGGCAAATTTGGCAATTCCACCCTTGGCGCGGGTTGAAATCCCATTGGCCATATCAACGTTGCTGGCCGCTTCTAACATGGAATAGCCGGCTTCATCCGCAAAGGCACGCAATTTATCCACACTCGTTTGGCCAATTCCACGCTTAGGTTCGTTAACGACCCGTTCAAAGTTGATGGAATCTTGATCGTTGACAACTAAGGTCAAGTACGACAAAACGTCGCGAATTTCCTTACGATCATAAAACTTATTACCACCGACCATTGTGTAAGGGACGTTCGCTTTAACCAGTGATTCTTCCATCACCCGTGACTGGGCATTAGTCCGATACAAAATCGCGAAATCACCATAATTATACTTATTTTCGGCCATTTCTTCTTGAATCTTTGAAATGACATAATGGGTTTCATCATTTTCGCTTTGCCCACGATAATAAGAAATTTGATTACCTTCGTCATTTTCGGTCCACAGTTTCTTGGGCCGGCGCGTCGTATTGTTATTAATCACTTTATTCGCCGCTGCCAAGATCGTTTTGGTAGAACGGTAATTTTGTTCCAGCATCACACTGTCGGCTTGTGGATAATCTTTCTCAAAATCAAGAATATTTTCCATATTTGCCCCACGCCAACCATAAATTGATTGGTCAGCGTCCCCGACAACACAGAGGTTTTGATACTTTTTAGCCAACATATTGACCAAAGTATATTGCGCATTATTCGTATCTTGATATTCATCGACATGGATATAATGAAATTTATCTTGATACCAACCTAATGTTTCTGGATTACTTTTGAATAATTGAATCGTCAACATAATCAAATCGTCAAAATCGACAGCTTGGTCAGCGGCCAATTCGTGTTGATACTGATCATAAACATCGGCAACAATGCTTTCAAACGGACTGGCCGCCGATTCTTTGTACATTGCTGGGGTTTGTAAATCATTTTTGGCATTCGAAATTGCCGACAAAATCGACCGCGGATCGAATTTCTTCGAATCAATATTTTGATCATTTAAAATTCGTTTAACTAACGTCCGTTGTTCGCTACTCCCGGCAATCGTAAAGGCCCGGTTATAACCAATTTTATCAATATCGCGGCGTAAAATCCGCACACACAAGGCATGAAAAGTGGAGACCCAGACATCACGCGCTGATTCGCCCAACAACTTACCGACCCGTTCACGCATTTCGCGGGCGGCTTTGTTCGTAAACGTAATGGCTAAAACATTCCAGGGATCAACCCCTTTTTCTTCAATTAAGTAGGCTACTCGATGCGTTAAAACTCGGGTCTTCCCGGAGCCCGCACCGGCCATAATTAGTAGCGGTCCTTCAGTGTCTAATACGGCTTCTTGCTGCTTGTCATTCATTCCTGCCAATAGGCTTTCTTTCGACACGCTGTTCGCCACCCTTTCTTAAAATCAGTCAGTAAATATTATAGCAAATTTTGGCCGTTAATGCTCGGGTAAACCTGTGTTTAATGCCGGTTAACTTCTAAAATTTCAAGCCCCAAGTACACACATTTAAGTTCTAAAAGTTCAAGTCCAAAGCTCGCACATTTAAGTTCTAAAAGTTCAAGCCCAAAGCTCGCACATTTAAGTTCTAAAAGTTCAAGCCCAAATTGATCACATTTCAGCCTGCCGGTCGGGGGCTGTTAGCGCTGGAACGTGGTGGGCACGTTTCCGAGCCACAAAGCGGTCTCGAAAGCCGACCTTTTACTAGGTCGCTGGCACAGCCCACCACCAACCAAGTAAAATTTCACCACTGAGCACTAACAGCCCCCAACCTCTCGGCTAGTTTGGTTTTCTTCACCAGGTTTAGTTAAATTTGTAAAAAGCTAAAATATTGTTAGCTCACTCGATCTGACCGTCCTCACTTCAAAATAACTACACCTAAATGCAACAACATACCGATACCCTGTCTCAGCCATGCGAACCCATGCTCATCAGCTAAAACCACTCCCGTTCATAAAAACTAAATGACGCCAGTAATTCCACCGGGTCGTGGCACAATCAAACAACTAACCAAACTCAGTATCATAACCAGTTGATCAAAACCACAATTACGATCAAAATCGTTATGCTGCGGTTGAACAGCCCCAGCTAAAGAACGGTCCATAACTTCGATTCCATACTGATAACCCACGTTTTCAAATTTTCCTATAAGACAGGCAACTACTCGGAATACTGGCCAATTTTATCAAGACAATATAACGGTTTTGGCCTGTCTCTCTACTAAACCTGATTAGCTGGAGGTTGCCACTGATAGCATCGGTCGTGATGGTGGCGTTAATCGGCTGTTCTTGCCGATTTTTACGCCACGGACGGACCGGGACACTTGCGGGTTTTGCAAGGGTTCCGGGCGAGGGACAAGACGTATTTGGCTTGGCCCGGTCCCACGACCGCATGTTGTCAGTGGCAACCGGAAGCGGCAATAATAAACATCTTTTAAACTTATGGTTCATAAAAGCAAAAATAGTCGTCAACCATTTCAGGTTCAACGACTATCCAAAATTATTTAATTTAGTCACTAGTACTGGCGGTCTCATTGATATTTGTTGGTCGCGCAATTCGCCAAATTCCAGTATCATCAATCTGATCTAAGGCTTCCTTCACCGTCTCGGCTTCCACTAAAACGTGCCCAGCGATAATGGCCTTTTCAGACTGTAGTTTCGTCCGGTGATAGAAATTAAAGAACCAGTTTGGCTTGATTTGCCACTGTGTCCGAATACCATTAACTTGGTTTGTCGTAAAGTAAACGACGACGACCGGTTGCAATAGCTTAATTGGCATGAGTGGCAGTCCTGAAATCGCCCGTAAATGTTGTTCAGCCATGCTGATATTCGTTGCACGGTCAAAGACATATCCTGCTTGATGCATGGCCGGAACGATTCGTTTGACGTATAAGTTGCCACTCTTCGTTAAGAAGAACGCGACTTCAAATACGCCGGTATAACTCAAATTATCGCTGATTTCTTTCGTGATTCGTAAAATTTCATCATTAACGTCGGCATCAATCTGGGCTGGTACAATTGTCGCCAACAATTGATGGTCCCGATACCGATTTTCAACGATTGGAAAGTATTCCGTCCCAGTTGGCGTTTTGGCAACAACGACTGAAAGTTCTTTTTCATAAGGAATCAATGATTCCAATAAGTAGGTTCCCCAATCGAGCAAGTCGGCGGCTTTAACAATGTCCGTTTGCGTTTTGATCTCTAGTTGCCGATTTTGACCGAGCCCTTTTTGAATAGGCTTTAAAACGCTAGGATAACCGATTGACCCAATCGCTTGATACACATCATCCAAACTAACAATCGTTGCCGAAGGGGCGACATTTAGATTTAATTGACTAAAAAAGGCCCGTTCAAGTGAGCGATCTTGCATAATTTCAAGTGCGTCTGCCCCTTGTGGGACTTGCGTGTGGCTTGCCAAAAAGTTGACAACCGACGCATCAACTCTTTCTGATTCATACGTCACGACGTCACAACGTTCCGCAAAATTTTGTAACTGTTGTTGATCATTGAGGGGGCCGACAACGCGAAAATCTGCCAGTTCCATGGTCTCAGTATTTTCGTCATCACCGTAAACCCCGACATTAATGCCAGCATTGCGCGCGGCAATTACCAATCCAACACCGTTGGTACTATTCCCAATAATGCCTAAAGTACCACCTGGATTTAAAACCGAGTTGTCCACATTCGTCCCTACTTTCTTCTCATTCAATAAATTAAAATTTTTCGGAATTCTTATCCGTTTATAATCATACGTTCACGACCGCGTGGTTGCAAGTCCCAGCTGACTATTTTCCACGAGCATTGCGGCGTTTGACCCGTTTCAGCCAGAAACCACCAGAGATATAACGCGGCTCATACGCAATAATAAAGGCATTTGGCGCCGTGTCTTTAATCAAATCGTATAACCGCCGTTCATTCTTACGGGGGGCTAAAATTTCGAGTGCTAACCGTTCACCCTCCAAACCATAGGCAACGTGCTGCGTCACCCCAAAACCATTGCTTCTCAGTACACCTGGTAAGGGCGACTTCGGGTCTGGTAAAATGACCGAAATCATCGTATAACCTAACGCCAGTTTGTCCTCTAGCATCATGCCGACATACACACCGACCCCGTAGCCGAGGGCATACACAATCAAGTTAATCGGTTTATCTAGTCGATTCAAAACTAATGACAATCCCAGCACATAAATCGTAATCTCAACGACTGACATGAACGCGGCAAAATAGCGATAACCACGCATGACCAGTAAAAAACGTAAGGTATTCAACGTAATATAAGCAAAATTAATCACAAAAATGAGTGTCAACATGCCAATATCAATATGCATCGTATCGCCAGCTTTCGCTTACTAATCGGTTGTTTCAGAAGCAAAATGAACCCGATTACCTTCAAATGAGGTAATTTGTGCCAATGATTCCAGCCGAACACCACGATCTTTAATCATCTGATGACCGGTCTGGAAGACTTTTTCGATAACCATCCCAGCACCCATAATTTGGGCCTGTGCTTGGTCACAAATTTCAAACAAGCCTTGGACTGCTTGTCCATTTGCTAAGAAGTCATCGATGATTAATACTTTATCATCTGCACCCAAAAATTTCTTGGAAATCGAAATCTGATTAGACGTTTTTTTCGTATACGAATATACCTCGGCTGTAAATAGGTCATCAATCAACGTGACCGACTTGTGTTTACGAGCAAACACAACTGGAACATGTAATTGCAGGCCCGTCATCACGGCTGGTGCAATTCCAGAAGATTCAACGGTTAATATCTTGGTAATCCCAAGTTCCCGAAATAAATGGGCAAATTCAGAACCGATGGCAAACATTAAATCTGGATCAACTTGATGGTTTAAAAAGCCATCAACCTTCAATACTTCGCCAGGTAACACCCGACCGTCTTGTAAAATGCGTTGTTCAAGTTGTCGCATAATAGCCTCCTGAATTTTTATCGACTTGCTGAGCCACTCATGACTCGGCTGTTTGACTGCTTCGTTAATTCTAACTGACTTACTTCTTATCATACCGTTGTAAGTCATATTTTTGAATAATATTAATTAATTTTTGGGCATAATTCGGATCGGTGGCATAACCAGCACTCACCAATGCCGACGCCGCAGTTTGATAATCGGTCGCTTGGACCACCGCCTGATAATGCGTCGGATCCCAAGTCGTCCCATAGGCTAACTTACGGGCATGCCCTAACATCGAGTCATGCCAACTATCATATACGCGAAATCGCTGTTTTTCCGTGTGATAAGCGCCGTTGTAAAACTCCTGCGTGGTCATCAGCTTCCCTTTTTCACCAGCATGGGCTTTCACGCCAAACAAATTATTGTTTTGGGTGGCATTCGTGCTGTGACCCCAATCAGATTCAAGAATGGCTTGGCTCAAACTGATGCTTGCCAGCACATGATATTTGGTCTGCATTTGTTGCGCATCTGGCGCTAACTTTTTGATAAACGCGGCGTGCGTTAAAACTGCTGGCGCTGCTTGCTTCGTTGTCCTTGTACCCAGTACAGGAGTTGATAATAGCTTGGCTTTGATCGACCAGCTGAGACTGCCGAGAATTAAAATCGCAACAATCACATTCAGCCATTGAATCCGATGATTTCTAATTAAAATCCCGTTAGCTGGTCGCCGTTTTTTGGCCATGCCTGCAACTCCTTTCTGAAGATCATGAGTACTTCTTATTCTACCGAGTTTTTGGTCAAATTAAAACGCTATTAAGCGATTTTTCTGCTAAAATGAACCTGTCTCAAAAAACTTGGTTGAGGAGGATCTTTTTATGTCAAAAACCACTCGGTGGGCAATTGTCGGACTCGGCAATATTGCGCACAGTTTCGTTAAATACTTTGATCAACCAGATGGTGAAATCTATGCTGTTTGTTCCCGTTCACAGGCCAAAGCAACCGCGTTTGCAACCGAACACGCCATCCCAAAGGCTTACGACAATCTCGACAACTTACTCGCTGATCCATTAGTTGATGTCGTCTATGTGGCGACACCACATAATTACCATATTGATACAATTATACCAGCGCTCGAGGCTGGCAAACATGTTTTAAGCGAAAAAGCCATCACCATGACAAGTACCGACTTAACCAAAGCCACTGATTTAGCCGCCAAAAAGCACTTAATTCTCGCCGAAGCAATGACTTTGTATCATATGCCACTATATCAAAAATTGCACGACTTCGCGCGTGAACACGACTTAGGCCCATTAAAAATGGTTCAAGCTAGTTTTGGCAGTTACAAGGAACTTGACCCGACTAATCGTTTCTTCAATCCGGCCCTGGCCGGTGGCGCCCTTTTGGATATCGGCGTCTACGCACTGGCCTTTGTACGCGAGTTCTTAACCGCGACACCATATATCACCGGCACGACCATGCATCGCGCCAGCACTGGTGTCGACGAGTCCGAAACGATCAGCCTGCGGACTGCCGCTAACGAACTCGCAACGGTCGCATTGACTTTTCGTGCTAAAATGCCAAAACAAGGAATTGTGGCCTACGAAAAAGGCTACTTCACGATTAACGCCTATCCACGAGCAGCAGAAGCGTTGTTTACCGATTCAACAGGTCAAACGAGTGTCATTCAGGCCGGTGACAGCAAACAAGCCATGAATTATGAAATTGCCGACATGCAGCAAATGATTGCTGGCAACCTTGCCAACACAAGTTTGATTAAAACCGCTGATGTCATGGCCGTGATGACGGCCGCACGCAATCAATGGGACTACCGTTATCCTTTTGAACAATAATTAGGTCCTGACAAAGAGTCTGAGCAATCAGGCTCTTTTTGTTTTCGCTAGTAAATAACTAATCGGCATATACAGCTTAGTTAAAGCTTGCTGCTGAATTGGGACCGGGATCGTCCGTGCTGTAAAATCGGCAAATCCAGCTGATTAACGTCACCCTCACGACCGATGAGATCAGCCCTAACGGCCAGCTAATCAACAGTGAGCTAAGCTTAGCGGAGACAGTCAGAATCGTTGTGCTGTGTCAGTAAGATTGGCCGGCGTACTTAGCCGCCTAATCTTACCGGGCGATTCAAAGACGTGGGCTATCGGCTTTGAATCGAAGCCCCAGACCGTCCTTTGGCTGGGGCTGTCCCGCATAGCACAACGGTTCTGACTGGCGGAGCAGTAAAAATTTAGGATCGCTTATTTTGAGTTGCAAAAAGTACGCTGAGCATTAATCATCATCAGCGTACTTAAACTTAACTATTCAAATTTAGAAATTTCAATGGCAACCCGTTGACCAAACTTGGCCTGCAATGCCGCTTGTACCGTCGTCACTGTGCCGTTAAAGACGAGGCTTATTTCTCGATGTGAGTTTAGGATGAACTTCACGATTACCCGGGTTTTCTTTTCAATCGCCGGAATCGTTGGAATCGCCGCAATTTCAATGCCGGTAATCTCCTCAAACTTAATCGTTCGCCGGAACCAGGCGCCTGGTAAGACGAGTTTGTGCGTGGCAACGCCACCCGTCCCCATCATAATGTTGATCAACATGAATAGTGACCAAAACAATAGATCACCAAAATTTGTCAGGCCACCGGTCGTCCCAGCACCCCAGATGACTAACAAACCGGCAACAACTAATTGTCCCCATCGATATTTGGAACGAATCTCTAATTGTGACTCAACGCCAACATTTCGAATCGCTATGAAAGCTAATATCCCGTTTAAGATTAACATGTGTCGTTCACCTCACTTCTACCTTATGTCCTTCATTGTAACAATCATTCACGTAGAAGTAACCCCAGCTGTTTCTGTTTACGCCTTAAATAATCAGTCCTAGACTCATGAAAACGACGAAAGATAAGCAAATAATACTGGCATTCTTAATGGCTAAGATAAACGTTTCACGTTTGACCTGCTTGTGCATGAACTGACGCGTATTTTTCAGCACTGGAATCACGCTTAACAATGTCAATAAGCTCAGCTTAGGTAATACCCCTAGCCAAACCGCTACCATTAGACAGATGTAGCCGGCAATATAACTCCAAGCAAATACTTGCAACATCACCGGCTTGCCTAAATAAGACACAATCGTATGACGGCCCAGTGCAATATCCTCGTCCATATCACAAATGTTATTCGCCAGCATAATATTTGAAATCGCAAAAATGGCTAACCCTGCGGAAATTAACACATTAAAGGTTGACTGCCAAGTAATCGGCGCGAGCTCATAAGTATTAATATAAACGGCAATCCAGAAAATCATAAAGCCCATTGTGAAGCCCGAGAAAAATTCACCGAATGGTCCAGATGAAATTGGTTTCGGTCCCCCAGCATAAAAATAACCGACAGCGTAGGAATAAATCCCCATCCAGAGTAACGGCCAACCAGTCTGAGTCACGAGCCAGAGACCTAGAATCAGTGAAATGCCACCCAGTCCGAATGTCAACGTCCGGGCCTGTTTGATGGAAATTTGATTGGCACCAACAACATTAGTATCTTCCAAAAATTCTTGGTTGGCGGCGTCACGTGGCGCATGCAAGAAGTCTTGATAATTATCATTGGCATTGGTTGCCATATGAAATAACGATGAGGCAATGAAAAATAAGACGAGATAGCCTAAATGCACTTGATGATAGTTATAGATGGCATACAAACTACCTAGAACGAACGGCAGGACACTTGCAATGAGTGATTTTATTTCCACAAACTCCAGAAATACTTTTGGTTTCAAGAATAGACTCCCCTTTTGATTGACAAGCTTTCAAGTGTTTTGTACCTTTAAGTTAGATTGTATTTTAGAATGCGTGGGGCTGCAAGTTTTGACACACCCCCACCAACGGGGTGAACAAGCATGATTCAGAATATCTGGCAACCAAATACACCAGTATATCAACAGTTAAAGGCGCTAAAGCCTTACCTTTTAGCGCAAGTTCAAATTAATAATCCCGCGATCAATGACCGCGTCCACGAACTTTTAGCTGCCGGGGGAAAATTTTTGCGGCCTGGTTTTTTTTATTTATTTAGTCAATACGGCACCGATCAAAATCCTGAACGACTACAGGCGGGTGCCGCGGCGATGGAACTATTACACGTTGCCACACTGATTCACGATGACGTCATCGACGAAGCCAAGGAACGTCGGCACGTCACGACGATTCATCAAGACTACGGCCAACGAAACGCAATATACGCTGGTGACTTACTCTTCACCTGTTATTTTGATCAAGTCTTGATTGCCGCTTTGACTCGTGACGATGTTAAACGCAACACCGCCGCAATGCGTGGCATCTTGCAAGGGGAACTAGATCAAATGGCCCATAACTTCAAACCAAGCACCACGTTGACGGACTACTTAACCGTCGCTGCTGGCAAAACCGCTCGCCTATTTAGTTTAAGCTGCGAACAAGGCGCACACTTGGCCCAAGCTCCGGCTGAAATTGTTCAACTGGCCCAACAGATTGGCCACCAACTTGGTCTCGCCTACCAAATGCTGGATGATATTTTGGACTATGCCGGTGATGAAAAACTCACGCACAAGCCAGTTTTGACCGATTTAAAAGAAGGCGTCTATTCCTTGCCATTAATTTACGCGTTGCAGGCTGATCCAAGTCTGGCACAACAACTACCAATGCCCGGCGCTGCGGTTAACAACGACCAACTTTTGAATATTCGTGATCAAGTGATTGCGTTAGGCGGCGTCACCAAGGCGCAACAACTGGCCACCAGTTACACCCAGCAAGCGTTGAGCTTAATCAATGATCTCCCCGCTGGTGCGACCCAACAAACCATTCGTCGGTTAGTTACGCAATTACTCGTTCGAAATCATTAAACTTAGTCAGATTGGTAGGAAGTTATTATGACGAACACCCTCTTAAGCGAGTTACAAAGAACCGTTTGTTACACTGAGTTGGTTTACCAACGTGTCAATAAGAAACTCAAGACTCAGCTCACTCAAACCGAGATTGAAGCCTTAGTTGATCGACTTCTTGCTGACGTGACCAGTTCAGTTGAAAAACGCGGCAAAAATTATTACGTCACTAACCAACACACGCAAGTTCAGTTAGTCATTAATTCTTTCAATTCACGTTTGATTACGGTTAATGCCCTCTGACCCAGAAACTAAAGCTGCCAGGTTGAGACTGTCGCGAACGTCTATTGTCCAATAGCAAGTTTTAACCTTCAAAAGAGCTAAAAAATGTGTAAGCACTCGACTAACGAGCACTTACACATTTTTTTAATTAGCCACTGAAAATTGAAGACATACACAGGAGTATAAATACTGTCATTTCAGTAACAGATACTTCTAAACTAGAAATCGTAGCGTGTTCCGTCAGTCAAAACCGTGGTCCACTGCGAGGTAACCAATTTATCAATACAGCACCACAGTTCAACCGGTCATCACTAAAATTAATTAGCTGCAGGTTGGGACTGATCACATGCGGTCCCACGACCGCATGTGATCAGTCCCAACCGGAAGCGGCCAAAAATCGTTTATTCGTGACCCTGATCCAAATCATATAACCGTTTAAAACGTGGTGCCGTCGCATAGAGTTCCTGCGGCGTCCCGGCCATATCGAACTGTCCGGCTTCTAAGAAACGAACCTGATCGACATAGTTGATGCCAGCCAAATGATGTGTGACCCACAAAATCGTCTTGTCTTGTAAAACTCGGAAAACCGTTGCAAGCAGATGCGCTTCCGTAATCGGATCAAGACTAACGGTCGGTTCATCTAGAATAATAATTGGCGCATCCTGTAACAAGATCCGCGCTAGCGCGATTCGTTGACGCTCACCGCCAGAAAAACGGGCGCCACCCTCTTCAACGATCGTCTCATAGCCATCCGGTAAGCCATCAATCAATGGTGCCAGCTCAACCGAGGTCAGTGCGGCTTTAACTTCCGCATCCGTCGCATCTGGATTACCCATCCGGACATTATTCATGATTGACGTGTTGAATAAGTAAGGTTGCTGATCCAGCACACCGAATAAGGTTGCACGTTCATTTTGTAGCCGGCTAATCGGCACATCATTCAATTGCACACTCCCATTAGTCGGTTGTAAGTCGCCCAAGATTAACTTGAGTAACGTACTCTTTCCAGTGCCAGAAGGCCCTAGTAAGGCCAATTTTTCACCCGCGGTTAAGGTCAAATTCAAGTGCTTAAAAATTTGGTGATTAGCTTCCGCATACTGGAAATCTAAGTCGGCAACTTGCAACTGACTAAAGGATTCCGTCAAAACCGTTTGATCGGTTTCATCCGTGGGTGTGGTATCCAAAGCATTGACCCGCCGAATCGACCGCTGATAGCTGGGCCATTCACTGACTCCTTGGCTAACCGATTGGAACGCGTCCACTAACGGAAAAACGGATAGTACGAACGCGGCAATCCAATTTGAACTGGCCTTATCAGTCGTCCAATAGAAACTGCTCCAAATCAGTAAAGCAATACAAATGACGCCGAATAACAGTTGAATCGTAAAATCACGCCACCACTGGAACCGATGATCAGCCCGACGTAAGCTTGCAATTTCATCAATGGGCGCCGTTTGCCGATCATTAAAATCAGTTTGACGACCAGAAATCAGCCAGTCACCTAATCCCATGACCGCATCCGTGAGTTGCGTGTAAAAAGTCTGTTGGATTTTACGACTTTGCGTCTCACGGGCGCCATTCAGCAAAACTGACCATAATGGCATGACAATCACGATTAGTCCAAGCATGAGAAACATCAAGAGTCCGAACCACCAGCTGAAATAGCCGAGCGCAATGACAATAATCAGATACATCATCCAGGCAATGACCGTTGGAAAGACCGTGCGCAAGTAGAGGTTTTCGATATGGTCAATGTCATCCGCTAAAATACTGAGGACGTCACCCGTTTGAAAGTTCTGACGAATCGCTACGGCATGCTTAGCAACCGCTTGATAGAGCTTTTTACGAAAATCTGAAACGATACGTAGAACCCAATTATGACTCGTAATTCGCTCTGCATAACGAAATGCTGGTCGACCAATCCCAAAGGCCCGCGTTAAGACAATTGGCACATAAATCATCAAGATATTGTACGGATGCCGTGCGGCTTTGCTGATCAAGTAACCCGAGTTAAACATCAACGCCGAGCCACAGAAAAATGTCATCAACCCAAGAAATAACGTTAAGGCTAACAGTTTTTTATACTTTCGCAGATACGGCATCACCCAAGTATCGTGCTTAAAAGTTGCAAAAAAGGCTTTCATTAGATGGCACCTACCATTTCATCACGTAATCGAACGTACGCCCCATTGTGAGCCGCAAGTTCGGCTGGGGTTCCTTGTTCAACAATCTTCCCATGATCCAGGACCAGCACATAATCCATTTGATTGATCCAATGTAACCGGTGGGTCGCAAAGAAGACCAAATGATTCTCAAAAACCGGTAAAATCGTTTGCTTTAGGGCCGCTTCCGTTTCGATATCCAAATGGGCAGTCGGTTCATCGAACAACAGAATTTTGCGTGAACTATCCAAAAAGGCCCGGGCTAATGCAATCCGTTGTGCCTGTCCACCACTGACACCGCGGGCACCTTCACCGATTTGGGTCGCCAAACCATCTGGTAGCGTCTCGATCCAATCGGTCAAGCCAGCCTTAGCGGCCGCCTGACCAATCGCAGAAATTCCCGCTTCTGGCTGATAAAACGCAATGTTTTCTGCCAGTGTGGCATGGAATAAGTAGGGATTTTGCGGAATATAGAAGAAGCTCTGTTGCCAAGCCGTCTGATTAAGATGGCTAACGGCTTGACCGTTAACCTTGATACTCCCCTGATCTGCCTCGGGCGTCAAAAAACCGCCTAATAAGTTAATCAGGGTTGATTTACCAGAACCGGACGCGCCAATAATCCCAATGCGCTGGTACCCTTTGGCAGTGAGGTCTAGCTGGCTTAACGCTGGCTGCTCGCCATCATAGCTAAAATTAACTTGGCTCAAACGCAAGTCACTATCAGCTTGCCAATCCAACGGTTGCGTGCCTAATTGGTCGCGATGAGTCGGAACTGGTAGCGCCAACATTTTTTGCACATCAGCAAACGCATTTTTACCATTCAACGTGGCATGGTAGTCACTGGCAAACGTCCGTAATGGCAGAAAATAATCTGGTGATAAGACTAGAATCACTAGCGCGGGCAGTAGACTGATGGTGCCATTGACTAAGCCAAAACCTAAGAAGACCGCCACCACCGCAATCGACAAGGTGGTGAAGAAATCCAAGGCAAAAGTCGATAACATGGCGACTTTAATGACCGCCATCGTTTGCTTACGATACCCTTCACTCACCCGGTACACATTTGTGGCGTAGGATTTGCTTAAGCCTAATTGCTTCAAGGTCGGCAAGCCACGCAAGGTATCGACGAAATGATTTGACATCCGTTGATACCCAACATATTGCTTATCTGCTTTAGCTTGGGCTGCGTAACCAAGAATAATCATGAAAACAATGATCAATGGAAAAATAGCTAATAAAAATAAGGCTTCCCGCCAACGTAACCAAGCGATATAAATTAAGATGACCCAAGGAATGACCATCATGTCGATGACCTTGATCACGACGAGCATCAAATAGGTTTGCACCTTATCAATACCTTCCAATGCCGTCGTTACGACATTACCGGTCCCGGTTTTAGCAACATAACTCGGTCCCAAGCGATACAGTTTTTGCATCACTTGACGCCGCATGTCGCCACTAGTTTTCTCCACAATTGGATACATCAATCGGTTTTTAAAGACAACTAACAATTGACGTCCTGTCCACGCAATTGCAAAGATCAGCATTGGTTGGACAATCGTTGCGAGTGTCTGTAAGTGCCACAATCCCACGATTGCCAGGGATAGAAATTGAGCCTGAATAATAATACAAATTCCCTCAACGACCGCCAACAGTCCTAAAATGACCGTTAACCGTCGCATCCCGGGAAGTTTAAATAGCGCCGGATCAAACATCTCCGTCACCCCCGCTTAAAATATTAAAAGGCCGCGACTTGGCACTCGGCCAAGTCACGACCCTGTTCGTGCAATTTAATTGTACCACCGCTTTAATGATTTGGTGGTTAAAACTCATTTAGGAGGCTAAGCGTTTGTAAAAGACCCAGTAACTCCAAATGAAGTAGACGAGCATAATTGGCAGCACGCTTAGCGCAATCACTGTCATCAAATGCAAGGTGTACGGTGAGTTAGACGCATTCTTAATTAAAATACTGTTAACCGCATTGTTCGCGACCATGACTCGTGGGAACAAGCCATTGAACAAGAGGACAACCACATCAATCAAGGATAAGCCACTGCTAATAAAGGATAACCATTCGTGGTTCCCGTAAACGCCCCAAGTGGCTAAACAAGTCAATACGACCAAGGCAACGACCAAAATCAAAGTTGAAATTGGTTTTTTCGTAAAGAAATCGGTATTGAAATACAAGAGAATCGCAAAGACCACTTCACCGGCAAAGAGGACCCAATATAATGGTTTCGCCCACTGTAATGCCCGCGCACGCAAAGTACCGGTCGTCTTTAGCCGAATAAAGTTTAACCCATGGAGGTAGCAGAGTAAGGTCACAGCGACCCCACCGACAATCGAGAACAAGTTCACGTAATCAGTAAAGTGAGCCGTCATATCACCATGCGCATCAATCGGCATCCCTTTGACCATCGCCGTAAACATCATCCCAAACAGGAATGCTGCCAAGAAACTGCCAATTGCAGCTGCCCATTCCCAGAAGTTCCGACCGGCATCGCTTTCCATTCGACTACGAAATTCAAACGAAACACCACGCATAATCAAGGCAACCAAGATCAATAACAGAATTAGATAGAACCCTGAGAACAAGGTCGCATACCACATTGGGAATGAGGCAAACATCGCTCCACCAGCCGTAATCAACCAAACTTCGTTGGCATCCCAATGCGGACCGATGGTATGAATCACAACGTCGCGTTCAGCACGCGTCTGAGCCAAACTCTTGATCGTCATCCCAACGCCAAAGTCGAACCCTTCAAGGAAGAAGAACCCACTAAACAGCACGCCAACTAGGACAAACCATAATAATTGTAAGTTACTCATGACTGAGCGCCCCCTTACCATAAGGATCATATGGTGCGTCATCAGTTGCTTTTAACAGATCATCTGGCCCCTCATGTAAGGCACGCCGTGATAAGACAATCATGACAATCCCTAAGCCACTGAAGACGCAGAAGTAAACGATATTAGAAATCAATAAGGACGCCACACTGACATTCGGTGAAACCGCGTCGGCAATCGTCAAAAGACCATAGACAACCCATGGATAACGACCCAATTCAGTAATCAACCAACCTGTTGTATTTGCCGCAAATGGTAAGAACGTACAAATCCCTAAGACCCATAGGAACCAGCGTTGACGAATGATGAGGTCTGAGCTAGCACGATTAAAGAGCAAGCCAATAATCGCAATCAGCGCAAAGACCCCGCCAGAAATTGTCATCACCCGGAAGCTCCAGAACAAGGTCTTCGTTGGCACGTAGTAATTCATGTTCTTGCCAAACTTTTTATCATATTTGGCATGGAATTCCTTGTTCAACGTATTTTGACCCTTAACGTTCCCAGACAACTTATGGTAACTCAAAATATCCAACACATATGGCACATCAATCGACCAATTCGTCTTGTGATTCTGAGTATCCATGCTTGAAATAACCGACCATGCGGCTGGTGAACCGGAGTCCTTGTACAGACCTTCAGTAGCGGCAAACTTCATCGGTTGTTCTTTAATGATGTAACGCGTTTGTAAATCACCAACGGCAACGACACCAATCGTCGCCACTAAGCCAATAATCAAGCTGACTTTGAGTGACTTACGGAAGAAGTTGACATTCTTTTTCTTGAGCAATGAGAATGCCGCCATCCCAGCAACGACAAACGACCCAGTTACGAATGCCCCAAACAAAACATGTGGTAATTCAACCCAAAGTTGTGGATTCTTGATGACCGCGCTAAAACTCGTCATTTGTGCCCGACCAGTTTTGGCATTGATCATGAAGCCCACTGGATTTTGCATGAAACTGTTCGCTGCTAAAATCCACATCGCTGAGATCATCGTCCCAATCGATGTTAACCAAATAAACGCTAAATGGATTTTGGCGTTGAACCGATCCCAACCAAACATCCAAAGACCAATAAACGTGGATTCCATGAAGAACGCAACTAACGCTTCAATCGCTAGTGGCGCCCCAAAAATGTCACCCATAAAACGTGAATAATCAGACCAATTCATCCCAAATTGGAATTCCTGAATAATCCCAGTAACAACCCCAACCGCGAAGCTAAGTAAGAAAATCCGTCCCCAGAATTGCGCCATATGTTTATAAAGAATATCCTTCTTCACAACATAAACCGTTTCCATAATTGCAACAACTAGTGCTAACCCGATTGATAATGGCACAAAGAAGAAATGAAACACCGTGGTCATCGCAAATTGAAAACGAGCTAAGGAGATAATACTTAATCCGAGATTCATAGTGGTCCCCCCTTTTTATTAAACTAGTTGGTTCACCTGCGTAAGCGGAACCAATCGATTCACCCCTATCATATCAACTGATAAGTGAAATTTCAATCAATCTCAACTTTTATTGTAAAAATAGTCAAATACCCTAATTTTCAAACCCGCGTCAGTCCTCATTAATCAGTTTGTTAGTTGACAGTTATTGACGCCTAAATCGTGTTTGAGCGCTGAAATAGCGCCGGTTTGAATAGTTTTACACAAACTGACAATCCGGTGATTTTTCACAAAACACCGCTATATCAGCGTTTTGTCAATCATTTCAAGTCGGTAATTGTTACAGCTATGAACAAATGCCCCCGTTCACTGAAACCTACCCCATTCGTTCACAAATCCTTGCGTAAATTGAACTAAACGCATTTTCACATGGTATATTCATAATGTCGAATAGAATAAATTATTAAGAGGAGTAAGTATATGAATCGAACAACTTCGGGGATGTCCACCACCCATTTCAAAATGTTTAAGTCCGGGAGACGCTGGGTGTACGCTGGTATCACGATGGCTGGCTTAGGCAGCGGTTTAATGTTAACGACCAACGCCTTAGCAGCAACCAATGCCCTCACCGCCACGGCGGCACCAACCACCCTAACGACGCCAACTGCCACCCAACCAACAACGGGAACTAATCCGACTACCGCGGCCGCAACTACTGCCGCTGAACCAGCAACTGAGTCGGCCACGACGACCGCGCCGTCAACAACACCAACCGTCGCTCCTGACAGTAACACTGCCCAACAACCGACCACTGCAGCGGCAACTGAAACGTCACAGCCAACCACGGCCGCGGCCGAGGTGACTGATCCCACTAGTGAACAGCCGACAACCGCAGCAAGTGTGGCAGCACAATCAGCTGCCACCACCGCACCAGCGACGGCTGCACGACCGGTCGCCGCCAATCCACATGGACCAGTTTACACGACTGACGACACACAACTTGATAACCATGGCACCATCACTGTGACTAGCAATGGTCCTTATAGCGTCACTTGGAAGAGTGTCGATACAACGACCAAAACCGTGACTAAAACTGTCACGCTCGACGTTAGCGATATCGTCGCCGCCGTCCAAGATTTAGGGGCCACAGCTGAAAACAGTCCCCAATTACCAGCAGTTAAAGCCAAACTAGACGAACTGATCAACAATCTGACTGAACTGCCAACTGACATTGCCAGCAAACTCGTTGGTAAAGCCCTCTATCAAGTCGCCTTCACTGGTTCAGGTTCGCAAGCGCTTTCTAAATTTCGGACACTACTGGATCCTAGCCGCTATGCGGTATCAGATTTTTGGACCGGGTTAGATCCTGTGGCCTATGCCGCTGATCGGGCCGCTTCTGAAACTTACTATCCAGCGGCAGTGGCTTGGTATCAAAACGTTGCGAAAGAAACTTGGGAACTACCAGAATATAATGACCCGACGCAGTTCGTTCGCGCCACCTATATTCAAAATGGCGACTCAACTAAAACAGTCGTCATCGGGCAAGGCTGGACTGAAGAACCTGACTGGATCGGTTACGTTTCTAAAATTTGGTATGACTTAGGCTATAACGTCTTAATGCCAAGTCAGCGTGGCCAATTTTTGAGCGATGGCAACGATATTACTTTTGGTTACCAAGATAAATATGATTGGCTTAACTGGGTTAAAAAAGTGGATGCCCGCAATGGGGCCAACAGTGAAGTGGTCTTCTACGGTCAATCACTGGGTGCCGACACCGTGATTGAAGCAGCATCCGTTCCCGGCCTCTCCAAATCAGTTAAGGCGGTGATTGCCGATGCCGGCTACGCCACAATGCCTGGCCTTGGCAGCACCCTTTATCAGAGTGCGATTGCGGCTGTCTCAACTAAGCTACAATCTTTTGGCCTGCCCGCAATCACGAGTTTGCCATTCCTGTCTTATGATAAGATTTTGGGTGAAATCAACAACGAGTTACAAGCAAAGCAAGGTTTCTCGTTAGCGGATATTTCCGGCGTGACCGCGGCTAGCCAAGTCACCGTCCCATTAATGTTGATTCATACCGAAGACGACAGTTTTATTCCTTATACTAATTCATTGCAATTAGCCGCGGCCAATAATTCTAAAATCAAAGAAGTTTGGATTTTACCTGGCCAAGTTGGCGGGCATGCCATGGCTAATGGTGCTGTTTTGCAATATACGGCCCATTTGACCTCATTTTTAGCTGAGGCACTCGGTAGCGATGAAACACCAGTCGTCTTACCCGAAACTGAAGATGAGACCCTCGATGACGCCACCGCCCCGACCGATGTGGATACTGGCGAGGTCGTTAGTCCTGACCAAACGACGACAACGACAGTTGAAAATAACGGCACAGCTGAGACAACCCCCACGGTCGCCGCTGACGATCTCAACAGTAATGCCACGACAGGCACGACGATCAAGGCGCAGTCAGACGCTGCCGCAACTCACGAAGCCGCACGGATGGCGGCACAAAAAGCCACAATCAAAGCCGCTTTAGCACAAGTTGACGGTTCATTAGTGGCAAATGATCACAGTGGCTCGACCGTGATAGCCAGCTTACTTCGAGACACTACTGTTGCTGGTGATCACACGAGCGTCGCCGTTGTTCCGGTTCACGCGACGCTAGACGCCGGTCACACAGCTGCTCAGCCGGCTAGCACCCAAACGGCTGCAACCACCGCTGTCTTGCCGCAAACTGATGACCAAACCCAAACCGGTCTCGCCGCTTTAGGCGCTAGTCTGGTGGCCATGGCCGCTGGCTTATTTATTGGTTTGCGCCGTCGTTTTGCAAGAATCTTTAGTTAAGCGACTACTCACTTCGATTGACTTTCAGTTAATCCGTGCTATATTTAAAAGCATTAACCAGAGAAGAGGCTAACGCATGACTATCGGCACAAAAGTGACCTTTAAGCTTGAAGGTCAAGACTTTACAGGTGAAATCGCTAAAGCCTATGTTAATTCTTATTTGATTACGTTTGAAAGCACTGATCCTGAAATTGTGGACAAGTACCACAACAAGGTGATCATTAGTCAAAAGCAATTTACAGCAGTTAACTAAAAAAGCGGATTTGAGGACTGACCTCAAATCCGCTTTTTTAGTTTTACCAAGACATTGAACGACTTAACCATTAGCGCGCCTTCAAAAATTGATGAAAAAATTGAGAAATTAAAATAATTACAACCACCCCGATGAGTGCTAACCAAAACTGATGCGGGCCGAAAAACAGCCACAGAAAAATCACAACCAATTCTGTGCCAAAGATTAAATAGTTCATACTTGCTTGCCACCTTAGTTTTCTGAATGATGCTCAGAGTAAAAAAGGATTCCTCATGTCAGAACAGACGTGCTAAATTCGTCCTGTACCGTGCTGATACCGTAACAAGGCTCCACCAATCAGTGGCACTAAAACTCCAGCCAGAATGGCCTCGGGTACCCCATTGGTGCCAACAATTCCCAAAATATACGGCATCAATTTGCTCAGATTAACTTGATAAAACCCAGCCGCCGCATGCCGATACAACGTGCCAATTAAGCCCAGAACTAATAACGTATTCGTTAATGACCCAGCCACGCCGGCAAGCGTCAAGCTGAGTGGTGTTGAAACCCGTTTTTTAAGCATAATGAAAACCCAGCCGGCTACCACGCCAATCAAAATCCGTGGCACTACCGAAACTAATGGATTTGTAAAAACTAACGGTGCGAGTGCACTGGTTGGCGCAATGAATGCCCTAAGCCAATCAATCAACCCCCACGCGGCACCGACAATTGCGCCATCTTTTGGTCCTAAGACCACGGCCGCCACAATCACCGTCACATGAATCGTCGTCAAACTTAGGCCTAAAATTGGAATGTAACCAAAAAATGGGACAACATTTTGAATAATAACAATGGCAATTAAGACTGCCAAGATACTAATATGATATGCGTTGGACCTTCGCCGCATCCGTGATCCCTCCCAAAATGATTCGCCGTTAAGAATAAGCTCAATTATAGCATGTGATGAAAACTGACACTACAAAAAACGAGCCCTACTGGACTCGTTTCTTGGCTCAATTTTAGTTGATTAACTATAGGTTGAAAGGACAAGAGAACTTGTAAACACTGTCATATAGGCAACAGGCACTTCCAAATTAGTGGTAATTCCGCTTCAGCAGACAGAAATCGCTGTGCTATGGTGGGACAGTCGCAGCCATAGTGCGGTCTGCAACTTCGATTTAAAGCCGATAACCCACGTCTTTAAATCGCCCTGTAAGATTAGGCAGCCAAGACCGCCGGCCAATCTTACCAACACAGCACAACGATTTCTGCCTGCTTCCGCTAAACCTAACCTAAAAACAGCTAAATTAGCTGGAAGTCGCCGCTGATGGCATCGGTCGTGAAGGTGGCGTTGGGTCGGCATGTTTTTTGCCGGCGTTACGCCACGGACGGTCCGGGACACTTGCGATTTGTGCAAGGGTTCCGGGCGAGGGCCAAGACGTTTCTCAGGCTTGACCCGGTCTCACGGCCGCATGTTATCAGTGGCGGCTGGAAGCAATCAGTAGCAAACACCAACTTATTTAGTCTCTTCTTCACGCAATTCTGCCCGAATTCGTGAATGATGATAGCTATAAATAAAGTAGATAATAATGCCAATCGTAATCCAGATACCAAACATCTGCCAAGTGAAAATTTGTAAGTTAATCATCAAGTAAATGCAGGCTAAGAATGAGACAACCGGCAGTACTGGATAAAATGGCACTTTAAATGAACTATTGATTTGTTGTAATGATTCATGTTTGCGTAGGAAAACCACGCCAATTGACACCATCGCGAACGCGAATAAAGTCCCAATATTCACCAATTCCGCAATCTTATCCAATGGAATCACCGCGGCAAAAATACTAGCAATCACGCCAAAAATCCAAGTGCTTTTAACGGGAACCTTCGTTTTTGCACTCAAGGTCCGAAAGGCTTTTGGTAACAAGCCGTCACGACTAATTGCAAAGAGCAAGCGCGTGCCGCCGTAGAGCATCACAATCAAGACGGTCGTCATCCCGACTACCGCGCCTAATGACACAATTCCGGCAGCCCAATTTTGATGAATCACGGCCAAAGCATAAGCCACTGGATCACCGACATTTAATTTTGTGTAGTGAACGACACCGACCAAGACAGCCGCCATTGCCACGTACAAAATCGACGCTACAATTAGCGAGCCAATAATCCCAATCGGCATGTCACGTTTCGGGTTCTTAACTTCCTCTGACGCAGTTGAGACGGCATCAAAACCGATATACGCATAAAATGCCAACGAAGCCCCTTTGACCAAACCGTGCACCCCATGTGGCATGAACGGATGAAAATTGGCCGGCTTAACGAAGAAGATTGCGACGCCAATAAATAGCACAATCACGAGAATCTTGACCACAACCATGATTGAATTGACCCGTGTCGACTCTTGGACCCCACCGACTAATAGTAGTGAGATTGCCAAGACGACCACAAACGCAATCAAATTGAACCCGGCATGTGGTGCGCCGGCAGTCCCAGCGGCGGCGGACAAAAATTCTGGCAGCTTGATGCCGAAACCACTGAGTAGATTTTGAAAATAGGCGGACCAACTCACGGCCACCGATGACACCGCAAATAAATATTCTGAAATCAACGACCAACCAAGAATCCAAGCTAAAAACTCACCAAAAACCGTGTAAACATATGTATATGCACTCCCGGCCAATGGAATCGTCGAAGCAAATTCAGCGTAACATAACGCTGCTAACGAACAAACCGCCGCGGCAATGACAAATGACAGCATCGCAGCTGGACCAGCGTATTTTGCGGCAATAATACCGGGCGTAATAAAAATCCCGGAACCGACAATCGCCCCCACGCCCATCATGGTTAAACTAAAGGCATCGAGTGACTTCGCTAATCCGCCCTTATTAAAATTTGCGGGATTCACTGGTTTTTTAACCAATAACCGCTGAGATGCTTTCATCAAATGAGTGCCTCCTAATTAAATTCTTATTAATATAACGTTGTTAATTTTATTGATTTTCTGCACATTAGTCAAGTAAATCCGGCTATTATTTCAAAAAAGCCTTAATGAAAGCGCGTTATTGTGCGATTTTAGTCAATTTAGCTAGATTGAACAAAAATCAATCGTCACGCTAAGATTTGGACACAAAAAAGGACTCAGCCAAATTCGGCGAGTCCTTTTTTAATTTAGTTTTAATTCTAGATAAATTGAATCAAGGTCATCAAGATTGGTACCACGATGATGAACAAGACCGTACTTGTCGTCACCACATTTGTGGCGTATTCAACATCGCCATGCGCTTCATTCGCCAAAATTGGCAAAACAGCGAGCATTGGTGTTGCCGATTGCACAATCAAGGTTTGTGAAGCCATGGTTGGGAAGCTGGCACCAACGTTACCAGCAACCATGATCACCGCAATCATCACGATTGGTGATAAGACGAAGCGACCAATCAAGGCAACCACCGTATCGCGGTCAAACTTGATACTGCCTAGGCCAGCATCCGCTAACACGATCCCAATATAGATCAATGACAGTGGTGTGACCAAGTTACCAACATAGGTCAACGTTGAGTTAACGAACGTAATCTTCAAAATCGGAATGTTCAATAACAAGAAGACCAAGGCAACGATGAACCCAACTAGTGGCATTGGGATAACTTTCTTCCAGTCGATCTTGTTGTGCGTCTTTTCCTTTGGCTTCGTTGGATCATCGTTAGAAATTAAGAAGACCCCGAACGCCCAAGTCGAAACAGTGTTCACAATATAATAAACTAAGAAGTAAGTCATACTCTTTTCGCCGAATAACGCGATGTTCAAAGGTAAGCCAATGAAAATCGTATTGGCGTTGACGACCGCATTGATAAAGATCCCTTTACGGCCGGGACGAATTTTCATAATCTTGACTAAAGCGAAGGCAATCAAGTAGCCGATAATAACGGCAATGAAGGCGTACGCTAAGTAGCCAGAGAATGAGCCTAATTGATCCCGTGTCAAACGACTTAATACTGACACGAAAATTGAGGCTGGCAAAGCAATATTCTTAATGAATTTTGAAATATTCCCCGCAAAACTATCTGCGAACCAACCGGTACGACGTAAGATAAATCCAAGGACCATGATCAAAACGACCACGAGCACACTTTGGATAGAATTCCATAAAACAGCCATGAGTTTTCAGTCCCACTTTCAACTTTTTTAATCATCAAATCGCTCTCTCAGGCGACCACTAATTATTTATATTCAGGAACCCACTTCATGTCAGCAACAGCTTGCTTGGCACTTGCGATCGGTTCTTTGTTGAGCTTTTGGTCGAGTACACTTTGTGCAACGACTTCAGCCAATTTTTGTGAAAATTCAGTAATTTTCGCAACTGGTGGTAAGACAGCCGCACCTGGCTTAGACGTATCAACGATGCCACCTAAAGCATGGCAAGCCGCAGACAACGTTTCACTATTCAAGACTTTGGCGGTTGACGCAATTAAGCCAAAACCAAGTCCCGGATACATGAGGGCGTTGTTCCCTTGTCCGATTTGGTAAGTCACACCCTTGTAGTCAACGTCGTCAGCTGGAATACCAGTTGCAACTAAGGCCCGGCCATCCGTCCATTTGATCAAATCTTCCGCTTTAGCTTCAGCCAATTTGGTTGGGTTTGATAATGGGAAGATAATTGGTCGATCCGTATGCGCAGCCATTTCCTTAATAATGCTTTCCGTAAAGGTTCCAGGTTGGGTTGACGTCCCAATCATAACCGTTGGATGAACGGCTTTAACAACGGCTTCTAAGTTGGTTAACTCGTCGGCATTGCTAAATTCACTCCGTGAACGGGTAAAACCTTTTTGAGCTGGGGTTAAGTCTTCGGTATCATCGAAGAGTAAGCCTTGCTTGTCAACCGCATAGAAATGTTGCTTCGCTTCAGCTTCAGTCAAACCAGCTTGCATGAGTTCGTCCATGATTTGAGTGGCAATCCCCATGCCGGCAGTCCCAGCACCGAATGATAAGATCTTTTGGTCTTTGATACTTTCTTTTGAAATATTCAAGGCGCCTAAGATACCGGCTAAAACAACCATCCCAGTCCCTTGGATATCATCATTAAAGGTCGCAATCTTGTCTTTATACTTGTCCAAAATTACTTGGGCATTTGAACGACCGAAGTCTTCCCAATGTAAGAGTGATTCTGGGAATAATTTTTGTTCAGCTTCAACAAATTTGTCGATAACGTCATAGTATTGGTCACCATAAACACGTTTGTGCCGGTTACCAAGATACATTGGATCATCCAACAACTTTTGGTTGTTAGTCCCAGCATCAATGCTAACAGGTAAGACTTGTGATGGGTCGATACCGGCAGCGGCCGTGTAGACCATTAATTTACCAACGGCGATGTCAACCCCGTTGACACCCCAGTCACCCATGCCTAAAATACCTTCTGCATCCGTCACAACGACCAAGCGAATATCGCGACCTTCCGCAGCGTTCTTCAAGGTTGCTTCAACGTCTTCCGGCGCATCGACAGAAACAAAGGCGGCATTTTGTGGGTCTAAGAATAATTGATTGTATTGTTCGATTGAATCAGCCACAACTGGATCATAAACGATTGGCATGAATTCAACGACATGTTGATCCATCAAATGATAGAATAATGTCCGATTTTCATTGAATAAGTTCATTAAGAAAAGCCGTTTTTCCAAACGTGTCGCTTTGCTTTGGAATTGACCATAAGCTTGGGTAGTTTGTTCTTCAATTGTTTGGACCGCAGCTGGTAAGGTCCCAGTTAATCCTAATTGTTGGCGTTCAGCTTTCGTAAACGCCGTCCCTTTATTTAAAAATGGGTTATTTAAAATTGTATCAGCAGTTTGAGTCATTCTTAATTCCTCCATTTTTTTGGCTAATAAGTTAAGTGAACGAATTGACATCTCATAAGTTACCGTCTGTCATCACGTTCGGTCAAAACAATGCCCTTATTAATTTACAAACAACAGTTTAGCGCGTGGTAAAACATATAGTCAAATCTATGCTATGATATAAATATTATTTATAAGGGTACTATAAACGTTGATTTTAAAGGAGTTAAAATGAACACAAAAGACTTGGACTATTTTCATCAATTAATTTTACAAAAAAACTTTTCGAAAGTTGCCAATTTTTTTAATGTCAGTCAACCGACGATTACCACGGCACTCAAACGCCTCGAGACAGATTTCAACACCAAATTAATGATTCGCGATCGCGTTCACAACGAACTAACCCCGACGGCTAGTGGCGAGCAATTAGCTGAACACGCGGAAATTATTCTGCGCCAGCTTAACATTGCTCATCAAGAAATTCATAATTTAACCCAGCAACAGATTGTCTTAGGGCTACCACCAATTATTGAAAACCACTATTTTCCAAAAATTGCGGCTAAACTGGCTGACAATGAGCTCTTAGCCAGTATTCAGACTGTTGAAGGCGGCTCAATCGCCTTGCGTGAAGCTGTCCGTAATGGTCGCGTCGATATGGCACTGCTTGGTTCCGTCGAACCCCTCTCCTATCAGACCCTGCTGGCAGAAGAATTCGACCGACAACCCTTTAGCATTTTTGTCTCACGCGACCATCCATTGGCTAACCGCAAGCGGCTGTACTTTAGTGAACTTCGGCATGAAGATTTTGTGTTCTTCACGAGTAACTTTGTTCACAACAACGCGTTCAACAAACTGACTCGTCGCAATCATTTTCGACCAAACATTGTTTTTCGGTCAAATGACACCCATGTGCTCATGAAGCTCATTGCCGAAAATGTCGGCGTCGGCTTTTTAACTAACGTGGTCGATCATTATAATGATCATGTCGTTCGATTAGAACTACTTGATGATGAACAACCTGAGTTCATCACTAGTATCGTTTATCGCACCTCACACATTTTGACACCCTCACAATTACAACTTTTAACGATTTTACACAGCACCCTCGAAACAGATTAGCCGTGCTGCTGTGTTATAGTTGAACCAACTAAGTAGGAGGAATTTATTTTGGATAATGACACCTTAAAAACATATCTAACAGAGAACTCACAAGTCGTCAGCATTTTTATGGAAAAATGTACTGATTATTTAAACAAGCAAAATATGGACCGCTTGCCCGCGCGTCGTTTTAATGAAGCAGAAATTGATCGGCAAGCCGACAAGATGCTTGATGAAGTGATTGAAAACATCCGTGGAAAAATTGCGCCGCATACGCGTGAACAAACACCAAAAGCTTGGGCAAATTTTCTCAGCGAAAATGACGTCTTAGATGATTTAGAGCTGTCTATGACGGAACTATCGTTTGAACAGGAAGATTAATTTCGACTAATAAAAAGTTGAGAGGTAAAAATTGCCACTTCCGGTTGCTCCCGATAACATGCGGTCGTGGGACCGTCCGTGGGGTAAAATCGGCAAGAACGGCCGATTAACACCACCATCACGACCGATGCTATCAGCAGCAACCTCCAGCTAATCAAAGTGGACTAGGTTCAGCGAAGACAATCAGACTCGTTGTACTATATCGGTAAGATTGGCCGTCTAATCTTACTGGGTTATCGGCTTTGAATCGAATTCACAGACAGTCCCTTTGCTGTTTTAGGACCATTTACGTTATAACAATTAGCCTAGCTGGCCTCTTTTCGCTACAAATGTACTAGTACGACAGCATTTATTGGTAATTTACGTCTTTTAACCTTTAATCCACTATAAAAAAATGCAACAAAAGGCAAAATACCGCCTTCTGTTGCATTTTTATGATGCCGCTAAAATTTCACAGGCAACAAGACTCGTAAACACTGTCATGTAGGCGACGGGCACCGCCAAATTAGTGGTGATTCCGCTCCGGTATGCTTCCGCTAAACCTAGCCTAAAAACAGTTAAATTAGCTGGAAGTCGCCGTTGATGGCATCGGTCGTGAAGGTGGCGTTGGGTCGGCATGATTCTTGCCGGCGTTACGCCACGGACGGTCCGGGACACTTGCGCTTTCTGCAAGGGTTGCGGGCGAGGGCCAAGATGATCCTGGCTTGGACCGTTCCCACGGCCGCATGTCATCAGTGGCGACTGGAAGCGGCACTATCAACTAATCTTCATATCCTTAATCATTGACATGGCAGTAGTTACTAGCAATTTTGATTTTTCACCCTTTATGATGCTGCTAAACCGTTATAAATTTGTGTCAGGTTCCAGCGCATCATTTGATAATAGGTCGCACCAGTTGAACCAGCAGCACCTAGTGAATCCGTATATAGTGTTGCCTTGATTGGCAGCTCCGTTTCTTGTGATAATTTCTGCATTGACTTCGGCGAGACCGACGTTTCAACAAATAAATTTTTCACATTGGCCTGGCGAATCTTTTTGATCACGGCCTGCATCTGTTCCGGTGTCCCCTGCGATTCCGTATTAACTTCCCAAATATACGCGGCCTGAATCTGATACGCCGCCGCAAAATATTTAAAGGCACCTTCAGAAGTCACCAGCAATCGTTGCGCCTCGGGTAACTTGGCAAATTTTGCCTGCGAACTTTGATGCAACTTTTGTAACTTCGACTGATAGGCCTCGGCATTTCGCCGATAAAACGCCGCATTAGCAGGATCTTTTTGCTCCAAAACTTGACTAATGGTTGCGACATATTGCTGACCATTCGCCAAGTCGAGCCAGGCATGTGGGTCAGGTTCATGACGATTGGTCGTTAAATAGCGAACGGATACGCCTTGACTGGCCGCAAAGACGTCTTCATTAAAAGTCTTTTTCGATGACTTGACCAATTTCTTGAACCAGCCGTTACCACCAGTTTCCAATTGTAAGCCATTATAGAACACCACATCTGCATCCGCAGTCGCAGTAATGTCGGTCGGTTGCGGCTCATACTCATGTGGATCAGTTCCCCGTTTCACGATTGAGTACGCCTCAACCTTGTCGCCACCAACTTGCTTGACCATATCATCCAAAATTGAATTCGTGCTGACGACGCGCAACTTTCCTGGTCGTCGGACCATTTCAGCTTCAACTTGTTGTCGCTGTTGTAAAAACATTGCCACCCCGGTAATCAGAGCAACGACTGCTAAAACAGCAACGAGATTTTTCTTCATGCTGCCACCCGCCTTGGCCGCCGTAAATTGGTGATCAGCGCTTGTTTTGGCGAAATCACGAATGAGATCCCAAAAATAATCGCTGCAATCAGCACAATTGCCGGACCCGAAGCCCAGTTCAAAGTATAACTAAAGTACAAGCCAATCACAGACGCTACTGCCCCATTCGTGGCGGCCAAGATGAGCATCGTCGCTAACTTTTCCGTCCAGAGGAACGCCGTGGCCGCAGGTGTAATTAACATTGCGACGACTAAAATAATCCCAACCGTTTGCAACGCCGAAACCGTCACTAGCGTTAAAACGAGCATTAGGCCATAGTGCAGCAATTGGACTTTTAAGCCATAGGTCTTCGCGAAGGTTTCATCGAAGGACGTGACTAAGAGTTCTTTGTAGAAAAAGACTACGAATAGGATCACTAGTCCCAGAACAACCACCGTCGTCATAATATCCGTATCACTAACGGCTAAAATATTTCCGAATAGAATATGATGTAAATTCGTGGCACTCTCAGCTAATGAGATCAGGATAAAGCCTAACGCATAAAAGGCCGAGAACACAATCCCAATTGACGTATCTGTTTTTAATTTACTATGACTGGCCACAAATCCAATCAGGCCGGCCGCCAGGAGACCAAAAACTGAGGCACCAATCAACACATTCAGCCCTAACATATAAGCAACTGCGACGCCTGGCAGAACGGCATGAGAAATTGCATCCCCCATCATCGACATCCCGCGCAAAATAATGAAACAGCCAATAATCCCCGACATGACCCCAACCATAATGGCGGTAATTAACGCACTTTGTAAAAAATCATACCGGCCAAGGGCATCAATAAAACTAGCAATCGTGGTCATAAGGCTACCCCCTTCGTCGCGGTAAACAAGACTTTTGACAGATCAGAACTAAACGTTTTGGCAATATTTTCGGGCTGATAAACTTTGGCCACCGGACCCGCGTCAACAATACCATGATTTAAAATCACCAAGTCATCAAAGTAACATGAGACCTTATTTAAGTCATGGTGAACGACAATAATCGTTTTACCCGCATCACGCCACTGCTTCAAAATCGCCATGATTGCCGTTTCACTTTGCAAGTCGATACCTACAAAGGGTTCATCTAAAATAATAATCTCTGCTTGTTGCACGATTGCCCGGGCCACGAAGACCCGTTGTAATTGACCACCAGATAGATTTCCAATCTGCCGGTCGGCAAACGCACTCAGGCCGACTTGGTCTAAGGCGGCTAAGCTTGCAGCCCGTTCAGGCTTCCCTGGCCGCCGAAATAGCCCCAATTGGCCATAGGTTCCCGTCAGAACGACTTCAAAGACCGTGATGGGAAAAGTTAAGTCTAAGTCCTTACGTTGCTCAACATACGCCAATTGACGTTGAAATTGTTTGATTGGGCGACCATTATAAGTCGTCGTTCCGGATTGTGATCTAATCAGGCCAAGCATGGCCTTGATTAAGGTTGATTTTCCCGCACCGTTGGGTCCAATGATTCCAGTGATTTTGCCGGCGTTAAACTGAACGGCAACATCAGTTAAAACTGGTGTGTCATCGTAAGCCACGGTCAGGTTCTGAATGTCTAACATTTTTGAGCCCTCCGTTGATTGTCGGTTACTTACCATCTTAACTCCTAGTCTAACCGATAATTAACGTCCATGCAAATAATTGTTAGGTATTGCTAACTTTATTTAAAAATCTGGTTAAACTTACACTAACTTTTCCACGACTTCTAAAATACCAGCGATTCCGTTCGCAAATCTTGGCATCATCGACCCTTTTTCTGATAGACTGTTAAAAAATCCTCGGAGGAATATGACGATGCCAATTAATTTTAAACAAGTCCTCAGCTCGAAAGAATTTCTCGGATCATTTAATCGTTGGTTTATCGGTACAATCAGTCTGGTCTATCTGGGATTAGCCGTCAGTGTCACGTGGACGAAACCCATGTGGCTGATTTTGATCGTTACTTATGCCCAATGCGGCCTAATTCAGTTGATTAAATGTAAGCGTCCTCATTTATCAACAGCCCAACCAGCACCCGTGCTGAGGTCAACCATTACTAATCTCGCGCTCCTATTGGCCATTTTACTGGCCTTGAGTTACGCGACCGTCTTGATGTTTGCAAGCAACCCGAGCTGGCAGTTATTGCAACAACTCGGCCTGGCTGCACTAATTTGTGGCTGTTTACTAGCGGCTAACTTAATTGTGTTAAAACGTTTGCTGCCACCGGCTGAAAATGACGACTAATAGCCAGTTGTTTTGACATCGAGCATCGCAATCGGGCAAAAAATGGGCTAATTGTTAACAACGTAAAACCAATTAAACGTAAGACTTTGCCGACTTTGCAATCATTTCAACAAATTTGTGCCGACAAAAAACACCCGCCCAAATGGACGAGTGCTCTTTTTGGATTCAGAAAATAAAGGTGAGCACCAATTACTCGGCATTGATACCAAATGATTAGCACCCAGCCTTCTTTCTCAAATATTCATTTCATCACAAAAGTCACAAATTGTCGAAACTAATCCTGACTGTACTGTCTGGTAACAGTCGGCCTGAAATAGCTACGTAGCCATCTTAAAATACCTTGATAACACCATGCAAAGACCGTAGCGCCCATAAATACCAATACATATGCCACCAACAAGTGTAGTGCATCTGGTTTAAGCAAGTGAAGTTTTAATATGGCACCCAAAAAAATCGGATGTACTAAATAAATTGGTAATGAAAGTTCGCTAATTAGCTTAAGCGTTTTTGATAACTTTGTTAGTTTCAACCCACGAATAATTAAAAATAATCCGCTTGCTTGAAGCATAATCCATAAATTAACATTAGCCTGAAATGCCTGATTCAAATGACCTGCAACTATGGACTGGCTTTCAGTCCCAATAATAATTACGACTGTACCGATAAATGCCCCCACACCTGCAAGCCACATTTTTGCTGTATTAATAGATAATTGCGTCAATGCATATCCCAGCACAAAATAAAATACAAATCCCGACATTAAATTAACCTGGAACGCATGAATTAAACTCAGCAACACGTTATCTGGTCGCAAAAATTCCTGTATGGTAACAGGCAAAACTGTGAAAAGTCCACCTAGACCTAATGCCCACCACATTAATTTCATGTTGGTCACTATCGGCCGAAGTAGTGGTGCAACCAGGTAGCAACCAGGTAGCAACCAATCGTAACGTAAAGAAACCATAAATGAAATGCACCAAGTATTAATGTATGCAACGTTATCGCTAGATTTCGTGTAATGGCCCATTCGATTAATGCATAGATACAATTCCATAAAATTAAGGTCACACCAAGTTTAGGTACATATTTTTTGATAATCTTTTGTATGGTTATATTTTTGTTGGGATTTAAAAACAGTGCACCACTAATCATCAAAAATAGTGGCACTGCGGCACGAGTGCACCCATTCAAAATATTTGCCAATGGCCAAATTGCACTTTTGACCGGAAAATCCATCATCTTTGCAGTCACATGTGTCAAAACAACCATCAGACAGCCAATCACTCGAATAAGATCGAGATAAATGACTCGATGATTGACCCCGTTACGCCCACTTAATTCAACATTCTTCATTTTTCCTCCACCTGACCACATTTAACAATCTCAGCAAACAATAACCATGGTATTGTCTAGGGTCAAAAAATCAAAAGTGTATTTCCAAAATCAACACTATTTATATTACTAAAATTTACGGTGCCTTACGCTCCCCGCATATCAACACTTAATACCTTGCACTTCATCTCGAAAAAAAAGCACCCCTCCAAATGGATGAGTGCTCTTTTTGGATTCAGAAAATGTTGATGTAACAACGCTTTTTCTAAAAATACTAACGCTTTGAGAATTGTGAAGCTTTCCGGGCTTTCTTCAAACCTGGCTTCTTACGTTCCTTCATACGAGCGTCACGAGTCAAAAGACCTGCGCGCTTCAAAGGACCGCGGAAATCTGGGTCAACTTCAAGCAATGCCCGAGCGATACCATGACGAGTTGCGCCGGCTTGGCCGTGGAACCCACCACCGATAACGTTAACTAAAACATCATATTGATCAGTTGTTTCAGTTACTTCGAATGGTTGTAACAATTCCTTGCGAATATCTGCAAATGGAATATAGTCTTCAACAGACTTATCATTCATAACAATCTTACCAGAACCTGGTACTAAACGTACGCGGGCGACTGAATCTTTACGACGGCCTGTGCCGCGATATTGTACTTGAGCCAATGTAGTTTCCTCCTTAGATTAAGTTAGTGATGTCCAAAACTTCAGGCTTTTGCGCTTGTTGCGTATGTTCTGCACCAGCATAAACATGCAACTTCAAGCCCATTTTATGACCCAAAGAGTTGTGAGGAAGCATACCCTTAACTGAAGTTTCAATTAATTTTTCGGGTTCCTTTTCACGGAAGTCACCGGCAGTCCGTTCCTTTAGACCACCAGCATAGGCAGTATGGTGATAATAAATCTTCCGTTCTGCCTTCTTACCAGTTAAAGCAATCTTACTTGCATTAATTACAATTACGTTGTCACCAGTATCCACATTAGGTGTGAATGTTGGTTTGTTCTTACCACGTAAGATTGATGCAACGACAGTTGATAAACGACCTAAAGGTAGATCAGTTGCATCAACTACATACCATTTACGATCAATTTCACCTGGTTTAGCCATATATGTTGTACGCACGTTGTGTTCCTCCATTTTCTGTTTTGCTTGACACTCAATAAGATTTCCGGGGCTTATCGTGGGGCAAACAATACCAACGATTAGTTTACCTAATTTAGCCCGAGAAGTCAATAAGTTTTTAAGTCCGCCTGTAACTCAGCTTGGTCATAATACACCTTTTTCATATACAGTCCAGATGCCGGCGCCGTGCCCCGAGCTTGCGCCCGATTCTTGGCAGCAATCAACTGCGGAATGCAGTCAACCTCACGCCGACCTTGCCCAATTTCCATGAGCACGGCAACCATGATACGCACCTGATTATATAAAAAACCACTGCCACAAAATTCAAACTGGATCTCACCATCATCAAGCGCCCAAGCCTTGGCGGAATAAATCTCCCGCACATGGTCGTGTGCCTGCGACCCTGAGGCCACAAAGGTCGTGAAATCATGTTTGCCAACTAAAGCTGGAATGGCTCGCTGAATGCGTTCAATATCGGCCGTAAACTTAAAATGGCCCGTGTAGTTCCGCAAGAACGGATCAACGAACTCATTTTGATACGCCCGGTACCAATAACGCTTACCAACTGTATCATATCGGGCGTGAAAATCAAGGGGCACGCACTCGACTTTTTTCACCAACGTATCTACTGGTAACAAACTATTCAGGCCGCGACGGACCCCTTCAGGATTGATGGCAGTTGGCAAATCAAAATGGACCACTTGACCAAACGCATGCACCCCGGCATCCGTTCGCCCTGCACCGTAGATAATCACCGGCTGGTCGGGATCTTTAGCCATCTTATTGACCGCTTTCGTGAGCACTTGCTCGACGGTCCGCTGGTGGGGTTGGCGTTGAAAGCCGGCAAAATTAGTGCCATCATACGCCAAAGTAATTTTATATCTCGTAACCACTCACAAATTCCTCCATTAACCTAAAAAGGCGGCAAACTTGCCCGCCTTAAAACCTTATGCACGACACAACACTAACACAATCGTCAAAGCAACAAAGCTGACAGTTGCCCAGCTGTCACGTGCTTGCCATTTCAAAATTCGGTACTTACTGCGACCTTCACCGCCCTGATACCCACGTGCTTCCATCGCTGTCGCCAAATCTTCGGCACGATTGAAAGAACTCACAAATAATGGGATGAGCAACGGCACAATGGCCCGCATTTGCTGGAAGATATTACCTTCACCAAAATCGACACCACGGGCTCGCTGCGCATTCATAATTTTTTCAGTTTCATCCATTAGCGTTGGCACGAATCGCAACGCAATGGACAACATCAGCGCAACTTCATAGACGGGAAAATGCACAACTTTTAACGGCATCAAAATATATTCAATGGCATCGGATAATTCCAATGGTGGGGTCGTTAACGTTAAGAGTGTCGACATAAAAATGATCAACACGAAACGACAGAATATATAAATCCCGTTGACTAGCCCTAATTGGCTAATCGTGATAATCCCCCATTTGAAGTAAACGTGACCACCACTACCGCTAAAAAGCACTTGTAAAATCACGGTGAATAAAATTAGCCAGATCAACGGCTTAACGCCATTGATGAAAAACGACCATTTAACCCCAGATAGCTTAATTGCCAGTATGGTGAAGGCAAATAAAATAACATAAGTGAGCCAATTATTCGCAATGAAAATAATTCCGATAAAATAAAAACTCAGTAATAACTTCGCACGAGGATCCATATGATGGATGACCGAGTCCCCTGGAATATAGCGTCCAAAAATCAGTTTATTCATCATGGGATTCAGCACCCCCAAACACGGTCGCTGGCAATTGTTGGACTAAAGCCGCCGCCAATTGGTCTTCAGTTAATGGTACCGGATCAAAGTGCAAGCCCCTGGCCATTAATTGTTGCGCAAATGCCGTGGTCTTTGGTAATCCCAATTGATGGTCAACCAACCACGCTGGGTCCTTAAAAATCTCTTGTGGCGTCCCCGTCTTAACGACGCGCCCTTGGTCCATCACAATCACATGATCCGCATAATTGGCAACATCGTCCATTTGATGGGTCACCAGGACTACCGTGAGGTTTTGCTCTTGCCGTAACCGCGCAAACATCTCCATCATGTCTAACCGTCCCTGAGGATCTAAGCCAGCAGTGGGTTCGTCCAACACCAAAATTTTAGGCTGCATCGCTAGGACGCCCGCGATTGCGACGCGACGCATTTGACCGCCAGAAAGGTCGAATGGTGACCGCTCTAATAGCGAGTCATCTAACCCAACTAGGGTCAACATCTTTTCGGCAGTTTTTAGTGCATCCGCCTCATTAACGCCAAAATTTTGTGGGCCAAAGGCAATGTCCTTCACAACCGTTTCTTCAAATAACTGGTTTTCAGGAAACTGAAACACGATCCCAACTTGTTGGCGCAATGATTTCAAATCTTTATTGCTGGTAGTCGGCGTAATCACTCGATCACCAATGGTCACGGTGCCACTCGTCGGTTTAAGTAACGCATTCAAATGTTGTAATAACGTGGATTTACCGCTACCGGTGTGGCCAATCAGTGCCGTATAGGACCCATCTGGAATGGTCACATTAATATCGGTTAACGCCTTCGTTTCAAAAGGGGTGCCCGGTTGGTAAGTAAAATCTACTTGTTTGAAATCAATTGCCATAACCAGTCTGCCATCCCTTTCTCCGTTAAGTATTCAGCTGGAACTTGAACGCCTTGGCGTTTTAATGCGGCCTTCAGTCGCTCAGCGTACGGCATATCGAGTCCCATTTTAATCAAAGCTGGCCCGTGCTGAAAAATCTCAGCCGGTTGCCCTTCTTCAACTAATTGCCCATCATTAACCACTAACACCCGATTGGCACTCGCAGCCTCATCAATATCATGTGTGATGGATAATACCGTCAAATCTGAGCTGGCCTTCATCTGCTGAATCGTTTGTAGCACTTCGTAACGGCCTTGCGGATCAAGCATCGACGTGGCCTCATCCAAAATGAGAATTCGTGGTCGGGCCGCAATCATCCCGGCTAAGGCGACCCGTTGCTTTTGCCCACCTGATAAGCGCGCCGGTTCACGAGTCGCAAATTCGGCCATACTAACTTGTGCCAAGGCATCATGAACCCGCGTCAACATCTCATCGCGCGGCACCCCTTGGTTTTCCAAGCTGAAAGCCACATCATCTTCGACCGTTGCTCCGACAAATTGATTGTCAGGATTTTGAAAGACCATGCCGATCTTTTTACGAATATCCCAGACGGTCTTTTCGGATAAGACTTGACCATCCACCGTCACCGTTCCGGAAACGGGGGCCAATAACCCATTGATATTTTTCGCCAACGTGGATTTACCGGAGCCGTTATGGCCGACAATTGCCACCCATTCGCCATCCGCCACCGAAAACGATATATCTTTTAACGTTAAGTCATCCGCCGACTGTTGCGGGTAACGATAATTTAAATGTGCAACGTCAATAATCTGACTCACCGTCGTCCCTCATTTCCATAATTTTATGGTTCTAATCATATCACATTCAACCGCGACGATAACTTAAACTATTTCAAATCACTCGCTGGTCCATACGAATAGCCCGTATCACTAAATAGCGAGAACTTTTTCTTCAAATTATTCGACACGTAAACTTTTTTATCTTTAGTGATAAAGATGGCTCCAACGCCTTCGTCGGCTTTACCGTTAATATATTTCATGCCGTCTTTTAACCCTTTATCAAAAGTGGCGGTCGATAACCCGTCACCATCCGTTGACTGTTTCGAAACAATCGACACACCCATTAAATTGTTCTGGAATGGCGCACCGGTCTTAGGGTCCATTAAGTGACTGTAGACTTTCCCATTTTTTCTCAGGAAACGTTCATAAATCCCAGAGGTCACGATTGACATGTTTTTCGCTGGTAATGACCCAATTGAAGTCCCCCGCGATTGCTTAGGATCTTGAATCCCGACAGTCCAATTGCCGGATTTAGTCCCTTTAGGGCTGTCACCCATCACGTAAATATTCCCACCTAAGTCAATAATAGCCGTGGAAACACCGTGATTTAGGAAGTAATTTCGAACTTGATCAGTCATGTAACCTTTGGCGATACCACCAAGATCCAATTGCATGCCTTTCTTCTCTAAGTAAACCGAATGCTTCTTATCGTTTAGCTTCACCTTAGTATAGTCAACTAACTTAACGTTGGTGTCAATTTCCGACTGACTAGGTACCCGCGCGTCCGAAAAACCAATCCGCCAAAGCTGGGTAATTGACCCAATTGCCATATCAAAGGACTCATTGGAGTTCTTACTATAGTAGTAAGCCTTTTTTAAAATTGGATAGACATCTTTGCTGACAACCACGGGATGTTCCCCCGCAGCATTGTTAACTTTGTCGATTTCAGAACCCTTGGCGTTCGTCGTAACTTCCTTAGCTTCCTTTTTCAAAAGCTTGAAGGCGCCATCGACGACCTTGTCTTTACCCTTATTATAAACACGTAAGGTTACGACGGTTCCCATCATAAATTGCGTATCTTCGCTCGGCGTTTGCACCACTTTCGTTGGTTTAGGCCGACTATTCGCCTGCTTGCTAGCCTTGTTTTGACCACAGGCCGTCAATGGCACGACCAATGCGACAATCAATCCTAACTGAATCCATTTTCTCAGTTTCATAATGTGACTTCCCCTTAAATATTTTCAATCGTTATTATACCAAAGTTTCACACCGTTGACCGTCATTTTCGGTGGGGCAACGGGCATTGAATGAAAACAAAAGGCCTGAGACAGATACGCCTCAAGCCTCTAAAAAATAATTAAATGTAATAAGTGCTAGTCAGAGAAGACCATGTTGTCAACTGTGATTGTCTTAGTGTTGCCATTTTGAGCAGCGTTTTGAAGTTGTTCAGCATACAATACGAAGGTATTGGATGATTCAGTAGCACCAGTCACAACGTCAACCTTAGTTGGGTCACTGTTCTTAACCAATGACTTGTTCAAAGCAGGTGTATAAGTCTTAGGATCAGTCTTAGCAATCTTCTTCATTTGCTTGTTGTATGAAGCATCCTTAGTCTTAGACTTGCCATTCTTGTTAACTTGATCATAGTTTGATGCGGTGATCTTGTTATCCTTAACAGTCATTGAGAAGGTAACCTTGTAACCATGTGAGTAGTTCTTTTCGTTCAATTTGTAAGTGCCGTCTTTCATCTTAGCGCCATTGTTAATCTTGATGGTGCTCTTCTTGCCGGCTTGTGCAGCTTGAACTAATTGTTGTGCGTAGTTTTGGAAAGTCTTTGATGATTCAGTTGCACCAGAAACAACGTCAATAGTCCCCACGTTACCAGTAGCAGCCGCGCCTTCTAAGGCCTTGTTCAACTTAGGTTCGTAAGTCTTAGGATTGGTCTTTGAAACTTTCTTCATCTGTTTGTTGTATGAAGCGTCATCAACCTTTGACTTGCCCTTCTTGTTAACTTGGTCATAGTTTGACTTAGTAATCTTACCTTTCTTGTTAACGGTAATACTAAACTTAGTCTTGTAACCATGTGAGTAGTTCTTTTCTTCGAGTTTGTAAGTACCCGCTTTCATCTTTTTACCGGCGGTTAACTTAGCTGTCTTAGCTGAGGCATTTAAACTTGTGAAACTGCCCCCAATACCTGAGAATGCCATTGCTGAAATAGCAACAACTGATGCACTTGTAATAACTGACTTCAACTTCATATTTCCCACTCCTAACCTTTTTGTATGAAAATTCACATTAATCTTAACGTTAATTATCAGCATAGTCAATATGAATTATAAAAATATTAGTATTAAATGCGATAACTATCACATTGGTTGCGCTTTACTATACTTTTATTATAACGCAAAAATTCCAGCTGAGCATAATGTGATTAATTATGCATTCTAATCAATAATTCATAGACAAACGTTTACATTACTTATATAATTGTAAGTGGAATTATTATTTTTTTACATTATTTATTCAAGGGAGTTGTTACGCAATGGCAAAGAAAAATATTGTCGTTGTCGGCGCGGGTTTTGCCGGTGTCTACGCAACAAAGAAATTGGCCAAGCATTTCAAGAAAAATGCCGACGTCGAAATCACGTTGATTGACCGGCATTCGTACTTCACGTATATGACCGAATTACATGAAGTTGCGACAGAACGAGTTGAACCAGAGCATATCCAATACGATTTGCAACGGCTATTCTCTCGTCGCAAGAACGTCCGCCTCGTCACTGACACAGTTACGGGAGTCGACAAGGACAAACAAACCGTCACGACTGAACACGGCAGTTATCAATACGATCAACTGTTAATTAGTTTAGGTGGCGAATCCAATGACTTCGGGACACCCGGAGTTAAAGAACACGGCTTTGAGTTATGGTCATTCGAACAAGCGATGGCCTTACGTGCTCATTTAGCCGATATCATCCGTCGCGGTGCGGCTGAACTTGATCCAGCTAAACGCAAAGCCATGTTGACTTTGACCGTCTGTGGTTCCGGGTTTACCGGTTCCGAATTAGTTGGTGAATTAATTGAATATCGAGATGTGTTAGCTAAGGACAACAAGCTTGACCCTAGTGAAATCACCATTCAATTAGTGGAAGCGGCTCCAACGATCATCAACATGTTAAATCGGACGCAAGCTGGTAAAGCAGCGAAGTACATGACGAAACATGGCGTTGATATTATGACCAATTCCATGATTACGGAAGTCTTTGAAGATCATGTGACCTTGAAAGAAAAGGATGCCATTCCGACCTATACCTTGATTTGGACTGCTGGGGTTCGTGCCAACAGTGTCGTTAAGAACTTTGGGATGGAAACCAACCCTCGTGGTGGTCGTTTGATTGCAAATGAATTCATGCAAGCTAAAGATGCTAAAAACGTCTTCTTGGCTGGTGACTCCACAAGCTATCAAGAACCCGGCCAACCACGGCCAGTCCCACAAATTGTTCAAGGTGCCGAAGAAACGGCTGCTACCGCCGTTCAAGGAATTATCAAGAACATTGATCATGTTGATAAGGAAATCAAACCGTTCCATGGCGCTTATCAAGCTTCTGTGGACTCGATTGGTTCTAAATACGCCGTTGCCCAAGTACTGGATAACTGGAATGTTTCTGGTTTCATCGCGGTCTTGTTAAAGCACGCGATCAACTGGCTCTATTATGTTCAAATTTTCTCTGGCTATTATTTATTCCAGTACTTCATGCACGAATTCTTCCGGACTCGCAACCGTCGTAACGTTTTCCGCGGTTGGACCTCTCGGATGGGTAACGTTTTGTGGAGTGTACCGCTTCGGTTCTTCTACGGCGCGATGTGGCTGTGGGATTGCTGGACTAAGGTTCAAGGTAAGGAATCGTGGTTTGTTGACAAATTACGTTTAACTTCCTTCTCTTGGTTACAAGTTTCTGCAACTAGTGGTGCTAGTGAATCAACCACTAAGGCAGCTAAAGGGATCTTTAGTTTGTCTTACATGTATGGTAAAGACCCATTGCTCGTCTTTGACAAGATGCCAACTTGGTTCGAATCAGTGACGAAAGTCTTCATTCCAAACATGCAAATGGCCTTCTTCTTCCAGAAATTGATGACTTGTGTGGAAATCGCCGTTGCTTTATGTATCTTCTTCGGCCTCTTCACTTGGTTAGCTAATGCCATCACCATTGGCTTAGTGGTTGTCTTCTGCTTGTCAGGGATGTTCTACTGGGTCAACTTATGGATGATCTTCGCTGCCTTAGCTTTAATGAATGGTTCCGGCCGGACATTTGGCTTAGACTTCTGGGTCGTTCCGTGGATGCAAAAACATCTCGGCCACTGGTGGTATGGTAATGTCAGCTCACATTACGATGCTGTCAAAACCCGCTAGATGCGTTATAATTAATTAAATAGTTTCCCGATGGTTCAAGGGTAGCTTTTACCTTGAACCATTTTTTATTCAATCTAAAATGGAGGTTCGGCAATGAAACGATTGCGCGCAACATGGCGAGTATTCAAACGCTACGGCGATATGATTCGGCCATTCGACATTGTCATCATTGTCGGCTTACTTATTTTATCCTTTGCCCCACTGGCAATTTTTTCTTATCAGCAGCGGCAACAAGCTATTCGTGAAGCTCAGGTGGCCAAAAAGACGGCCCAGAAGCGCCAACACAGTTTGACTGCGGTCGTCTCACATGACGGCAAAGTCCTCAAACGGGTCAATCTAACGACCCTGACGAAGACGACACATTATACTTACCGTGATTCCCACGGAGACTATAATCGTGTCACCTTTGAACCAAAACGGGTGGCAATTACTGACGCCAACTGTTCTGACCAAGTCTGTGTCCGACGCGGATGGATTCATAAACCCGGGCAAACGATTGTTTGTTTGCCACATAAACTCTTAGTTGAAATTAAGTCCAGTACCGGTCACGTCCAGTCCGGTGGCAATGGACTGGTCACGGAGTAAAAAATCAGTGAATAATTCGTATGAACAAACAAATAAAACCCATCGTAATATTTATATTTCGCTACTCGTCGCACAAGGCGTTATTATCGGTATTCTGGAACGGATGATTCCGTTTCCGTTCGCCTTCGCGCCAGGGGCTAAGTTAGGGTTAGCCAATCTGATTACGATCGTGGCAATTTTCACCTTGTCGTTTCGTGACGTCATTACCCTCACCTGGTTACGGCTCATCTTGACGGCGTTACTTGGTGGGACGCTCTCCACGTTCTTATACAGTTTTGGCGGTGCCTTTCTGAGCTTGTTCTCAATGATTTTGGTCAAGCAGCTCGGGCCTAAACGCGTGAGTCTAATTGGCATTTCTGCCACTGGTGGCGTGATGCATAACGTTGGTCAATTGTTAGTCGCCAGTTTGATTGCCCAAACTTGGACCGTGATGCTCTATCTGCCGGTGCTGTCAATTATCGGCTTAGCGGCGGGTGGCGCATTGGGGATCGCGGCCAACTATCTGTTCACGCACGTAACTATTTTAAGCTATTTACGCTTTAATCATGAAAAATCAAGAAAGGAGTAACGCGTCCATGCAAGCAACGCAGTTACATCCACTATGGCGCGATTATCCCGCCTTACAGCCAGAACTGAAACAAGTCATGCGTTTGATGAACGACAATATCAATATTTCAGATACTGCCATTACCGATGCGATATTAGAAATGATTCATAGCGGCGGCAAGTTGTTACGTCCGGCCTACTGTCTGCTTTTCTCACAATTTAAAGATACCGATCGCCAGCGCATGATTGCGCTCGCAGCATCGTTAGAGACGCTGCACACGGCAACGTTGATTCATGATGATATTATTGATGATGCCAAGTTGCGCCGTCATGCGACTAGTATTCAAGCACAATTCGGTAAGGACGTGGCAGTCTACGCCGGCGATTACCTCTTCGTCGTCGTCTTCAAAATCCTGTCCCACTATTCAAGCAGTTTTAAGAGCATTCAACTTAATTCAGCCAAAATGGAAAAGATTCTCGTGGGTGAAGTTCAACAAACCGATCGACATTATCGGATTGATATCACCATGAGCCAATACCAGGAACAGATTCAAGGGAAAACCGCTGAGTTGTTCGCCTTAAGTTGTTTCTTAGGGGCCTATGAATCCGGCAACATTCAACTGTTCGCTGCGCGTGCCCAAAAAGCCGGCATGGCAATTGGGATGGCCTTCCAAATCTTGGATGATATTCTTGATTATCAAGAAACCAGCCATGAAATTGGTAAACCGATCTTAGAAGATGTTGCGGAGGGCGTTTACACGTCACCACTCATCTTTGCTCTGCACACGAGCGCTCGTCGGGAGTTACTGCCACTGTTACGGCAACAAGGTAATATTAGCCAGAACGATCTGGAACGTGTCCAGCAGCTTGTCATTGACGCTGGTGGTGTGACTCAGGCTCAGGCCTTAGCTAGCAAATACACTAATGACGCGCTAAAGCTCCTGCAGAAACTCCCAGATGTGCCTGCACGTGCCGATTTGATCCGGCTCACACAACAATTATTGACGCGACATAACTAGCCACTCACAGAAGTGCCATGATTATTCGCTAATCGTGGCACTTTTCTTTTACGATTATCTGGAAAACTAAAAGTCACATGCAAAAAAATCATGTCATCAACAGTCGCGCCTAATCTAAACTTGTGATGATCCCTTCGTCAGGCAGAAACGTTGTGCCATGTGGGACTGTCCCAGCCACAGTGCGGTCTGGAACTTCGATTCAAAGCCGATAACCCACGTCTTTGAATCGTTCCGTAAGATTAGGCGTCCAAGAACGCCGGCCAATCTTACGGACACAGCACAACGTTTCTGCCTGATTCTGCTAAGCTTGGGATAGCTTTTAATTAATCCATTTGGGCTGGTTATTGAGACAGTGAGACTTACTCGCAAATATCAGTTCTCAATTAGCCTAAAGGTCACAAATACAAAAAGTAGCGTGAACCGGACTACATCAACAACAGTCTCTCCCAGACCTAAGCTCGTGGTCAGCACTCAGTCAATTAATGAAAACATCCAAGAAAGTTCAAAATATTTCTGATATGGCACCGGCATTATTTTTGAGAACCAAATCCTTTTATCTTTATAACTATTAACCTAGTTGGAGGGTGCCGCTGATTGCATCGGACGTGAAAGTTCCGTTAGAGCGGCGTCTTTTGCCGATCTTACGGAACGGACGGTCCGGGATAGTTGCGATTTTTGCAACCATTCCAGGCGAAGGCCAAGACCGCTCCTCAGGCTTGGCCTGGTCCCTCGTCCGCATGTAATCAGCGACGCCCGGAAGCGACACTTTTCATCGGTCATATTTTGCCGACGTTACCCCACCCCCACGAACGGACCAGGATACTTGCACTTCTTGCAAGGGTTTCGGGCGAGGTCCAAGACGTGCCTGGCTTGGACCGGTCCCACGACCGCATGTGATCAGTCCCAACCGGAAGTAACAGCTGTTAATGCGTATGAGCTGGTGGCTCACATGGCTGGAGTCTCTCACGATTTGCATCTTTCAGAAAACACAAAAAAGGCCCAATTCCGTTAGTTAGTTAACTGTCGGAATTGGACCTTTGTCGGCTTGCGCCAAAAAAAATCACTTAAGATTGCGATATGCCATCTATGTTTAACATAAACAACTTCCGAACTAGACTAAAGTTACTTGTTGCAGTAACCAACATCATAGCGTTCGTCAACCATCAATCCCAGTGATCCGTAAAACAATTTAATTAGTCAACAAGTTCCAAGACAACCATTTGTGCGGCATCGCCACGACGAGGCATAGTCTTGTAAATTCGTGTGTAACCACCGTTGCGGTCAGCATACTTAGGACCTAAGTCACTAAATAGCTTTTGCAATGCAGTTTGTACAGTGACGTTGTCTTCTTCTTCTTTAACATCAGCAACAATATCGCGAATGAAAGTAGCAGCTTGACGACGAGCATGTAAATCGCCCTTCTTAGCTAATGAAATCATCTTATCAGTCGTTGAACGAACTTCCTTAGCGCGAGCTTCGGTTGTTTCGATACGGCCGTTTACGATTAATGCACTTGTTAAATCACGAAGTAAGGCACGACGTTGTGAACTTGTACGTTGTAATTTACGGTAACCCATGAACGAATATCCTCCCTTGTATTAGTCTTCTTTGCGTAATGATAACCCGAGATCAGCTAATTTTGCTTTAACTTCCTCAAGTGACTTGCGTCCAAGGTTGCGAACCTTCATCATATCAGCTTCAGTTTTGTTAGTTAATTCTTGAACCGTGTTGATTCCAGCACGCTTCAAACAATTATATGAACGAACAGAGAGATCTAACTCTTCAATCGTCATTTCTAACATTTTTTCCTTATGCGTTTCTTCCTTCTCTACCATCACATCAGTGTTTTTAGCTTCATCTGTGAGATTTACGAAGATTGAAAGGTGATCAGTCAGGATTTTGGCTGATAAACTAATGGCTTCACTTGGCGTGATAGAACCATTTGTCCAAACGTCTAAGGTCAACTTATCGAAATCATCACGTTGACCAACCCGCGTATTTTCAACTTGGTAGTTGACACGTTCGATTGGAGAATACAATGAATCAACAGGTAAAACGCCAATTGGCATATCATCTTCACGATGTTTGTTATCCTCAGCGGAAACATAACCACGACCAGTATTAGCGGTCATACGCATATGGAAGTGTGCCCCGTCTGCTACCGTACAAATTGCTAAGTCAGGATTCAAGACTTCAACGTCCGCATCACCAATGATATCACCGGCAGTAACGTTCGCAGGACCCTTAACATCGATTTCCAATGTCTTGGTTTCATCTGATTCTAACTTAAGTGCGATCTTCTTCACATTCAAGATGATGGCAGTAACATCTTCAGTTACCCCTTCAACCGTTGAAAATTCATGAAGCACACCATCAATTTGAATACTGGTAACAGCAGCGCCAGGTAAAGAAGAAAGAAGAATCCGACGAAGTGAATTCCCTAAAGTTGTACCATAACCACGTTCAAGTGGTTCTACAACAAACTTACCATAGTTGTCGTTTTCATCAATTTTATGAATGTTAGGTTTTTCAAATTCAATCATTCTTATCTTTTACCCCTTTCAAAACGCGTGGTGTTTAGTAGTTGTGCGTACAAAATGAAGTTAGCCCTCAAAATGAACGTCACAGATTAAACACGACGGCGCTTTGGAGGACGAGAACCATTATGAGGTACTGGCGTAACATCGCGAATTGCACTAACTTCCAAACCAGTAGCTTGTAAAGCACGGATTGCAGCTTCACGACCTGAACCAGGGCCTTTAACAGCGACTTCAACAATCTTCATACCATGTTCCATAGATGCCTTAGCAGCAGCTTCTGCAGCCATTTGAGCAGCAAAAGGTGTTGACTTACGGCTACCCTTGAAACCTAATGAACCAGCTGAAGACCAAGCAATAGCGTTACCTTGCATGTCAGTGATCATAACAAGTGTGTTGTTAAATGTTGAATGGATGTGAGCCACACCGGATTCAATATTTTTCTTTACCCGACGACGACGGGTTGTCTTTCTAGTTGCCATAAAATTCGAAAACCTCCCTTATAATTATTTTTTACGTCCAGCGATGCTAACTTTTTTACCCTTACGAGTCCGGGCATTGTTCTTCGTATGTTGACCACGAACGGGTAAACCACGACGATGACGCATCCCACGGTATGAACCAATTTCTTGGAGTAACTTGATGTTCAAGCTAACTTCACGACGTAAGTCACCTTCAGTTTTGTAACCATCAACGACGGCACGGATCTTATCTTCTTGTTCAGGAGTTAAGTCGCGTACACGGACGTCTTCAGATACACCGGCTTCTGCCAAAATCTTTTGAGCAGAAGTATTTCCGATACCGAAAATGTAAGTTAAACCGATGACAATTCGCTTGTCACGGGGTAAGTCAATTCCTTCAATACGAGCCATTAATTTTTCACCTCCGACTTAATTAAATTATTTACCTTGGCGTTGCTTATGCTTTGGATTAGCAGAGCAGATAATCATCACACGGCCTTTACGACGAATAACTTTGCAGTGTTCGCACATAGGCTTGACAGATGGTCTTACTTTCATGAATATTTACCTCCTATAAGGTACAAAGTGTCGGCCTACTTGAAACGGTAGGTAATCCGGCCCTTAGTTAAATCATAAGGTGACATTTCGACTGTGACCTTGTCACCAGGTAAGATCCGAATGTAATGCATCCGAATTTTACCAGAAACGTGTGCCAAGATTTCAGCGCCGTTTTCAAGTTCTACTTTGAACATTGCGTTGGGCAACGTTTCCTTGATAGTGCCTTGAATTTCAATGACGTCTTCTTTTGCCAAGTATGAGTCCCTCCCCTATTATCTGGTTTCGTGTTGCCACGTTGATGGTCCACTTTTGAACCAGTCGTTATTAAAATTAAGTTTAAAAAACATTAATATGAATCAACGGCTAAACCTGAATAAGTTTATCACAACGGCATTGCAAAAGCAACTACCGCGCGAGTTGGTGGGCATACGAGCCTAAAGATTATCAAGAATTGATTTAATATCTTGATAAACATCATCAATGTCGCGATCACCATCGACATTGTAAAGCAATTTTTCTTGACCATAAAAATCAATTAATGGGGTGTTCAACTTAATGTTAACATCCAAACGATTCTTAACGGTTGCGGGCTTGTCATCATCTCGTTGATAAAAATCATGACCGCCACAAACATCACAAGTTCCTTCAACCTTAGGCATCTTGTACAACTTATGATAAGTTGCACCACATGTCCGGCAGATGAAACGGCCCGAAAGTCGTTCAACTAAAACTGAAGGTTCAACGTGAATGTTAATAACACCGTCCAATGGCTTGTTCAGATCTTTACCAATCTGTTCGAGCGCATGGGCTTGATCAATATTACGTGGATAACCATCAAGCAGAAAGCCATTAGCCGTATCAGCCTCAGCCAACCGATCCTTGACGATGCCATTAGTGACTTCGTCAGGAACCAAGTTACCTTGGTCGATATACTTTTTAGCTTCCAAGCCCATCTTGGTTTCATTCTTAATTGCTGCCCGGAAGATATCACCCGTTGAAATATGAGGAATATCAAAATCTTCAAGGATCTTCTGTGCTTGAGTACCCTTACCGGCACCTGGTAAACCCATTAAAATCAGGTTCATTGTTGACATCGTAATTTCCTCCTATAATGCACAAATGTGCTGAGTCTCCCCAACACACCCGCTGATTAACGAATAAAACCGACGTAGTCTCGCTTCATCATTAATCCTTTAATTTGACGAATTGTTTCAAGCGCAACCCCAACAACGATTAGTAAACTTGTCCCACCTAACCCAATTGATTCATCAAGGCCAAAGATATCTGAGGCCAATAATGGAATCAAGGAAATTAATCCTAGGTAGAGGGCACCAACCGTACTAAGTCGCATTAACAATTTCGAAACCCAGTCTTGGGTATCTTTACCAGGCCAGACGCCTGGAATATAGCTGCCTTGCTTTTGTAAATTCTTCGACAGTTTTTCAGGATTGACCTGAACAAACGCATAGAAGAAAGTGAAAAGCACAATCAGAACCGTATATAGTACTGCTCCGGTCGTAGACTGCATATTAAAGATATTACTCATGACTGTGTACCAAGTTTCATCACCGTGACCGGCTTGAAAACCTAGCAAAATCGTCTGTGGTGTTGCGATAAAAGAACTCGCGAAGATAACAGGAATAACCCCAGCAACGTTCACCTTTAATGGTAGATAACTACTATCAGGTGCACCAGCTGCACGGCGCGTGTATTGAATTGGAATCCGATCATTAGCTTGTTCAACCCAGGTGACAAACATCACGATGATAATCACAAGTAATAATAATCCGACAACAAACAAGCCACTTTGCCACCATTGACTCTTTGAAACATTGACAAATTGTTCTTGGTAAATTTGGTACAACGAGGTTGGTGTCCGAGCAATGATCCCGGCAAAGATAATGATTGAAACACCATTACCCATCCCACGATCAGTGATCATATCACCCATCCATGTGGTCAACATGGCGCCACCCGTTAAGATGACCCCAATCGTTAGATATGTTGTCACACTAGGATTGTTAACCAACTTAAGCGAACTTAATGAGTTAAACCCAGCCGTAATCCCAATTGATTGAACAAAGGCCAAAATGATTGTGAGCCAACGGGTTGCTTGATTAAGCTTCCGCCGACCAACTTCACCTTGTTTGCCCCATTCAACAAACTTCGGAACAATGTCCATTTGTAACAATTGAACAATGATTTGTGCAGTAATGTAAGGGGATACCCCCATAGCAAGGATGGAATAATTAGTTAAACCGCCACCACTGAATGTATTCAACATACTTATCAGCCCAGAAGATGCAACGGATTGCAGCGCTTGTGCATTAACTCCTGGGACTGTGATATAAGAGCCAAGACGAAATACAATCAAAACGCCCAACGTGAACAGAATCTTATTCCGAATATCCTTAACTTTCAGAGCGTCCTTCATGGTAGTCAGCAAGTTAGATCACCTCAGTTTTACCGCCAGCAGCTTCGATTGCCTTAACGGCAGTTTCGGAGAACTTGTTTGCCTTAACTGTTAACTTTTTGTCGAGCTTGCCGTTGCCAAGAATCTTAACAGCAGCACTCTTTTTAACCAAGCCAGCTTCTTTCAATGATTCTGGTGTTACTTCGGCACCATCATCAAAGCGGTTTAAGCCATCAAGGTTAACAACCGCATATTCTTTACGGTTGATGTTAGTAAATCCACGTTTTGGAATCCGACGATACAATGGCATTTGGCCACCTTCGAAACCAACACGAACCTTACCACGCGCCTTTTGACCTTTTTGACCACGACCAGAAGTTTTACCTTGGCCACTTGAGTCGCCACGACCAATACGACGGCGTGAAAAACGTGAACCTTCACTTGGTGTTAATTCATGTAACTTCATTTAGTAGGCACCTCCTCTTTTAGAAATTTAATTACTTAATTACTTCAACATCGATCAAATGAGCAATGAGGAAGATTTGACCGCGAGTTGCTGCGTCATCAGGTTTTACAACTGAGCTGTTAACTCGGCCTAAACCTAATTCCTTAACGATTTTACGTTGCTTAGGAAGACGATGAGCCGCACTGCGCACTAAAGTGATCTTTAATTGAGCCATGTTGTTTGTCCTCCCTATTCAGCTAAATGTTCAACTGAAACGCCACGTAAAGCAGCAATTTGGTCTGCTTTTCGTAAGCTCTTCAAGCCTTCGAACGTTGCACGAACAACGTTTACAGGTGTGTTTGAGCCAAGACGCTTACTTGTTACATCATCAATACCAGCCAATTCCATGACGGCACGAACGGCGCCACCAGCAGCGACACCAGAACCTTCAACGGCAGGCTTAAGCATAATGCGGCCACCACCGTAAACACCGAGAGCTTCATGAGGAATGGTTGTACCGACCATTGGTACAGTGATCAAGTTCTTTTTAGCAGCTTCGGATGCTTTCCGAATTGCTTCTGGAACTTCTTGAGCCTTACCAGTACCGAAACCAACGTGTCCTTTGTGGTCACCAACGATTACCAATGCGGCAAAACGAAGACGACGACCACCTTTGACAACTTTAGTAATCCGGTTAATGGCAACAACGTTATCGTCAAGATCTAATTTTGATGGATCAATGAAAGTCATGTGGTATTATTCCTCCTTTATTAGAATTTAAGTCCGTTTTCACGAGCAGCTTCAGCTAAAGCTTGAACCCGGCCGTGATATAAGTAACCGCCACGATCAAAGACTACATCAGCAATCTTCTTTTCAGCAGCACGTTTTGCAACTACAGCACCAACAGAAGCAGCCTTTTCAGACTTGTTGTTACCAGTTACTTCGCTATCTAACGTTGAGGCACTTGCGAGCGTTACACCCTCTACATCATCAATAATTTGAGCGTAGATGTTTTTGTTGGAACGATAAACATTTAAGCGTGGGCGCTCAGCAGTACCAGAAATCTTACCACGGACACGTGCGTGACGACGTTGACGTGTCTTATTTTTATCTGGTTTTGAAATCACAATAGTCACCTCTTATTATAGTTATGGACAGCACTAAGCTGCTTTATTTACCAGTTTTACCTTCCTTACGACGAACATATTCATCGACGTAACGAATCCCTTTACCCTTGTAAGGTTCAGGTGAACGAATGGCCCGTACTTCGGCAGCAAAGTCACCAACAGCTTGCTTACCAATACCAGAGATATTGATATGAGTGTTGTCAGGAACTTCAACTGTTAAGTTTTCTGGCGTTTCGAATTCAACAGGATGAGAATAACCAACGCTTAATACTAATTTCTTACCTTGTAATTGGGCACGGTAACCAACACCGACCAATTGAAGATTCTTAGTAAAGCCATTAGTGACCCCTTCAACCATGTTGTTAACATTAGCACGGGTAGTACCGTGTAATGCCTTCATCTTAAAGTCATCAGTTGGGCGAGTGAAGTTAACTTCGCTGCCTTCAACTGTCATTGTAATATCACTAGCAATGTTACGAGTTAAAGTTCCCTTAGGACCCTTGACAGTCACAACTTCGCCATCTTGTGATACTTCTACCCCAGCAGGGATATTAATTGTTTTATAACCAATACGACTCACTTAATTGCACCTCCCGTCTTAATTAATTATTACCAAACGTAAGCTAAAACTTCGCCGCCAAGCTTCTTGGCACGAGCTTCTTTATCAGTAATTACACCTTCTGAAGTTGAGATGATAGCAATCCCTAAACCGTTTAAAACCTTAGGAACAGCATCAGCTTTAACATATGAACGTAAACCTGGCTTTGAAATACGCTTCAAACCAGAGATAACCCGTTCCTTGTCTTTACCATACTTCAAGAAGACACGGATGATGCCCTGTTTGTCATCATCGATATATTCAACGTCGCGAACAAAACCTTCATTCTTTAAAATTTCGGCAATGTTGCGTTTGATTTTTGATGCAGGAACTTCTAATGAGTCGTGGCGTACCATGTTAGCGTTACGGATACGAGTCAAGAAATCTGCGATTGGATCAGTCATCATGAAAGTTTAACCTCCTTTAACTTGGGTTTGTTTTTACCAGCTAGCCTTTTTCATGCCAGGAATTTGACCTTTGTGGGCCAATTCGCGGAGGCAGATACGGCACAAGTGGAATTTACGGTAAACTGAATGTGGACGACCGCAACGTTCGCAACGTGTGTAGTTTTGAACTGCAAACTTCGCACCGCGTTGTTGTCTAACAATTTGTGATTTTTTAGCCAACTTAGATAAACTCCCTTCGATTATTTAGCAAATGGCATGCCAAATTGAGTTAACAACTCACGTGATTCTTCATCACTATCAGCTGTTGTGACGATTACAATGTCTAAACCGCGAACACGGTTAACATTATCATAGTTGATTTCTGGGAAGATCAATTGTTCACGGACACCCAATGTGTAGTTACCGCGACCATCAAATGAACGCGTGCTAACACCATGGAAGTCACGAACACGTGGTAATGAAACATTGATCAACTTGTCCAAGAAGTCATACATACGTTCGCCACGTAAGTCAACTTTGGCACCGATTGGCATACCTTCACGAAGACGGAAACCAGCGATAGATTTCTTTGCTCGTGTAACCAAAGGTTTTTGGCCGGAGATCAAAGTCAATTCTTCAACTGCTTCGTCTAAGTTCTTAGCATTGGTAACTGCATCACCAACACCCATGTTCAAAACAATCTTTGCCATCTTAGGCACTTGCATTACTGAAGTGTAGTTGAACTTGTCAACTAATGCTGGCACGATTTCTTTTTCATATTGAGCTTTTAAACGGTTTTCCATGAAACTTGCTTCCTCCTTTCAGTCAGTGTTTTAGTTTTCTAAATCTTTGCCGCTCTTTTTAGCGTAGCGGACACGCTTCCCGTCTTCACGACGAACACCCAAACGAGTAGGTTCGTTAGTAGATGGGTCAAGGACCATAACGTTAGAAGCATCTAAAGCTGCTTCGACATCAACGATACCGCCTTGTGGGTTAACGTTCGTTGGTTTTTGGTGTTTCTTAATCATGTTAACACCTTCAACAACGACACGGTTCTTGGACTTGATTACTGACTTAACAGTACCTTCTTGGCCACGATCCTTGCCACTGATGACACGAACTTTATCACCTGTTTTAATCAACATTAGGTTGCGCACCTCCTTATTTACGGTGTGTGATTACAGTACTTCTGGCGCTAAAGAAACAATGCGCATGAAGTCTTTATCACGTAATTCACGAGCGACAGGTCCGAAGATACGAGTACCTTGTGGTGTCTTGTCATCGCGAATAATAACTGCAGCATTTTCATCAAACTTGATGTATGAACCGTCAGTACGATGTACGCCAGACTTAGTCCGAACGATTACCGCCTTAACAACATCATGAGCTTTGACAACACCACCGGGTGTTGCTTGTTTGACCGTAGCGACAATAATATCACCGATGTTAGCAGTCTTACGACCTGAGCCACCTAAAACCTTGATAGTCAGGATTTCACGGGCACCGGAGTTATCAGCAACTTTTAAACGACTTTCTTGTTGGATCACAGTAAGTGTCCTCCCTTCATTTAATTTTCTTCAGCTAATAAACTAGATAATAACAGCTTTTTGAACGACGTCAAGTAAGCGGAAACGCTTTGTAGCTGATAGAGGACGAGTTTCCATGATCCGGACGATATCGCCAACATGAGCTTCATTATTTTCATCATGAGCTTTGTATTTCTTGGAATAACGAACACGTTTGCCGTATACAGGATGATTCTTGTATGTTTCACGGACAACAACGATGGTTTTATCCATCTTATCTGAAACAACGCGTCCTTGGATAACCTTGCGGCTATTACGAGTATCTTCACTCATTCGTTGATTGCCTCCTTTTATAGGCTACTTGTTTAATTCTTGTTCACGCAACGCAGTTTTAATACGTGCGATATTCTTACGAACTTGCTTTAAACGAGCGGTATTTTCAAGCTGACCAGTGGCCAATTGAAAACGCAAGTTGAAGAGTTCGTCTTTATAAGACTTTTCTTTTTCGAGCATTTCAGTAGTGGACAATGCTTTAATTTCCTTAGCCTTCATCTGATTCGCCACCTACTTCCTCGCGCTTAATAATCTTGGTTTTCACAGGTAACTTGGTGCCAGCTAAGCGTAAAGCTTCGCGAGCAACTTCTTCAGATACGCCACCGACTTCAAACATAACCTTGTTACGTTTTACTGGGGCAACCCAACCTGCAGGAGTACCTTTCCCATTACCCATCCGCACGCCGACACCTTTTTCAGTGTAGGACTTGTGAGGGAAAATCTTAATCCATACTTTACCGCCACGCTTCATGTAACGGTTCATAGCAACACGAGCAGCTTCGATCTGTCGGTTACTAATCCAGTGTGATTCTAGTGTTTGTAAACCATATTCACCAAAAGCAACTGATTTACCGCCTTTTGCTTCACCGCGCATCTTACCACGGTGAACACGACGGAATTTAACCCGTTTAGGTACTAGCATGTTTATTTTCCTCCTTTATCTGCAGATTTCTTTTCTGGCAAAATTTCGCCACGGTAGATCCAGGTCTTAACACCAAGTTTACCATAGGTTGTCATTGCTTCTACCCATGAGTAGTCAATGTCCGCACGAAGCGTATGCAATGGAACCGTACCGTCTGAGTAAGTTTCGACACGTGACATGTCGGCACCATTCAAACGACCAGCAACTTGAGTCTTGATCCCTTTGGCGCCAGAACGCATAGTACGTTGCATAGCACCACGCATGGCACGACGGAAAGCAACACGGCCTTCCAATTGACGTGCAATACTTTCACCAACTAATTTGGCATCCAAATCAGGTTTCTTGATTTCGATAATGTTGATGTGTACACGTTTACCAGTTAATTCATTTAATTCTTTACGAAGTGCTTCAACTTCAGAACCACCCTTACCAATAACCATCCCTGGTTTTGCGGTATGGATTGAAATGTTCACGCGATTTGCAGCGCGTTCGATTTCAACGGTGGAGACGGAAGCGTCGGCAAGTCGTTTTTCAATATACTTACGGATACGTAAATCTTCGTTTAAGTAAGTTGCAAAATCTTTTTCAGCATACCATTTTGCTTCCCAGTCGCGAATGATTCCGACACGTAATCCGGTTGGATTTACTTTTTGACCCACGCGTTATCCCTCCTATTTTTCAGTAACTGTGATCGTAATGTGGCTTGTCCGCTTGTTGATTGGTGAAGCAGAACCTTTGGCACGAGGACGGAACCGTTTTAAGGTTGGTCCTTCATTGACGAAGGCTTCACTTACGACCAAATCTTCACGATCTAAGTCAAAGTTATTTTCAGCGTTAGCGACGGCAGACAATAGTACTTTTTCAACTACTGGCGAGCCACCGCGTGGCGTAAACTTCAAGATTGCTAATGCTTCAGCAACGCTTTTACCTCTGATAAGATCGACAACTAGGCGGACCTTACGAGCGGCGATACGAACAGTTTTTGCAGTTGCATGTGCAGATGTTACTTGTTCAGCCATTCTTTATATCCTCCTAACTATTACTTCGTTGTCTTATCGTCTGTACCATGACCATGGAAAGTCCGTGTAGGTACAAATTCACCTAACTTATGACCAACCATATCGTCTTGGATATAAACAGGGACATGTTTGCGACCATCATAAACTGCGATTGTTAACCCAATAAAACTTGGGAAAATTGTTGAACGACGTGACCACGTCTTGATGACAGATTTCTTGTCAGAATCAGATTGTGCATCCACTTTTTTCAATAAATGCGAATCTGCGAAAGGTCCCTTCTTTAAACTTCGACCCATCGTGTGACCTCCTCTCGAGAACTACAGTAATTTCAAATTTTAGTGTTTGCCTGGACGACGACCACGAACGATAAGCTTGTTTGAACGAGCCTTCTTGTTCCGAGTCTTCTTACCAAGAGTCTTCTTACCCCATGGTGACATAGGAGATGGATGACCGATTGGTGCTTTACCTTCACCACCACCATGAGGGTGATCGTTAGGGTTCATAACAGAACCACGAACCGTTGGACGTTTACCTTGCCAACGCGTACGACCGGCCTTACCTGAGTTGATCAATTCGTGTTGTTCATTACCAACAGTACCAACAGTGGCACGGGCAGTTAATAGAACTAAACGAACTTCACCAGATGACAAACGTACAATTGCATATTTGCCTTCCTTACCAAGTAATTGCGCGGAAGCACCAGCTGAACGAGCTAATTGCCCACCCTTACCAGGCTTCAATTCAATGTTATGCACAATCGTACCAACTGGGATATTGTTTAATGGTAATGCGTTACCAACCTTGATATCAGCTTCGACACCAGATTGAACTTGCATCCCAACTTCCAAACCCTTTGGTGCTAAGATATATGATTTCACACCGTCAGCATATACCAATAAGGCAATGTTAGCAGTCCGGTTAGGATCATATTCGATTGCTTTAACCGTTGCAGGAACTTCATCTTTGATACGTTTGAAGTCAACTAAACGGTATTGTTGTTTATGACCGCCACCACGATGACGAACAGTGATGTGACCATAACTGTTACGACCAGCTGTATGGCTTTGTGAGTCTAATAATGACTTTTCTGGTTTTGTTTTAGTGATTTCAGCAAAATCAGAACCAGTCATATTACGACGGCCGTTAGTGGTTGGTTTATACTTTCTAATACCCACTAGAGTAACCTCCTAAATTAGATTTATTGTTGAGCGTCGTTGAACAACTTAATTTCGTTTGAATCAGGAGTTAAGGTAACAATAGCCTTACGACGCTTCTTAGTATAGCCGGCGTAACGACCTTGACGCTTAAACTTCCCTTTAACGTTCATGACGTTAACTTTTACAACTTTGACATCGAAGATTTCTTCGATTGCCTTTTTAACTTGCGTTTTAGTAGCCTGTACGTTGACATCAAAAGTATAGCGCTTGTCATCCAAGCCAGCCATTGATGATTCAGTAACGACAGGGCGTAAAATTACATCGCGTGCTTCCATTATGCGAGCGCCTCCCCTAATTGATCGAGGGCTTTTTGGGTAACGACTAATTTGTCACTATTAGCGACATCAAGTACGTTAACACCTTTGGCTTTTAGGATCTTAACATTTGGTAAGTTACGACCTGCCAAAGCAGCCTTTTCATTGTCCTCTTCAACCAAAACAAGTGTCTTGGTGTCGACTTTGAGGTTGTTTAATACGTTAGCAAATTCCTTAGTCTTTGGTGCGTCGAAAGCTAAACCTTCAACTGCAACTAAGCTGTTGTCTAAGACCTTTTGAGAAAGGACAGACTTCAAAGCTAAGCGCATTACCTTCTTAGGTAATTTGTAACTGTATGAACGTGGTGTAGGTCCGAAGACAATCCCACCTTTACGCCATTGTGGCGAACGGATAGAACCTTGACGAGCCCGACCAGTACCCTTTTGACGCCATGGTTTACGACCACCACCGCGACGAGCACTACGGTTCTTAACAGCATGAGTCCCTTGACGCAATGATGCACGTTGCATCAAGATGGCATCAAAAACCACGTTTTCGTTAGGTTCAACACCGAACACTGCGTCGTTTAAAGTAACGTCACCATTTTGCGTACCGTCTTGTTTGTATAATGCTACGCTAGTCATGTATTATGTCCTCCTTCCTTATTTACTCTTTACAGATGTTTTAATTGTAACGAATGATTTGTTTGCGCCAGGGACATTACCCTTAATTAATAAAACGTTGTTTTCAACGTCGGCACGAACCACCGTTAAGTTTTGCATCGTCCGTTGATGATTACCCATCCGGCCTGGTAATTTCTTACCTTTGAAGACACGGTTAATAATAGCACCTAATGAACCAGGACGACGATGGTAACGAGACCCATGGGCCATTGGTCCACGACTTTGTCCGTCTTTATGAATATTACCTTGGTAACCATGACCTTTAGTGATACCCGTAACGTCGACAGCGTCACCGGCTGCGAAAATATCAGCCTTGACTTCGTCACCTACTGTGTAATCTCCAAGCTCAACATTACGAATTTCACGAATGAAGCGCTTAGGAGCCGTTTTTGCTTTTGCTGCATGACCTTGAGCAGGTTTGTTGCTTAAGACTTCACGTTTGTCGTCGATACCTAATTGAATTGCTTCGTAACCGTCGTTTTCGATGGTTTTAACTTGTAACACAACGTTAGGTTCAGTTGCAATAACTGTAACTGGGATTAATTCGCCGGCTTCGGTGAAGACTTGCGTCATTCCTACCTTTTTCCCTAAGATTCCTTTAGTGGTCATGAGTACACCTCCAATTAATTGATTTTAGTTTGAAAAATTAAAGCTTGATTTCAATATCTACACCGCTAGGCAAGTCTAACTTCATTAATGAGTCGACTGTCTTAGGCGTTGGGTTAACGATATCGATTAAACGCTTGTGAGTCCGCATCTCGAATTGTTCACGAGACTTCTTGAACTTATGTGGTGAACGGAGAACCGTGTAGATTGTCCGATCAGTGGGCAATGGAATTGGACCAGAAATAGTAGCACCAGTTCTCTTTGCCGTTTCAACAATCTTGTCAGCGGACTGATCAAGAATACGGTGTTCGTATGCCTTTAAACGGATACGAATTTTTTGCTTTGCCATTGTTGTGACCTCCTTCGTCTATTTTGAAAATAAGACTAGCTCCGTGAAAATTACCGCCGCGCCCCATGACAATGTGGCCGGGCGTGTCGCAACCTTTCACATCAAAGCTAACTACGACTACTTGATGCTGGGGGGTACAGTACTCCCCTTCTAAATACCAAGCACAATCTATAATAACTGAAAAGCTTTGTAATAGCAAGCGCTGACGCACTTTTTTCGAACCATCGTTGTAAACCGTGTTACCTTTTTTGAACCAGCACCAATAAATGTAACATAAATTCGTTTAGAATAGTAGTCTTTTCAAACTTTTATTCGCGAACCAAGCTTTTCAACCGTTACAGTTAGTCGTGTTAGTCATTCTCTGTCTTAACCTACTGTGATCACCATTGACCAATTGGCTTAAGACTAATTAGTAAAATACGCAAGACAACATTAGGCATATTACTCGTATTTTTATAACATTGCAAGTCGATGCACATATTTTTATTCGAACGGTTTTCGCTATATTAATTACTTGTTGGGGCTTTTATTCAAATTCCAACCCATGAATTGATTATCGACTAGCGCTACTTTCCGCCTGCCGGGGGCTTCGTTTGGGGCTGGAACGCCATGAACCATTTTTGAGCCAAAGGGCGGTCTCAAAAGCTGGTTTTTGACTAACCGCGGACAAACCACCCTGCTAAGTCAAATGCCACGGCTAAGCCCCAAACGAAGCCCCCTCACGGCTAGTCATGTGCATTGCTCTTAATGATCACACCTTAACCGATCCAATCAACGTGTAAGACCAATGATCCCTAATAGACCTTTCATGTCCCTTCATAACGTCTTGAGCCCTTGTCAGTTCTAGTTGGCACAGAGACCGACTAACAACACCGTAATTACTAGTCTGAATAAGATGCTTAAGCCCCGGTTATCATAAAGTTATTTTTCCTTTTAACTTTTTTAATTTACTAAGTTTGTGCCATCGCTAGTCGATGTGTGTTAACGCAATTAGATCTGAAAGCTGCTTCTTTGTCATTCAATCTTGCTACCGAAAGAAATTTTTACCCTGACCATATTTTTATGCGCGGTCGTTTTTCGAAACAAACTTTTGCACGTTGCGAGGCTGGTTAGTTCGGTCGCACGACAGCAGCTAATTTTAAATTGCAGCGACGATCACGCTAACTGCCTTCTAGTATATCTGGACAATAGTTGTAAGACTTCATGATAGTCGTGTTGAAGTGATGTCACTTGTTTCTGCGTGCAAGGAATTAGCATGAGGCATACGCCGCTTCCTGAGACACAGCTCACTTCTCCATTCCCCTACTCGTCGTCACGCTTAATTTAGCGTAAACAAAAAGCCGCTAAGCAAATTGCTTAACGACTTTTCTGAATCAAGATTAATCTTCGGCAGGAGTGCCGCCATTTTTCTTGATGATTTCAGCTTGAACAGACTTAGGTACCTTTTCGTAATGATCAAATGTCATTGTGAAAGTCCCACGGCCTTGAGTTGCTGAACGTAAAGTGGTTGCATAACCAAACATTTCAGCTAAAGGCACAAACGCATGAACTTCTTGTGCGTTCCCACGTTCTTCCATCCCGTCAATAGTTCCACGACGAGCGGTAACATGGCCCATAACATCACCTAAGTAATCTTCTGGGGCAACAATGTCAACCTTCATGATTGGTTCCAAAATAACAGGACCAGCTGATTTAGCAGCATTCCGTAGTGATAAGGAAGCGGCAATCTTGAAGGCTGCTTCACTAGAATCGACATCATGGTAAGACCCATCATAGAGTTTAGCCTTAACGTCAACTAAAGGATAGCCAGCTAACACACCGTTAGCCATTGATTCCTTCAAACCTTGTTCAACTGAAGGAATGTATTCGCGAGGAACAACCCCACCGACGATGGCATCTTCGAATTCGAAGCCCTTACCTTCTTCGTTAGGTGTAAATTCAACCCAAACATCCCCATATTGACCTTTACCACCAGATTGGTGAACGAACTTACCTTGAACTTTGGTAGCCTTTGTAAAGGTTTCACGATAAGAAACTTGAGGGGCACCAACAGTTGCTTCAACGTTGAATTCACGACGCATCCGGTCAACGATAATGTCCAAATGCAATTCACCCATCCCAGCGATTAAAGTTTCACCAGTTTCTTGGTTAGTTTCAGCCTTGAAAGTAGGATCTTCTTCAGAAAGCTTTTGTAAGGCAACGTTCATCTTATCTTGGTCAGCCTTAGTCTTAGGTTCAACGGCAACTTGGATAACGGGATCAGGGAATTCCATTGATTCCAAATGATATGGATGTTCAATAGAAGTCAATGAGTCACCAGTCGTGGTGTTCTTCAAGCCAATCGCAGCGGCGATATCACCAGAGAAGACTTCTGGGATTTCTTTCCGTTGGTTAGAATGCATTTGAAGTAAACGACCGACACGTTCACGCTTGTCCTTGGTAGCATTTAAAACATATGAGCCAGATTCCAAAGTTCCTTGGTAAACCCGGATAAAGGTTAAACGACCAACGAATGGATCGGTGGCAACCTTAAATGCTAAAGCAGCGAAAGGCTTGTCATCACCGGCAATTAAGTCGACGTCTTCATCAGTTTCAGGATCAGTGGCTTTGTAAGGCTTAACATCAAGTGGTGATGGTAAGTAATCCACAGTCGCGTCCATTAACATTTGAACACCCTTGTTCTTGAATGCTGAACCAGCCAAAACTGGGAAGAATTCAAGTGCCAAGGTACCCTTACGGATCGCAGCTTTGATCTCTTCTTTAGAGATTTCTTCACCGCCAAGGTATTTTTCCATGATGCCATCATCGATATCAGCCAAGGCTTCAATCAAGTCATCACGAGCTGCTTGGGCATCTGCTTTGTATTCTTCTGGAATGTCAACAGTATCCCATTCAGTCCCAAGTTGATCTTCATCATAAAGATCAGCCTTCATTTCGATTAAGTCAATAACCCCTTCGAAATTATCTTCAGCACCAATTGGTAATTGGATAGCGTGAGCATTAGCTTGTAAACGATCATGGATCGTACTTACTGAATACTTGAAGTCCGCACCAATTTTGTCCATCTTGTTAACAAAAACGATCCGAGGAACGTTATAAGTTGATGCTTGACGCCAAACAGTTTCAGTTTGAGGTTCAACACCAGCTTGGGCATCTAAAACGGTAATCGCACCATCTAAGACCCGAAGTGACCGTTCAACTTCAACAGTGAAGTCAACGTGTCCTGGGGTATCAATGATGTTGATCCGGTGGTCCTTCCACTGAGCAGTTGTCGCAGCAGAGGTAATCGTAATCCCACGTTCTTGTTCTTGGGCCATCCAGTCCATTTGTGAAGCACCATCATGGGTTTCACCAATTTTATGGATTTTACCAGTGTAGTACAAGATACGTTCGGTAGTAGTGGTCTTACCAGCATCGATATGGGCCATAATACCAATGTTACGAGTCTTATCGAGTGAAAATTCTCTTGTATTAGCCATTAGAAAATGTGTTACTCCTCTCAATTAAATGGAATTAACCGTCAAACCTACTATATATAGTAGGAAAAGTATAAAACTTTTTTCAAAAAATGACTACTATATGCTCACATATAATAGCCACCTTGTTGTTACGTTTAGTTAAAGTTAAGCTTCAACCAAACCATAGAAATCTTACCAACGATAATGTGCAAAGGCACGGTTGGCTTCAGCCATTTTATGCGTATCTTCACGCTTCTTAACTGAGGCACCAGTATTGTTGGCAGCATCCATGATTTCACGTGCTAACCGGTCTGACATGGTGTGTTCACCACGTGAACGTGCATATTGAACGATCCAACGAAGTGCTAAGGTCGTCTTACGATCTGGACGAACTTCGATAGGAACTTGATAGTTAGAACCACCGACACGGCGAGCCTTAACTTCAAGTACTGGCATAACGTTCTTCATTGCTTCTTCGAAGACATCTAAAGGTTCGTTTCCAGTTTGTTCCTTAATTTGATCAAACGCATCATACAAGATAGTTGATGCAGTCCCACGTTTACCATCTAACATTAAGTGGTTAATTAAACGCGTTACTAACTTAGAATCGTACATTGGATCTGGCAAAACTTCGCGCTTTGCTGGTTGTCCTTTTCTTGGCATTTAACTTACCTCCTTTATTCCTTTGGCTTCTTGGTACCGTACTTAGAACGACTTTGACGACGATCTTCGACGCCGGCCGTATCTAAAGTACCACGGATAACGTGATAACGTACACCAGGTAAATCCTTTACACGTCCACCACGAATCAAAACAACACTATGTTCTTGGAGGTTGTGACCAATACCAGGAATATAAGCGGTAACTTCAATCAAGTTAGATAAGCGGACACGTGCATACTTCCGTAAAGCTGAGTTAGGCTTCTTAGGAGTCATTGTGCCGACACGTGTTGCAACGCCCCGTTTTTGTGGTGCAGGGTTGTTTGTAGCAACCTTCTTGTAACTGTTATACCCGAAGTTTAAAGCAGGGGCATTTGATTTTGATACTTTAGATTTACGACCTTTACGAATTAATTGATTAATTGTTGGCATGTTCTAAAGTGTCCTCCTTCCAAAAATGTCTGATTTTTAAGTCCACACATCCAGGTGGTTCTTTTTTAAGCAAAAAAATAACCCTTGAACGATGGCGTTTATGCGCTTAGCCGACCAGTCAGCATGTCTGTATTCCTATACAGGAATCTGTCTGCAAAAAGCACCTTTACTAGAGTATCATGATGAAACTATCGTGTCAACCGTGAACTCGCAAATAACTTGCGTAGTTAACTCCTAGAAAGGTGGTTGACGATGCTTCTACTCGATAGCTTCATCTTCATTAGTGGTGCCTGCTGCGGCTCATTCATTACTTGCATGGCCGAACGACTCAGCGACACACACTCATTATACACGACGCAACGCTCAATATGTCCAAAATGTCGGCATCAATTAAGATTTTGGCAATTAATCCCGGTGCTGGGCGTCTTACTACAACGTGGCCGCTGCTTTGACTGTCGCTCGCGGATCAACTTGCGTTCAACTTGGATCGAACTCATCTTCGGCTGCCTCGTCCTCCTTAACTGGCAAGCGCCTCTCACAACTAGTGCCCCCCTATTGTTAGGCTATGCGGTCTTGCTTTTTAATAGTCTCACTGACCATGACCATTTCAGTGTTTTCCCAATTACGCTAGTTGCGCCTGCCATCATCGGCGTTTGGATCCACCCGCTTATCTGGTCAGTGCCATTGTTCATCTTAATTGGCTTGTTGATTAGCTTATACTTGATTGCTTGGCAAACGAAAAAGTTCGGCGCTGGTGATGTTGACATCTTAGTCCTGCTAACCTGTCTAGCCACACCAAATTTAGTCTTCAACAGTCTGATCTTGGCGTCGGCAGCCGCTCTCACTATTTTTATCATCCAGCCGCAACGTCGACAACTGCCCTTCGTCCCATTTCTGACTTGGGCCTTCATCTTAACCACACAACTGGTTTGATCAGAATTTAAAAAGTTCGGGACAAAGCCCTAGACTCGGTTTGTAGCTGCGAATATTTATCCTCGAAACGTGCAACAAAAGGCTGCGACCTCCGCTTAGCTACGGAAACCGAACGATTGAAAGTCCCAATCATTCGGTTTCCTATGCTATGCTCGGTAGCAACCCGCCTTTGGTCCCACTCTCCGCTTTTAACTTACTGTAGTCCTTCGTTTTCTTCATCCAACCGATCACAATCAATAATCAATTGACAAACCTCTTTAGCTGGCGCTAGTTTCATTGAGTACTTGCGGCCAAATTCAATCATCGTATGATGCGCACGATGCAACTCATCTGGCGGCAACACGCCAACAATTTTTTGTTCCACTTGTAAAGGGGTAGCGGCGCTATCAATAAAATGCAATCGTTTCGAAATAGCCGACACATGCGTGTCAACTGCAAATGTTGCTTGATCAAAGACATCACTTAACACCACATTCGCAGTTTTTCTGCCAGCACCCGGTAGTGCCATGATCCCCTTACGATCGGTTGGGACCACATCGTTCAGTTCTTCATGGACAATGCGGGCAGTCTTGATAATATTTCTGGCCTTGTTATGAAACAGGCCCACGCTTTTAATGAGCCGTTCAACATCTTCGACATCAGCCATCATCAACGCCTTCGGATCTGGATAACGTTCAAACAAAACCGGTGTGACCTTATTGACCGAGACATCGGTCGCTTGCGCACTTAAAATGACTGAGACGAGATACTGAAACGGTGTTCGTGAATCCAAGGACGGTCCAACCGGTCCCATTTCAGTTTCCATTTGATGAATCGCCCAAACAATCTGCTCGTCTTTTAACATTGCATTCCCCAACCTCTCGTATGTTTCTGATTCAATACTACCTGAAATTCAGTTTAATTCAATGCTTGCCGGTTGAAAGACAAAAAATACTAATAAATATAGTGGTACCAGTAAATTGGTGATGAAAAGAAGTTCATATTGCCGCTTCCGGGCATCACTGATTACATGCGGACGAGGGACCAGGCCAAGCCTGAGGAGCGGTCTTGACCTTCGCCCGGTCCCACGACCGCATGTAATCAGTCTCAACCGGAAGCGGCAATTTTTGGCAGATATTCCAAATTCATCAACGGCAAACAAAAAGGACGACCATTTAACTGGCCGTCCTTTCTAAAGTGTCAGCAATTACTTGCTAGCATCTTGTTCTTGCATTTGTTTTTCAAGGTCGCTGATTGAGTAAACCCCATCAGCCACGTTACCAACTTCCTTTGGCTTGATATGCCGATAGTTAGGCATACCAGTTCCAGCAGGAATAATCTTACCGATGATGACATTTTCTTTCAGACCGATCAATGGATCGTTCTTACCACGAATAGCCGCATCAGTTAAGACCCGAGTGGTTTCCTGGAATGACGCCGCTGATAAGAAACTGTTTGTTTCCAAGGCAGCTTTGGTAATCCCAAGAATAACTGGCCGTGATGTTGCTGGAATCCCACCAGCAATCAACGTCTTGTAGTTTTCATCCTTGAAGTCAGCAATATCCATCAAAGTCCCAGGTAAGACATCAGTGTCACCTGGATCCATGATCCGGACCTTACGAAGCATCTGACGAATCATGATTTCAACGTGCTTATCACCAATTTCAACCCCTTGCATCCGATAAACCCGTTGGACTTCACGGAGCAAGTAGTTTTCAGTCGATAAAACATCGCGAACTTGAATTAATTGCTTAGGATCAATTGACCCAACGTTCAACGCTGCACCACGGTGAATAAAGTCGCCTTCACTAACCGCCATCCGCGCTGTTAACGGTAAAGTATAAGTCCGAGTATCAGTTTCACCCTTAATCGTAACTTTCTTCGTCCGTTCTGCTGGATTTTCTTCAATTGATTGAACCGTCCCAGTAACTTCGGTGATTTCGGCACGCCCTTTAGGATTACGTGATTCAACAATTTCTTGAACACGAGGTAACCCTTGGGTAATATCGTCTCCGGCAACCCCACCAGTATGGAAAGTCCGCATGGTTAATTGGGTCCCAGGTTCACCGATTGATTGCGCAGCGACAGTCCCAACAGCTTCACCGACTTCAACTTCGTCACCGGTAGCCATGTTACGACCATAACAGTGTTCACAAACCCCATGTTTCGTGTTGCAAGTAAATGCAGAACGAATCGTGACTTCGGTAACACCGGCATCAACAATCTTTTGCGCCAAATCTTCATCAATCATGACGTTGTTGCCAATGATTTCTTCATGCGTGTCTGGATTGAAGATTGACTTCATCGTGTAACGACCAAGAATCCGGTCGTACAATGGTTCGATGACTTCATTACCTTCCATGATGGCACTAATCCGTAACCCACGATCAGTCCCACAATCCTTTTCACGGACAATGACATCTTGCGCAACATCGACAAGTCGACGAGTCAAGTAACCTGAGTTGGCAGTCTTCAAGGCCGTATCGGTCATCCCTTTACGAGCCCCATGGGTAGAAATAAACATTTCCAAGACTGATAGTCCTTCACGGAAGTTTGAAAGAATAGGTAATTCCATGATCTTCCCATTAGGGGCAGCCATCAAACCACGCATCCCAGCTAACTGTGTAAAGTTAGAAATGTTACCACGGGCACCAGAGTCACTCATCATGAAGATAGGATTGTCTGGGCTGAAACTTTCAATCAGTTTTTGTTGAATTTGATCTTTGGCGTCGTTCCAAACACCAATGACCCGTTCATAACGTTCATCGTCAGTAATTAACCCACGACGGAACTGTTTTGAAATCGTATTAACTTGTTTATGAGCTTCGTCGATAATGGCTGGCTTTTCTTTCAAGTCAGTAATATCGGCAACCCCAACCGTCAAACCAGACTTAGTTGAAATGTTGTAACCTAAGTCTTTCATCCGGTCAAGCAAGAGTGACGTTGCAGTCACATGATATTGCTTGTAAACTTCGGCGATAATATCGGCTAAGAAGCCCTTCTTAAATGGCATGATCAATTCTTGACCATCTAAGAAGTCATGAATATTTTCACCAGGCTTCAAGAAGTAACGATCAGGTGTGCCATCAATCAAATTATCATTCGTTGGTTCGTTCAAGTATGGGAACTTACCAGGTAAGATATTGTTGAAGATTGCTTTACCAACCGTTGTAACCAAGACTTCTTGTTTTTCTTCATCGGTAAATGGCTTGTCAGGCATTGATGAAACTTGCAGACCAATCCGGCTGTGCATGTGCACATAACCAGCTTGATAAGCTTTTTGTGCTTCATCCAAATCTTTGAAGATCATGCCTTCGCCTTCACGACCAACTTCTTCAGTCGTCAAGTAGTAGTTACCGATAACCATATCTTGAGATGGCGTCACAACGGGTTTCCCGTCTTTAGGTGCCAAGATATGATGAGCAGCTAACATTAACAAACGTGCTTCGGCTTGGGCTTCATCTGACAAAGGCAAATGAATGGCCATTTGGTCACCATCAAAATCGGCATTGTAAGCTTCACAAGCCAACGGATGCAACCGCATTGCTTTACCACTAACTAAAACAGGTTCGAATGCTTGAATCCCTAAACGGTGAAGCGTAGGGGCCCGGTTTAATAACACGGGATGTTCTTTGATGACGTCTTCTAAGACGCCCCAAACATCATCATCAGCTCGTTCGATTTTCCGTTTAGCATTCTTAATGTTAGAAGCCAATTCGCGTTTAACCAATTCTTTCATGATGAACGGCTTGAAGAGTTCCAACGCCATTTGACGAGGTAACCCCATTTGGTTCATCTTCAAGAATGGGCCAACATCGATAACGGAACGACCAGAATAGTCAACCCGCTTACCAAGTAAGTTTTGACGGAATCGACCTTGCTTCCCTTTCAACATATGTGAAAGAGACTTCAATGGCCGGTTACCAGGACCAGCAACGGGACGACCACGCCGCCCGTTATCAATCAAGGCATCGACAGCTTCTTGGAGCATCCGTTTTTCGTTTTGAACAATAATACCAGGGGCATTTAAGTCCAACAAACGCTTCAAACGGTTGTTACGGTTAATCACACGACGGTACAAATCATTCAAGTCAGAAGTGGCAAAACGCCCACCTTCCAATTGAACCATTGGCCGTAAGTCCGGGGGAATGACCGGAATTGCATCCATGACCATCCAAGCCGGTTCGTTACCAGAAGTCACAAAGGCTTCAATGATATCCAAACGACGAACGGCACGTGTCCGCTTTTGACCGGAAGCATCCTTCAAAGCTTCTTTTAAGTCCCGTGCTTCTTTTTCAAGATCCACGTTATTTAATAGACGTTTGATGGCTTCAGCACCCATTTCGGCATCAAATTCTTTGCCGTATTGGGCTTTCTTTTCACGGTATTCACGTTCTGAAAGCAATTGCTTCTTTTCAAGTGGTGTGTTACCAGGTTCGATAACAACGTATGAAGCGAAGTAAATGATTTCTTCAAGTGCCCGTGGGCTCATGTCTAAGACAAGGCCCATCCGGCTAGGAATACCCTTGAAATACCAGATGTGAGTGACTGGTGCGGCGAGTTCGATATGCCCCATCCGTTCACGACGGACTTTACTACGGGTAACTTCGACACCACAACGGTCACAGACAATACCCTTATAACGGATCCGTTTGTATTTACCACACGCACATTCCCAATCCTTAGTAGGACCGAAGATACGTTCATCAAACAGACCGTCTTTTTCAGGTTTCAATGTCCGGTAGTTAATGGTTTCGGGCTTTTTAACTTCGCCGTATGACCAGCTACGAATCTTGTCTGGGGATGCCAGACCGATTTGCATGCTTTCAAACTTGTTGACATCGATCAAAGGACCGACCTCCCTTTTTATTGATTATCCTGGTGAGCGTTTGTTGGTTCAGTTGCGGCTGGTTTGTCAGTCTTCACTGGCTTATCAGCAGCTTTTTGTTCATTTTCTTGCTGGATTTTGCTCAAGGCATCCACGTTAACGACATCGTCGTCTTCGTCATCCATATCCCGCAATTCAATTTCTTTATCTTCAGCATCCAAGACCTTCATATCGAGTCCCAATGCTTGTAATTCCTTGACCAACACGCGGAATGATTCTGGCACGCCTGGCTTAGGAATTGGTTCGTCCTTAACAATGGCTTCATAGGTCTTAACCCGACCAACCACGTCATCAGACTTGTAAGTCAAGATTTCTTGTAAAGTGTAAGCAGCCCCATAAGCTTCCAAGGCCCAAACTTCCATTTCACCGAAACGTTGGCCCCCAAATTGCGCTTTCCCACCAAGTGGTTGTTGCGTAACTAAAGAGTAAGGTCCGATTGAACGGGCATGAATCTTATCATCAACCATGTGACTAAGCTTCATATAGTGCATGACACCAACGGCGATGCGCTTATCAAATGGTTCACCAGTCCGTCCATCATAGACGATTGACTTCCCATCGGCATCGAGTCCAGCTTCACGAACAGCCTTCCAAATATCAGAATCACGCGCCCCATCAAAGACCGGCGTTGCCATATGAATACCCAATTTACGAGCAGCCATACCTAAATGCAATTCCAAAACTTGTCCGATGTTCATACGTGAAGGCACACCCATTGGGCTCAGCATAATATCAATTGGAGTGCCATCTGGCATGTACGGCATGTCTTCTTGAGGAACCACGATTGAAACGGTCCCTTTATTACCATGTCGTCCGGCCATCTTGTCACCGACTTGAATCTTACGTTTTTGGGCAATGTAGACCCGAACCATCATGTTGACACCAGGTGATAATTCGTCCCCATTTTCACGGGTAAAGATCTTAACATCTTGAATAATCCCGCCACCACCATGTGGTACTCGGAGCGAGGTATCCCGAACTTCACGAGCCTTTTCACCAAAGATCGCATGTAACAAACGTTCTTCGGCTGATAATTCCGTAACCCCTTTAGGCGTTACCTTACCAACGAGGATGTCACCATCTTTAACTTCGGCCCCAACGCGGATAATCCCATCTTCATCAAGGTTACGCAAAGCGTCTTCCCCAACGTTAGGAATTTCACGGGTCATTTCTTCAGGTCCGAGTTTCGTATCACGCGCTTCTGATTCGTATTCTTCAATATGAATTGACGTGTAAACATCTTCACGAACCAAACGTTCATTAATAATGATGGCATCTTCGAAGTTATAACCGTTCCAAGTCATGAAAGCAACTAATGGGTTTTGGCCTAAAGCTAATTCCCCGCCTTCCATTGCTGGACCATCGGCTAAGACTTCGTCGTTATCAACATGGTCACCGGTTTTAACGATTGGCCGTTGGTTGTAGTTTTTACCACCATTTGAACGACGGAACTTCATTAATTTGTAGGTATCTAAGGAACCATCGTCACGTCGAACCCGAATTTCACGCGCATCAACGTATTCAACTGTTCCTTCATGCCGGTTGATTAAGGCAATCCCTGAATCATGCGCCGCTTTGTATTCGATCCCAGTCCCAATTAATGGGGCATGTGGATCAACCAAAGGAACGGCTTGTCGTTGCATGTTGGCACCCATTAAGGCCCGGTTAGAGTCATCGTTTTCCAAGAAAGGAATACATGCGGTGGCAACGGCAACAACTTGCTTAGGCGAAACGTCCATGTAATCGACGTCTTCGATTGAGATTTCCAAGTTTTCTTCCTTTTTACGGGCTAAAACTGTGTCATCAATGAAGGCACCATCATCAGTTAATGGCGAGTTCGCTTGGGCAATGACAAATTGGTCTTCTTCGTCAGCAGCTAAATAGTCAATCTTATCGGTAACTTTATGAGTCGTCCAATCGACACGACGATAAGGCGTTTCGATGAAGCCATAACGGTTAACCTTGGCATAAGAAGACAAACTGTTGATCAAACCAATGTTAGGACCTTCAGGTGTTTCGATTGGGCACATCCGACCGTAGTGGGTATAGTGCACGTCTCGAACTTCATAACCGGCCCGATCACGAGTCAAACCACCAGGTCCTAAGGCTGATAAACGACGCTTATGCGTTAATTCACCTAAGGGGTTCGTTTGATCCATGAATTGAGACAATTGTGATGACCCAAAGAATTCTTTGATTGATGCAACGACTGGGCGAATATTGATCAATTGTTGTGGTGTTACCGTGGCGGCGTCTTGAATCGACATCCGTTCACGAACAACCCGTTCCATCCGAGATAACCCGATCCGGAATTGGTTTTGTAACAATTCACCCACGGAACGAATCCGCCGGTTACCCAAGTGATCAATATCATCCGTCGTGCCTAAGCCTTCTTGTAAGTTAAAGAAGTAGTTAATGGAAGCAATGATATCTGCAGGCAAAATGTGTTTGAACTTAAGGTCAATGTTGCCATTGCCAATCACGTTAACAACCTTTTCTGGGTCATTTTGTGAGTAAACTTTCACAACCTGTAAAACCATTGGATTCGTGACAACTGCTTCATCAGACGGTGTATAGGTCACGGTCTTGAAGTCGTCATTTTCCAAATAGCTCGATAGCTTAGCCATCACGTTTTTATCGATGACATCGCCTTTTTGAGCAATCACTTCACCGGTATCAGGATCGGCCAAGGTTTCAGCCAAGGTCAAGCCCATCAAACGTGTCTTCATGCTTAACTTCTTGTTAACCTTGTAACGACCAACTGGTGCGAAGTCGTAACGTTTAGGATCAAAGAAGCGCGCAGTCAACAGACTCCGTGAACTGTCAGCAGTCTTAGGTTCGCCTGGACGTAGTCGTTCGTAGATATCCTTCAAGGATTCTTCGACACGTGAATCATCAGTGTTTTTATGAACATCTTTTTCCAAGGTGTTGATCAAACTGTCGGTTTCACCCAACATGTCGATGATGTCATCGTCAGAACCATAACCTAAGGCACGAACTAATTCTGTTAATGGAATCTTCCGCGTCCGGTCAATCCGAACGTAAGAAATATTCTTAGCATCGGTTTCAAGTTCTAGCCAAGCCCCACGGTTAGGAATCACGGTAGTGCCATAGCTAGGACGACCATTTTTATCTAATTCTTCATTAAAGTAAACACCGGGTGAACGAACCAATTGTGAAACAATGACCCGTTCGGCACCATTAATAATAAAGGTCCCTTGTTCAGTCATTAATGGGAAATCGCCAAAGAATACATCTTGCGACTTGATTTCGCCAGTTTCATGGTTAGTCAGTCGTAAAGTCACATGCAGTGGTGCAGAATAGTTCGCATCATGTTCACGGGCTTCATCGACGGTGTACTTTGGTTCTAATAGTTGATAGTCGACAAATTCAAGTGAAAGTTTCCCTGCAAAATCGTCGATTGGCAAAATATCTTCAAACATTTCCCGGAGACCTTCATCCAAGAACCACTGATATGAATCAGATTGGATTTCAATCAAGTTAGGCAAATCAAGAACTTCCTTGATACGTGCATAACTTCTACGGGTACGGTGTTTACCGTATTTAACTAAATGTCCGGCCAAGTTGTTCACCCCTTCTTATTATTCCGTGACTTGGTCCAATCAGCTAATATTACATTTGTGTTACAAATGCACTAAAAACCGAATTTTGGGCATAAAAAAACCAAAAATAGCCATTTAAGTTGGACTATTTTTGGGCTTATATTAACAAAACACGCAGACAATAGATTGCGTCTTTGTTCAAGTTCACGGTTACAGACAAGTTATAATATACATCGAAAACCGGTTGCTGTCAACCTAGTCGTTCGTTAAAATTAACTGTTTCCTATTTTGTTTCCGACTCACGAGCCACCCCGAACAAGATCATCTTGAGCAACGTTTGGACTTGGGTCCGTTCATCCGCTGCAGGATCCCCAATTCGATGAAAACTATTGAACAACGGGCTCAGGCTCGTGAGGTAAAAGTTAGCCGCCATCGCTGGTGTGACCCCCGCTTGCAACTGCAAGTTCGGTTGACCAAAGAAGGTCTGCAATGGCTGCACATAATCATTACGGAAAACGCCTGCTAACTGACCAATATGCTCACGCGACAAATCTTTAAAGCTCGTGTGAATTAACGTGAAGATATCGGCCGGATGCTTATGTGTTAAGAGCAAGGAAACATCCGTTAATTGTTCCAAGGGTTCTTGGTTCGGTTGTGATAAAATCTGATCCAAGCCCGTCTTAATCTCGCCACCGACCGTTGTAATCACGGCTAGGAAAATAACTTCTTTATCTTTAAAATGATGATACAAAGCTGGCTGAGTAATCCCAATCGCATTAGCAATGTCGCGCGTACTAGTTGCCGCATAGCCATGCTTTAAGAATAACTCTCGTGCGGCATCTAAAATTGCCTGATGCGTTTTAGCCAGTTGTTCCGCACGCGTTACCATTTAAATTCTCACCTTTCTTTTTATGCGTCAAAGTTCGAAATCAATCATTAGCTAACACTCTGCTGTGCATGTCTAAGTTCTAATCCCATCGTCTGCCGGTGAAGCGTCTTCACACGACAGTTTTTCTTTCTCTTATAATCTACACCATTTTTTTAACGATTACTACCGGCGTAGTTGCGTCTGACACCACAAAAAACGTTCAGACACAATTGCCTGAACGCTTATGAATTGAGTTTTAGTTATTTAGAAGAAACCGTTGAACGACCATCTGATTTTGGTTGGCTCTTGACGCTAATCGTAATCGCGCCTTTGCTAGCCCCAATCGTCACTTGATCGTTAACTTTGATCTCACCTGTTAAGAGTGATTCACTTAACCGATCTTCAACCTCAGTCTGTAATGCCCGCCGAATTGGTCGTGCTCCATATTCAGGATCAAAACCAGCCTTCGCCACAACATCAATTGCCGCTGGGGTGATTTTGATTTTAATGCCTTGCTGTGCGACGCGATCAACAATTTCAGTCGCCATTAACTTCACGATTTCATGTAATTCGTCCCGATTCAAGGAATGGAAGACAATCGTTTCGTCAATCCGATTTAAGAATTCTGGTCGGAAGGCCTTGCGCAATTCTTCATGAATCGTGGCCGAAACCGCTTTGTAATCATTCGCATGATCAGCAGCACCGAAACCAACCGACTTTTCATCACGAAGCGTGGTTGCACCCAAGTTAGAAGTCATGATCAAAATGGTGTTTCGGAAATCAACTTTACGACCCTTTGAATCAGTTAAGTAACCATCATCCAAGACTTGTAACAAAATATTAAAGACATCTGGATGGGCCTTTTCAACTTCATCAAATAGTACAACGGAGTATGGCTTTTGACGAACTTTCTCTGTCAATTGCCCACCTTCGTCATAACCGACATAACCGGGGGCTGACCCAATCAAGCGGCTCGTTGAATAGCGTTCCATATATTCTGACATGTCAATCCGAATCATGTTGTCTTCCGAACCAAACATCGCTTCGGCTAATGCCTTGGCTAGTTCAGTCTTCCCGACCCCAGTTGGACCAAGAAACATGAAGGAGCCAATTGGTCGACTCGGATCTTTCAACCCGCTACGGGCCCGCCGAATCGCACGTGCCACCGCGGAGACCGCCTCAGGTTGGCCGACAACCCGTTCATGCAAAATGCTTTCCAAGTTAACGAGCCGTTCACTTTCAGTCTTTTGCAACTGGGTGAGGGGCACCCCGGTCCATTCAGCCACGACCTGCGCAATATCTTCAGCAGTCACATTTAACGCATACTTAGGACCATCGCCATCTTCAGCCGCCGCTTCTTGCGCCGCCGTCAGACTATCTAAACGATCCTTGAGTTTCATTTCTTTTTTACGAATATCCGCTGCTTGTTCGAAATCCTGATCTTCGATGGCAGTTTCTTTTTGCTGGCGCAGTTCTGCTAATTTGTCTTGATTCTTTGACAGCTTAGTTGGCTGATCCATCTGATCAATCCGAACCTTCGCGGCTGCTTCATCCATCAAATCAATCGCCTTATCTGGTAAGAAACGATCGCTAATATAGCGACTGGACAGCTTAACTGCTTGTTCCACAGCTTCATCGGTAATATTGACGTGATGATGTTCTTCATAGCGTGGCCGCAAGCCGGTTAAAATTTCAACCGCTTCATCTGGCGTTGGTTCATCAACCATGACCGTCGCAAACCGCCGTTCTAAGGCCGCATCAGACTCAATATACTTTTGGTATTCATTTAAAGTTGTAGCACCAATCGTTTGGAGTTCACCACGTGCCAAAGCTGGCTTCAAAATGTTGGAGGCGTCGATTGCACCTTCAGCCCCACCGGCACCAATTAACGTGTGTAATTCATCAATAAAGAGGATGACGTGACCATCATTGTAAATTTCGTCGATCACTTTCTTTAACCGATCTTCGAATTCACCACGATACTTCGTTCCAGCCACGAGTGAGCCCATATCAAGCATCATCAAGCGCTTGTCAGCCATGTCGCTCGGGACATCACCAGCAACAATTTTTTGTGCCAAACCTTCTGCAATCGCAGTTTTACCAACACCTGGTTCACCAATCAAGACTGGGTTGTTCTTCGTCCGGCGTGACAAGATTTGAATAACCCGTTTGACCTCTTTGGAACGGCCAACGACGGGATCCATTTGTTGTTCACTGGCTAACTGAGTCAAATCGCGAGCTAATGAATCCAAAGTCGGCGTCCCTTCCGCCTTCTTGCCACCACGAATTTGACTGTTGCCCTTGCGCTTGCCCATAGCATCACTGACACCAAGCTTACGCAAGACAACTTTGCGAGTCTGACCTAAATCCAAATTTAAATTCATTAAAATACGCGAGGACAGGATACTTTCGTCTGACAACATTGCCAACAACAAATGTTCAGTACCAATCTTATTGGCGCCTAAACGTTTGGCTTCATCACCAGCCACCGACAAAATTTCTTTGGCTTTTGGTGAATAAGGCAAATAAGTATCCTTGCCAACGTTACTTAAGGTGCCATAACCCGTGAAGCGTTCAATTTCTTCACGAATATCGTCCTCAGTAACCGCATATTGTTGTAAGACTTTATTAGCAATCCCATTTTTCTCGATTGCCAATGCCAATAATAAATGTTCCGTTCCTACTGCTTGATGTTTAAAATACTTAGCTTGTTCTTGCGCTAAAACTAAGACACTCTTGGCACTCGGGGTAAATAGGTTATCCATTGCGATTCCTCGCTTTCCTTAACTTTCATAACGCAGGTGGTTCAAGATTCCAATTATAATGCGCGCCCGCAGACTATTTTCCAAGTCATGATCGTCCACAGCAAGCGTGTTACGATCCGTCGCGACTAAAATTAATTGGGCTTCCCTGCGATTTAACACATCATCTTCATAGAGACTTTGGACGACCGCGTAGGCATCCCGTTGCGTGATTGAATCCCCAATAACTTGAATCAAGGTATCCAAAACGTCAGCGTCATCTAGGAGGTTTACCTTCTCAATGCGAATATAGCCACCACCACCACGTTTACTTTCAACTAAGTAACCATTTTGAATGGTGAAACGCGTCTTAATCACATAATTGATTTGAGAAGGGACCACGTTGAATAGGTCAGCAATTTCTGATCGCCGAATTTCAACGTGCTCAGCGTCCGCCAAAATACTTTTTAAATATTTTTCGATGATATCGGAGATATTTTGACTTTGCATCTGCTTCACCCTTTACATTATCTTTGACTAATATTGACTTTCATTATACGAGGATAAAAACAAATTGCAAAGAATTTCACCTAAAGGGCGGCGCAACTAGCCTCCCACGGTTGTTAAAGCATAGCACGCAGCGCAGTTGCATTCAATTGATTGAACCGAAAATCAAGCCGGCCGTTTAAAAAGATTTCAATAATTCTATCACTGAACTATCATGACGGTTTGCTTGCCCGCAGACAAGTGTTGGAGCGCTATTTTTCACCGACCTGTTTAACAGCCAATTGGTCGTTCAAAAAGGCGACAAAAAAATCCAGCCAAATTGACTGGATCTCTCTGTGGTTTAGTCGTAATCGGGAAAACAGGATTTGAACCTGCGACCCCTACGTCCCGAACGTAGTGCTCTACCAAGCTGAGCTACTTCCCGTTAAAAAGTTTAAATAAAAAGCCCTAGTTACAATAACTAAGACTGTTGAGATCGATCGGGAAGACAGGATTCGAACCTGCGACCCCCTGGTCCCAAACCAGGTGCTCTACCAAGCTGAGCTACTTCCCGATACTAATGCACCCAGTAGGAGTCGAACCTACAACCTTCTGATTCGTAGTCAGACACTCTATCCAATTGCGCTATGGGTGCATATTTAAAATGCCGAGGACCGGGGTCGAACCGGTACGGTTATTACTAACCGCAGGATTTTAAGTCCTGTGCGTCTGCCAATTCCGCCACCCCGGCAAATTAAAAGCGGAAGACGAGATTCGAACTCGCGACCCCCACCATGGCAAGGTGATGTTCTACCACTGAACTACTTCCGCATAAAAAACTATTTAATTGATGGAGAATGCCGACTAGAGGATTCGAACCTCCGACCTCCTCATTACTAGTGAGATGCTCTGCCAACTGAGCTAAGTCGGCATGTGCGGGTGAAGGGACTCGAACCCCCACGTCGTAAGACACTAGAACCTAAATCTAGCGCGTCTGCCAGTTCCGCCACACCCGCATGATTAATAATTAACCATGCCTTGTTGTCGTTCCAGACAGTGCTTACTGTTAAGCCGTGACAACTATTTAACTTTACCATCATGTTGAATAACTGTCAACATCTTTTTAAATCTTTTTGGATAAATATGCTTTTGAAACGCATATTTTTCCGACAAGAAATATTATAGCACTGGTCACAAAATTAGCAAAGCCCTAATTGCAACTTTTTTGATCTTCTCAAGTGATCAATGGCTCTGATTCCTAATATCAAGCGATCCATAGCTATTTTTTAATTTTGAAATTGTTCAGTTAAAACCCATATTACCCTCCGCTAATTCCATACTTAACTCATTATATCTTTCAAAACACCAGATTAGCCGCTGTTAATCGGCTGAATATATTCAATATTTTGTCTTGTCTACTTTGCCAATTTCCAACTCGCTAATTGATTAGTGACTAACTGCTAATTTCCGCCTACCGGGGGCTTCGTTTGGGGCTGGAACGCTGTGAACCATTTTTGAGCCAAAGAGCGGTCTCAAAAGCTGGTTTTTGACTAACCGCGGAAAAACCACCACGCTAAGTCAAATGCCACGGCTGAGCCCCAAACGAAGCCCCCTCACGGCTAGAGATGTGCATTATTTTAAATCACCAGTCACCTAAATCTCTTTGCCAGACTCGTGGCGCATCAACGTAGATCCGTTCCAAAGTGATGCCTAAGTGTTCACTTTTAATTTCTCTTGGACACCGCGAGTCACCAATTGTACAGCTTTAATTAAACTCTGGCGATAATTGCCATTTTGATGGGCATCAATAATTCTAAGTATCGCATCCAAACTAGCTTTACCCTAAGATTGTCCTTGGTGTTTGTGCCGATATATATACCGCCGATGGCTACTTACAGCTACTGATGCCAGCTAGTTGACCCTTTTAAATCTGGGTCAGAAAACAGTTTGATATCCGCCCAGTTGCGGTTTAGATGTCCCGTAGTTGGTGGATTGCCACCAGTTGCACCTAATACTCCTTGGGGTGTCAGATACGACTAAGCTTTCCGCTGCACCTAGGCAAGCTTCCGTCAAGTGCCAGTCTCCGTGATAACGTACAGTTTAAGGTGATTGAACGCCAAAAACCATTTAAAGTTCAACTGTCCCGGCGTAATGCCTTGGTACTAACCTAGCTGGAGGGCGTTGCAGATTGCATCGGGCGTGAAAGTCCCGTTTGAGCGGCGCTTTTTTGCCGGTCTTACGGGACGGACGGTCCGGGATAGTTGCGGTTTTTGCAACCATTCCGGGCGAAGGCCAAGACCGGTCTTCAGGCTTGGCCTGGTCCCTCGCCCGCATGTAATCAGCAACGCCCGGAGGCGACAACATTAACCTTTTTTCACCAATGTACTGACACTGCAGTATTTATTAGCGATCTTCATCTTGCAACCTTCAAGTTTAAAGTGCAAAAAAAGAACCGCTATTCAGCGATTCTTTTGAACTCAGGCTTAATTTTTCGTAATCTTAGTCTTGCCGTGCATGTAAGGCACCAAAACGTCTGGAATGGTAATTGAACCATCCGCATTTTGATAGTTTTCCATGATGGCGGCAACGGTCCGACCAACGGCTAACCCACTACCATTTAACGTGTGGACAAATTGAAGCTTGCCATCATCGTCACGGTATTGGATATGGGCCCGACGTGCTTGGAAATCGGTACAGTTTGAACAACTTGAAATTTCACGATACTTGTTTTGTTCTGGGAACCAAACTTCCAAGTCATGCGTCATCGCGGCAGTGAAACTCATATCGCCTGATGTCAACGTAATTACATGATAAGGTAAGCCCAACTTTTTCAATAATGATTCGGCGTTGTTCGTCAACTTTTCAAGTTCATCCCATGAGTCTTCGGGTTTCGTAAACTTGACCATTTCAACCTTGTTAAATTGATGTAACCGAATCAGGCCCTTAGTATCGCGACCGGCACTCCCAGCCTCTTCACGGAAAGCAGGAGTCAACGCGGTGAAATAAACGGGTAACTTTTCGGCTGGAATCACTTCATCACGATAGTAGTTCACCAATGGCACTTCTGCGGTTGGAATTAAACTCAAATCTTGGGTTGTGATGCGGAACGCGTCATCTTTAAACTTAGGAAATTGGCCAGTTCCGTACATGGATTCATCCGTGACCATGTATGGTGGTAAGACTTCCGTATACCCTTCTGCTTCATGTTGATCTAAGAAAAAGTTGTAGACGGCACGCTCGAGCTTGGCACCATCGCCCATATAGTATAAGAAACGACTGCCGGAAACTTTAGCCCCACGTTCAAAGTCCAAAATACCCAGGCTTTCGCCGAGTTCCCAATGGGCTTTCGGTTCAAAATCAAATTTCCGCGGTGTCCCAATACGACGCAGTTCAACGGAATCATCTTCATTTAAACTAACGGGCACATCTGGATGGGGCACATTTGGTAAATGCGCGGCCATATCTTGAACTTCGACCTCGGCCTTACGCCGATCCTCATCTAAAGTCTTAATTTCAGCACTAACTTTTTGCATTTCGGCAATTTGAGCACTGGCATCTTGCTTGTTGCGCTTCAACTGTGAAATTTCCCCGGAAACTTGATTCCGCGTTGACTTCAATTGTTCACTCTTGGCGATAAAGTCACGACGATCAGCATCTGCCTTGATCAACGCATCAATTTGTTCAGCCGGCACACCACGATGGCCAAGTTGTTCTTTAAAGAAATCTGGTTTTTGACGAATTTGTTTGACATCTAACATCTAAAAATCCTCCTTAAAATTTGCAATAAAAAAACAGTCTCTCCTCCCAAATTGGGACGAAAAGACTGCGATTCGCGGTACCACCCAAGTTCAGGATTACTAAGAATCCCACCCTCAAACGGATAACGGCTCTGCCGTGCAGTATTACCTGCCCACTTTGTCGCGTCGGAGTTTCGACATCCGGTTCACACCAACCACCGGTTCTCTGACTGTCTACTTAAAACGCGCCGTGTTTAATATTCTGCTATTACTATAAGGCAACTAGGCTAAACTAGCAACCTTATCATCAATTAATTTAATAACTTGGTCACGGGCATCTGAATCTGCCACAAAATCAAGTTGATCACCGTCAATTTGCATCTTTGGACTGTGATCATAGTTGGCATACCATTGGGCATACCGATCATTCAAGGTCTCATAATACTTATACAAGTCGGGATCTTGATCAATTTGTTCATAAGAACGGCCCCGCTTTTGAATCCGTTTCAACATCGTCTCAAACGAAATATTAATATGGATTAATAAATCAGGACTCTTTTGGTGTTCAGCTTCTGGCAATTCTTGCATCATGTTATCTAATAAAGAATCATAAATATCGACTTCCGTACTGGTCGCACGACCCAAGTCACCATTTAAATGGAATAACAAAGAATCTTCAAAAATCGAGCGATCCAAGACATCGAGGTCATTCGCAAACGCTGATTTAATACTACCAAGTCGTTTATTTAAAAAGTAAATTTGTAGCAAAAAAGCATATTTTTTAGGGTCCTTATAGAATAACGGCAAAATGGGATTGTCATCGACCGATTCATAAAACGCCTTTGAGCCAAAGTGGTCGGCTACTAACTGCGTCAAACTGGTCTTACCGGCACCGATTGTTCCTGACATTACAAGCATGGGGTTCTCTCCTTTATTCATGACCAATAGTTCATCTGTTTATTAAAGCAACACTACATATTGTACGCACCCGCCTGCTAAAATGCAATATCTAGTTACAAGATTACTTCGCCGCTTTTTCACGGGATTTGAGTAAGGAGACATATTGTTCCAGCGTTAGGTTATGCTTGGTCATGAACGCGGCGTTCTGCTTGCCCACATAACGGAAATGCCAAGATTCATAGTCAATGCCAGTCGTGGACTTCCCCGTCTTCGTAAACCTTAAAACAAAGCCATAATCGGGCGCATGCTTGATCAACCACTTTTGCCCGGCAGCTTGATCAGATTTTGACAGTAACTGATTACCGTTGTCGTTGTACCACTTTGTATTCATAATATCAGCGGCCAAGCCAGTTTGATATTCACTCGCACGTGGGATAGCGACAAATTCTTTCGTCAGCTTTAACGCTTGTTGTTTACTTTTGCCCTCATTTTCATAAGTCTCAATCGACTGATTCCACACGGTTTCTTGAGCCGCAACCGAACGATAGCCTGAAACAAAAGTCGCCGGATACCCAGCAGCTTTAGCCCCATTTAAAAACGCCGTTAACGGTTTTAAGGCTGAGGTCCGAATCGTCTGATCGTCAAGCGTCGATTTACTGAAAGTTAGTTCGTCATGCTTATGCCATTTATTGACCACAATTAAATCAGCATCCGTCGACTTGACGCCGGTTGGTAAGGCACTGATTAGTTTTTGTCGTTTCGTCTGTGAGCTGCTCATTTGCGTACGCTGCGCGGTTGCTTGACTAGATAAGCCAAACGTCGTACAACCACCTAAGACGCCCGCCAGTGACAGCAACACCAGACTGGTTACAATTCTCTTCTTCAAATACACTCGCTGCCTTTCTTTTTTCAGCGTAGCATGATTTGATAAATTTGCAATTACTCGCCCCTTTTCTTTGGGACTTCTTAATGGTAACCATCTTCTAAAAGTTTGCCTTTATGACCGTAAAAAGCACCTGAACTCAAGGAGTCCAAGTGTTTTTCAGACTAGTCATCAAAGTGATGCTTAGTTAGATCCACTTCATCTAGTGGGATTAATTTAGTATGATAACGAATCTTATAGTAGAAAAATAAAACGATAAATAACGGAATACTCATATAAGTCACACCGATTGCCTGCCAATCTAAAGTGGCAAAGGAATGCAAATCTTGCCCCACAATCACGATCACACAGAGGAAAAAGGCAAATAGTGGACCAAATGGGAACAATTTAGCGTGATAGCGTAATTCACTTAGCTCATGCCCCTGCTTCACGAATGCTTGTCGGAAACGCAAATGTGAAATGGCAATGCCAAGCCAGGCGATGAATCCGGTTAGCCCACTCGCAGAAACGAGGAAAATATAAATACGATCACCAAACATGCTCGACAGGAACGTCAATAATCCAATGACAGTTGTCCCTAATAGCGCCATGATCGGAATGCCCCGACCATTCACCCGACCGAACGTCTTGGGTGCATAGCCTTGTTTTGATAAGGAATACAGCATCCGGGTTGAAGCGTACATGCCAGAGTTGGCCGCTGATAAGACCGAGGTCAAAATGACGGCGTTCATCACACTAGCGGCGGCCGCTAAGCCGGCCTTTTTAAAGACTAAGGTAAATGGACTGATGGCAATATCCGTGGCGGAAGACCCTAGCAAATCTTTCGAAGTGTAAGGAATAATTGCCGCAATAATGAAAATTGCCAAAATATAGAACAATAAAATCCGCCAAAAGACTTGTTTAATTGCCGCTGGAATACTCTTTTCAGGTGTGGCAGATTCGCCAGCCGTAATCCCAATTAATTCAGTCCCTTGAAATGAGAACCCGGCAACGACAAACACGCTCAAGATGGTTGGAATCCCACCAACGAAGGGCGCCTTTTTGTAGGTGAAATTGCTGAGATCCGTGGCACTACTACCCATAATCCCAAAAATCGTCAAAACACCGACCGCGATGAAAATCAGGACAGTGATCACTTTGATTAATGACAGCCAATACTCGGTTTCGCCAAAAGATCGAACCGATAAAGCGTTGATCGTAAAGATTAAGACCAGCGCAATCAAACTGAAAATCCAGCCGGGAATGTGTGGCAACCAAAATTGCATGACGATGGCGGCCGTACTAATATCAACCGCCAATGTAATCGCCCAATTAAACCAATAATTCCAACCCATTGCAAACCCCAGTGCCGGATCAACAAACCGCGTTGAATACGTTGAAAATGACCCCGAAACTGGCAAATATGTCGCCATTTCACCTAGACTGGTCATCAAGAAATACACCATAATCCCAATGCCGACATAAGCGAGCAACGCCCCACCCGGTCCAGCCGTTGAAATTGCGGAACCAGATGCCACAAACAAGCCAGTCCCGATACTACCACCTAACGCAATCATGGAGAGATGGCGCGTTTGTAACGAGCGCTTCACTTCATGCTGTTGTTCTTCTGCCATGCAGAAACCTCCAAAATTAGTTCACTTGCGCCAGACATCAGCCCAGCGACAAGTTTTAAATTTATATCTAAAAGTGTTTCCACCGATTCTGGCATTCCTTGACCAAAATAAAAAGTCTTTCTGCAAACTGCGCAAAAAGACTTCATCAGATGGTCATGTTGAATGCTGATTTCATCGTCGATAGCGCCCCGCAACTGATTCCCAGTTGCGACAGTCCTTGATTTATTCAACCAAGGCCCAACAAACTTGACGGTAACAGTCAGGTTCATTTCGGCGATTGCCCCTTTCACTAATCCTCAACACCGGTTACCCGATTCCGATTGGCTACTCATGTTAACCGCGTCCTCTTCTTTCGATATACTCAACCATTATACAAAAGCCATTTCAATTTGACAACCGTAAAAACGCTTTGATTCTAATAGAATTGATCAGGCAACATCGTTTTACCGAGCGCTTGATTGTCCGAATAGTCAATTGGAATATCGACAACCACCGGACCATCCGTCTTGAAGGCTTCGTCCAAGACGGCGTTCAACTCACTCGGTTCATTGACACGTAAACCAGTCGCACCAAAGCTTTCCGCATACTTCACGAAATCAACCGGGCCGAATTTAACCGCAGCATCTTCGCCGTACTTCATTTCTTCTTGGAACTTGACCATATCATAATTGCCATCATTCCAAACTAAATGCACGATGTTTAAATGCAACCGTACGGCCGTTTCTAGTTCTTGACTAGAGAACAGGAAGCCACCATCACCAGAAACTGAGACAATTTGTGTCTTTGGCCGAACTAATGCTGCTGCAATCGCCCATGGCAACGCGACACCTAAGGTCTGCATTCCATTACTAAAGAGTAAGTGGCGGGGTTCGTAGCTGCGGAAATGGCGGGCCATCCAAATATAGAAGCTCCCCACATCAACCGTCACAGTCATCTCATCCGTCACCCGTTGTTGCAAGGCCGCAATCACGGACAATGGATGACTCAACTTAGAGTCGGTGTCGATATTTGGCACGAAGTCTCTGGTCTTCAACTTTTCTTGTAATTCACTCAAGTAATCTTTGGCATCCGCACTAATGTCATAACCGTTCATATAAGGTAATAAGAAATCTAAGGTCTGCGCAATGTCCCCAACAAGTTCTGTTTCTGGTTGGAAATTATGATCAATTTCAGCCCGCATGGCGTCAATGACCACAATCCGAGATTTACCTTCTGCATTCCAGTTACGTGGTTCATACTCGATTGGATCGTAACCAATGGCAATCACTAAGTCGGACTTTTTCAACAACATATCGCCTGGTTGATTACGGAACAAGCCAACTCGGCCAAAGAAATGTTCAGCTTCCAAATCACGTGAAATCACGCCGGCTGCTTGGAACGTTTCAACAACGGGCAAATTGGCCGCTGTCACTAAATTCCGAATCGCTTTGGTAACTTCTGGTGAAGAAGCCCGCATCCCAACGAGTAGGACCGGTAACTTCGCTGCTTTAATTTTTTGTGCCAATAAAGTCGCTTCAACTGGACTAGCGGGTCCCAATTTAGGGGCCTGTAAGGGGTTAATCACTGGGCGACGCACGATTGAGTCCGTCACATCTTGTGGCACACTTACGAAGCTGGCCCCTTGCTTGGCAGCCGTCGCTGATTGATACGCATTGGCGATGACTTCTGAAACATTTTCAGGTTCTTGAACTTCAACGCTATATTTTGTAATTGGTTCAAATAAGGCGGCATTATCCATGCTTTGGTGCGTCAAGCGTAACAGGTCAGCCCGTTGAACTTGACCAGAAATCGCCAGCACTGGGTCTCCCTCAGCAGTGGCGGTGACTAAGCCGGTCGCTAAGTTACTGGCACCAGGACCAGACGTCGTCATTACCACGCCGGGCTTACCCGTAATCCGACCAATTCCGGCCGCAATAAAGGCGGCATTTTGTTCGTGACGAGTCACGATTAACTTGGGACTCTTCGGGTTCACCGGATGGTCTAAGCGTTCGAAAACCCGGTCGATCTTTGCGCCAGGAATTCCGAAAACATACTTAACGTCATGATTGGCCAAACTATCAACGATAGCGTCAGCGCCATAATACTTTTTATCTGCCATTTTTGCTCGCTCCTATTTGTGAAAATTAATGTTAGAATACCACAGATATCCCCGTAATGACAGCGATTGTTCACTTGTGAAAAAAAGTTTCTGTGAACCTTGCCGATGATTAGCCCGCTAGTTCCCTGTTTTCAGCAAATCGCCGTTCGAAACCGCATACATTTTCAAGTAGTTTGTACGGTCACTCACTTGGCCGTCCGCATTCGCGCTAAAATTTGGTTTAATTGTCCCATTTTATCTTCAGATTGGTTGTTCCAATTCAGGACTGGAATTTGACTGACTGCCAACAGATCCTTGATTAACGCCGCAATTTTTTGTTCACTCAAAAACTGCAGCCATAATTGATCAGCCTGCGAAAAAATACCATTGACCACTTTGGTCCCCTCATCGGCCACCGGTTGAACATCTTTAAAGACTTGATCAAAATAACCACGGTCTGGAAAGGTATGCAGTGGTCCTTCAATCGCCAGCACAACATCCTTAATCGAAATTGATTCCGGTGATCGGGCTAACTGCACGCCACCATTGTTGCCACTTGTAGATGCCACGAGATCAGCCACGACCAATTTTCGAATAATTTTACGAATATACGACGCCGAACCCCCAATCCGTTCATGAATCACATCTGACGTCAGCGGAATATCAGGGCGTTGTGTCGCTAGCAAAACGAGCACACAAGCAGCCTGTTCGAATGATTTAGCGAGTTGCATTAGTTTCATCTCCATTTACGGGCAATAACTCAAAAAACAATTCAGTTTGGCCCGCACCAAACTGAGCGTAGGCGGGATGGGTAACTTGATCGTACTGCTGAAATCCCGCATGTTCCAAGATCAATTTTGACGCCGTATTGGGTGCCAGACAGCTGGCCGTCAACCGTCGTAAGTGTAAGTCTTCAAACGCATAATTGATAATCAGATGCACGGCCGCCGTCATATAGCCTTGTCCCCATGCCGTTGCCGTCAACATATAACCTAGATCCATCTGTTGTGGTGCCGGTTCGCCTTGGGCATTCATCCGCTCGTATAAACCCACGCTACCAATGACTTTGGCCGATTGGCTCAACTCAATCGCATACACTTCTGGCAGTTTAAGTTGACGACTTAGTAAATATTCTGCCTCAACCAAACTGTTGGCCGGGGTAAAGCCAGCGTTCACGGCCACCTGGGGATCATGCACCATTTCAAAATAATCGGCCGCATCCCCAACGACGAATGGCCGTAATCGCAGTTGTTCATTATGTAAATTCGGTGTTGCTTTGAGCATTCCTTGACCCCCTCGCTTGCGTTATAATAGCTATGTTAACCATATCAATAGAGGTGATTGCATGCAAGCGATTCAACAAAAATTAGCGACTGGGCCAGCACAATTAACTGGTTTGCTGCACACACCAGACGAGAATGCGCATCAAAAGCGGTTACCAGCCATCATTATCGTTCCTGGTGGCGGTTACACGCATATCCCAGTTGCTCAGGCAGAAACGCTGGCTTTGGCCTTTGCAGGTCATGGCTACCAAGCTTTCTACCTAGAATATACCTTAATCGGCGATCAACAGCCACTTGGCTTAGCACCCGTGTATGATTTGGGGCGTGCCATCCAACTGATTCATCAAAATACCGCGGCTTGGCACATTGATCCGAACCACATCACACCAGTTGGCTTTAGTGTTGGCGGTCACATCGTTGCGCTTTATAACGACTATTGGCAAACCGAGCTGCCGAGTCGACTACAAGTTCCGGCAACGGAACTGGCAGTTGCCAACGTCATTTTGAGCTATCCGGTGATTAATCCGGTCTATGGCTATCCAACCGAGGCCAGCACACTGGCCAAATGGACGACACAACCAACGGAACTGGCCGCCGATGCGTACGTCAACGCGCATAACCGTCCGACCTTCATTTGGGCAACCGCCGATGATCCCTTGGTTCCAGCGACCAACGCTTTAGCTTATGCTCAGGCATTTGCACAGCAGCGGCTTCCCTATGAATTACATCTCTTTAATCACGGTCCCCACGGCTTAGCCCTCGCAAATTCGCAAACTGCTTGGAAACCAGATGCTGATTTACCACACGCAGCCCATTGGCTTGAACTCGCACTTGAGTGGCTGAAAGCGCTCGACTAGCCCGCTTCAGAAAAAGCGACCTCCAGTAACGGAGATCGCTTTTATTTTGTTCGGTTTGTTTACAAATAAGACCGATAGCACAGTCGCCAATTGATTAAAGTTGGTGCACACCAGATATAGACCCATTCCATAATTTCGACCCACAACCAGCCCAGCAAAACCGCGCCAATCGTATCAGTCGGATAATGCGCCTGCAAATAAACGCGCGCAACCATGACTAAAATTAACCAGATAATGCTGACCCATTTGACGGTTTGTGCCAGACGATAATTATCTATTTCTGGAACAATTATAATAATTATCGTCGCCACTAGGATAAAGGTTCCCATCGTATGACCACTCGGATAGCTGTAACCCGTGTCAGTTGCCAAATGACCAATTGGCCGGGCACGCGCAACCAAGTGTTTAAAAATGAAATCAAGCACAACGCCACCAGCCATCAAGGCTAGCGACCAAAGCGCTTGAATCTTGTACTTAAACCCATAAAGCAGAAACGCTAAGAGCACAATCCAAAGGATATCGCGACCGGGTGATGCTAACCAGCTAATCACCTTAAAAATCAACGTAAAAAAGCCGTTTACCTTAATCGTTGCTAGCGAGATCAGCCCCGCGTCGAATAGATCAACACCCACCGCACCGGACTGAATAAAATAACTTAAATATGCAAATAAGATCACTGCAATCACGAACTTGACCGGCCGATAACGCGACTTATCGATCATCAAAATTAGAACCCCCATTAATATTAACAATTAATAAAATTATACCATAATTGATTCACAGGCTAAAAGGTGCCCGGCTTTGTTTAGGGAACCTTAAAAAATCACAAAGAAAGCGTAAATCCGACACGTTATGGTCATAAAACAGGTATGATTAGTGATGAGTTACGGGTACGCGCGCTTTCTCACGTTATTTGAAAAGTGTTTCCGATGACGCGAAAGCATGCTAAACTATGTATAGTTTTTACATAACTATTGGAGGAAAAATTCATGGAAGAAATGCCAAGTCGTTCACAGATGCATCAGGAAAAATCTGGGGGTAAAGGACCTAAGAAGAAGCATCCAGTTCGGAACACACTGTTGGTCATCCTAGCAGTGTTGTTAGTTGGGATTGGTGCATTTGCCGCACGAACTTATTTCAACGCACGTAATGCCGCGAAGATCGTGTATCAAAGTAGTGGGATTAAAAAGACGCGGAATACGGATGCCATTTTAAATGGTAAAAAGCCGGTTTCAATTCTATTGTTAGGTACCGATACCGGGGCCCTTGGTCGAGACTATAAGGGACGTACCGATAGTATTATCTTGGCAACGATTAATCCAACGACTAAAACGACGACATTAATGAGTTTGCCACGAGATTCAGAAGTTTCTGTATCTGGATTTGAGCAAGATTTTCCATCAAAATTAAATGCCGCCTACGCTTATGGTAGTGCCGGCACCACCATTAAAACTGTTGAAAAATGGTTAAATGTTCCGATTGATTATTACGCTTTAATCAACATGGGTGGGATGAAAAAAGTTGTTGACGAAGTCGGTGGCGTGGATATCACCCCCGTACGAACTTTCAATTATGAAGGTAACAGCTACACTAAGGGCGTTAAAACCCACATGAATGGGGCCAAAGCTTTAGGTTATTCACGGATGCGTTACGATGATCCATTGGGTGACTACGGTCGGCAACAACGTCAACGGCAATTGATTACCGCCATCATTAGCGAAAGTACCAATGCGACTAACTTAATGAAACAAGATTTCTTAAAATCATTAGCTAAGGAAACACGGACCGACTTAACATTCGGAAACTTAACCAGCATCGTTTCTAATTACCGTGTTGCAACTAAGAACATCGTTTCGGATCATGCCCAAGGTAACGGTAAAATGATCAACGGCCAATCGTTCGAAGTTGTGCCTCAAACTGAAAAGCAACGGGTCACGAATGTTTTACGGAAGTCTTTGGATCTAAAAGAAGCAACTACTGGTTCGATGTACGCTAAATAAGTACTCATTCGGACGACTAAAACTATCGACAACAGTCGATAGTTTTTTTGTTATCTAAAGGAAATATGAGCAATAGTTGCTCATAAGCTAAATTCGCGACGAGCGCTCCGTCAGGCAGAATCGTCGTACGGTGGTGGGACGGCCCCACGACCGCATGCTTAGTAGTGCTAACAGGAAGCGATAGGCGTTAACTAATCTGTATATGCTGGTTATTGACACGATGGACTTCCCTCACGAATTTCACCTTTCAGGCTTAAAGCGATAATCACTAACATGCTATAATAACTTATGACTTAATTTGGAGCTGAGAAAATGTCAAAAACAAAATTTGAACTCGCCAGTCAGTATCCTGATGGTCCAACCATGGGGGCTGCAATTGAAAAAATAAAAAATAATCCAACGAATGGTTTAACTGTCCGTTATGCAACTCGTAATAATGATGAAATCAAATTCATTTTTACGGATTTGAAAACCGGTAAAGTGACTGAAATGGCTTATCAACAAACGCCACAAGGCAGTTGGCTATTTAACGCCACTGAATCGACCAAACTCGACTGACTGCCTCCAAAAGTGATTGAAATAACAGACTCTACTAGACGCAAAAAAGAAGGGCGCTTTGACATCCAGTCATGGTGCCCTTCTTATCTACAAACGTTTATTGTTTGAAGCTTACAAGTATACAAAAGATCATCAACATTGTCCTGTCAGCAACGACTGCTTCTAAATTAGACTGGTGTCGAGCATTTTATCAGTAGCAACCGGAAGCACTCAATTTCGAGTTATTTTCCCCACAGAAAGCTGATCAACGCCCGGTCAACTTGTGGATTTTCATGTAATTTAGAATGACGGGCTAATTTGCCCGTAAAGACCTTTTCTTGATAAGATTTTGCCCTTGGTGCCACGAGATATTTTAAAGCTAGCGAAGACACATTTGGAACGGTGCCATCCGTGTGCCCGCCGATATTGCCGTAAATGTTCAATATTCTGACTTGATTTTTGGGCAAAGTCTGACGCAACGCCGTCATTTGACGATAAGTGGCGTTCATATGATTAGGTTTGCCAGCAGCATTCAAAGTTAAACCAGCCGGCTGCTTGACCGATGCTGGTATTTTGGCAAAGTTCAAGCCAGCAAAGTGACCGGCAATATCTACTTGTTTTCGTAATTTTGGCAAGCGCGTATTCCCCGCATTTTGCAACGAATAATAAATCAGCGAGATATTGCCCAACGAATGGCCAACCATGTTGATTGCCTTAAAATGATATTGCTGTTGCAGTTTTCGAACAACCGCTGTCGCCCATTCACCATGTTTACGATAATTTAACTCGCGGTTATTCGCATAGTTAACCTCAACGATTGGATTTTTTGCCCCTGGTTTAATGGTTCCAACCAGTTTAACCTGCCCCTGTTTGTCGACCATCGCCCGAATAATCGTATTCGTCGCCCCAGCTTTTTTAGCCGCGTTCGCCATCTGCTCCTCAGCATGATAACTACTCCCGCCACCATGGAAAAATAACGTCGGGGTCAAATTCTGACTCTCTTTTTTAGAAATCGTTTTTCGACCACAGCCAGCAACAACCACGGTTAGAATCAGTCCCAAACTAAGCAGCACAGCTAATATTTTTCGTTTCATCATCTGTAAAAATCCCCCAATATCTCAAAGTAAGCTCAGTTTACCAGTTTAGAGTTAGTGGAAGGCAAGTGATACTCACAAAAAAAGCCTAGGACAATACCCCAGACTCGGTTTGTAGCTCCGAATATTTATAGTCGAAACGTGGAACAAAAGGCTGCGACTTCCGCTTAGCATAGGAAAACGACCGATTGAAAGCCCCAATCACTCGTTTTCCTATGCTATGCTCGGTAGCAACCCGCCTCTTGTTCCACTCTTTTACGATGAACGCAACTTCTGCCACTGCTGCAAACAAAAAGCAATCAGTTGATTTAACAGTTCTGCAACTAAAAATCCCAAGGCAATTGCCCCAGTAATCACGACCACCTGCAACATGAACCCCACCGCTTGATCATATTTACCAAGCGCAAAGTTACGAACCATTTGATACGCCTGACTTCCCGGCACAAATGACACTAAGCTGGGAATATTGAAAATAATCGACGGCATTTTTTTATAATGTGCGGCTAAATTACTTAATACCCCAATGCCAACAGAACCGATAAAGCTACCGAGGACCACCCCACCATCAGCGGCCTGCATGATTAGATAGCTAGCCCAAGTGATGGTGCCGATCCAACCAGCCACATTTAAGGCATGCCGCGGAATATTAATAATCAGGCCAAAACCTAAAACTGCTAAATAAGCCAGTATTAATTGTCCAATGACTCCCATCAGCACACCTCCTAGAAAATCGTAATGACGACGGCAATGCCAAAACCTAACGCTGCGGCGCTGATTAAAGCTTCAACCGCGCGCGCCGGACCACTGACAAAATTACCGGCCAAAATATCACGAACAGCGTTAGTCAGCGGTACCCCGGGAACTAACGGCATCAACGAACCAATGATAATATCATTGATATTTGTGCCCCAGCCAACTTGATAGGCCCATTCGGCAGAAAAGCCAATTAGGAGCGCAGCCACTAACTCACTCAAAAATTTAATTTTTAAATAACGATTTAAGAGATAAAAGACTAGATATCCTAAGGTCCCAATGACCACGGTAGGCCAAGTATTAACGGTCTCTTGCCGAAACATGATCATCAATGGCCCGCTGACCAAAGCCGCGCCAACTAATTGAAGCCATAATGGAAATGAGCGCGACGCCTGATCTAATTGTCCCAAACGGGCATGTAACGTTGGTAAATCAATGCGTTGGTCGGCAAACTCTCGCGACAATTGGTTGACCTGAGAAACTTTCTCCAAATCAATCGTTCGTTTGGTCACGGAGGCGATTTGAGTGGCATTGCGTCCTTGAATCGACATCATCACCCCAGTAATTGTCACATAAGTATTGGCCTGAACGACCCCGGCATTTTGAGCGATTCGAATCATCGTATCATCTACTCGCGAAATTTCTGAGCCGTTTTCGACCATAATCTTACCGGCTTTCAAACAAGTGGCAATAATCAGTTCATCGGTGGTCATCGTATTTTCCCCCTAAGTGACGCACATTTCTTAATAGCCTAACTTTAAGCTAATTCTGGCCTGACAGCTACCCCAAAAGTTAAAAAAGGCCGAAAAAAACCGGCTATGGAAGTTTCCCTCCATAACCGGTCTTTGAAGTTTCTCTAACGAATTAGAGAAAAGCCTTTTAAGCCGTTAATTAGTCTTTAGTAACGTTAACTGCTTGTGGGCCACGATCGCTTTCTTCAACGTCGAATGCTACAGCTTGGCCTTCTTCAAGAGTCTTGAAGCCGTCTTCTTGGATAGCTGAGAAATGTACGAATACATCGCTACCGTTTTCGCGAGTGATAAAACCAAAACCTTTATCGGCGTTAAACCATTTAACTGTTCCATGTTCCATAATAAAAAATCCTCCTAGTGCTTTTTTGCACATATAAATTAATGTAAATCATGATTCGGTGCAAATGGGGATAGTTTATTGAAACGATCTGACCAAAATTACCTAACCAAGCTACAAGAGTAATTGTAGCATATTGTTTTCGAAAAGGATAGCGAATCACGCTAATTTCCTAAATTCTTTTATCAAACGATTAAAAATTTCGCAATTGGCAACAAAGATCACCGGCAGCATTTTCGCCAATAACTAGCTGACAAAAATATTGTGCGCCGCTTTGTAACTCACCGGAATCTGTTGGCCGGTCGCTTGTACTTCGATCGTGACCGGACCTTCGAAGGGATCATGCTTCACAACTTTGACCGCCTGACCAATCTTCAACGCAATATCGTGTAAATAAACCAACAAGTCATGATTATCAATAAACCGTTCAATAGAAACCACACTGCCATCTTCAGTATCTGCCAAAGCAGTATGACTGTCTTCGGTATATTGCCCATCCTTATCAGGAATCGCCCCACCATGTGGACAGTGCGTTGGATGGCCTAAATACGACTCCAAGGAATCAACTAGCCGTTCACTCGTCACATGTTCCAAAACTTCCGCTTCAGAATGAACATCCGGCAAATCATAATTGAGCTTATCAACGAGAAAATCTTCCCAAATACGATGCTTACGAACCAAGGTTTCCGCATAGCGAATCCCCTCAGTCGTTAATGAAATCCCGGCATACGGGGTATGCCTTGCCAATCCGTCTTGCACTAATTTACCAACCATTTCCGTCACAGAACCGGCTGCGATGTCTAAGCTTAGCGCAATTTGCTTGTTCGACACCTTTTTCTTCGTACCACCAAGTTCGAAAATGATTTTTAAGTAATCTTCCTTCATGGGGGTCATGAATTTACTTCACCTCAACTAAATTTATCTGTCTGCTTAATTAAGCTATCGTACACCATTTATAATTTTTTTACCACTGGTTAATTAAGTCACATAATTTTGACAATCCTTTGAAATGCCATAGTAATCGTGCCATAATTAAATTGTAGCGCAAAACTGTTGCTTACGGGCAACAACCGTTTTAAAATTTATTTTCTCGGATCGTGCTTCAATACTAAGGAGGAACCGCATCGTGACTGAAGATGCTCAATTATCTATTACCGAACTCAATGATAGCTTGCAACATACAGCTGTTGAAAGCTTTGCCAAGTTTTATCAAAAGCTTTTTGATGCTAACAATCTTGAGTTAATGTCCAACTATGATGTCGTTAATTTTATGACTGATATTAACGACCATTTGAACTTAGGACGTTACATGACGACCAGCGAACGGTTAACTGACAGTGTTAACTTTTCATATCAGGATTATCTCAGCCTGATTGATCGTTTGGATCAAAAATATTTTGAGAGCGGCAATCCAGCACTTAGCTGGGACGAGTGGTACGCAAGTCATTTCGCGCAACTCTCCAAATCATAATCAACCACCCTTACAAATCATCTATGAGGTCAGCACACCCTGCTGGCCTCATTTTTCGATCAATGTCATTTTTCGACCATCAATTTTTAGCAAACCGTCCTGAACCAACTGTCCGAGTTGACGGCTCAACGTTTCTGGCGTGATGCCTAAAAAGCTCGCCAATTCTTTCTTCTTTTCTGGCAAAATAAGTGGATTTTGCTGCTGTTGGGCACTGACTTGTTGCAAGTAGACCAAGATTCGGTTCTTGGCTTTTAAATTTCCCGTCAACGCACTGACCGATTCCAACGCGGTTAGTCGATCACCCAACACATTCAGTAAATTAAACGCCACCTGTGGCACTCGGTGAATTAACGCCTGAAAATCAGCGCGACCAATTGAACAAATCAAACTGTCTTCGGCCGCCTCCGCGTAATTATAATGTTGATGTTGTGTAAATAAGGCCGCCTCGCTATCAATCGACCCCGCTCGGAGCATATACAACACCTTTTCCTTACCATTTTCATCCAACTGATAAACCTTCACGCGCCCCTGATCCACAATCATCATCCGCTGCAACGGCGTGAACGGCTGGTACAAGACTTGCCCCCGCTTAACTAATTCCTGATGAACCGAAATTTGCGCCAATTGTGCAATATCTTCTGCTGCCAAGCCCTTAAAGATTGGCGCGTTCTGCACACAGTTAATTGCTGAATGAGTCATTTTTTGCTCTTTTCTTGATAATTATCAATTTTTTAGTGCTGGTTTTATTATACACTAAGGCCATCAAATTAACGGAGGCTATCACTTATGAAAATCTATCGTGCAGAAATTGTGCCATTAAATGCTGAAAAAATCGGTCATTCCGCTCATGGTACTGCCTTACTCGTGATTAATGGTGACACATTGACGATTAATCTTGAAATGTTTGACACACCGGCTAACGCCCAACATTGGGAACATTTCCATGGTTTCCCAGACGGTCGACCGGCAGCAATCGCCACGATGGCACAGGACGCTAACCATGACGGTTTCGTTGACTTACCTGAAACTGGCGTTGTTTCTGGCACAACGATGGTGCCTTTAGACGCCGCACCACATAAAATGAACATTCCCAACGATGATTATCCGGTCGCAGATGTCAACGGTTATTTTGCCTATACCAAAGTAGTGCCATTAGCTGAACTCACAACTAATTTCAAGGCAACCTTTAATGACAGCGAGCTAGAATTAGATAAGCGCGTCATTTACGTCCACGGCGTCACGGATGACGTTACGTTGCCAGCCACTGTTGCCGGCGCAGTCGGCCATTATTCTACCCATGTGACGTTACCGATTGCTGTCGGTAAAATTGAACTTGTTCAGTCACTTTAATATCAAATTTTACTCAGATTGCTAATTAACCCGCCTGCTTATGTTAGAGGGTGGGTTTTTAGTTGCTGTTGAAATATAGGCTTGAATTCGTGTTGTTGCGGCACGCGTCATTATTTTATGCTCAACCTTTTGAGGTTGTTTCTATATTTATAGTCGAAACGTGCTCAGCGACACTGCGGGCTCCGCTTAACCACGATAATGCTCACCAGCAAACCGTGTTGCTGAACACTCTTTTTTTATAGTCGAAACGTGTTCACCACAGCTGCGTCCTCCGCTTAGCTACGTCACCAGCACCATGCCAAGTGCGCATGATACTGGTGACTAGGCTATGCTCGGAAGCAACCCGCTGTGGTGAACACTCTTTTTTATAAAAAAAGACCCAAGCTTTCTCACAGCACTTGGGCCCTACTAGTAAGTATCATCACCGGACAAATTGAAACAAACTTCTAGATTCAATTACACGTTGTTTTTATGCACGATCACTACCTGAACTGATTCAGGCATCTCTCAGCGCTAGTTTCGCGCTCTGTTGTAAATCTCTTTGCAAAGTTAAACTTCAAAACACGACCAACATGACAACGGTCAACCCAGCCATAAGATCGGTTGACGAGTGAGAAACTTGTTGTCCGCATGACTTACCGATACTTACCGACTTAAATCTACCATTAATCAACTGGTTTCACAAGCTAGAAGATAGGGGTTACAACCTTATTTTTTAGGATAGACCCGATAATGCGGTTGGCTATCGACAATATAGACATATAAATTCTTTGTGTGGGCCTCATCAAAATAACCTAAATTGATCATATGATGGCCATCACGCTCTTCCACACCTTCAAAAGCGTTCGTCACAAATATTCGCATCATTTCCATCTGGGTCCCGTGCTCGCTGGCCCGCTGAGCTGCTGCAGCCAGCGTAAAACCCTCATCGAGCATGGCTTTAATAAAATGAACCCGCATCAAAGTCCCATAAGAAAACCGATGAGCTGTATTCTTCTCGGTCGCCTTCTGACTATGAATGTAGCCCTTTTGCTCCCAGTAACGAAGCTGTGTTTGCGAGACCCCCGTGGTTTTAGCTAAATCACTAATGCCAACCGTAAATTTATGTTTATTAATTTGTGTTTTAAAGGTTTTGAAAAAATCTGCATCCTGATTGTTCACAAAGCGACCTCTTTTCTTTAATTTACAATACTTAGTATATATTTTTTAATATTAATGTCAAGTTTGTTGACAAAAGTATCAAAGCCGCTTATATTAGACAACGTAGTTTTTTAGAGAGAAGGGATTTCATGTCAACTGCTGTTGATACGAATGGGAAACCATATAAACGTGGTTTACTCATTGCCATACTATTAATCGGGACATTTTGTACCGTCCTGAATCAAACGATTTTAACGACCGCCTTTCCAACCTTAATGAAGGCCTTCGATATTACCACGTCTACGGTTCAATGGTTAACTACCGGGTTCTTGCTCGTTAACGGGATTATGATTCCAGTTAGCGCTTGGTTAAGCACCCGTTTCAGTACTAAATGGTTATACCTATCTGCCATGACTATTTTTGAAATTGGGACCATTATTTGTTTTACGGCGCCCAACTTCCAACTATTATTAACGGGACGTTTAATCCAAGCCGTCGGTGTCGGTGTCACGATGCCATTGCTACAAACGATTATGTTAACGATCTTCCCAGCCGATAAACGTGGCGCTGCCATGGGGATGGCCGGGATCGTCATTGGCTTAGCACCTGCGATTGGTCCGACCCTTTCTGGTTGGGTCATTGATAACATGAGCTGGCGTGATTTATTTGGGATGATTATTCCAATCGTTGCCATCGTGATTATTGCCGGCTTCTTCTTCATGGCCAATGTGCTTGAAACCTCAAAGCCAAAATTAGACTTCTTATCCCTAGCGTTATCCACCTTAGGCTTTGGTAGTTTACTTTACGGTTTCTCCTCCGTTGGTGACGACGGCTGGACTTCCGCAAAAGTCCTAATTATGTTAGCCATCGGGGTCATTGGCATTATCTTATTTGTTTGGCGTCAATTAACTATGGCAAAGCCATTTCTGGACTTCCGAGTTTTCAAACATGTTCGTTTTACGGTCGCGGCGATTTTAAGTTCTGTGACTAACATGGCCATGGTCGGTGCCGAAATGGTCATTCCACTGTATTTACAAATTATTCATGGCTTCTCGGCCTTTGATTCCGGCTTAACTTTGTTAGCCGGTGCCTTAATGATGGGGATCATGAGCCCCATTACCGGTCAAGCCTTTGACCGCTTTGGTGCCAAACGCTTAGCCATCTTAGGGATGTTCCTCTTAACCGCTGGAACGATTCCATTTATGTTCATTACGCGGACAACCGCAACCATCTATATCGTCGTGTTATATGCCATTCGAATGTTTGGGATTTCAATGGTCATGATGCCCGCCACCACTGCCGGGATGAACGCCTTACCATTAGACATGATGGGTCATGGGACTGCCGTGAACAACACGGTTCGCCAAATTGCCAGTTCAATTGGGACCGCCATTTTAACTTCAGTGTTATCTAATGTGACCACGTCTCAAGCACCAGCTAAAAGTTTGCTAAAGTCTCAACCATTGGCTTACCAAAATGACTACTTCAACGCAACTTTAAGTGGCTATCACGCGGCCTTCTACGTTGCGGTCGCCTTCTGTGTGGTTGGGTTAGTCGTTGCCTTCTTTATGCAAGACAAACAACATTCAATCAAACCAGTTACAAAGGAGGTTGATGACTAATGATTATTGTTACTTTGGTCCTCAGTGCCATCGTGTTGTTCTTAACCTTCATTTATCTCCAACCTTCTTGGCTCAAGAATGGCTTAACTGCCCTCTTCGGTCTAACGTTAGTTGCTTCATTAGTGCTTATTGTGATGAACGACAGCCAACATTTGGGGATGGAAAAAGTGACCACCACCAAGACACAACCATTAAAATCAGCTGGTAGCAGTCAATTAGACCTGCTACTCTATCAGTCAGTCGGGACGGCGGATAAGAACCGCGTCTATATTTACAAAACGATGACTGATCAAAAGAAAGTCAGCACCACCAAGGCTAGCATTAAAACGGTTAACCATGTGAAAACGACAACTGGGGCCACCAAGCTGGTCACCAAAACTACTCGTTGGCAGTATGAAAATAATACAGCGAAGTTCTGGTTTGGTATTGCCAATAATGATAAACAATTGATCAAACGCCAGAATACTTTCTACGTTAAAAAGACTTGGGCTGTCCTTAGTGCCACCCAAGCCAAAAAGCTCAGTGCTCTTGCAAAACAACAGTCAGCGACGATGAAAGTACAAGCTAAAGCTTATGTGCAAAGCACCGTCAAGGCCGCCATGGTTAAAAACCCGGCCATGACCCAGACACAATTAGCACAATTAGAAAAACAGGCAGCCGCACAATACCAAGCAACCGCCATGCAAAAAATGATAAAAACAGTCAAACAAGCTAACTAGTCCATGCCTTTATCGCTGGACGGAAAAAGCACTCACACACGTCAACAAATTGACGCATGTGAGTGCTTTTTTTTGTGGTAGTCACGATTATCCGGGCAAACAAAAAACGTTAACCATCAGTTTTAAACCGATGATTAACGCCGTTCTACTTGCAGTATCCTAATTTAGGCCTAGTTGGTGGCACACTGTTCGCACAGTGGCATCAAATCTTTTAAGTCCTCAACGGATGAGCCATTTTCTAAGAAGCAATTGACCATATCTAGCCAATATTGATCGTCAGCATTGAACGTCGCATGAGCGTCTTTGCATGGGAGTAAACCAGCCTTTGTATAAGCAACGATTTTATCAGCAGCGACCCCGCTACGGGCTGCTAATTGTTCCAGAGTCATTATCTCTCACCATTTGTCCTTTCAAAAAATCAATGAGCTTATGTTACGCCCAGCCACTCACAAATGCAAGTAATAATTTCGTGACCGCAACATTAAAATGATATGATAAAGTTCTTCATTATTTTCACCAAAAAGTGTAAACTAGACTCACTGAATTTTTTGACTCATTTTAAGGAGGTTCCCGAAAAATATGGACGCAAGTTTAACCTTTAAAAGCGGCCTTAAAGACGTCGTGCCAACCTTGTTTGGGTACATTGGTGTTGGCTTAGCGATGGGCATTGTGGCCAATACAAGTCACTTATCAGTATTAGCGGTCCTGCTGATGTCCTTGATTGTTTATGCTGGTTCCGCACAATTTATTATCATCAGCATGTTGCTCGCCGGTAGCCCAGTTTCTGCCATCGTTCTCTCAACTTTTCTCATTAATTCACGGATGATCCTGATGAGTCTGTCAATTGCGCAATATTTCAAAAAAGAATCGCTGGCACAAAATATCGCCTTAGGGTCACTTTTGACCGATGAAACCTTTGCGTTAAGTATGAATAAATTGAATCAAACCCATCATCAACTCCGACCGCGCTGGTTACATGCCGCCAACATTATCGCTTATCTCGTTTGGGCGGTCGCAACGGTTGTCGGTTGCTTGCTCGGTAACTTGATTACTGATCCAAATCAATTTGGCCTCGATTTTGCGGTCGTGGGCATGTTCATTGGCCTGTTATATTTACAAATCATCACCGATCGGAGTAAATCATTAAAAACACAATTGCTAGTCGTCATATTTGTCGCAATTGCGATGTTCTTTCTCATGCGCTTTTTTCCCGGGAACATTGCCCTACTTATCGCGGCTTTGCTCGGCTGTGGCTTTGGAATGGTGGTGAGCCCGCATGACTAACTACGTGCTCGTTACGATTCTCTTATCTGGACTTGTCACTTGGCTGTCACGCGTCGTCCCCTTCGCCGTGATTAAAAATCTGACCGTTCCCAAATGGTTGATTAGCTTCCTGTCGTTTGTACCAGTTGCGATTATGACCGCGATCTTTGTTGAAAGCCTGCTGACCTACCACGCGGGTCACTGGCCTGGCTTTAATTTAGCCAATATCTATGCCTCAATCCCTGCCATTCTAGCGGGTATTTTAACGAAAAGCCTGCTAGCGGTCGTGATTACCGGCGTGATTGCCATGGCACTGCTGCGCTTAGTCGGTCTAGGCTAATCAATCCCTAAGTCTGTCATTAACAGCACTAAAACCACGATCAGAGTCGGTTTTAGTGCCGTTAATTTTGCTTATCAATTATTACCCAGGCTATCGGTTGCCGCCAAGCCTCATCTGCGCTGTAGTGCGGCTGCCAGCCCAAGATGGTCCGGGCCTTCCGATTGCTAACGTCATGATTGACACGCATCATCAAACTCACCTCACCAGCAGCTGGCACTATCGGTGCTAAACTACGAATTAGCCAAGTTGGCAATAAGACGCGCGGTAAATGAGTCGCTTGTGCTGGCCGTTGAGCTTTAATTAACGTCCTGATCTCTTTAGCCGTAATGGCCCGATCCGCCACCGCCAAAAAGCGCTGTGCGGCCGCAGTGGGCGTTTGCATTGCTAAAACATGCATCGCTGCGACGTCCCGCACATCGACCACATTCACTTGAAAGTTTGGTGTCGCTTGGCCTTTGATAAGGCGTTCAATCAGTCCAAAGCTCCCAGAAACATGCCGGTTCATGGACTTTCCAAGCATTGCGCCGGCATTGACCGTGACTAATTCTAATGGCGATTCCGTGGTTTTGACATAATGCCAGGCCGCATGTTCCGCTAATAATTTTGACTTTTCATACAAGGACAACCCCGCTTGGTCGGGATTAGTCCAATCTTGCTCAGTCACTTGGCCCTGATGATCTAGTCGGCTAAAGCCGACCGCACCAAGATTAGCCGTCATCACAACCCGTTTGACGCCAGCTGTTTCAGCCGCCTTCAAAATTCGTAGTGTCCCGTTTTTCGCCGTCTCAACAACTTCGCTTTCCACGCTTTCACCATTAACAAAGACTGGTGCGGCCACGCTCATCACAACGTCGATCGTTTGCATCGCTTCTGCCCAGCCCTCATCCTGTGTTAAATCAGCCGCGACAAAACTTAAATTGGCAACATCGACGCCCTGATCACGCAAAGTCTGTCGAACCTCATCCGCTTTTGCCAACGACCGCAACGTTGCCCGAACGGCGTAAGCTTGTTCCAGTAAATCTTTAATCACCCACAAGGCTAAAAAGCCATTGCCACCAGTTACTAATACTTTTGTTTTCATTTTCATTGCTCCATTACTTGTATTTTTTTAGCTTAACTTTTAAACTGAAATTAGCATAAACCCTCGACAACACTCTAGGGCAAGTAAAGAGGTGAAAAATTTTGACTTACAGTATTAAAGCCGTCGCTGAAAAGACCCACCTGTCCATCTATACCCTTCGCTTTTATGATAAACAGGGGTTATTACCGTTTGTCAGTCGCAACCAATCTGGCTACCGCGAATTTACAGACGCAGACTTGCAACTATTGCATACGATCACTTGTTTAAAAAACACCGGCATGAAAATTGCCGATATTCGCACCTATATTGAAGCTGTTATGGTTGGCCCCAGTACCATTCCAACCCGGCAACAACTTTTAGCGGCTCACCGAGAAGCCATTCTCGCTGAACAACGGAAAATACTGGCGAATTTAAAAGAAATCGACTTCAAACTCAACATTTACAATGCGCCGAAGGCCGCACAAATTATCACCGCCGAGCGCCAATACGCGAAGGCCGAAAAATTAGCTAATCAGCTCCCTGATCCTTACCCAGAGCTACCAGTTGCTTCGGAAAAAGTTCATCGTGACTAAAAACACTTAGCTAATCCTCCGCTGTCAACTGCACATCCCCCATAATTATTGACAGCGTATTACTACCCCAACACTTTTTGTGCTTTCATTCTTTAGATGGACGGCTAAACATTGCCAGCCTAAAAAGAAATGTGAACGGAACTATCCCAGCAACTGTCGCTCTTAAACTAAACTGGTGGTACCCAGTCAGGCAGAACCGTTGTGCACTGTGGGACACGGCTAAACATTTCTGTCTCTTAACTTTAATTTGCTGCAGGTTGGGACTGATAGCATCGGTCGTGATGGTGGCGTTGCATCGGCTGGTTTTGGCCGACGTTACGCCACGGACGGTCTGGGACACTTGCGATTTTTGCAAGGGTTCCAGGCGAGGTCCAAGACGTTCCTGGCTTGGACCGGTCCCACGACCGCATGTTATCAGTCCCAACCGGAAGCGACAGCTGGTAATTGGCACGATGAGGCTTGTTCATGGCTTTCATCTTTCAACCTTTCGCTGACAAACAAAAACCGGCCCCAACCTACAAGATAAGTAGGCTGAGACCGATTATTTAATGTTCGTAGAATTTAAGGCTGAGTTTAGTACCAGCCGTGTGATTGCCAGAATGATTGTGCTGCGGCCCATGAACCGTAACGTGATGAAACGTAATTGTTCGCAACACGTTCTTGGTTAGCAGCTGAGTAGTCACCATTTAAGTATGATGAATCTAATTGATACTTACCAATGTAACGACCATTGGTAGCTGAGTATGAACCACCAGATTCTTTGTTGGCAATCCAGTCTTTAGCGGCACTGTCTGAACCAGACGTTGCCGGAGCAGCTTGCGATTGCGCTGGTGCTTGTGATACTGCTGGCGCTTGCGAGGCAGCTTGTGATTGAACTGGTGCTTGTGACTGTACAGGAGCTTGTGACTGTACGGGAGCTTGTGACTGAGCCGGCGCTTGTGAAGCAGGTGCCTGTGATTGGGCAGGTGCTTGTGACGCTGGGGTAACAACCGCTTGTGTTGTCGTGCCAGTTACTTCCAACTGTTGGCCAACGATAATTAAGTTAACGTCAGCTAATGAGTTAGCTGTTTCAATTGCGGAAATCGTGGTGTTATAAGTGTCTGCCAATGCACTAACGGTGTCGCCAGCCTTAACCGTAATGGTGTCGGCGTTGGCAGCAGTTGTGCCGAGGACAAACAAACTAGCCGCGGCTGCAGTTGATAATAGTAAACTCTTGATCTTCATATAAATAGTTTCACTCCTGTGTTTTTTGGGTAGTTTCTTAAAGTCCGGCACCACTTAGATACCGGACTTAACAACAGGAGCTAAGTATACGGACTGAATGTGACAGCCCAATAGCAATCAGATTACTAATTCGCCGTCTCACTGTAATAAATCGGCCTTTTTGTAATATTTCGTAATATTTAAGCTGGAATTAGTGGGGTGTTCATCGTGAAAAAATACAGTTATATTAAATTTATTTTACTTTGTAAACGCTACGAAACATCTAATCACCTTTATCTTAGTTCTCAAAGCAAGTATAATAGTTCAATGTACTTATGAAAACTGGATATAAGCCGGATATTAGTTTTAGCATGTCAAAACAGCCGTTTTTTTCTCAAAATTAAGATGGCAATTCGGTAAGAATCCGTTACAATGCCCATGATTACTTTACTTAAACCGTAAAATCGGGTAAATTAACAACAAAACATGAGTACAAGTTAGACACTTAAAAATTAAACTTAAAGATTGAGAGATGAACACACATGTGCGGTTTTGCTGGTTGTTTAACTGATCGGACCAAGACTGATAATGAGGCCTACGATCAAACGATCCACGAAATGACAAAGATGATTGTCCATCGGGGTCCCGATGATGATGGTTACTTTGCTGATGACAACATTACAATGGGATTCCGTCGCTTGAGTATTATTGACTTAGCCGGTGGACACCAACCACTTTCATATGACAACGAACGCTATTGGATGACTTACAATGGTGAAATCTATAACTACATTGAATTACGTGACCAACTTGAAGCTGAAGGCTACGAATTCAAGACGAGTTCTGATTCCGAAGTCATCTTAGGCATGTATGCCAAGTACAAAGAAAACTGTACCAAATACTTCCGTGGGATGTTTGCCTTCGTGATTTGGGACAAACAAGAAAAGACCCTTTTCGCTGCCCGGGATCAATTTGGAATCAAACCGTTCTACTATGCGGTTCAAGGTTCAGACTTCTACTATGCTTCTGAAAGCAAAGCCATTTACAAGATTCTAAAGGATAAAACCTTTGATAAGAATGCCATGCAAGATTACATGACCTTCCAATTCGTTCCTGAACCTGAAACGTTAACGAAAGAAATCAAGATGTTAGCCCCTGGTTGTTCCTTAACGAAGAAACTTGGCGCCGCACCGCAGATTACCCGCTATTACCATCGTGAATTCCATCCAGTCAAACGTTCTGAAGATGAATATGCCCAAAAAATCAAAGATGCCTTGATTGATTCCGTTAAAATTCACATGCGGTCAGATGTCCCCGTTGGCTCATTCTTATCTGGTGGGATTGATTCTTCTATTATAGTAGCAATTGCTAAAAACTATAATCCTAACCTCGAAACGATTTCCGTCGGTTTCGAACGTGAAGGTTATAGCGAACTAGACGTTGCCCAAGAAACCGCTCAGATTTTAGAAGTCAAAAATCACAGTAGCATTATTACGCCAGAAGCCTTCATGAAGGCCTTCCCACACTTCGTTTGGAGTATGGATGATCCGTTGGCTGATCCGGCCGCTGTGCCGCAGTACTTCCTAGCCAAAGAAGCCGTTAAACATGTCAAGGTTGCCTTAACTGGTGAAGGTGCCGATGAGCTATTCGGTGGTTACACGATTTATCACGAACCAGAATCATTGAAACCATTCCGTTATACGAAACCCATCAACGGCGCTTTGAAAAAAATCGCGCTAATGATGCCAGAGGGCATGCGTGGCCGTTCATTCTTAATGCGTGGCACGACCCCACTGGAAAATCGTTACGTTGGGAATGCCTTTATTTTTGGCGAAGATGAAAAGAAAACCTTTATCAAGAACTACAATCAAAATCATCCGTTCCAATCAATCACGCAACCATTCTATGATGAATCTGTCGATTACGACCCAATCAGTCGGATGCAATTTATCGACATGCATACTTGGTTAAACGGTGACTTATTGCACAACGCCGATCGGACCACGATGGCTTCCAGTTTGGAATTACGGACCCCATTTGTGGACCGCGAAGTTTACAACTTGGCTGCTGAAATTCCAGCTGATTTACGGATCAGCCATGGCACCACTAAGTATATTTTGCGCAAAGCCGTTGAAGACATTGTGCCGGAACACGTCTTACATCGAAAGAAGCTCGGCTTCCCAGTGCCAATCCGGTTCTGGTTAAAAGATGAAATGTACGATTGGGCCAAACAAATTATCAATGAGTCACAAACTGACGAGTACTTCGACAAGTCTTACTTCTTGAAGCTTTTAGACGATCATAAAGCCGGTGTTCGTGATAACTCACGGAAATTGTGGACCGTTTTGACCTTCATGATGTGGCACAAGATTTACGTTGAAAGTGACCAACTAATGGATAGCCCAACTGCCAATGCCCACGCGAGTGAAATCGAGGAGCCTTAATTCTGATGGAAATCATTGTTCAAAAATTTGGCGGAACATCCGTTAAAGACGATGCCGCCCGTAAACAAGCCCTACGTCACGTGCAATATGCCGTGGACCAAGGCGATAAAGTCATTGTTGTCGTTTCTGCGATTGGTCGTAAAGGTGCCCCCTATGCGACAGATTCCTTGCTGGGCCTCGTTCACGGTGAAGCGTCTCGTTTGACGAACCGTGAATTGGACATGCTCGTTTCTGTCGGTGAAACGATTTCTACGGCTGTCTTTACTGAACTGGCGCGTGAACAAGGCTTGAATGTTATCGCCATGACCGGTCATGATGCCGGCATTGTCACTAATGACGATTTTCAAAATGCAAAAATCTTGCGCGTCGACCCGAAGCCAATTCAAGACGCCTTTATTGACGCTGATGTGGTAGTCGTCACTGGTTTTCAAGGGGCCACCGAAGACGGACACATCACGACGATTGGTCGTGGTGGCTCTGATACTTCCGCCGCAATTTTAGGCGCCGCACTGAAAGCCAAGCGTGTGGATATCTTTACTGACGTCAACGGGATGATGACCGCCGATCCACGGTTAGTCACCCATGCGCGCTTCATTAAGGCCATCAGCTACGAAGAATTAGCCAACATGGCCCATGAAGGTGCCAAAGTGATTCATCCACGGGCAGTCGAAATTGCTGAGCAAGCGCACGTTCCCATGCGTATTCGCTCAACTTATCAAGCACCGGATGAGCTTGGCACGTTAGTCACGGATCGGACCACGACACAAATTGAACATTATCGAACCGTTACTGGTGTTGCCCACCAAACGAATTTGACACAATTTACCGTGCCGACGGATACCTTGAGTTCAAGCGAAATTTTCCAATTAATGGCCCATCACAACTTGAGTGTCGACTTCATTAATATTAGCCAACATCAAGTGGTCTTTAACTTGGTCAACGGTGATGCTAAGGTCGCCAAAGACTTACTCACTAAAGCTCACGTGCATTGCCAAGCCATTAGCGACTGCGCCAAGGTTTCCGTCGTCGGTGCCGGCATTACCGGGACACCCGGCGTCACCGCACGTATCGTGACCGCTTTGAGTGCCCAACATATCGACATTTTACAATCAACAGATAGCTACACCACGATTTGGGTGCTAGTTAAAGAAGCGGATTTGAAAGTCGCGATGAATGCCCTCCATGATGAGTTTTTAGGTATTGAAGCTTAAACTAACTAAGGTGCTAGCCCGTTATTTCGGGTCTAGCACCTTTTTTGGCAAACTTCAGTTGTTAATGATCACAAGGCTAATAACCCCGCTAGTCCTGCTCGACTTTTTAGCTTGCCGCATGGTATCCTAGAAAGCGTCAAGTAGTCTATTTTAATTAAAAAAGGACGTCTAACTAAATGAAAGCAAGCAAATTAATTGAGTGTTTAAAATTCAAACAGGTTCAACCAGCATTGACCACCGATTTTGACGTGACGATGCTGACACAAGACACGCGCGAGATCAAGGACGGTGCGATGTTTGTTGCGGTTGATGGCTATCATATCGACGGTCATACGTTGGTTGATCAAGCCGTCGCGGCTGGCGCAAAAATTATTGTTGCCCAGAAGCCAATCGACGTTTCCGTCCCAGTCATTTACGTGCAAAATACTGAACGTGCGATGGCCATTTTAGCGGATGTTTTCTATGGTGCGCCTAGCCAAAAAATGCGCATGATTGGCGTGACCGGCACGAACGGTAAAACGACCGTCACCCACTTAATTGAACAAATCTACCGTGACCAACAACAAGCAACCGGCTTGATTGGCACGATGTACCGTAAAATTAAAGATGAAAAACTACCGACTGCCAATACGACACCCGATGCGATTACGACCCAACGGACGCTTGCAGCGATGCGCGATGCCGGTGTCGAAACGGTCGCCATGGAAGTTTCCTCAATTGCCCTCGTCTTAGGACGCGTCTGGGGAATTGATTATGATATTGCCGTCTTCACTAATTTAACGCAAGATCATTTAGACTTTCATAAGACGATGGCAAAATACGCGGAAGCCAAAGCCATGTTATTTGCCCAACTTGGAAACAAATATGGCAGTAATGGGACCGAAAAAGTCGCTGTCTTAAATACTGACGATCCCGTTGGCAAAGAATTCGAACAATACACGTCTGCGCACGTGTTAACTTTTGGCTTAAAACCAGATGCGATGATCAACGCGCAAAATGTTCAAATTCAAAGCCACGGTACCGAATTTGACTTGTCGGTCTTTGGACATGTCACGCATGTCACGATGAAACTAATCGGTCAGTTCAACGTTTATAACATGTTGGCCGCATTTGCCGCCGCTTATGCGAGTGGTATTCCAGAAGATCAAATTATTGCCTCACTCGAAAAGGTTCCCGGCGTTAAGGGCCGTTTCCAAGCGGTGCCATCACACACCGGTGTCAGTGTCATTGTGGACTATTCACACACGCCTGACGGGTTACTGAACGCCTTAGAAACGATTCAAGACTTTGCTAAAAAAGACATTTATTGTGTCGTTGGCTGTGGTGGCGACCGTGATAAAGGCAAACGGCCAAAGATGGCCAAAATTGCGGTTCAACGAAGTACCAAACCAATCTTCACCTCCGACAATCCACGGACGGAAGACCCCGAGACCATCTTACAAGACATGGTCGCCGGTGTTCCTGACGCCAACGTGCCAGTTTATGTTGATCGTCATGAAGCGATTGCCACGGCAATTGCACAGGCGCAACCTGGTGATGTCGTTTTAATTGCTGGCAAAGGTCATGAAGACTATCAAATTTTAGGTCGGACTAAGCACCATTTCGATGACAGCGAAGAAGCTGCCAAAGCTTTAGCGCTCAAACCAACCATTTAAATCGTAACGACAAAGAAGCGTGTCATCAAGGCTGTCCCAACTGGCCTTTGATGACACGCTTCAGTTGTTCCTAACGAGACTTTTTCCGCCGGAAGTGACTCATTTTATGCGCCAATCTCTTTTTCGGTTCTTTACTAAAAATTTACAAGAGAAGCGTATACTCAACTTATCTAAACTTGGGAGGCACACATAATTTGACATTTTTTTACGGGTTACTATTTGTAACCATGCTTGGATTGCTCATCATCATCATCCTCACCTTCCGACTAAATCGCCAGTTGACGGATGGCACACTGCTCAGCACCCGTGAGTTGGCAAACTTTATGGTGAAATTAGCAGATTTCAATCAGGCCCATCCACACGCCGGTCGTCTCGCCAAACGTTATGAACATGGCTGGCGCATTCAAGGCTTGGGACTAGCGTCGGCGAACATTCTTGGACTAGCTTGGCTCGCCTTTTTGCCAGCTACCCTTGGGATTAGTTTTCTGTTATTTCTAGCCATCATTACTCTGGCCGCAACCGCTCTATTTGTCGTCACCTTGACGAGTTATTACCGCGTGACTAAAATTTACGATGCACATCAGTTGCGCCTTAACTTATCTAAGAAGCTTCACGGTCGGGTCTACTTTTACACTTCCAACGTGTTAATGTTGTTACTCGGCTATGAGCTAATTGGTTTGCTATATTACTTATTTGACCTCATTGCCTAATAAAATTAGCCTTGATTTGATTATTCACTAAAGTTACTATTCAGTATTTTATTAATCTAGATAATACCTACTTATAATTAAACTTAAGCAATCACCTGAATGTGTCTTAAGAAAGTAGGTCCTAATCATGATGCCAATGACTAATCTAAATGCCGTAAAAATTAATGGCGTTAATAAAATTACTAAACCCTTCAACGAACATGTCACCGGTGGCCAATTTGATCCCGCCGTTTTAAAGAATTTGGCAGATTTAACCGCACCGGTTCATTTGGAAAATAATCTCACTGAGTTGCGCACCGGCAGCCTGACACCAGCAATCGCTGATGCTGTTGGCGATCGGGTCAGCGTTGAACAGACCTTACTGAAATGCCAAACAAGAACGGTGCCAGTCGAGTGGTTAACACCAGCCATTTTGCTCCAACCACAATTACTCGTTTATTTTCACGGTGGGGCGTTTTATGGTGGTCAACCTAGCAATAACACGGCTCTCTTGAAATTAATCGCCGATCGCAGTCACTGTGAGATTATAAATGTCGATTATAGCCTCGCACCCGAACACAAGGCGCCCGCTGGAATTTTAGACGGCTTAGCGGTCATTCATTATCTTGAACAAGCGCGACCGGACGCCAAAATTGCGATTGCCGGTGATTCGGCTGGTGCCAACATCGCCTTGGCAGTTGCCAATTTAAATCGCCAACTCGGCAGTCAGCAAATTAATCAACAATTACTGCTATACCCAGTCACCGCGCCCGGTGCCGATCATCATGGCCCATTTTGGGATGTAGATCAATTTTCAATCATTCCAAGTCAACGGGCCCGCTTCGAACATTACCATGACTTATTCCGACAAATTGACACAATTATGACCGATTATTATTTGCCGGAAAACGTCAACGCGGCGGCGCCATTAATTTCACCAATTAATCAGTTAGACTTAGGCAATTCGCCAGCAACGACCATTATGATGGGTGAATTCGATCCATTTCGGCTACAAGCATGGGACTACGCTGAACGACTAGCCGACACTGGCGTCGAAACAACCTTTGTCGGCTCTTTGTCAACTGTTGTTGGTAATCAGCTATCATTAGCGCCCAGCCGCCCCGTGGCTGGGCGCTTTCTGTACACTAAATATCAAATGAATCCGTAATCTGAAGTTTACAAAGCAACCAAAACCATAAGCGACTCGTTTGAGCACTTTGAGTTTGTTATTCGTTCCTTCTAGTGGTCCGTTTGAATATTCATATTTTAAGGCATTTTCAATGAACTTTTGGTTCTCGCGAAGAGAAGCTAAGTGTTTTTCCATCTCTTCTGGATTGTGATGTTGTGGATCTAATGCGAGCCGCAGTCGGCTTTCATCCCGTAGCCTGATGGCACTCATAACGGCTTGTAAGGTTTCGTAAGCTTCGTTAAGTTCTTGATCCAATCCCAGTAAAGTGTCGACTAAACTGTTCTCCGTGTTGAAACCACGAACGTGCGTGTAATGCCGATAACTGCCAATATCTAATTCGCCATTGGGTTTTAAAAATAGTTTCCAATAGCGTTTAAAAGCCTTATATTCTAAAGATGACGTCGGAAATTTTTTCATCACGCGAATTCGGGTTCGATTAAAGCCAACCACGACGGCATTAACAATATGAAAACGATCAATTACTACGACTGCGTTAGGAAATACTAGCTTTATCAGCTTAGGATAGGTGTAGTTCATATCGGTGACAATTATTTGGACACTTTCCCGTGCTTGTTTCGTATAACGATTGA
>NZ_BJDG01000002.1 GCF_005404945.1 Lactiplantibacillus pingfangensis | reverse complement strand
GTTTCCAGGTGTTATCCCCCACTTCTGGGCAGGTTTCCCACGTGTTACTCACCAGTTCGCCACTCACTCAAATGTAACTCTTGATGCAAGCACCAATCATTACCAGAGTTCGTTCGACTTGCATGTATTAGGCACGCCGCCAGCGTTCGTCCTGAGCCAGGATCAAACTCTCAAATTAATGATGAGTTCTAAAAAAGCTCATTTAAAAAGTTGGTTCAAATTTATTAATTGTTTTCACGAATTGACTTCGCAAATGTTTTGCTAACAATCACAAGGATTGCTAGACCCTACACATTTGATTTGTCGAAACTTTGTTCAGTTTTCAAAGGTCTAATTCGTTGGTTGAATAACTCAACACAACTATTACATAATATCATCACATCTTTTATGTGTCAACAACTTTTTTTGAAGAAGTTGAATATTTATACAACCGAGATGATTCCGATTTTATGTTGTTGAAACGTCGTTGAGTAGCTGTTTCACAACTATCTCTCGCAGCGACAAGATATATATTATCAAGAATTAGTATGCAGGTCAACCCTTTATTTGAATTTATTTGGATAATTTTTCAAAAGATGGCATCGTACTGACCTTGACACTCTCAAATAACCCATGCAGCTTGCTGGCAGAGACAAAGAGAAGCCCTTGCCGCGCACAGGCTTCACGTACCGACTCATCAACCTTAAGGTGATTAAAAACAAACAACGAAATGTTTTCTGTCTCACTCTGTGCAACGACCGAATCATACAGTCGTAATTGATCAACATCGATGCCCACTTCATGTCGAAGTTTCCATAAAACCGAAGCCAATGGTGTCTGATCAGCTAAAACCTCAAAATTATAAAACTTATACTGACCGGCAACTTGCTGAACTAAGAAGCTCGTCCCAATATCTTCGGGATTAATAATGGTAGCCGCGACTCTTTTAATCATGACTGTGCCTCCTCCTTTAACCGGATCAGTGAGTCATTGATCCAACCATCCAAATTTTGCGCAATCGGTTCAAAACCAGCATGTACATGTCGATTCGTCCAGAAATGCTTATGATGAAAGGTCTTATAAATTTCCAAGTCACTGGTTGTATGCCGTGGCTGATGCGCGACACAACGCAGAGACAAACTAATTTTCCCAGTATACTCATCAATGTCTAAAATAACAACATCAACGACTTGACCAACTTTTAAATAATCAGTAATCGTTTTGACATAGCCTTCGTGGCACTCCGAAATATGAATCAGACCTTGATGATCTGAATCTAACGTGACAAAGGCCCCATAAGGCTGAATCCCAGTCACTTGACCATGAACTTGCATTCCAATTCGATAATTACTCATCCAACCATCCTTTCAGTAACAATCAACCCGTCACCTAATTTTACAATTGGAGTTATTATAACCTGAAACTAGCATAATTCAAAACGCCATAAAAAAAGAACCCGTCTAACCGAGTTCTTCTATATAAGACTTAGTCACTAATGGCAATCGTTTCAATCACGACATCTTTAACCGGCTTGTCTTGCGCGCCAGTTGCAACGGCGGCAATTTTGTCAACAATGTCCATACCGTCACTGACCGCACCGAACACCGTATGCCGAAAATCAAGCCATGGTGTCCCACCGTTACCGTAGGCAGTCACAACTTCTTCAGGATAACCAGCTTGTGTCATCTGATCAGCCATGCCAGCATCTAGGCCAGTCTTCTGAACAATAAAGAATTGACTACCATTCGTGTTCGGACCAGCGTTAGCCATTGATAGTGCCCCACGCAAATTAAAGACTTCTTGTGAGAATTCATCTTCAAACTGATTACCCCAGAGGCTTTCACCGCCCATGCCAGTACCAGTGGGATCGCCACCTTGAATCATGAAATCAGGAATGACCCGATGAAAAATGATCCCATCATAATAACCTTTTTTAGCAAGGCCAACAAAGTTCTCAACGCTCTTTGGTGCTTGTTCAGGGAACAACTGCACTTGAATGTCCCCATAATTTGTTTTAATGGTTGCTTTTGGTCCTTCGACTTTAGATAAATCTAATTGTGGATATGCCACAAAATCACCCGTTTTCTTATTAGAATACCTTGATAATACAAGAGAATCCTTTTAAATGCTAGTAAATTTCACCCAATTCGTTAAGGTTTTAGCCTAGTTTACATGTCAACAATAGTATTTAACAACGTTATCTGGTATGCTATATCAGAAATATTTTTAAATACATTGGAGGTAACCATGAGTTTTTTAGTTGATTTCGTGCTCCACATTGATCAACACTTGGTCACAATCGTCAATAGTTTTGGGATTTGGACCTATTTGATCCTGTTTGCGATTATCTTTATCGAGACTGGTGCCGTCGTCTTACCGTTCTTACCAGGTGATTCGTTGCTCTTTGCAGCTAGTGCGCTAGCCGCTAATCCAACTTACGGCTTACACATTTGGTCATTTGTGCTATTGTTCTTAGTTGCTGCGCTCGCTGGTGACTCGCTTAACTTTTTAATTGGTCACTCACTTGGCGAAGCCTTAACGCGAACTTCCTGGTTCGGACGGCTGATCAACCAAAAACAATTAGCCAAATCAGAAAAGTTTTTCAAAAAGCACGGTGGCATTACAGTCACCATTGCACGCTTCATGCCAATCATTCGGACATTCGTGCCTTTCGTTGCAGCTAGCAGCCGCATGAAATACCGTCAATTCATCCGCTATAACGTTATCGGTTGTCTCCTCTGGGTCATCCTCTGTTGCGGTGGCGGATACTTCTTCGGTAACATTGCATTCGTGAAAGAACATTTTTCATTAGTTGTCATCGGGATCATCGTCGTTTCCTTGATTCCGGCAATCTTCTCCGCAGTTAAGGCCAAGTTCTCCAAAGCCCCTGAAGAAGACTAAGCCAAATAAAAAAGAGCTGTCATCCAATTGTGATGACGGCTCTTTTTTATTTGAGTGCCTTTAAAGCTTGCTTACCGACTGCTAAATAATAGGCGAACGACCATTCGAGGATGACAAACGCCAGGACAAAGCATTGTAAAAAGAACGTATCTGGCAGTACCACAATGATTCGATCAAACAGCGGATCAAATAACCAATCAGAATTTCTAAATAACACTTTATGAAAGAAAATAAAAAATTGATCAAAATTAACGGCCATTGCCGCGGCAATTAGCGGCGGAACCCACAGAGCGGTTTGCATTGGCAGCACAAAGCGCCACAATTGCTGATCTCGCTTCAAACGTCGCCACAAATAATAAGTGGTGACACAAGTGACCAAGAATACCCCATAATCCAATAGAAACAAATTTTTAACGTCGGCAAAATGAACTAACGCACTCGTTGAATCTGTAAAATCAGTCATTTTAAGTTTAGGCACCCACGGGAAATTCAAATAAGCTAACAGCTGGTAGTAATTGACCATCAAGCGCCCAGTCGACAAATTTACGAGCCGGCCCAAATGTTGCCATTGCACATTAAAATAGTACAACCAACTGGCATTGATTGTTAAGATAATCGTCCCGCTCAGGAGCCAAAGATATAATCCGAGCCACTGTGCCCAATTTTTAACCTTATTTAGCCACGCCATCATCTAAGTCCCACTCATCCAATGAATTAACTTCATTCGTTGGTTTCACTGTCTGCTTTGCGACTAACTCTGGTGTTGAGACCCCGGTATACACTAACAAGGAGGCCATCTCAAAATTAATTGCCGCTGAAATATCCGTCATGTAGTTGTCCCCAACCATGACACAGTCCTGCTTATCCAAGCCAATCCGATCAATGGCCTTTTGCATGATAATAGTCTCTGGCTTACCGACATAAGTCGCGCGTTGCTGCGTTGCTCGCTCAACCATGGCAATCACTGAGCCGGCCCCCGGCACTAAACCACGTTCATTTGGTAAATTGGTGTCCGCGTTCGTGCCGATAAAGGTTGCCCCCCGCTTAATTGCGAGCGTTGCGAGTTCAAACTTATGATAAGTCACATCATAATCCAACCCAACAATCACGAAGCGCGGCGTCTTTTCATCAAAATGGAAGCCTTTTTCAAGCATGGCGCCTTTTAAGCCCAGTTCACCAATGACGTACATCGTCTTCTCACCATCGCCAGCGACATCATTGACATAGTCCGCCGTTGCTAAAGCTGCCGTATAGACATTGGCCGGACTCACATGAATATCATGATTATCTGCCAAATTAGCCGCAACATCTTCCGGTGACTTAGTTGTGTTGTTGGTGACCAGTAAAAAAGCCGTATTCGTCGCTTGTAACCGTTCAATAAACCGCTTTGCGGCCGGAATTCGTTCACTCCCACGATACACCGTGCCATCTAAATCAATCAAATATCCCTTATACTGACTCAATTTCAAAATCCTCTCTACTTCTGCCGAATGGTAAAATGCCGTTTACCAGTCGTTGGTTTACTCGTTCGCGCTTGTTGGCCACTGCCGGCATTGACTTTTGCTGGCTGTTGACGTTTTTCAGTGAACGGTGCCGCTTTTTGTTTCGTCGTAAAGGACTTGTTGCGACGACGTTGTTTCAGTTTACTGCTACTACGATTGCTTCGTCCCCGTGACTGACTTGCCCGGGTCGTCGTATTGTTATTGTGAGTCGTCGAATTACCACGCTTCCCACGCCGGTCATCCTTACGAGGGTGACTCGTGCGTTTCGGCTTAATCACCCGTTCATTTTTCAAGATGAAATAGGCACAGCCAAAATTACAATATTCATATAAATAATCTTGAACTGTCCCAATCGTTTGCGCACGTTGGACATCCTTAGTCTCATCTTTGAAAAAGCCTTTTAGGCGGAGTTGTTCAAACCCCCAATCGCCAACTAAATAGTCATACTTATTTAAAATCGTACTATAACGCTCAGTAAATTTATCTAAATCAAACGCCTCATGATAATCCAAGACGAGTTCAAACGGTTGTTTGTTAACCTCAATATGCGTCTTGTCTAGCCGAACGCCTTGATATAGACTTTGCCGACGCTCAGCTTGCTGTGCAGCTAATTCATCAATATGATCACGATTCAAATCGACACCACCTTTCTATCCTTGCGTTGGATATTGTGTTGCGAGATAGTTCCCGACAACTGTTCTTAATAACTGATCAGCTAATATCGTCGTTTTACCACTGATATTTAACGTTGGGAAAAACGGGATAAACAAGTGATGATCCAGCAATGCGATTTGATAAGTCCTCGCTGGATCAACCGGACGGTCATTAACTAATAACCGATGCGTGGTCGCCTGCCAGCGCAATCCCTGATACTGGATCACGCCAAAGACTTGACCACGAAATCCCATCCCACGAATTGGAAACTTGTTCAAAAAAGGCCGTACCAGTTCCATTTCATAAATTAAGCGCCAAAGTTCTTCACCAGTCAAGCTGACGCGAATCACATGCATCGCGTGCGGTAACATCGTATGCAAATCATTTAGATTAACCGCGCCCGCTGGCAGATCTCGCATGAACAACCCACCATTTAACATCCCTAAATCCGTGCCCGCATAACTCGTAATCGCCTTCAGGCCTAATGCAGTTAACTCACTCTGATGATGCCAATGCGGCCGTAACTGTTGCGGTACGTTGGCAATCACTTGTTGTGATAAAAGTTGCTCTCCCTGATGCTGCCAGCCGGCAATTTCTGCGGCATCCGTCGCAACCATCGGCAACTGACTCGTTGCAACGGTCTTTGCTTGGCTCCGACTGACCCGATGAGCATCATCAATCGTTAAATTGATTTGGCCGACGTATTCACCATATTTTCCGGCAGCCGCGAGTAGCACGCCATTTTTGACCTCGCCATTAACTAATAAATGGTGCGTGTGGCTGCCAATAATCACGTCAATCATCGGATAGTGTTTAGCCAGCCAACGATCCACGTTGATGCCTAAGTGTGACATCACAATCAGGACGTCATACTGCCCGGCGTACTGTGCCAATAATTGGGGTAACCGATCCTTGACACTTGCGGGCGTCCAACCATTCAACGGATAAGTTAAGGTAAACGGTGCCGTAAAAGCCAACAACAAAATTCGGGTTCCCTTGGCGGTGGTCATCAACTTGGCGGGTTTTGCCCATGCCGGCTGCTGACCAGTGGCTGCGACGGTCAAATTATCTAAAACCACCTCAAAATTAGCCTGCGTATAGAGCTGATCCAGTTCGGCGTGAGTCAATCCCAAGCCTTCGTTATTACCAATGGTGACAGCATCATAGCCGACCTGATTCAACAGTTGGACATTAGCTTGACCACGAGTCGCTTCTGAAAGTGGATGTGCCCGATCAACCGCATCACCAAGGTCCACCGTCAAAACAGTGTGCCCGGCCGCTTGTTGAAACTGACGCTGATCCGCAAGATAGCGCCGAATACGAGGCCAATTTTCAAAATGCGAATGAACATCATTCGTATGTAGTATCGTAATCTGTTCCGTCATCCTCGTCGCCTCGCAATACTTGTCTTCGTTAATCCTAAAGCATTGACGAAAGCCGGTCAAGCGCACTTATTGCCGCTTCGCAAAATCAATCGCCTTACCAGTAACCATCTGCTCAATCTCAGCCAATGAGAATGGTGCGCCAAATGGCACTTGATGATCCAGATAATCAACTTCCGGGGTATCCACGCCGACGTTGATATTCTCCTTGATATTAACCGAATAATGATGAATATGGCCGTGCAAATTAATAATCTGCTTGACGATTCCCATCATCATTGGGTAGTGGGTCATATAGTATTGGCGGTGATCGTATTTGATCAACACCCCAACATCATGAAATTCAAACTTGGGCTGACCGTTGAGTTGTGGATCGTGGGCCGCCAAATATTTGAAAAACGCGCGTGAATCATGATTTCCTTTAATAAAGATAATTTTACCATGTAATTGTGCCAAGATGGCAAATACCCGTTCATAGGACAATTTAGCAGGCCGCGTAAAATACATCGCCACGTCTCCTAAATGATAAACGGTGTCTTCATCACTCACCCGGGCGTTCCAGTGATCAATGATGGCTTGATTCATCGCCTCGACATCCGGAAAAAGCCGTGGCGCAAAGTCATTTTGGCCCAATAAATCCGCATGGTAAAAATGTGTATCTGAAGTAAAATATTGCATAACCGTCCCTCGATTCAACTAAAATCACATTAAACTTAATTGTACCGCTTCACTGCTCAAAGCGCACCAGAACCGTTTGAGACACAAGATAACTGATTAACGAATCGGGTTGTTTCCGCCTACCGGAGGGGTCGTTTGGGGCTGGAACGCCATGAACCATTTTTGAGCCAAAGGTCGGTCTCAAAAGCTGGTTTTTGACTAACCGCGGAAAAATCACCACGCTAAGTCAAATGCCACGGCTGAGCCCCAAACGCCCCCTCCTCACGGCTAGAGACGTGTACTGTTTTGGATTATTGCCTACTGGATAGTGATGTTAAAAAGCAGGTGCACCCAATAGAACAGTTAAGATTTGACAGTTCCTTTAGTTTTTTAATCCGCCAAAATTTATGCCACAGAAGACTAGTTCTCTCTATTTGTTGTGTGATCACTCAATTAGAACTGAACGTGCCTTCTTTGTCGCCTAGGCTTCCTACCGACAGAAAAAACTTTATACCAAATAGTTGACGCAAAAAAAGACAGGTCTGAAAATTTTCTCAGACCTGTCTTTGAACTTATAGTGTCCCTGCATGGACTTTTTCATTCACAATTTTAATGACGTATAAGACAACTAGCCAAATCAATGAAGCGACTAACGCAATCAACGTCTCGGTTTTTAAACATAACACAATCGTGATAAAGCCTAAAAAGGCTAAGATCAAGTAATCCGAAATTGGAAAGAACGGCATCCGGAATTTTTTAGACCGCTGCTTTCCCACTTTTTTCCGATAAGCGAGATGTGCCAGCACAATCGCGCCCCAGATGAAAATGAAACACGTCGTCGAAACGCTGGCAATCAACGAGAAGACTTTACCAGGCATTAGTAAATTCAATAAGACTGCCAAGCCAATGACCAAAGTTGAAAACCAGAGTGCGTTACGTGGCACTTGGCTTGGTGACAGTTTACCCATTTGACGCGCAAACTTACTCTTGCCACCGTATGTCAGCGAGAACAACATCCGACCCGTACTAAATAACGCACTGTTGCAAGAAGACGCTGCCGCGGTTAACACCACAAAATTGATGATTGCGGCCGCTGAAGTAATGCCTAGATTGGTAAAGACTTGCACAAAAGGACTGTGCGCTTCTGAAAAGTAACGCCAAGGATACATCGCCATTAAGAAAAATAATGACCCCACATAGAATAGGATGATTCGAATTGGGATGTTGTCAATGGCCTTCGGAATAACCGTTTTAGGATCCTCTGTTTCAGAAGCAGTCATGCCGACCATTTCAATCCCGATAAAACTAAAAAGCACCATTTGAAAGGATAACACAAACCCTTTCATGCCATGTGGTAGGAAGCCACCATAATTCACTAAATTGCCAAGACCTGCATGTCCCACTGGCGTTTTAACACTGAAAACGACCATCACGATACCAACGACAATCAACGCCACGATGGCAACAATTTTTATAATCGCGAACCAAAACTCGGTTTCCCCAAAAGCTGAGACATTCACGGAATTTAAGGCCAGCAGTAAGATCAAAATAATGACGCCAGGAATCCACTGTGGCAGTTTTGGAAACCAAAATTGCATGTATTCCCCGACGGCGGTAATTTCAGCCATCGCAATCGTGATCCAACAAACCCAATACGTCCAACCAGCGACAAACCCGGTTCGTTCACCTAAATATTTTTTAATAAAATCAATATACGAATGCGTCTTTAAATCAGATAGTAACAGTTCACCCAACGCTCGCATGAGCAAAAAGCAAACGAGTCCAGTCACTAAGTACGCAATTAAAATTGATGGCCCAGCTAAGTGGATGGATTGACCAGCACCTAAAAACAGTCCAGTCCCAATCGTCCCACCAATGGCAATCAACTGCACATGACGGCTCTTTAGTCCCCGCGAAAGTTGACCATTCGCAGGTTGTTCACTTGCTTTCATAATATCAGCACTCCCCTTGACTTTTATTATACGGGTCAACCTAACTGGTTTCAAAAGGGCGCGCTTCTCGTTTTCGGCAAATCGGTCTAGTCCAAATTAACCATCCGCAGGCTAAACACTGCTTTAATCAGCTTCTCTAATTCCGTGCCAACACAGATGACAGCGGATTAATCTTTTGTCAGTTAACAAACGAATTAACATGAATGACATGAAGCTAAGACAATCTAAGGTGAATAACTTTCAAGTTAGCGTAAAAAAACACATCTCCGAAAAGTTCTCGGAGATGTGTCCATCAATCATCATTATTGTTTAGGCTGACCGATCCGTTCAACGTCACGCGCAATCATCAATTCCTCATCAGTCGGAATCAAAATCGTGCGAATCTTGGCAGTCGGCGTACTCAGGTCACGTTCGACCCCACTGACCTGATTTTTATGCGGATCAATGGCAACGCCAAAGTAACTTAACTTATCCGCAATTCGCTGACGCATTTTTGCATCACGTTCACCGATACCGGCAGTGATCACAATGGCATCCGCACCTTGCAGCTCCGCCAAGTAGGCGCCAATATATTTGACAATCCGGTTCACAAAAATGTCAATTGCCAGCTGGGCCATCTTATCGTGACCACAACGTTCCTCTAAGATTTCCATGTCTGCGGAACCCGCAATGCCTAACAGACCAGACTGCGTGTTCAAAATTTTGAGCATGTCATCTGGATCTTTGAGAGCTAACTTTTTCATCAGATACGCCATTAACGACGGATCTAAGTCACCAGAACGCGTCGCCATCGTAATTCCGGCTAACGGCGTGAAGCCCATCGAAGTATCCAAGCTTTTGCCATTCTTAATCGCGGTAATTGAACTCCCCGCCCCTAAATGCAGCGTGATCAACCGTAGCTCCGATAATGGGCGTCCCATTAATTTGGCGGCACGACCAGCAACATAGCGGTGGCTCGTCCCATGGGCGCCGAACTTGCGCGCGCCATATTTTTCATAGTAATCATATGGCAATGAATATAAATAATTCACTGGCGGCATACTCGTATGGAAAGAGGTATCAAAGACTGCTACGGCAGGTACATTCGGTAAGACCCGCTTGAAAGCTCGAATGCCAATTGCATTGGCTGGATTATGCAATGGCGCATATTCAGCAAGTGCTTCAATCTGCGCCAAGACTTTGTCCGTAATCAAAACAGAATCCTTAAAAATTTCACCGCCCGCAACGACCCGATGACCGACAGCAGTAATTTCATCAAACGTTTCAATAATATGCAACTTAATTAACTCTTCCAAGATCAAGTTAACCGCCGTCAAATGATCCGGAACAACTTCAGTTTCACGATACTTATGATCCAATCCATAACGAATATGAACTGGTGAGGTCTCGAAACCAATTCGTTCAATCGCACCACTGGCGATAACTCGCTCTTGTGGCATTTCAAATAACTTAAATTTCAAAGTCGAACTGCCCGCGTTAATCGCAATCGTCTTCCCCATCAAGACTCACTCCTAGCGTTTAATATTTTGACCAACCCACGCATCAATCTGCGCTGTGAAAGCTTCAAAGGCCCGCGTGTCTTCAAAAGATGGAAATTCGCCTAGCAACACCTTAGCGGCTTGTTGGGCTTTTTCACCATGCTTTTGTAGGACCACGACAGACTTACGTGACTTCTCATCTAAAAATAAATTCTTGGGCAAGTTTAATAATCCTTGCAAGTATGCCGCAGAACTCATCCATTTGAGCAGTCCTTGCGCTTCCTGTGATTGGAAAATATTGGTTGGTACGAGAAAGACGCCCCAGCCACCCGGTTGTAATTGTGACATTGCCTGTTCCATCAATAAATGATGAACATACGAGTGGCCGTTAGTTGCTTTGGTTTTAAAATTAGCAACCCGCTCATCTAGCGGATAATAGCCAACGGGCAGATCACCAATGACAACCGTCGTTTTCGGCATGACTAATGGATCAATCCCATCTTGATGGAAAAGTTCAACTTGTGAGCATTGGAAGGCCATGCTCATAGCCGCAATTGCCAGTTGGTCATCATCATTATCGACACCATAACCTTGAATGGTTGCTTGTCGGGTCGGCTGCAATTGGTTAATGACCGTGGTCAACAAATTCCCGGTTCCGACTGCAATATCAAGCAGTGAGAGCTCCCCATCCGCTGCGACTAGCTTTGAAATGAGGTACGCCGTCAATAGCCCAATCGAATCCGGGGTCATTTGATGGTTAGGATCAACGCGATCATCATGGATTGCTTTCAGTAATGCTAACTGTAAGGCGCGGCGACTCGTTTCCGGCTCAATCTTGCTCAACGTCACCGTTTGGTATAGCTTTTCTAGTTTCGCCACACTCGCTGAGTCCGGCTGGCCGTTCTCAACTTGCACAGTCTGACTGAGTAAATTATCACCGGTTTCAATTAGTGCATCAATATACGAGACCGATAGTTGTTGTCTTAAGATCGTGACTGATTGATCTAAGACTTTAAATAATGCTTCCGTTTCTGCTTGTGCCAGAATGCTCACCTCTTCGAAAATTCTTGAATCCTTTCCAATCTTACCGACTTTTGGAATGGAGTTCAAGCTGGAACCCTGTGAATTCGGTTAAACTTTCGGTTTCGGATCAGCAGTTGATTTGACAGGCGGCGGCAGTTTCGGTATGGACTTAGACTCAGTTTTAGCCTGATTAGCCGTTGCTGGCACCGGCAGCTTTACCGGAGGCTTATGATAATCTACCAATAAATAGTGATACATTGCTTGTCGCTGGACAAAGTTATGATAACGAAAACTCTCAAAACCAGCAAAAATGGTCAAAAATGCCACCACAGATAACAAGATGCTGCCAGCACGGCGTTTCACCCGGTCACCCGTGGTAATAATAGTCGCGCCTTAAAAGCTTCGCCTGCATCATTCGTGATTTGTAACAATTGTTGGTCATATTGATAGCTAAACGTTTTGACCTGATTCATGAGGAAAATCCGGCCCCCTCCTGGTCCAATCAACTTAATGTGTCGGTCAGTTTTAGGCGCCCACACGAGCAAATACAACTTACCATTGGCCGCCTTGAGTGCAATCGAGCGTTCTTTGGATTTTACAACTGTGAACCCATGTGCCGGATTTTCTAATTCATGCAGCATTAGATACCATTGAACTGCCGGAATAGGGCGCTGAGCATCGGCAAGAAATTGACGCTGTCCGCGCAACATGACGTGACCCACAATCAGTAAAATACTCAGAGCCAATACCACTTCAATTAAAGTGAACCCTTTACGTGGCGCCGTTGATTTCAATAAGACCCGTTTCAGTTTTTTCATTTTAAAATCTCTCCCATCGAGTTATACATCGGTAATAGCATATTTAAATAAGTACCAACAATGACGAGGGCAATCACCATGAACATCAGCGGTTGAATCCAACTGATCAACCGATTCAGATCACGCACTAGCCGGCGATATTGCATCATCGCGAAATAAATCATTTCCTGACTCAGCTGTTCGGTGGGACCCTCCTTGCCGACAAGCAGTGCCAATTCGTCAGGTAACAAGCGGTCATGTTTAATAATCATCGCAAGTGACTCTCCCGCCAACAAACGGTTCTCAACAAATTCACCCTGCTGTTGCAAGAGTGACTGTGTTTTGAACTGCCGGCTGACTTCACAAATTCCCTGTAACTCGAGTCCACCTGCCAGCAACATGCCCGCATTAAGCGTCAAATAATACCCACTGTACGTCCGGACTAGTGACCCAATGATTGGCAATCGTGCCAGCCATAAAAAGCGTTGGCGCGCTGGCAAGCGTTTCAAATGGCCGATCACAATAATGGTGCCAAGCAGCACAATAATCGCCGCGCTGCTTAATCCCAACTCCCAGGAAATTGCTTGTACTGGCGCCCTTGCCGTCGCATTGAAATTCGGTAAAATGGCCGTCTTGACCATCACCAGCGTGCCAATGAGTAGCGCCAACAAGATTAATGGGTATTGGAGTAGCCGACGAATTTGCTGCTGTTGAGTCGCTTTGGTTCGCATGAGTTGGCCCGCTTGTTGCAAGGTCATCGTCAAAGCGCCATGCTGCTCCGCAATCAATAATTGATAATATAAGTCAATGCCAACGTACGGTTGCAAAGCAGTTGCCAGACCGGCGCCAGCCTGTAACTGGCCAATGACCGGAGACAACTGTTTGAATTGTTGGCCATGGACATCAACAATGAAGTCCATGGCATCGCGCAAAGAAAAGCCATTATCAATGAGATCCGCCAGTGTTTCAAACAAAGTTGCCTGCAACTTGATCGTTAATCGGTTAGTGGTCGCGAAACCGGGCCACCGTTTCAGCGCTAATGCGACCCAAGGCGTGCTGTGCTTCAAGTTGTTGCCCCCATTCATGCGTCATCATCTGTGAGTTATTCGCTAACTGTAAAGGTTCTCGAGCAGTCACAATATCAAAATAGGCCGCTTGTTTCCCACTGACTAGCGGGAGTAACCGTTGATAACTTACGGCAACCAGGGCCTGTTGTAACGTTTCCGCATCAATTCCCAATTGTCGTAATCGTGGCACCACCCCGTAGACCCCACGCGCATGAATGGTGCTGAGTACTAAATGACCGCTTAAGGCCGCCTGAACCGCAATCTGGGCAGTTTCCGCATCGCGAATCTCACCAATGATGAAGACCTCGGGATGATGCCGCAGACCGACCTTCAATAACTCACCATAGGTCATTTGTGCCATCGCATTGACTTGGAGCTGCAAAAATTTAGGCTCATAGATTTCCACCGGGTCCTCAATCGTCATAACGACCTGTTGACGGTCAATTTGGCGCACTAAATCATACATGGTGGACGTTTTACCAGCCCCCATTGGTCCTGAAAATAAAATCAGACCCGTTTGCGACATCAACTTTTCCAATTTAACCCGCTGCGAGGGAATAAGATAGTGTAATCGTGTCGGCCGTGGTTGGTACAATAGCCGCACGACCAACGATTCACGTCCTAAGAAGTCACCAACCGCCGAAATCCGCAAGTTTAACACTTCTTCGGCAACCGTCACGGACATGGCGCCTAATTGCGGCCGTCGATGATCGCTAATGGCCATATTACTGCGATATTTGATATGGTTGATCAATTGCTGCGCCGCGGCAATCTCAATCGTCATTAGTGTTTGCAATTCACCTGCCGCTTGCACGAGAATTTGATACTTACTGACAGTCGGCAACCAATAAATATCACTGGCCTGTTGATCGACGGCCACCTGAATAATTTCACTCAATTGTGCTTCAATTGACACCTTCTCACGCTCCTTTCAGTGATTAGCTCCGCAAAGACAAGACAAAAAAACGACCGAGTTAAGGGTTAAATTAACTCAGTCGTTGATTATTTTTAACTTTATTTACGTCTGCTTAGGCCCGATCGGCTGCACGAATGGCCGCTTCCGTGGGAATAGACGGCTGGGCTCCCAATTTTTGAACCGCTAACGATGACGCCCGATTGGCAAATCGTACTGCCGCCGCTAAATTACTAAAGTCAGGTTTCAAAATTGAACTCAAGGCCCCAATAAACGTATCGCCAGCGGCTGTTGTATCGACGGCGTTCACTTTGTAAGCTGGGACAAAACCATGATTTTGTCCACTCATCCAAAAAGCGCCCTTGCTGCCAACCGTAATGATCACATTGGCCACGCCCATGGCTTGACAAGCTTCGGCCGCCTTAATCATCGCATGTTCATCCGTGACCGGAATGCCAGTCAGGGTTTCAGTTTCGGTTTCATTCGGAATAATGAGGTCGGTCAGCTTTAATAATTCGGGTGCGACTTGTTTTGTGGCCGGTGCTGGATTCAAAATCGTCCGTCGCTTGGCGGCGTGCGCCAATTCGAAAGCACGCACCGTGGCGGCTTGTGGGGTTTCAAACTGAGCCACGATGAAATCACTTTGACTAATCACCGTCTGTGCCAAGTCGACATCCGCCGCGGTAACCTTTTGATTCGTCCCGCCATCAATCAGAATCCGATTTTCACTACTACTATCTAACATAATGACTGCCGAGCCGGTATCTGCTTCAGCACTGTGCTGGACAAATTCCGCATTGACGCCACTATCTGTGAGTTGGGTCACCATGAAGTCCCCGGCCTGGTCCTGTCCGACTTTACCAATAAAAGTCGTGTCGGCACCCGCACGAGCAGCCGCAATTGCTTGGTTCGCACCCTTGCCACCGCCGGCCACGCTCTTACCGATCAAAGGTAGCGTCTCACCCGGCTTGGGGAAACGCTTCACTCTTAAAATTGTATCGACATTTAAACTGCCTAGAATCGTCACTTTATTCATCTATATTCGTCCCTTCAGAAACGCGCTGAGTTAATTTTAGCAAATCACCCGCGAGAGCACCAGTATTCGGAAAATTTATTGCCACTTATTAAGCCCTTTTTAGGATTCACTAGTCCTGATTAGTCAAAAAGACCGTCATTCTAGTCTCAGAATGGCGGTCTTTAAACCTGATTAACCTCTATAAATATTATTTAACCGATAAACATGGAAGCTTGGATTATCGTCATAACCGTAGTACCAGTTATAATTAAATTCTTGAATGGCTTGATGATAAGCATCGTCGTTGTAGCCACAAACTGAAATGACACTGGCATTGCTGCCACTACCATTTGAAACGACCATGACGTGACCAGCGGCACCAAGACCATCACCCCAGACGATGACATCCCCATATTGTGGTGAATAGTACTTCGCGGATGACGCCGTCCCATTGGTGACATTGTAGTAGCCGTTGCTAGTTAACCATGGCCGAATAGATACGGTGTTGTAACCGCCCCAGTTCAGTGAGGTTGGATAACTTGCACCAGCCTTCCAAATTGCTTGTGTCATGGCACCAGAACAATCAGCCGTACCATCACTACCGCTCCGTGACCCCATCATAGAATACGTGATGGTGCCCTTACGGCTAGTGAACCAACTGACGACCCGATCGGTGAAACTATTCTGAACACCGTCACTACCAAAGCTGTAGTATGAGCCATTAATGTAAGTGCCACCAGTTGCCATCTTGCCAGTAGTCGTATCAAAGTAATAACGATGCCGATTCATTTGTAACCAGCCGTATTGCATCTGACCATTGCCATCGTAATAAACGGTCTTATTCCCGTTTGATAAATAATGGAAACCAGTTTGACGGGCACCATAATGATTGTCAAATAAATACCAGTGACCACCAATTTGTTGCTCACCATATTGCATCTGACCATTGCCATTATAATAAACGGTCTTATTCCCGTTTGATAAATAATGGAAACCAGTTTGACGGGCACCATAACGGTTATCAAATAAATACCAATAACCGTCGATATATTGTTCGCCGTACTGCATTTGACCATTGCCGTTATAATAGACGGTCTTATTCCCGTTTGACAAATAGTGGAAACCGGTTTGGCGAGCCCCATAACGATTATCAAATAAGTACCAATAACCATTGATATATTGTTCACCATACTGCATTTGACCATTACCATTATAATAGACGGTCTTATTCCCATTTGCTAGATACTGGAAACCAGTCTGACGGGCACCATAACGATTATCAAATAAATACCAGTAGCCGTTAATCTGCTGCTCACCGTATTGCATCTGACCGTCGACATTATAATAAACGGTCTTATTCCCATCTGCTAAATACTGGAAGCCAGTTTGACGCGCACCATAGCGGTTATCAAATAAATACCAGTGACCGTCGATAGCTTGTTCACCGTATTGCATCTGACCATTACCATTATAATAAACGGTCTTATCACCATTGGCGAGATACTGGAAGCCAGTTTGACGCGCACCATAGTGATAGTCAAACAAATACCAGTAACCATCTATTTGTTGTTCACCGTATTGCATTTGACCTTTAGTATTATAGTAGACAGTTTTGTCACCAGCTGAAAGGTATTGAAAACCCGTCTTCATGGCGCCGGTTGTGGTATCAAATAAATACCAGTAACCATCAACTTGGTGCTCACCAGTTTGCATTTGACCATTATCGGCATAATAATACGTTGTTTTGGTCGCATCAACGTATTGTATCCCAGTTTCCATCGCACCAGTACCCAGGTTGAACAAATAGTTCTGACCGTCGATGGTTTGTTGGCCATACTGCATTTTACCAGCATCATTATAGTAGACAGTTTTAGGATCTTCACTAATATACTCAAAGCCTGTTTGCATCACACCAGTCGTTAAATCAAAACGATACCAGTCGTTGTCAATTTGACGCTGGCCTTTGACCATCGCGGAAGTGGTTGGATCATAGTAATAAGTCTGTTTACTGTCATTAGTATAGAAACCAGTCACATACTGTTGTGTCTGTGAATCATACAAATAAGATTGACCGTTCTTCTCTTCAACCGTTTTTTGAGCTGGTGTGACCGCAGTACTTGTGTCCGTACCGGTATCCACTGTCTTGGTAGGATCAGTTTCCGAATTAACATCTGACTGATTCTGCGAACTGGTATCAGAGCCAGCCTCAGTCGTCGGATTAGTATTAGTTGGTGTTGTAGTCGTACTGCTGCTGTTTGAATCGGTTTCAGTTTGTGTAGTAGTTTGATCCTTTTGTGTGGCAGTTTGATCTTTCGTCACAGTAGCTGCTTGACTTGCAGCTGACGAGGACTCACTAGACACCGCGGCAGCAGGTTCAACAGCGGTTTTGGCTGTAGCTCCACTAGTTGATCCAGCACTTTGGCTACTCGTCCCAGTTACGACTTTTTTGTCGGCCCCCGCAGTTACACCAGCAGCGCCAGCCGTAGTAGTTGAAATGGTTGCGGCTTTTGACTGCGGTGTTGCTGACACCTTTTGCGCAACGGTTGTTTGATCTGCCGCGGGTGTCCCCACCGTATCGGCTTTAGCTTGATGGACCTGTACTAAACTCAAGGTAACCAAGGCTAACGTTGACAGGCAAACTTGATTAAGCCTTTTTTTATGTAAAGCGTTCATTTGACATACTCCCCGTATAAAGATATTTTTCCACATTAAATCGTTCACACATAATTCAATCATGATTCTATCATTAAATGTGTTAAGCAACAAGAACGGTTAACCCCCTAATCCAGCCCAATAAGTGGGGCCAAATAAAGCAGTCACAAGCAATCTAAGCACCTGCAATCCGGCAGATTACAATCATGTTACTTTTTAGTTGAGGCACTCAGTGATTGCTTTCAGCCATAACCTATTTCAAATAACACGGTCACATAAGCACTCACCAAAACAAGCTTTGCAGTAGCACGCACATTTCAGACATGTATGCACGCAATTCAGGATAGTACTGGGGGCAATTTTGATACCGTTCTCAAATCCCGAACCGACAAGACTAATCCTTGAAATTAACGTCTCAATTTGTTATGATACTAACCGTATGTTTAAACATAAATTTGATAAATAAAGAAAGAAGGAGTCACACATGTCAGGACATAGTAAATGGCATAACATCCAAGGGCGTAAGAACGCTCAAGATGCAAAACGTGGGAAGATTTTCCAAAAAATCTCTCGTGAATTATTTATGGCTGTAAAGGCCGGGGGTCCTGATCCTGATTCTAACTCGAATCTGCGGTTAATCATGGACAAGGCTAAGGCTGCCAACATGCCTAAAGATAACATCAAACGAGCAGTTGCTAAAGGTAGTGGCTCCGATGCTGCGAACTACGAAGAAGTGACTTACGAAGGTTACGGCCCTGGTGGTATCGCTGTTCTAGTTCACGCGTTGACAGACAACAAGAATCGGACTGCTGCCGCTGTTCGTTCAGCTTTCACCCATCATGGTGGTGCGTTGGCTGCGACTGGTGCCGTTAGTTACATGTTTGATCGTAAAGGTTATATTGTGATTGTTCGGACCGACGACATGGACACTGATGAAGATACGATGATGATGGATGTTTTAGACGCTGGTGGCGATGATTTACAAGCCAGCGATGAAGCCTTCGAAATTTATACGGATCCTAAGCAGTTAGCACAAGTTCGTGATGCTTTACAAGCCAAAGGTTACAATTTGGAAAGCGCCGAATTAACCATGATCCCTGAGACTTTAACTGATGTCCCAGCCGATAAGCTTGAAAAATTACAACATATGTTAGAAGAACTTGAAGATAACGACGACGTTTCAGATGTTTACGAAGCCGCTAACTTCCCTGATGAAGACTAGCATGATCTAAAAAAGTGATTAAGACCTCTTGCCGAGGGCTTAATCACTTTTTATTTGCCTAAAAACAGCTATACGTGACTTTCTAACGTTTTAACTTCCAAATTTCGCAAATAATGATAACTGGCCAACATATTCGCACAAGTCGCATCCGTAGCGTCTGGCACCTCATAAATCATGCTGGCAGTCGAATTCAGTGCGGGCAAAACTTGTTGCCAATCAATCAGCCCTGCTCCCAGTGGCAGACTGTCATGCTTTTGACCGAGTGAGTCAACGAGGTGATAGTGACGAATCAATGGCTTTAAGCGTTTCAGCGAGAGCATCGTCAGGGCCATATTTCCTTTGAGTCCAATAAAGACATGACTCAAATCACAAACCAGTGGCAACTGATGTTGGATGATTAGCTCATCCAATTGCGGATCACCATACATAAAGCTGGCTGTGATGCCATTTTCAATCATGACATGACCACTACCCTGCTGCACCAAATTGTCCAAGCGGGCAAAGACGACGTCACGAGCTTCTGCTAATGACGCATATTCTTGCACGAGCGCTGAGCTTTCACTGCCGCCGTAGCCACCGTGGACCAATAACTGGCAATCCGTCGCCGTGACTAAATCAAGTAACTGCGCGGTTGACTGCTGTAAAAATTGATAGGCTTCAGGTTGCCGGTTAGGGTCTAATAATTGATCCAAATGGACCCCCTGATAGCTCATTGGATGATGTACGATTACATCAGTGGTTACAGCTGTTTTGACAAACGTAATCGCCGTTTTCAAGCGGTTAAACGCCTCGGGTTCAAAATCAGCTGCACTCGTAAAGAATTCAAACGTTGTCGGCCGATATCTTAATCGGTCCATCAACTGTGCCGGCTCAGCCGACGCCTTCAAGCCCAGTTGTACGATTCCCGGTCGCTTAGGTAAAGTTAACATTTCGGTGTCTCATTCCTCTCTTGGCTCTGAAAATTTCTGCTTGTCGCAACACGCTTGCTTATACTTGGTCACGACGAATTCAGCCGACCAAAAATCGCTGGCAACAGAAAAAGCCCAGAACCGAAGTCCTGAGCTTAGTATAACGCAATCTCACTAACCAGCCTATTCAGCCGATTTTGTCGACGCGCGCCGGGCAATCCCATAAGGTAATGTCACAGTCTTTTCATCTAATTCTTTGTCGTTCATTAACTTCGTCAACATCCGCATGGCAACCGCACCAATATCATACAATGGTTGTGTGATTGACGTGATTGATGGCCGCGTAATTTGAGTCACAATCGTATCATTGCTCGTAATCACTTCTAAGTCGTCAGGAACACTCACGCCAGATTCAATGCTGGCATTAATAATTCCGGCGGCCATTTCATCATCACCAACAAAGACTGCGGTTGCGCCACTGTCGGCGATAACCGGTTGTAACTTCGTCCCAGCATCATATGAATAACCAGCTTCATAAATCAGCTTGTCATCGTATGGCAGCTTGGCTTTGTTCAAGGCCCGTTTGTAGCCGGTCAAGCGGTATTCCGCATTGATTGATTGCGACAACGGTCCGAGTGCCAAAGCAATCTTCTTGTGTCCACGTTGAATCAAGTTGGTGACCGATTCTTCGACAGCGGCGGCGTAATCAATATTGACACTTGGTGTATCGCCTTGTGGGTCAACTGTCCCAGCTAAAACAACTGGTGCCTTGGCGCGTTTGAATTCGGCCCGTAGCTTGTCATCAATATGGTTACCCATGAAAATGACCCCATCTACTTGTTTTGCCATCAAGGTATTCAAAACATTGACTTCTTGTTCGCCGGCATCATCGGAATTGGTTAAAATGATGTTATACTTGTACATCATCGCAATATCATCAATCCCACGTGCTAAAGAAGCAAAGTAAATGTTAGTGACATCGGGAATAATAACCCCAACCGTCGTCGAACGCTTGCTAGCAAGCCCCCGTGCAACGGCATTTGGCCGATAATCGAGTCGTTCGATCACTGCCAGCACCTTTTTACGTGTCGCTGGCTTCACATTTGGATTGCCATTAACGACCCGTGAAACCGTAGCCATTGAAACCGCCGCTTCACGCGCCACGTCATAAATCGTAACTGTTTGTTTTTCCATATAAAATAGCCCTTTCTTACTTGGTATTACTTGTTTTCATTCGCTTTCATGCAACATCAACCAATATAGCAAAATTACGGCTTTGATGCAACTTAAGAAAGCAATTGAAATCGCTTTCATGAAAATAATACCGTACTTGTTTTCAAAAAGCAAGATTTTACAACGGCTTTTTCAATGATCAAGCCAATTTTTCTCACTTTGCTTTAATCAACCGCATAGACTAAACTAAGACTAGCAACAGAATTTAATTTAAGGAGTGATCTAAGTGGCAGATTATACTAAACTGCAACAAGTACGCCAATGGACCGTCGACAACCACGTTGACGTGACCTATGTTAGTGATTATCATACAATTTCTTATCTCACCGGTTTTGGGAGTGATCCGATTGAGCGGACCCTCGCCCTCTTCGTCTTCGCAGACGCAGAACCTTTCCTGTTTGCCCCAGCGCTTGAAGTCGAAGCAATTAAGGGAACTGGCTGGCCTTACCCAGTTTACGGTTACTTGGACCATGAAGATCCCTACGCACTGATTGCCCAACACATTACTGCGCAACTGACAGATCCCAAGGTTTGGGCACTTGAAGAAGCCAGCTTAACTTTGGGCCGTTTTCAAGCCATTAAAGCGCAATTTCCAGCCGCGCATTTTGATAAAAACTTATCACCAATGATTCAACAACTCCGCCTCGTTAAGACTGCGGATGAATTGGAAAAGCTAAACGTTGCTGGTAAGTGGGCCGACTTTGCCTTCGAAAAAGGCTTTGCCGCCGTTAAGGCTGGTCGGACAGAACAACAAGTCGCGGCCGAACTCCAATATGCTTTAATGCAAAAAGGCGTCATGGAAATGAGTTTTGGCACCTTGATCCAAGCCGGTGCGCATGCCGCTGAACCACACGGCGCAACTAGCCAAGCCCAAATCAAACCAAATGAATTGGTCTTGTTTGACCTCGGTGTCATGTGGGAAGGTTATGCTTCCGATGCGTCACGGACGATTGCTTACGGTGAACCAACCGCTAAACAAAAAGAAATCTACGACGTCTGTCTTGAAGCACAATTGACCGCACAAGCCGCCGTTAAGCCTGGCATGGCCGCTGAAGATGTCGACAAGCTCGCACGTGATGTCATCACCAAGGCGGGTTACGGTGAGTACTTTATTCATCGACTCGGTCATGGGCTCGGTCAAACCGACCATGAATTTCCATCAATCATGGCTGGCAACCACATGTCACTCGTTGAGGGCATGTGCTTCTCCATTGAACCTGGGATTTATATTCCGGGAGTTGCTGGCGTTCGGATTGAAGACTGTGGGGTTGTGACTAAGGCAGGCTTTAAACCATTCACTCACACGTCCAAAGACTTGAAAATTTTAGATCTTTAAAATAGTCCTAACTAAAACGGCAGGCTACTCACCATCTCAAGTGAGTGACCTGCTATTTTTTGATTTTATCTAAAGGTTGAGAGACGAAAATCACTGATAAATGCTATCGTAACAGTACATTGGTAACGAAAAGAAGTCAAAATTGTCGCTTCCGGGCGTCGCTGATTACATGCGGACGAGGGACCAGGCCAAGCCTAAGGAGCGGTCTTGGCCTTCGCCCGGGATGGTTGCAAAAACCGCAACTATCCCGGACCGTCCGTCCCGTAAGACCGGCAAAAACCGTCGCTCAAACGGGACTTTCACGTCCGATGCAATCAGCGACGCCCTTCAGCTAGGTCAATGGTTATAAAGTAAATGACGCTAAAAACGGTTGATTTGATTCTTGAAGATCATTGAGCCAGTCGGCAATACTTTGAACTTTCTAAATGCTTTCATTGGCTGTCCGTAACTAATATTTCGTACGTAACTGCTGCTACACTGGGATTAATAGCCACCATTCACCCTGACAACAACCAGCCCACAAATTAACTAACAGCTGTCACTTCCAGCTGGGACTGAAAATTAAGCTTAGCGGAGACAGTCAGAAACGCTGCCAACCTTGCTGCCCTGTTCACATTTATTTTGAACTTACAACCTTTTGACTTATGGTAAATCGTTGCCAGCTGCAAAGTAGACATCGTACCATTCTTGTCGCGTCAACCTGACGTCTGCCCCCGCAATACTTTCAGTTAAATGTTGTGGGTTCATGGAACCTAAAATCACTTGCATCTGAGCTGGATGGCGTAAAATCCACGCCGTCGCAATGGCATTCTTGGTGACACCATACTTATCAGCCAAGGCTTGCAATTTATCGTTGAGCACTTGAAACTTCGGATTATCAATAAACGTGCCCGCAAACAGCCCGTATTGATATGGGGACCAAGCTTGAATCGTCATCCCATGTAACCGTGAGTATTCAATAATCTCACCATCATGATTAACACTCCGGTCATCTTGCATATTCGTGTGCAAGCCGAAATCAATGGGACCAGTGTGCATCACGCCAAATTGTAATTGGTTGATGAGTAATTTTTGATTGAGTGCGTGCTGAACGAGTTCAACTTGCATCGGATTGAAGTTTGATACCCCAAACTGACGTACTTTGCCACTGGCCTGTAAGTCATCAAACGCCTCAGCAATTTCATCAGTTTCCATCAATGCATCTGGCCGATGTAACAAGAATGAATCCAAATAATCGACTTGTAGCCGTTGTAAAATACCATCAACCGTGGCAATCAAATGCTGCTTTGAAAAATCATAGCGTTGCCCAAATACGAGCTCACCGCTACTCTTTTCAGGATCGAGCACAATGCCACCTTTTGATTGAATAAAGAAATCATCGCGCTTTAACCCCGACTGCTTGAACGCCGCGCCAAACGTTTTTTCGGACTCGCCGTTACCATAAATGTCGGCAGCGTCAATCATCGTGACACCCTGTTCATGGACAACATTTAAGACAGTCGCGGCTTCGGCGGTATTCAGCCGAACCATCCGCATGATTCCTAACACGACCGCTGAAACGTTTGTCTGAGTTGAACCTAATTGAATTGTTTTCATTGATTGTTTACTCCTTTGATTTGATTACAATGCTAGCATAGAACTTAGAGTGAACTCTAAGTCAAGGATTTTTACGAAACTGTTGAACTTCGTACGCTTGGACTTGAGCCAACAACTCGTCTAACGTCAGCTTAGGAATTTGATCACAATCAACAGCCGCTTCGCTGCCGGCCTGCTGCGCCTTTTTGTAAGTCGCAATTTTGTGGTCGACCTTTTGTAAGTTCAACAATGATTGATGAATCTGTGCAGTCACTTCACGTTTTTGAGCTTCAAACAATGCTAAGCGTTCCCCCAAAGTCTGGTCACCTTCTGCACACCAACTCACAAATTGACGAATTTCTTCCAATGGCATCCCCGTTTGTTTTAAACAAGTAATCAACGCCAGTGAATCTAGGCCATCGCTATCAAAGCGCCGCCGACCTTGTGCATCGCGCTTCACAAATGGGGTTAACCCAACTTTATCGTAATAACGCAACGTATACGGTGAAAGACCAGTTAGTTTGGCCGTAGTCCCGATTGAATACATGAGCATTCATTCCCCCTTAAGACACTAAAAAAGCCACACACACATTGGCATATGACTTCTCAGTTTAAACCTAATTTATTCTTCAGACTTAGGTGCATCGCTAGCATCAGTGTCTGGTTCGCTTTCGTCGGCGTCGTCTGCAGCACTGTCAGCTTCAGAAGTTTCACCGTTATCAAAAGCGGCAGCAGAATCAATGACAATATCATCACTATTGTCTTCATCTTCACCCTCGGCTTCAACTCGTGCCAATTCAGAACGCAGACTATCCGTAGCTTGGTCTAAACTAGAACTAAAGTTTTCACCATCTTCGGACTTGGCAGCCTGATATTGATCAGCTAAATCAGAAACCTTACTCTTAGCATCGGCAAACTGTTTGCCAGCTTCTTCCTTGAAATCTTCAGCAGCATCATTGGCGTAAAAAGCGTAGTCAATGGCCCGATCTTTAAAGTCAGCTAGGCCTTGTTGTGCCTTGGCCTTGAGTTCGGCTTTCTTCTCATCATCCATTTTCATGGCCACCGTCACAATGGCAGCGCCACCTAAAGCTAAACCAAATAAGAATCCTTTTTTCGACATAATTAAGACTCCTCGCTATTATTTTTTGAACGGCGGTTCCGGTAAACATCAAAGGCAGCTTTACCAACCTTCGACGCACTCGAGAACTTGCTCCGCTTTTCATTACTCTTGCCAACCTTGGCAGTTAATTCACGCGTGGCAGCATTTAAATCAGAAACACTTTGACCTAAGTCGCCCATGGCCTTAAAAGCTGGCTCAATCGTGGCAACTTTACCATTGACATCTTTTAAAAGTTCATTGGCATTCGACATGATTTTTTCAGTTTCATGCGAGAGGGCATCAACATCATCCGTAATCGTGTTCAAGCTACGGTTGACTTCACCCATCGTTTTCGTAATACGGACTAAGAAAATCCCGATGAAGCAAACTAATAGTAAGAATGCTACGGCGGCAATGATCCCCGCAATATGTGTAATCATCTTAAAAAATTCCTCCTTCAACAGCATCTACATTAGAATAAGCATAGCATTGTCATAAAAATACTGCAATGAAAAAAGTGCTTACATCCTGATGAGATTAGCACTCCGCTTTAAGCGATTCGGCTGACAGCCAAAAGCCGGCACGCGATTGCCTCAGCCTGGTTGAGCAATCAGCTTCAACTTTTCAACTTGGTTCATTTCCTAAAGTCTGCTAAACTAAAATTCAGACAACTTTAACGAAGGTGAAAAAATGTTTTTTCCAGTTAATCTCGGCGTCGTGGAAACGCCAAAACAAGTCTCCGTATGGATGAAATTAGTTGCCAAGATTGATTGGCAACAAATCGTCCTTAATATTGGGGGCAAAATCATTGAAATCATTCTTTTCAGCGCGTTATTTTGGATTATTGACCGCGTTGGCAAACACCTGATTCATCATGTATTTATTACCAATGCGAATACTAGTGAGACTGCCTCTAATCGGCTCTCAACGATCTTCACGCTATTATTAAATATCTTCCATTATATTATCATGTTTTTCTGGCTCTATGCGATTCTCTCAACGCTTGGGGTTCCCGTTGGCACCTTGATTGCAAGTGCCGGAATCTTCAGTGTGGCCTTAGGCCTCGGTGCTCAAGGCTTTGTGAGTGATATTGTCACCGGCTTCTTCATCTTACTTGAAGACCAATTTGACGTCGGTGATTACGTTAAAATCGAAACGGTCGAAGGCACGGTTTCAGCGATGGGCTTGCGAACCACGCAAATCACGAGCGCTGATGGTACCTTGAATTTTGTGCCTAACCGTAAGATTTTGATTATCAGTAATCAGTCACGTAATGACATGCGGGTCTTAATTGATCTGCATATTACCGCTAACACCCCAGCCGCAGACTTGACTCAAGCCATTGAGGCGACCAATAAAACATTAGTTCCAGACTACCCTGACATCATCGGTGAACCAGATATTCAAGGCGTCACCACCCAAGCCGATGGGACCTTGGTTTTCCGCGTTCAATTCTACGTTAAAAATGGGATGCAATTTGCCATTCAACGCGACTTTCTCGCCGCCTATTTGGCCGCCGCCAAGGACGCTGGCATTCAGTTGCCGTCACTGTCAGTATATCGCCCACAACGATAAGCTCTAAAAAAACACGCACCCACTTTTCAAAAAAAGTGAGCGCGTGTTTTTTTAGAACTATTTTTGTAACTCATTACGATGCGTCAGATACCCGGTCATCGCATTAACCCCAGCCATGATGGCACTAGTATGTGGCACCATGTGTTCCGAATGCAGTGAATAATGACTATCCACGCCTAACCAGAACATCGTCCCAGGGATTTGATGAATCAGAAAGCCAAAATCTTCACCGGTCATTGCTGGCCGCGTCTCAATAAAGTTAACATCCGCATCAGCCTTCATATAAGACATGAAATCTGCAGTAATTGTATCGTTGTTTTCAACTGGATAGTAGCCGCCCTGATGCAAATCAAGATCAATATTGCAATCATAAGCGAGTGCGATTCCTTCAACAATCGTGCGAACGCGGCGCTGAATGTGTAAATTCATCTCCTGCGTCAATGCCCGAATCGTCCCATCAATCTGGGCTTCACCAGCAATCACATTACCAATCGTGCCCGCCGTAAAGTGGCCTAAAGTCACGACGCCACTCTGAATGGGGTCAACGTTACGAGAGACAATCGTTTGTAACTGTTGCACCAACGCCGAACCTGCCACGACCATATCATTCGCATTATGTGGAAAAGCTGCGTGCCCGCTTTTTCCAGTCAAATGAGCATGGATTTCACAGGTGCCAGCAAATAACGTTCCCATTCGACAACCAATGGCTCCCGCTGGTAAATCTGGATTATCATGAAAGGCAAAGATCTCATCTGGCAACCAGTCAGCGGTTAGTGCCCCGCTCTCGTAGAGTCGTTTGCCACCAGAGGCATTCTCTTCAGCTGGTTGGAACATGAAAATCATATCCGTTTCAGGTTGATTTTCAGCAAAGTAGCTCAAAATTCCTAACGCAACTGACATATGAATATCATGTCCACAAGCATGCATCGTGCCAACGTGCTTGGAGGCAAATGGTAATCCCGTTGCTTCGGTCACCGGCAAGCCGTCGATATCTGTTCGATAGCCAATCCGATAATCATGTTTTTTACCACTCACTTTAACCAAAATTGCCGTCGCTAACGTTGGAATCAACTTAACGGTCAAGTAATCTTGCGGCATTTTCGCAATAATTGATAACAAGTAATCGTGCGTTTCGTGTTCTTCTAAGCCAAGTTCCGGAATTTGGTGTAACTGTTGATAAATTGGAATTAGATCAGCTTCTTGTAGCGCCATTCCTTACACCTCCAAAATTAAAGATTCCGTAATTCACTCATCAGTTCAGTCTTGCTCTTGGTTTTGTCATCAATATCCTTTAACTTACGGGCAGGAACCCCACCAACAACCGTATTTGGTTCGACATCATTAATGACAATGGCCCCTGCAGCGACGACCGCACCTTTACCAACATGAACGCCTTCCAAAACGACGGCATTCGCGCCAATTAAGACATCGTCATCAATCTGAACCGGTTTTGCCGAAGGTGGTTCAACCACACCAGCTAACACAGTTCCAGCACCAATGTGACAATTCTTACCAACGATTGCCCGGCCACCTAAAATGGCACCCATGTCGATCATTGAACCTTCGCCAATTTCAGCACCAATATTGATGACGGCGCCCATCATAATCACCGCATTGTCACCAATTAAAACTTGATCACGAATCGCAACACCAGGTTCAATCCGGGCATTGTATTGCTTCAAGTCAGCCATTGGAACCGCTGAGTTGCGGGCATTATTTTCGATTTCTGAGTCTTCAATTTTAGCCGCATTCGCTGTCAAAAATGGTTCTACGTCGGCCCAATCGCCAAATAGTACCCCAGCATTGCCACTGAAAAAGGTTTTGATGCTAGCAGGCACATCAGTGATTTGGTCAAGTTGACCTTTAACAAAAACCTTCACTGGTGTCTTTTTCTTCGAATTACCAATGTAGTTAATAATTGATTGTGCATCTAATTTTGCCATTAGAACGCCTCCATTGTTTTAATTAGTTTTTTCGTTACCGGAAAAATCCTTCTCAATCATATCATATTGTTTCCCAATTTCATGAGTCAAGAAATTGAAACTCTTCATAAATTCACGTCGCGTAATGATGCCTTGAAAAATACCGTCAGCATCAACTACTGGGACAAATGGATCATTGATCATCAGATGCAGGGTCGTTTCAACGTCACCAACCGACGTCACGGTTTTAACCCGCGTTTCCATCACATCACTGACCCGCATTTGCATTAAGATTTCTGTATTCAACTGATCGAAACCAAGCATTTGCTCAGTAATTAAGGGTAAGGAAACTAAGCCTTCAAAGTGACCATCATTATCCAGTACCGGAATTTTTGAATATTTAATCTTCGTCAGCACCAAAAATGCGTGGTATAAATTATTATCAGCTTGGACAACTGCGACGATGTCGGCCGGAATCAAATAATGATCCGCATTGCGTAACAGCATATCTTCAACTGGTTTAATCAACATCAGGTGAACCCCCTTCTTTAAAGCACCTCTTTCTATTTTACCTGAAAGCCGCGTTAAGTTAAGGGCATTTTGCTTATTTTAATCATTATTTAGCTGTTAATTAAGGATACTAAGTACACAAAAACACGTGAACAGGAACATATCCAGTCACCGTCGCGCTTAAACTCGTGATGAGCGCTCCGCCAGGCAGAATCGTTGTGCCATGCGGGACAGTCCCAGCCAAAGGTCGGTCTGGGAACCTCTATTCCAAGCCGATAACCCACGTCTTTGAATCGCCCTGTAAGATTAGGCGGCAAAGAACGCCGGCCAATCAACGTTTCTGCCTGACTCCGCTGAGCTTAATTTGCTGCAGGTTGGGACTGATAGCATCGGTCGTGATGGTGGCGTTACATCGGCTGATTTTGGCCGACGTTACACCACGGACTGTCCGAGACACTTGCGATTTTTGCAAGCGTTCCGGGCGAGGACCAAGACGCTTCTGGCTTGGCCCGGTCCCACGACCGCATGTTATCAGTCCCAACCGGAAGTGAAATCTGTATGGGCTGACGTACTCGCGCATTTCAGTTTTCAACCGCTTTAGCTGTTAAATTGAAAGTGCAATTCGGGTACTGGCTGTAATTGACGATTGTAATACTGGACGGTTATCTTTTGACCATCAGTTTCGACAATGGCATAGGTTCCGCCGAGGCGGCTAAATTCACCCCGTGGTTGACTGATACTGCCGGGATTTAAAACTAACAAGCCATGATGGCGTTCAACCCCTAATTGATGCGTATGTCCAAAAAAGGCCAGTTGCGCCTGATGTTGCGTTGCCGCTGCCATCAACTGATCCAGCCCAAAGTTAACACCGACTAAGTGTCCATGAGTCATATACACGGACACGCCATCAACAGTCGTGCTCACTTCATCGGGTAGCCGATCATCAAAATCCATATTGCCTTGAACCGTGTATATTTGGTTAAAGACGGCATCATCCACTTGCAACTCAGAATCCCCGCAGTGAAAGAAGGCCGACACTTTTCCTTGATAGGCATCCAGCAATTTCACGAGAATATCGCGGTCGCCATGACTGTCACTTACGACTAAACATTTCATCTTAATTCGCCCACCATTCATCAAATTTTGGCATCAGTTGTCGTAACGCAGCGCCACGATGACTGATTGAATTTTTTTGTGCATCCGTTAATTGGGCCAATGAACATTGAAACTTGTCAGACCAGAATAACGGATCATAACCAAACCCATTGTCCCCGCGTGGCGCAATTAAAATTCGTCCCTTAAGTTCGCCATTGACCACTAATTTTTGCCCATTAGGTTTCAAAGCAACTAGGGTCGTGTGAAAGGTTGCGGTTCGCTGCGCTTCTGGCACCCCGCCTAAATTTGCCAACAACTTGGCATTGTTGGCGGCATCATTGTGATCGCCCGCATAACGGGCGGAGAACACCCCGGGATCACCATGCAAGGCGTCGACCATCAGGCCAGAATCGTCCGCGATGACTGGCAACCCGGTCGCTTTAACAACCACGGTTGCCTTTTTGGTGGCATTTTCTTCAAAGGTGATGCCATTCTCGGTAATTTCCGGGATATCGGTAAAATCGGCCAGTGTTTTAACTGTTATCTCATAGTCTTTAAACATCTCAGCGAATTCACGCGCCTTGCCAGGATTGTTTGTCGCAATAATTAACGTTTTCAACTTAATCCCCCCCTAATTCAATCTGTGTCGCCTTAAAACTTGGTTGTTCGAGCCAATCTTGCGCAATGGTCGCAAACTGTTCCGCCGAACCCGTCGTGTAATACTGATCTGGCTGTGGTTTTTGTGTGCTGGTATTGGCAATATCCAAATAGTCCAACATGAAAGAAACCCCATTGACAGTCTCTGCCCCAGAATCAATCAAGGTGACTTTCGGGCCAACCACGTTCTGAATCAAAGGTCGCAATAAGGGGTAATGGGTACAGCCCAAAACTAAAGTATCAATGCCACTATTTTTGAACGGTTGTAAACCTTCCGCAACCACGCGCTTCGCGACAGAAGACCGGTACTCATTAGACTCAACCAGTGGCACAAACTTTGGACAAGCTTGTGAAATCACGGTTGCGCTCGGATCTTTGGTTAAAATTGCCTGCTGATAAGCTTTGCTACGAATCGTCCCTTCAGTCGCAATCACCCCAATACGGTGATTCTTAGACGCTTTGATTGCGGCCCGTGATCCCGGAGAAATCACACCAATCACGGGAATTCCTAGCTTGGCACGTAAGTCCGGCAACGCCGCCGCTGTGGCCGTGTTGCAAGCGATGACTAACATCTTAATCTGTTGCGCCAACAAAAAATTCGCCATTTGCCAAGAAAATTGCTGAACTTGTGCACTAGGACGCGGTCCATAAGGCAATCTCGCTTGATCACCAATAAAAATAACACTCTCACGGGGGAGCTGTTTCAAGGCCTGTTTAACGACCGTCAAACCACCAACCCCGGAATCCATGAAACCAATTGCCTGTTGATTCGCCATTTTCAAAATCTCCGTTCACTGAATTCTGAAACTTCATTATCGCCTTTTTCAGCGTTGATTTCAAGCAATCCCAAATGCATATGAATTGGTTAAGTTTCCGACCTAGAAAGTGAAAAAAACCTGTATATCTATGGAAACAAGGTATACTATTTATTATGGTGCAGTGAGATACTGCGATTACACATGGAAAGGAACTATCATGACGAACGCCTTTTATTCTCAATTTGCGGGTAACGCGATCAAGTCTTCCGTTTTAAGCGTTGAAGTCTTGCGCGATGCCTTGTTACCAAACTTGCTGGGAGACGATAGCAGTGGGATCCTTTACTGGGCAGGTAAAGAATTGGCGCGCCAATTTCCAGTCGTTTCCAATGAAGACCTAGTGACATTTTTTGAACAATGTGGCTGGGGTCATTTAATTCTTCAAAAAGAAACCAACGATCTGATCACGTACGAACTGACAGGTGAACCCGTTGCTCGCCGTAGCTTCGCACTGAAGGCCCCTGATTTCATGCTTGAAACTGGCTTTCTGGCGGAACAAGTCAGCGAGCGTTTCAACTGCGTCAGTGAAGCCAAAATTACCTCTCAAAATAAAATGTCGCTGCGAATTTCAGTGACAATTGATCATGAACAGCCCTTGTTGGGACAAGATCCACAGACACCAATTGAAATTGTTCGCCCAGAAGCCGACCAACAGCCGGCCGATGATGATCAACCAAATCCGGACGCTTAACCAGTCTTCGGAAATACGCCTAGGACCATGACAGCTGTCACGGTCTTTTTTTGATAGCAAAAAGGTCTCAATCACCATCACTGGCAATCAAGACCTGATAACTGTCAAACCTAGGCTTCAACGAATTGATCTAGGGTTTGCATGATTTGTTCTTTTGAATGGTAACCGACTAAGGTATCGACAACTTCACCATCTTTTTTAACGAGTAAAGTTGGGATACTCATAATGCCGAAGTTGCTAGCCGTATCAGGGTTAGCATCAACGTCCATCTTATTAAAAGTGACCTTATCACCCATCTCGGTTGCTAATTGCTCAACAACTGGTGATTGCATCCGACAAGGACCACACCAAGTTGCCCAAAAATCAGTTAATGTCACACCTTTTGCAGTATCCGCTTCAAACGTTTTATCTGTCGTTGCTTCGACCATTTTAATCGGCCTCCTATAATTGATATTTACTAATAGTAAGTATATCAGTTAACCTTGAAAAAGCACAACCAATTTGTCTAAAAACTATTTAAAACTCACTTCGGTTGCACCGTTACCGCCATGGTTAGGCGCAGCAAAGTGGAACGACTTCACTTGACGATTCGTCTTCAAATAGTCCGTAATCCCCTCACGTAAAGCCCCAGTTCCCTTACCATGCACGATGGTTACCGCTGGATAACCGGCTAAGAGCGCAGCATCAATGTAGCGATCCACTTGCGTCATCGCGTCTTCATACCGCACGCCACGTAAGTCCAAATTCGGTGACACATGACTGGCGTTCGCAGATTGAATCGTTGCTCGGGCCCGTTTCGGTTCTGCCTCGGCTGTCACCTTTTCCATGTCGGCTTCCTGAATCTTCATCTTCAAAATGCCAAGTTGTACTTCCCACTCATGCTGGCCCATCTTCTGGACGAGCACCCCACGTTGACCATAGGACTTCACTAAGACGTCATCGCCCTTGTGGAAGTCTTGTTTCGCCTTTTCGTGCCGCAAGATGCGGTTCTTTTTCAACTTAGGTTGTTGCTCCAGTGCGTTCAAAGCACCCTTCGCGTCAATTAATTCGTTTTCTTTAATATTAGTCGTACCACTCGCCAGTTGCTTCTTGCGCAAATCACTAATAATCGCGTCGGCCTTAGTCTTGCTCTTTTCAACAATCTCGTTCGCTTGAACCTTGGCGTCTTCAATCAATTGATCCTTGCGCTGTTGGTAAGCATTAAATTCACTCTTCAACTGTTTGTGAAGCTGATCCGCGTCAGTGAGGTCAGTTGCTAGTTGCAACTGTTCATCTTCAACCTGTTTGCGCTTGGCAACTAAATCAGCAATCATCGCATTCAAATCTTGGCTATCGCTGTCCGTTAATGAGCGTGCCTGGTCAACAATCGTTTTTGGAATGCCCAAGCGTTGGGCAATATCCAAGGCGTTACTACGACCAGGAATCCCGACGAGTAAGCGATAGGTCGGTTTCAACGTCGCCTCATCGAACTCCATACTAGCATTAATCGTATCTGGCCGATTAAACCCGTATGCCTTCAATTCTGGATAATGGGTCGTCGCAACCACTTGCGTATTTTTAGCACCAATGGCATCCAAAATAGCAATCGCTAAGGCTGCCCCTTCTTGCGGATCGGTCCCGGCCCCTAATTCATCGACTAGGACTAAACTGCGGTCATTGATTTGTGCCAAAAAGCTTTCAATATTTTCCATATGTGACGAGAAGGTACTTAGGTTTTGTTCAATTGATTGTTCATCACCAATATCCGCAAATATCTCGTCATAAATCCCAATACGACTGCCTTCATCGACCGGAATGAATAAGCCAGATTGCCCCATTAATTGTAACAATCCCAGCGTTTTCAGCGTAATGGTCTTCCCACCGGTGTTCGGTCCAGTAATCACAATTGCTTGGTAGTCAGTCCCTAACGTAATATCGTTAGCGACAACCTTTTTTTGATCAATTAAAGGATGCCGAGCTTGTCGCAAATAAACCTCATTTTTAACTGACACGGTTGGTTCGGTCGCCTTCATGTCATGCGCATATCGCGCCTTGGCATTGATAAAGTCAAAATGGCCCAGAATCGCCGCATTTTGCAAAATTTCATCTTGATACGGTGAAATCAAGTTTGAGAGTTCTTCCAAGATTCGTTGTTCTTCTTGTTTCTCTGCCACTTGATTTTGCCGCAAGCGATCATTTAATGCCATGACTGCCTGTGGTTCAATAAATAACGTTTGGCCACTGGCACTCTGATCGTGAACAATCCCACCAAAACGGCTCCGATTCTCGGCTTTAACCGGAATGACATAACGATCATTTCGAATCGTAATAATCGGATCACTCAAATACTTGGCATCTTTTCCGCGAGTGTAATGTTCCATCTTCGCGCGAATTTCGCCCTCAGTTTTGCTGATGTGACTGCGGATACTGCTCAATTCTGGTGAAGCCTCATCCGTGATGTGGCCGTCGCCTTCAATGGCGGTCGCTAAGCGTTTCGTCACTTCTGGCAAGGTGACGAGTTCTTGGACTTCATCAAATAAGTGGCGAATCCCATTTTCTGGTGAATCCGCTAAGAGGTCGTCAAAGAAACGTGTGATGGCCCGCGTGGTTTTCAACACCCGACCAACTTGGCCCAATTCACTCCCATTCAGCGTGGCACCAATGGCCAAACGCTTCATGTGTGGGGCAATATCGGCTAAACGGGCAATTGGGATGCCGCCTTTTAGCCGATAAACCTCGGCACCATCGTTAGTTTCATCCAATGCAACCTGAACGCGATCAAGGTCACTCATTGGTTGTAATTCTGCGAGTTCTTTTTGACCCGCCGCCGACACTAAATACGGCGTTAATTGTTGTTTAACTTGTTGATACTCTAAGGTAGTGAGTACTTTGGAATTCAACGGTATCCCTCCTTGGATTGACTCATCTCAAACGCAAAAAAAGATGATGCAGCTATTCTTTTGCATCATCTGGTTGCATCTTCAATAATTCTGCTTGTTTATCCACTTGATCTGAAATCGCGTTAAAAGCGAGTAACGTCGCAATCGCTTGATCAGACAGATCTGGGGCTAATTTCTTTAATTGTGCAATTTGTTCGTTCATCATCCGCGTCACCGTTTGCATGTGACGGTCGGATGCGCTGCCGATGATCGTATACTCGTGACCATCAATTTCCGCTTTAAAGCGGCGCTTGCTTGTCGCCATCTTAACCCAGCTCCCTTGTGTTCAGTAACATGATTTATTTTAGCATGATTGCTGGGTTTATGCGACTTTTAAGGGCTAAGCGGCTTGAAAAACTCGTTTGACCGCTTTAATCAGCAAACCTTTAAAATACTGAAACGCTGGACTTCGACAAGTCATGGCCACAAAAAGGCCCCCAATGACAACTTCTAGTCCCAATGTCAGCCCAGCCAACTGGGCAATGGTGACAGTCCCAACTTTAGTCGACAACCAACTCATCACGCCAATCACGACCACAATCAAGCCTTCATATTTCAAATACGCAACCAAGTACTGTCGCAACGGTCCCAGTGTCCCCACGCGGAACAGGAGTGCCGGCTCCCAAACGAGATTAATCAACACATGACTGACCAGCGTGCCCAGGACCACGCCTAAGATGCCATATTGACCAACCAATAGCAGCGATAAGCCAATATTGACACCAGCTTCAACAATCGCCTTCCAGCGCAACGCCCAAAAACAACCTAACCCCGAAATAAAGCTTGTCACAACATATCGTGACTGGCTCAGTGAATAATTCAATACAATGAGCATGGTCACTAATGTCGCCAAGCGGTACTCCGGTCCAGCCCAGATGACAATAAACCGACTCATGGCAAAACTTAAGCCCACCGACACCATCAAATTAACGCCAGTGTTCAAATATAATAAGCGATAAAAGATGCGTTGTTGATGCTGAGGGGTGGCCGTCGCATGTAAATGACCAATGCTGCTCACGACCGAGCCCATCACCTGAGCAAAAATGGCACTGATACTTTGCACAATCAACAGATAGTTGGCATATTTTGCCACTGCGGTTAACCCAACCCACATCGCCAATACGAGATTATCCGTGCTAAAAATCACAACTGCGCCAATTTTATTGGCAATCGCCCCCACGATCGTTTGGCGAATTTCATGTCGCCTTGCAGCAGCCAATTTAGGGTGCTCCTGATCCGCAACCAGTAAAAAAATCTCTGGATGCCGTTTTCGTGCCATGCGCGATAATCGCCAATTACTGCAAATTGCCATAACCAACTGAATGACTAAAAAGCCTAAAAATGACTGCCACTGCACTAAGATAATAATTTGAGCAACTTGCTGAATCACTTTAAAGCCAAAGTCATTGCGTACCGTCAAATAGTCTTGCTGCATGGCCATTAACAGTGAGCGCTGATGGGCACTAAAATAAGTTGCCAAGGTCATCAGCAAATAACCTAAAAACCATAAGGCTAATTGTCCTGGCTTAAAAGACGTGTCTTTAATTAGTAATGGCAATAGCGGTGCAATCGCAAGGCCAGTACCGGCCATCACCAAAATAATCACGCGGTAAAGTCGTTGGTAAAACGCCATTAAGGCTTGCACCACCGTAACTTGCCCACGCGCAATTGGTTGGTATAACCCAACTGTAATCGCCGTTCCGATTCCCAAATCAGCAAAACTTAAAAAGCTGACCAAATTTGTAAAAAGGCCATTTAAGCCAAGATAATCTTCAGACAAACTTCGAATAAATGCCGTTTGAACCCCAAACTTCAAGACCAACCCAATCAGTTGCGTCACCATGGTTGTGACAGCATTTCTTGAGGCCGCTCGCAGTCGGTTCAGCCCTTTTTCTCCCACGCTTTAATCACCCACTTCATTGCGATGTGCTAAATCAGATCACTGTCATCATTAGATCTTGTGACACACAAGTTAAGAATTACTTGTATGCCCCAGTATGTGTCTAACATCGGGTTGAACAGCCCGGTTAAAAATACGGAATCTTTAACTGTTTCAATCTTTTCAAATAAGTCTCAACTCGCCGACGCCCCAACAATCGACTGCCCAACCGTCCTAGTAAAATATGCCAACGTCGCCGTATTGAAACTGGACGATAATGATGAATCGAAATCGTCTCAGGAGTCACTCGAGCCTTCGTTGTCCCATATTTCAAGGGACAAAAATACATAGTCGGATAAATTTGTACGCCATTGATCAATTGCAGCTGATTACGTGGTTTAAATCCGAGTTGACGGAAATAGGCGGTCGTGATTGCCACACAATTTTGCGTCGGTCGGGTCGTCGCAGCTTCATAACGCGCTGCCAGTGCGGTGATATTAGGCTCATGTTTCGTTGCGCCGAAAATTAACCCACTCGCAATGGCATCGAAATCTTCCAAGCCTAGAAATGCTTGATTTTTAAGTAACGGTGTCAGTGATCGCAACAGCTCGACATCCACATCCAAGTAGATACCACCAACTTCTCGTAACGCATATAAGCGAACATAATCGCTGACCAAATCAAATCGCTTGGCCGCATAGGCTTCTCGGGTAGCCGCGAGTTGCTGACAATCAAATCGTTGTTCATCCCAACGTCTAATTTCAAAGTCTGGGGCATAACGCCGCCAAGTTACCAAATGTCGCGCCACAAATTCTGGCTCGGGTTCACCGCCAAACCAGCAGTAGTGAATAATTTTTGGAATCGTCATGTCACACCTCGTTTACGGCCAAAACCGATATGGGAGCACTTCAGCAATATTTTTACTCAATTGGATCGTCATCGGCACTAACGTGACCAAAAACAGGCCCAAGTTTGCCATGGGGATCGTGACGATTGGCTTAAACCGTGGCCTTGCGAGCACTGTCAAACCTGTCGTTAGGACTAATGGCAAGTAGACCACCATGTTGATCGTAAAATACATCAGCAACCGAGTAACCAAAACATTTTGGGCGAATAATAACCCAGCCGTAACAGCTAAAGTCATTAAAATGGTCAAATAACGCAATTTGGCATGTGCAACTGGCGTTAACCGTGGCAATAAGCGCCATCCCACCCCAACAAAAACTAAGTAAAACAAATTCATTAATAAGGTGCCACCATTGCTCTGCGTGCTAATCGTTTCAATCCCGGTAGTGGAAATCTCACCACTCACATTATAAATACCATAACGGGGAAACAGCGTTGTGAACCAACTGACTAGCTGTGCTAAAGAAAGCTTGCCTGCTACAACAACTAGCAACGCCAGGCCTAAGCGTTTACGGGTCCAATTGATTCGGTAAACCACATACGCCAGACCACCAATGATTGCTGTACTGTGAATCAGGATGGCTGCCAAGTAAAGCGGCCAAAATTTTTTGGGCTGATTTTTTAGTAAATAACTCGTTGCCAAAAACAGTAACCCAATCGCAATAAATTGACGGCTAATATTCAGACTATAAAAATAAAAATATAGGCTGACCAATAATAAGCTTGGCAAAAAAATCAGCGATGAATAAGTCAAAATGGCTCGTTGCATGATCAAAGCGATCACCAGCGCATTCGCCATAATAATAGTTTGACCAACTGGTGCAAGTTGAAATAAGCCGATATTCCACAAGTCATATAGTGGATACTTGCTCGTCATAATCGTTGACCACCCCATCGCCTGCTGATGCCCGATGTGGTCAAAAATTTCAACATACAGGCGGGTATCGGCGCCAACCGTAATATCCCGTAAACCGGCTAAGCCACCAAAAATCACAATGAATGGCAAGGTTAATGGCCACCTCGCCTTGAAGCCAATCGTATTTCTCACAATCGTCATTAATAAGTACAGGCCAACATAGCTCGCGATGGCAACAAAATAGCTTTGCACATTTTCCTCCAATTCTGTTCAGGCTTAACCGCTGATTCGATAAATAAACCGATGGTAATGGCGAATCAACCGTTGTGGTACGACACATTTCAGTAATTCAATGACTTGAAAAACACCGTAAAACCAAGGAATATCCATGGCCGGTCGCCAATGCGTCATACAACGAACTAGTCGTAAGCGGCGCCAATTATCGCGTTTACGAAAAGCCGCTTGATCTTCACGGTAATCTAAGTATGCGCCAGTCAAATTGAGCCCAACGAATCCTGCGGCATAACAACGACACCAAAAGTCGTAGTCTTCGATTCGCAAATGTTTGACGGCAGTGCTGTAGCCATCGAGTTGATCATAGATTTCACGTCTGAACATGACGCTCGGATGGGCAAAGAGCTGTCCGCGCCAAATATCGCGCGTCGTGGGACTCGGTTTAACCTCTCGACGGCCATAGACCCCTTGATCATCGAATAACCGAATACTCGTGCCAACAATAGCGACCTGTTCCTGTCGATTTAATGCCGCAACTTGTTGTACTAACCGGTCTGGATGCGCCCAATCATCATCATCCATTCTGGCAATGTATGTGCCCTGACACTGTGCCAGTCCTTGATTCAAGGCAGAAGCTAACCCCGGCTGCCCGATATTAGTCAAAACACGTATCCGGTCATCTTGCTGCGCAAACGAGTCACAAATACTAGCGGTCCGATCAGTTGAATAATCGTTACAGATGATCAGCTCAAAATTCGTGAACGATTGCCACCGAATCGACTCGATCGCGGCTGCCAACGTTTTCTCACCATTCTTGGTGGCCATCAACACTGAAACTTTGACCATGTTTGGCACTCCCATCTCGATATAACTCGACCAACTGCTGATTCATCTGACTAAAATTATATTTATGTTGTTGAATTTTCGCTCCGGCACGTCCCATCTTCTGAATGGCGCCTTGGCTCATTTGACTAAATTTTTCCAAGGCGCTATTTAAATCTTGCGCTGAATTGGTTTTAAACCGTAAGCCGTTGTATCCATCGATCACAATTTCCGCCAAACCACCTGCATCTGAAGCAATCACCATCTTCTGATTTTTCATTGCTTCCAGCGCCACTAAGCCAAAGCCTTCCCAACGTGAGGGAATAATCACGGCGTCGCAGTGTTGCATGTAGGCGTCAATATACTGATGGTCAATCCAACCTAAGAATGGGACTGATTGCTGCTTGAATTCAGCATTGATGTCCCCTAGAACTGACTCGCCAATCACAACCAGTTCAATTCCTAAATTTTTGAAATTAACTGATTGAAGTAAAAAATCGAGTCCTTTTGCTTTATCAAATCTGCCCACAAAGAGTACTTTTTTCTTCGTGATGGTGGCAAACGGATTTGTGACTGCACTCGTCGACAGCTCGTTTGGAATCGTATTATAAATCAGCTGCATCTTCTTAGCGGGTAGACCATGATGTAGTGCCTGCCGTGATTCGCTTTCTGAAATATTAATAATTTTTGTCGTTTTTAACGCACAAACACATTCAACCAAGCGATAACATTGCTTTTTCAAACGTCCCTGACCTTGTTGAATAAAGCTCCAACCGTGGGCACAATAGATGACCTGATAACGACATGGTTTCAAAAAATATGTCAATCGAATCAAGCCAGCAAAACTGCTGTGAAAATGAACCACGTCCGCTTCTAAGCTGTCGATCACTTTTCGAACTGCCAATAATTTGTAAAGTCCACCAAGCGATCGAACGTAATCAAACGTGACACAACGCACTTTGGGTGACTTAAACTCAAACTGCTCCGAATTGACCTTGGCACAAATCAAAATAATTTCATCAATCTGACTGTCCAACATTTGATACGCAATAGCGTTTCTTAAATAAGTTGCAACGCCGCCCGTTGCATACTCCGCCACATGAACGATTCGCATAGCTTCCTCCGTTTATTTTTTTGTCCGAGACCAGCTTATATTAATTTTGACTGTTGTTATCCAGTATTGTACAACCAATGCTTTTCACTTAATCATATTCATTCCCCAGTTATTTCTAACTCACCAACAGTCGTCTGCGCTCTCGTTGCACTCGTAACTGCCACTTTTTGTGCTGCCTTGAGTAATCGAATTGCCCCAATCAGTGCACCGCTACCTAGTCCCAAAAGTAATCCGATCAACAGATTGAGCCCTCTTTGTGGTGACCGTGGCTGAGTAGCTGGAATCGCTGGTGAAATGACCGTCACATTGTTGATCTTCATAATAGACCTGACTTGTGTTTTAAAGTTCTGGGCAATTTGGTTGGCAATCTCAGCACTGTGTGTCGCATCAGCGTTGGTCACCTTGATTGAAAATACTTGTGAGTTTTGCGTACTTGCAATCGTGATTGCTTGGCGTAACTGCGTGAGCGAGGCAATATCAGTTTTTTTGGCTTTCAACTGTTCAAGTACCGGTGCTAAAATCACCTGACTCGTAATTAATTCTTTGTAAGTCGTAATCATCTGAACATCCGCTTGTTGATTGGCATACTGTGCTGCTGCGTCCTTACTGTGCCGGCTGACTAAAATCTGGACATCTGCCTCATAACATGGTGGGATAACTTTGTACGTGATGAATGCCGCCATTGCTAGCCCAATAACCATACAACCTACTAGTAGACGCCAATAGCGCCTGACTAACTTGATAATAAAATTTAAATTCAATATTTGATCCATCGTTCGCTCTCCATTGTTGCCTTGAGGGACTGAGCATGTGTCGACCGGACCGCCGCTTGTAATTTCTCGTTATACTAAACCAAATTTTTTGACAGCCGTCAACAATCAGTCGTTCACAACTGCTATCAATTAGTTAATATTGAATCCAACTACTTAGATTCTGTAAATTTTCAGCTAGGCCCTCAATAAACCACTTTGGTAACTCCGTTAAATAATTGAATGAGACAGTGTGTAATCGCCTTTAAATCGGTCAATGTATCCGCTGCCATTTTTGATTTTATTCGTTTCCACTAGCAATGCGCCATTTGAGCTAGTGGAAATGGTTTAAAAATCATCTTAACGATAATGAAAAAGCCTTGTTGTTAATAACTATTATCATTTCTATATAAGTAACTGTGATTTGACTCATATTTTCAGGTTTCAATTAACAACAAACTTTTTTTAAGGAATTATTTTCCCGGAATTATTTTTAACTATTCAAGGCGATCGGCTATTAGGTACTTACGCCAAACCCAACAGTATAAAGTCATATACGTCATAATGCTGGACTGAATTTTAAAAATATCATGAATTGATTGAAGGGGTAGAAATTTCATTTTCTTCCCTTGATTCACAACAGCACGTTAAAAACGAAAACACTAATAACTACGCGTTGTGCTAATTAATTAGCTAAAACCTCTAAGTCGAAGAAAAGCCACACTTGATACCTCTTACTTTAGGATGTTTGATAAAGAATCTTTTCTTCAAAACGATCACCAACAACAAATATCTTTAAATTGAGGCAACAAGTATTCACGCCAAGGAATGTATTCTATTTTTGTTTTTCATCTCCTTGACTAATATTTTGAAAGTACCCGTAACGTCTTCAAACCTGATTTAACGTCCTGACGTTTACTGAATAAATACACAACCATAACTATGGCATAAATTCCAAATGATATTACCGTCGAGTAATTCCAAGACAATATCATGAACCCTAAGATTACAACATTCTCAAATAACAATTCACGAACAAAAGGGACGCTGATTCGACGAGACAAAATAACTTCTGCCAACACACTCCGAAAACCCATGACTACGGCAATCGAAAAAACAGCTAACGAAATATTATGCATCAAATATACAGTAATGCCAGTTAAACCGATGCTCATTAATAATGTTGTCACATTAATAAGCATAAGCGTTGCTTCCATTCGAAAATTTTTCATGAAGGTATTCGATAATATCTCAAACTTTCCTTGATAAACCATCATTGGCATCAAAACCGATGTAAATTGCATGACATCAGCATATTTAGGTAACCATAGTGGAATAATAATCTTAATCGGGAAATATATTAGTATTGTTATATACAAGAAAGGCATCAATATGTTCCGAATACCCACATACACTTCTTTAGCAACTTGTGTAGTTCGACGAAGCGTTGGAAATAAAACAAGACTAACAGCATTGATAAATACTGTAATAAGATTTGCAATAGATAAAACCAAAGAGATTTTTCCAAAAGTTGCAATCGACCATTTTTGTTGAATTCCAAATCTAATTACTCCAACAATTAGCATTGCTGTAGAATTTGCAATCATCAATTTGAATCCAGAATCAATATTCAGTTTTGCCTCTCTCAAGGCTGCACTGAAATCCAACTTCGAAACCTTCTTTTTAAATAGCTTTTTCAATTGAATAAATCCTGATATTGAGGTTGCCAATTGCGAAATCAAAAAAGCAACAATCATATATCGGTAGTCGACTAAATCGAATAATAAAATAACAAAAATCAAAATCAGGTACACAATAGATTGAACACTTAGATTAATTGCATATCCTCTAAAATCACCAACGGCCTGTAAGATCATGGTTACCCAAGTCCGAATGTTCGCAACGATAATTGAAAAACCAAGTGCAGTGATAATAAAGTGATATGTTTGAGAGAATAGTAACCCGTACACGATGAGCAACATGCCTATACAAATATTAAACAATGCAAATAAAACTGTTTCTGCTTTCAACGATGCCACATCAACATCATTTGCTTGTTGCCCACCACGTCTTAGAAATACGCCATCAGCCCAGCCCAGATGTAACATACTTACATAGTTCTCGTAAAAAATAAACAATTGCCAAAGGCCATATTCATGAACACCAAGAAATTTTGGAACCACTAGGACAATCATAGTTGACACAAATATACTTAATATATTCGATGCAATTGTATAAGAAACATTTTTCAAAAACTTCAAGTTTACACCTCAATAATCTGAAGATCATATATATTCCGATGCTAAATTTTCTAATCACTCATCCATCTATAATTCACAAAACGGCCAGGGTTTTGAAAATTTATCACTCGGGCATAATTACCTACGGCTGTAGCATTCTTTGGTATGTCCTTTGTAACAACACTCCCTGCTCCAATAGTGACATTGTCTCCTATTGTTACATGTTCTACCACACAAACGTTAGGCCCTATATATACATTATTTCCAATTATAGCAGGTGTTTCTGAATTTGAACCAATGGTTGTAAACTGACTCAAATTTACATTATCTCCAATAACAGTTCTACTATTCACAATTATTGGTCCACCATGACCTATATATAAACCGAAACCGATATTAGCGGAGTAATGTATCTGAATTATGTTATGTGTATAATCTAAATGCCATAATATTTTACCAAGCAACCCTTTTAAACCACTGGAATGTCCCCAACGAATCGCGCATTGAAATCTGAATGTTCCATTAAAGACATAAGCGAATATGAAAGTACTCAATTTGGATTTACCATAACATCTGAATAAATCACTCTTAACATATTGATTCAAAGCTTCTCCTCCTAACGTAAAATTATTACACAGAACTTTTATTATATGTCATGTTCAATTGTTCGTTTCAACGACCAATGTCCTCCGTCATACTGTCACGTCCTGATACTAGTGGACAATAAAACCTACTTCACTGCTATTTTCTAAATTCAAGCATTGAAATATTTTACTATTTTCAAAAAATAGAATTATTTTTTAACTGGTCACCAGACATTCATACACTCTCATGTACTCCGGTGTCTGCCAATATTCTATAACTGCAGTAATATGGTATACAGGTCTTTCTTCTAAGTATCTTATTTAAATCGTAGTTAGATTCTAGCTTACTGCGTATACGATATCGATGGATTCGTCACCATATCTTATAGCCGTTTAAAGTATATGAGTGCGAACCAAATGTAAAACATCCTGAACTAAGTACTTGTTTGTAAATTGACTTTTATACACTCTTTGAGAGTAAAAGTCAATTAGCCCTTTTTTCACTCTAGAATTGTCATCTCAAGGCAATTACAACTGCAAATAGTCTCTCATTCCAATATGCCACTATCTATGTCTTCTTTGCAAAAATCTATCTGCTAATAAATCCATTTTCTCGATACAAACTGTATACGTTTTTTCTGAATTGTTTTTGCCCTTTTACATACTGCAGTGCGCTCGTGCTAACAAATTCTTCAAATTTAAAATTGAAATGTCACGCTAAGTAAAATAACTAAATAGACCATGGAGGACTATACTTTAAACATCGACGAATAAAGAAAGAGCCCCCTCCATGACCTGACTAAACATTATAATAACTATACACGGCTCTCTGAAGCTGAAAGAGATGCCATTCAAGCATTTCATGAAAATCATTATTATTCAAAGAAATGCCTAGAAGACTCTATCTGAATAGCTATGGAGTTACACGTGTTACTGTTCGTCGCCTTATCCTGAATTTGCCATATGCTCAGTACTTTGCCGAAACAGTCCGTTCTAATTACCTAGAACATCATAACAACTGTAAATCCCCCAAAATGGATTTTTTCTTCAATACTTTATAAAATATTCGAAACAGACGTTATCAATAGTTATATTCATTTATTTTTACATATTCATTCAGTTTAACCTTACTATCTACTCTGACATTAAGTTAGAGGAAAGCCTTAGGTTTATTATGAATAAGTGATTCGATTGATAAGTGCTTTCCCGTCTCACCATTGACTGTTTATTGCTTACAACTGGTATGAGACTTAATTGAAAAATGAACGGGACGTACAGCTGAACTAACTAACCTTTGTGGTCTTGACAAAACCATTTGAGTCAATTTGAGACATTTTTAAGATTCTTTATTATCAAGCTGAAAACTATCATTGATATATACACTGATAAATTTGGCTCGGTCAACATGGATAATAGCAGTGAACTCTAAAAACTTAAAGTGGTCCAATGTACACAAGTCTTTATTGCCATCTGACGATTCGATAGTAATGGGAGCCAAAGCAGCTAACCATGATTTTATTTCCAGGGGTATACCTATGAAAATTCTCACAGTTACTTACATCGCTTAATTCCAAGTTGTTCTTAACAATCGGCCTAGGAAATCATTAGAATATTTCAACGGAAGTGAATGTTTCCATTTTTTCATATCATTAAAGTTAAAAATGTGTTAGCAGGTATCGCTTCATTCCCCTCATTATCTAATTTTTTCTTAATTTAACAATTCAGGAATTTAATGTTTATTGTTTATTTTGTTATAAAAATGTCATTTCATTAAACGATTAATTGTACTTTCTACTTGTCTAGTTGAATATGCTATGTCAAAGCCAGCTTTAGCAACCTTTTTTTTCTCACTTTGACGACAAATTTTACTCTCAGCTATAACTGTACTAGCCCATTTCTTTGTTCCTTCATCTAGCCCCAAAAATTGAACATTCCCAGTAATATCAGCCTCTCGTGAAATATTATTGGAATACACACAATGTAGTCCTGACGCCTGTGCCTCGACTCCCGAAATCGGTAATCCTTCAAATATAGAGGGTAAAAGAAAAACATCCATCGCCTGCAAATACTCATTAACATTGACCACCTCACCCATAAACTTCACATTTGAAATGATCTTCAGCGATTCAGCTTTTTTCGTAATATCTTTCTCAAGAGGACCCACACCAATAAGAATCAGTATTGCATTAGGTTGAATTTTTACAATTTCCTTGAACACGTCTAATATAAACGTGTGATTCTTAGTTGTTGCGAAACGTCCAACGTGTCCCACAACCATCTGATCTGGCTTTATTCCTAATGCGAGTCTTATTCGACTCCGCACATTCTCGTTAAAATCATAGTCATTAATCTCTAGACCATTTGTAATTAATTTATAGTCACGTTTTTTTGCATGCTTTTCTCCAAACATCCATACAGCTGCCTTATCTGAACAGGCAAATTTCGCACTTGCAATTGAATTAATTACAAATCTCCCAAGTGCGTTCATTACTTTTAAGAAACGGGTTTCATCGTCTTGTGAGGAACTGTGTGAATGTATAATAATTTTTTTCTGACCAGCTAATCTACAAATCAACGGATATGTGAAAACATCCGCAGGCTTATTTAGGTTAAAATAAGCAATATCGTAGTTTTCTTTCACACTTTTGAAAACCCTGAACGCAAAAATTAGTGTGTTGATTTTTTCTGGCAATTTAGTATTAACTTTCATTAAAGCTATTTTATGTCCACCAGCAGCTTCGTATTGATCATCGAAAAAGTCATGGCTCATGTATTTAACTATGAACTGCAAATTATACTTATCCTTATTTATATGTTCATACAGGTTCAAAGAATATTTTTCTTTACCACCACTGCTCAATCCAAAAACCAGATAAAAAATATTTACCATTACTTACTCCTATTGTCGTTACACACCTAGCCATTAATAAAATTGTAATCATTTACCCATTTCTGGTATATTTTTTGATATTTTTCCGCCATAACTAGGTCAGAAAAGTACATATTCCAATATTTTTCACTTCCGGAACACCATTCAATTCTGCCTGCATCAACTGCAAGCAAGATTTTCTGAAGCTCAACTTCATTACCTATTTCAAACAGACGATATAGTTTTGAATCCAATAAATCTACTATCTCTCTATGTGGACCAATGTCACTTAATATCAGATTACAATCAGACGATAATCCTTCTATAATTGCCATAGGTAACCCTTCAGACAAAGAAGCTGAAATCATCCAATGTGCATTTTCAATGTACGTTTGCGGATTAGCAACTTGTCCCGTAAAATGAATCTTACTCGATTGAAACTTATCACTAAGCTTTTCATATAGTGGGCCGCCGCCCACCACAATCAATTCAAGTTGATTTAATCTACTTTCCACTTTTGAAAAATTTCGAACAACGTATTCAGTGTTCTTTCGCGTACTTAGTGTTCCTAAACATAAAAGCTTGATCTTTTGATCTTTCGTTGGAACACCTTTCGAGCTCTTAATCTTATCAGTTCCGTTATGGACTGTTAGCAGACATTTTTTACTTACCTTTAATGAAATTTGAGCTTGTATATAGCTAGAGCAACAAGCTATTTTGGACATTCTTCTCCAATAACTAAATTGCTTTCTTGCCATGCTTTTTCCAATGATATAGCCATATGTAGAAACATAATCTACTTCAGGACTATTATGCGCGGTACTCATTTTCAAACAACTGGATTTACATTCTGCAACTAATTTATCTGCTCTAATACCATGACTGTGAAGAACATCAAATGAATTTGAATCAATGTACTTTTGAAAAGCATCTCTTCCTTTATAAATAAATTCAAGCCTAGAAAGGCTTAAACTTTCCACTGTAACTGGTAATGAAGAAAATTTTTTCCATTCACTCCCATTAGTCTCTGGAGAAAGCGTGAGTATCCTAATATCGTTTACTTTACTCAGTCTTTTACATAGCGAATATAATACATTTACCGGGCCGGAGTTTTTTAAAGTTGATATAACATACAAAATTTTCAAGCGCATCTCTCCTATACATTTTCAATTTAACTCACTTTAAACCGACTTTTCATTACCCGATAAACAAAGTAACTTGGAAGTATAAGCAACATCGAAAATAGCTTATTTGGTGCTTTTCTAAATATAGAAACAATACTAACATTATTTCTAAACGAGAAAATCATATACACTACGATAAACTTTAACTTCCAATATATGGGCGTTTTTAGCGATAACCTTTTTTCAGCAAGTTTCATGGTCCCAATAGGATTATCCCACATTATCCGCTTCGAATTAAATGTCAATCCATCCTCATCGTACCTTGACGTGTATATACCTTGTTGAATAAAAATTGCATCATACACTTTACCGATATCAATCCAAACATAATCTTCTGAAAGAAACTTTTCGTCTTTAAATCTCGGAAAAACATGCTTTCTTAAAACACTCGTTTTAAATGTTTCAGCATAATCACCCATCAATCCATTACCATACCGATATTCTACCAAATTCGCACGTACATTATCGTGTGGCACCTTTCGCAGCGGACTACCATCACTGGAGAAACGTTCAAACACAATTACGCCTAATTGCTGATCACTAACTCGGCCTGAAATTTCCCATTGCTGCAGTACTCTACTGATCATTTCCGGATAAGCAACTTCATCTGAATCAACAATAATTGTAATTTCTCCATTTGCCATTTGTATGCCATAATTCAATGCGATATGTTTTCCAGAATTTTGCTGTAAATATTTAATTCTCCTTTTAAAATTACAACTTGATTCCTCTATTATTTTCAACCCTTCATACGTATCATCATTGCTTTTATCATCCACAATAATCCACTCAAAGTTTTTATTTGTTTGTTTTTCTAAGCTTTCAAATAGCCGAAGCATTTTAGCTTTTCTATTATAGACAGTAGTAATAATAGAAACAATCAAACTATCTCCACCTTTCACCCAAAAATTGAATGATACGGAATGAAAAATTGCACCCCTGCATGTACAAAGAACAAATACCAAACTGCTACAGAAAATACACTGAAAGCAATTATTTGTGTCACACCTTTGAACATTCTCTGAAAAATCAATGGAACAACTATTATTTCAAATGTATTTAAAACAGTAGATACACGCCCGGCAGCAGTTGGAAGCGTGTTAAATAGCAGTAATATAAGCGTACCAATTAAGTACACAACTATAATTTTTTGCACGTTCTCGATAGACGCTGTAACTCCTACAACTTTTTGCTCCGCGTTCTGAATATTATGTTGGAAGAAGAGATATAAACATAATATTCCAATGGATAACTGAAACCAAATCACTGAATTTGCAAGTCCAGAGCCGCCATCTGTAAATGCAGCATTTGTCAAGTAATCTGAATATGAATCAAATACACTGACATGGTTTTGTAAAAATGAACCTGCGAATTCTGATAAAATAGCAGTAAATATGGCAACAATTGGAAAACTAACTATGTTTACTCTCTTTTTAAATACTTTCATTACTACATATGCCACAAAAAAAACCAGCGCAACTTTTTGGAATAAACTCGCAATTAAAATTACAATTACAAAATACCCAAAATGGTGCTTCAGAAGTAAGAAAAACGCCAGTAAACATATAACAGCAGCAAGTGATGCGCGTATCTGACCAAAATCCCGAGTAAAATAAAATCTTGAAAAATAATATAAGAGTGCCATTGATCCTAACTGTGGATCCTTAAGAAGTATCAAGAAGACTATAAGCAGTCCGAAAGTAATTAAGCAAAAAAAGATTAGGAATCCATTAAAGCTCAGTGATAGCTGCACTGCTATCCAATTTAATATTAAATACCCAATTTCAAAGTGTCCGATTGATGATAGAGCAATACCATTCTGTATTTCCGCATATACATTTTGATAGCTAAAAAAATCAAAACCAACCTGTACACGCATTCCAGCAAATAAAGCTAATATAATCCCAACTAGAATTACTGGAATATTAGACTTTAAGCTCCAACTCAGAATACTCAAAAATACAACAACCGCACAAACTGAAAGATATACTGACATCTAAACTCTTCCCCTTCTCAGCAAATTATTATAAATAATTTGCCTTAGCCAAGCTGGACTGATCCCTACAGCAGTCGCAGATATTACTGCCACACAGAAACTCCGCTTATCAATTAAACCTTCCTTAAGAAAATATAATCGTGCGTGGTAATTCTGTTTAATATACTTCAATCCACCACGTCGCTTCTGTAGAGAAACAATCCTTGCAGCAACCAATGGAGTTGAAATATTTGCAATAGCTGCGCTATCTTCTTGCAGTGCTCTTAGCCATAAATCATAATCTTCAAATCCTGGCACTTCACGATAACCACCAATTTTCTGCACAAAATACTTTTTAAACATTACGGTCATATGGTTTAGAGGATTTCTTTTCTTGGAAAATTCTTTAATTTGACCTGGATCAGTTGGAACCACACGGTAGTCAATTACATTCTCCCAATTGGTATTAAATTCTTGTATAACGCTACCAACTATCTTCACAGAATGATGTGTAGCAAAAAACGCCGTTTGTAGCTCTAATCTGTTCGGAAGTGCATGGTCATCACTATCCATACGAGCCACTAACGGTGCCTTACAATACTGTATACCTTTATTTAAAGCATATCCGAGACTTCTCACAGTATTAATTGAAACAACAGTTACTTCAAAATCATCACTATACCTATCGACAAAATTTCTAAGTGTTATTTCCAAAGATTCTGTAAGTGGGCCATCTTTGACCACCACTATCTGTAGTGGTAGTTGTGTCTGATCGGCAATGCTTTCCAACGCCTCTTGAAAAAAAAGTGCCTTTTCTTTATAATACACAGAAATTAATACCGACACATCCAGTCCACTCATCTTGCACCATCTCCGGTACAAACCACCCTAACAGTCCCACATAACATTTTTATATCAAACCAAAGCGAGTAATGCTCAATATAATAATTATCTAACTGACACTTTTTATCAGGGGTTATATCGTAACCCCCATTGATTTGAGCATAACCAGTTATACCAGGAATGATGCGCAACCGTTTCGGAAAATCGTTAAATTCTTTTGTGAACTCTTCCGTTAAAATTGGACGTTCAGGTCGTGGCCCGACTAAACTCATATCACCTTTTAACACATTCCATAATTGTGGTAATTCATCAATACGTGTTTTTCTCATGAAACGACCCACCGGTGTTATTCTAGAATCATTTTTTTGCGCCCAAACCGCACCAGTTTTAGCTTCCGCATCTTGATACATAGAACGTAACTTGATAACCATAAAAGATTTCCCCATAAGTCCTACTCGCTCCTGTTTATAAAAAGCAGGGCCATCCGATGTGGCTTTAATAATTAATACAAAAACTACGATAAAGGGAATGCTTAATATCGTTCCCAATAGCCCAACAAAAAGATCGAAAATACGCTTAATGATCAGTTCGGGACCCGTAACGGGTTTGCCAATCTTACTAGTAAAAACATATTGTGGTTTACTACTTGCCCCATTTTTAACCAGTTTACCATTCACATCTGAAAAATCTGATTTGTTAAACTCAACTTGCCTCATGTTGTACCCCCTCCCAGTACTTTGTCAGACCTCTTTCCATCGACCAATTTGTTGAGTAGCCTAACCCAATTAACCTACTAATATTTGCAACAGAACGCTCAACTTCCCCTGTACGTCCTTTCGCAAAATCAATCGTAAGCTTTCGCCCAGCTACTTTCTCATATGTTTGAATAATATTATTTAAAGTTGACTCATAACCATTTGCTATATTGAAAACTTGATGACGCGCATTTTGAACCGTAATTAACCATAATGCTTGGATAACGTCTTCAATATAGACAAAATCACGAGTTTGTGAACCATCACCGTACAATGTAAACGTCTTGTCATTTTCCAAACAATCCGTTAAAATCGACAACACACCAGAATATGGCGAACTAGGATTCTGGCCAGGACCGTATACATTAAAGAAACGAACGCATACAGTTGGCAAGTCATACAACTCACCATAAGCCAGCACGTACCGCTCAGTGGCATACTTGTCGATAGCATATGGTGACAATGGATCAACTCTGGAATTCTCTTTCTTTGGTAATTCAGGTAAATTGCCATATACCGCGGCTGATGACGTGAATAGAAATTGCTTCAACGGTAATTTTTCCGTACGTATATATTCCAGTGTATTCAACACTGCACTATGATTAATTTCATGTGTCTCACTTGGACGTTCAATTGAGTCAGCAACACTTGCAACTGCTGCCAAAAAATAGATATAATCAAACTTTTCTTTCTGCAAAAGTTCTTGCATGAACTTTTCATTACAAACATCTTCAATATGAATAGTCACAGAATCACGACTTTTTATATTATCTACACTGCCCATTGATAGATCATCTACAACGACAACATCAACACCCTGCTCAACTAATTTATCTACTAAGTGTGAGCCAATAAATCCTGCACCGCCTGTTACTAACGCTTTCAATGTGTGACACTCCTTTTAAAACAACCCAAACTTCCGCTTCTTGCGTGGTATTTTGATAACTTCCACACTAACATCATCACCATTCAACAAGTCCCGTGCATTTTGTTGAAAGTTTTCTGAATAATTTGACCCCATATCTGTCAAAACCTGGTAGGCTTTCGTCATTGAAAACTCTCGATTTTTCAAAACATGGGCATCTGATGCAACGACTTGCACCAAACCACACTTCACAAACTCCTTCGCCGTCTTTTGAACTTGCTTGCCAAAAGTACCCACTAAACTTGTCGCAGTCACTTGAGCCAACACACCTTGCTTTACCAAATTATATAAGATCTCCGGCTCTGCAATAATCCTGGCGTTACGTTCTGGATGCGCAATTACGGGCGTAATCCCTCTACTATTCAATTGAAAAATGATTTCATCCAAATAGCTGGGAACCATTTCGTGTGGCAACTCCAGCAACAAATATTTGCGACCTTCATCTATCCCCATAAGATCATCTAGATTTGCTATTATTTCTCCATTCAAATGTATCTCTTGCCCAGGAAAGATTTGCAAATCAATCCCTCGCCGATCTAATTCCGCTTGAAAGCTCTCAACAGCTTTTTGTACGCTCAGAGCATGATTCGTATAATGACGATCCATATGATGTGGTGTTGCTAAAATCGTTCCAATACCATCAGCGACTGCCTGCCGCGCCAATTCTATTGATTTGGCTAGCGAAGGTGAGCCGTCATCTAATCTAGGCAAAATATGGCAGTGAATATCAACTAACTTATTTTTCTTCATCACTGTAATACCCATTGTTGTAGCCGTAGTAACCGTTACGTTGTCCATCAGAAACATCGTTCAGTACTGTGCCCAAGATTATTGCGTGTGAACGTTTCAAATCTACGACTGCATCACGTACGGCCGCTTTTTGAGCAACATTCTGACGAACTACCAAGACCGTTCCATCTACTTTATTTGCGAGTAACTGTGAATCTGTAACCGGTAAAATTGGTGGTGCATCTACAATCACCAAGTCTAAAGTACTCGTAGTAGTGGCTAAAAAATCCGACATCATTTTACTGCCTAATAACTCAGCCGGATTAGGTGGTTTCGGGCCACTCGTCATCACAAAGAGATTATCAATCGTGGAATGAATTGCTTTATTGATATCCGTAATTTGATGTCCAAGCCACGAACTTAAGCCACAATCATTTGATAACCCGAAAGTTTTATGAACCGTTGGCCGTCGTAAATCTGCATCAACCAACAATACATTTTTACCCTCTTTGGCATATTCAACTGCCAGGTTGGCAGCCACTGTCGATTTTCCCTCCCCTATTGTCGAAGATGTAATCATTAGTGTTCTTAACGATTGATCAGTGGCTGCGAAATTAATATTCGTACGAATTGTTTTAATCTGCTCAGTGATAACCGAGGTAGGATCAACAATGGTTGTCAAATTAATTGGCGCCGTCATCGTAGTTATTTTTCGCTTGCTATCAAACATAAAATCCCCCCTTACACTCGTTTACGCGTACGGCGTGTTTCATGAGCCGTCTCATCCGACTTCTTATTGACCTTCAACTTCGAAATCTGTTGTGTAATATGCTTGTCATGATGCTGATGATTAATCTGACCCAAATTAGTTAAACCTAAGTCGTCTATTAAAAAATCAGTGTCATGCACACGCCGGTCAGTCATAACTCGTATACTAGCATAGACAAAACCGAGTAATAACCCAGCAACAATCCCAATCAGTAAATTGATAGCTTTTTTTGGCGATACAGGCGTGTTTGCTGGACTTGCCGGAGAAACAATTGTGACGTTGTTGACCTTAATGATCTTCTTGACTTGCGTTTTAAAGCTCTTCGCGACCTGATTAGCAATTTGAGCACTTTGAATGGCATCCGAATCTGTTACATCAATTGAGAAGACTTGCGAATTTTGGGTACTAGAGACGACGACTTCATTTTTTAAGTTTCCTAACGAACGCGTATAGCCATATTGGTCTTTTAGTGTTTTCCGTGCTGGATTCAAGATGACTTGGTTGGTAATTAATTCTTTATAGGTCGTAATCATTTGGACATCCGCTTGCTGATCCGTATACTGTGTAGCGGCGTTCTCACTATGCCGACCAACTAAAATTTGAACACTCGACTTATACTGCGGCGTAATCACAAAAAAAGTTAAAATTCCGGCTACTAGCAATCCGGCTACAGCCCAGGCAATTAGTGCACGCCAATATTTACGAACTAGTCGAATCATAAAATCAAAATTAACTGCTTGGTTCATCTTTCACGCTCCACTCAAAATAATTGAATTCCATAAATAAAATTTATTTATAAAGAAAATCCGGCAAAAATTTACATTAGTAAACAAATTTAAAATGTCACCTTTTAAACTTAAACATTTATGAGGAGAATTGTCAATACATCAGTAAAAACTGTCATCCAAACGACACACAACGGCGCTAAATCAATATTTATAGTGTTTATAATGTATTGTTTGTATTGTTTTAACGAAAAATAGTTTTAATTTAATTATAATAAATAATAAAATTATTATCACTGTGAAGCGCCGAATTAAAATAATCCATTATTACAAATACTTATATAAAACCGATAAATTATAATTGAAGTGCAACATTGATTAATAGCCAAAGGTTGAAAGTTAAAAATGTACAGTAAAGCGTCGAAACCAAAATATACTGACGAGTGTCATGCCCATGTCTACTATACAATACTACCAATATTCATCATTTTTCTAAATTGGTCCACCTTTCCGCCGCGTTACGTCGTTCTAACATCTCAAAATCACGCGGTATTCGTACTGAACTACTTTTCGAATGGCTGCTCACGACTATTTTTAGAGCTAAAAAAACATGCCTTTTCAAAACGAACTGTTCGAAATTGCTTGAATAACGCTCATACTAACTGGCAACGCCTCGTTCAACTTATCGGAATCCAGCTAATTGACTATACCCAACGCTTTTCTGATTCCCGCCGTCGCCAGATTTTAATTATTGATGATTCGCTTTTTAAACGTGAGTTTTCCAAAAAGACTGAATTATTGGCTCGTGTTTTTGATCATGATAAACAATGCTACTTTAAGGGGTTCCGCGCGCTAACCTTAGGTTGGAGCGATGGTAATACCTTCTTACCATTACACTTTGCCCTCATGTCTTCTCGTAACGTTAAAAATCAGCTGGGGCTGTTCAAATCAATGGATCATCGTCATCGTTCTTTATCAGCTCAGCGTCGTTCACAAGCGATGCGTAAAATGAATGATGTGGCACTTGAATTAGTGGATGATGCCATTGCGTCTGGGATTAAAGCTAAATATGTCCTTTTTGATAGCTGGTACGCTTCGCCACGCATGTTTTCAGAACTAGTAAAGCGACATCTTGATGGCGTTGGCATGCTGAAAAAAACTAAAAAAGTGTATTTTCGTTATCGTGGTCGTGAAATGGACGTTAAAACGCTTTACAGTATCCTTCGTCGTAGTAAATGGTCGACTAAGCCCAAATACTTGTACAGTCCGATAGTGACGTTGCCGCCAAGGCAATGCCAATGAAATTGGTTTTTGTGACCAAGCGCGGTCAGACTGATCAATACTTGGTTTTAGCGACCACTAAATTGAGTTTAAGACCAGAAGAAATCATTCAAATGTATGGTCGTCGTTGGCAAATTGAGTGTTACTTCAAAGTCGCTAAACAATATCTTCAATTTGACCAAACACAAATCCAAAGCTTTGACGGGCTTTACGGTCATTTATCCATGATCATGCTAAGTTATGACATTTTGGCTTTATCACAACGTGAGAACATGGATGAACGTACTCTGGATGATTTGTTTTACGATTACGGCCGGCCATTACCAGATATTGAAGTTGCCAAAGCCTTAAATTGGTTGCTAAAAACAATAACTGGTCTAGGTGAACGATTTGAAATGATGGCTGAGGTCCTTGACGCTATTTTCGATGAGTTCAAAAGAGCATTACCAAGCAGCCTGGCTCAGCTGCTTGGTAATGCTCAATAAAACTGAAAATACTAATATTTAATCCCGCATGCCTTCTGTATCAAAGGGTGGGGTCTATTTTTGTACTTGCAACCTTTAGTTTAGATTCTAGAATTTTTATATGAAAACTCCATCAAAAAAAGCGTATACTAAACAACGACTTTAGTAGTCGAAAAAAATTCATTTTATTGTGTTTCATTTAACGTACACTTGTGGCCGCAAGTGTACGTTTTTTTGCTTCTTGGTAGTTTAACAATGCGAAATAGATTTGTCTTAACATACGATGTGCTGTTGCGACCGCCGCCTTCTTAGGCCCTCGCTGCCTACTCTTCTGCCGAAAGAAATTTCCAAGATCACCGTTTTTAGAACGTGAAGCGGCCCAGCTTGCCTGACAAAGAATCCGCTTCAAATAGGCATTGCCATGGTTAATCTTAGAACTGTAGCGTTTTCCTGCACTTTCGTGATTACCAGGACAAAGACCAGCCCACGAAGCTAGATGTCTTTCATCTTCAAAAACCGACATATCTGTGCCAATCTCAGCTAAGATGATGCCGGCCGATTCGCGTTGAATTCCAGTAAAGTTAGTTAATAGCTGCACTTCAGCTTCATATTGTTGAAGTAGAATATCAATTTGTGACTCATAATCGGCAATACTAGCATCAAACGCGTCCATAATAGTTAATATTTCATGAAGCATGAATCGATGATGTCCACGCATGAAGCCATTCATCGCGTCAACAATTTGTGGGACCTTTTTCTTAAGTGTCGTATACACCAATGGTTTTACGATTTCAGGTGTTATCACTTCACCGTTAACTAGCAAATCCAGCATGTTTCTACCTGATTTACCAAAGACATCTTGAATATACGTCGTTAATTTGATCCCACCGCATTGTAGGACTTGATGAATGCGATTTTTTTGTTTATTACGTGATTCAATCAAATGTTTTCGAGCACGTGTCAAGTCACGCAAATCTTGAATCGTCTCGTCGGGAACAAAACTGGCAGGTATCAAGTCTAGACGAAGCAATTTAGCAATCCAACGGGCATCTTTCCTATCAGTTTTATGACCAGGAATCCCCTTAATGCGTTGAGGATTTGCCAGAATAATATTAAACTGATCTGCCAAGACATGCCAGATTGGTTTCCAAAAAACGCCAGTGCTTTCCATCGCAACTATTTGACAACCAAAAGATTTTAACCAGTCGGCCAACTGATTAAGTTGTGATTGTGTCGTACCAAAAGTACGTAGTTCAGCTTTGGGGCGGGTAGAAGTTCTTTTACCATGCAGGATACAGGCAACAACGTTTCCTTGGTGGACATCCAAGCCGGCACAACAATCATACATTACATCCATATCCATGATGAAGCCTCCTTCACAAATATGTAGAAGGATTACCTAACTGAATAAAAGCTGTATTTTTATATTCATGCTCAATGGCAATATTTGTCAAGTGCGGTAATAAAATGTAGATTTATGGCGGTTTAAAAATGTTGGTTTTGGGCAGCTAATTTGTCCCTTTTAGGCGGTATGATTTACCATTAATCTTTACAATATGGGCATGGTGAACCAGCCGGTCAAGAATGGCAGCTGTGACGGTCGGGTTCTGAAAGATTTCTACCCAAGTCGATAAATCACTATTACTAGTGATGATTGTTGAACAATGCTCATATCGCGCATTGATTAACTGAAAAAGCAAATTGGCTTCATTATGATTGATTGGCAAATAACCAATTTCATCAATAATCAAGAGGTCGTATCTGGCATACCGCCGAATACAACGGTCCAACGTGCCTTTATCGTCCGCGGCATTGAGCCGTAAAAGAAGTTCATGACAATTGACGAACAACGTCCGTTTCCCTTGGCGACACGCCTCAATGCCGACACTGATGGCTAAGTGAGTCTTACCGACTCCGGGACTACCAATAAAGACCAAGTTCTCTTTGCTTTCCATGAAGGCTAAGTCTTGAAATCCCATAACTTGTTGTTGATTAATGCTAGGTTGAAAGTCAAAATCAAATGATTTAAGTGACTTTACTTGTGGAAACCGCGCTCGCTTAACGATTCGATTCGTTTTGAGTTGGTCTTGCCAAGTTAGTTCAACTGTCGTCAATTTAAGCATGGCATCGGTGAAGGTGACTTGCTGTTGATTTAGTTCATCAATATACTCTGGCAGATACGCCCGCATTTTATCCAGGCCTAATTCATCTAAATTGGTTAATAGTTCTTGGAATTTGGTGGTCATATGATTACCTCACACTTGGTCATAGTCGGTTAAATGTTCTTCAATATAGGCTTGGATATCTTGGTCAGAACGGTCTTTTAGTAAGTCAGACTTAAGAATTTGAACACGATCTTCTTCATGATAATTAAAAGCTTTTGTCGTAATATCGTGCGCACGAATCGGTTCTCCCATATAATAGATTTGTAAATGCCGCTGGTCATTGGTTAGTACAACGTCAACTGTCCGGCCAATGTATTGCGGATCTACGGAGTATTTGCACTTGCGAAAGTTAACCATCGATTCCTTGGAGACGACACGGGTAATGTCTTCTTCAAAGAAGGGCTCGAGTAGATTAACTGGTAGCTCGCGCAGATACTCTTTTTCTTCGTCTTCAAATTTTTGCTGTGGCACTTGTTCGGTGGCTTGTGAAATCTCGTGATTTAAGTCATAACACAAATCGTCCACGAGATTGATTAATTCAACACCGTCTTGAAATTCGTAATTATACGGTCGTAAACGGGAAGTCGTTCGAGCCAAGGCCTCGACGACACCTTTCGTTTGAGGCCGAAAGACCCGACAAGCGATTGGGTTGAAACCAGCATCTTGGCTGAATTGTTTGAAGCGTTCGTTGAAGACGGCTGTCCCAAAAGCTGATTTCGTATGATCCACGACTTGGCGCATATTATCCACCCATAATTCTTGTGGTACACCGCCGCAATGTTCAAAAGCATCACACAGACATTCGAACAAGGTATCTTGACTAGGATCAAAAATCAACGTGAGGTATTTAAGCTTCGAATATGGCAATACATACACAAAAATGTTGAAGTGAAATGGCTTACCATCGATATTATAAAGGGTCATATCTTCTTTCCAATCAATCTGCGCCGATAACCCCGGTGTGTGATTGACGCGAATCGTGGCTTTTCTGACACGTTTCTGGCGAATGCTGGCACAGTATTCACGCACGATGGTGTATTTACCTTCAAAGCCCTTTTTGACGATGAATTTGTAAATGGCCTGCGCGGAACAATTCAACTCGAGTTTATCTTGAATAATTGCCCGATATGGATCTAACTTGCTGGGGCGTTTCTTGCGTGTGGCCGGTTTTATGGTGGTGTCTTTAGCTTCTTCAAAAGCACGTTTGGCAGTTCGGTAGTCAACACCATATTGGCGGGCTAAAGCGGCGTAATTTGGTTTAATATCTTGATTCACGTAAATTTCAACTCCTTGACGAATATCATGTCTCACATTGAGGACCTCCTAGATTCCAATGAGATTCATGATATCAAAAAATGTAGGAAAACCGACAATTTTAAATCGCCATTTTCCTACATTTTATCGCCGCTCTTACATATTTCGGGGTACTCGCAAGTTAGGCGGATCAGTTTGTCCCTCGGCAAAAAAAGTACCAATAAAACGACGACCACTAATCCTTCAATGATAGTTTGTCATCAAAGGTTAGTGATCGTCGTTTTCATTTTTCGGGGTGTGCGGCAGCACATGCATGTCTGTCCCAGACCCCTATTGTTCTTTATTAACTTTCAATCTTTAATTTATACAATCATCCGCATACACAATCTTATACCTAAGTATAGACTAACGTCTGCGAACTAAGACATTCTCTAGTTGAGTTTTTACATAAGCACTAATAATAAAACTACAAAACAAAGAAACACTTACTCCAAATATTATCATATATCCTTCAAACAAATTTTTCTCCTGAACAAACCTAAAAGCAGAACGCAATACTATATTAAAAAACTCGGGATTTGCATCAATTAAGTAAACCGAAAAAGTTAGTGGTGTAAATTTCTTCAAAAAAGTTTTAATACGCGTACTTTTCACATTCATTCTTTCGAATACCAAAAATAACGCGATAGATTGTACAACCACCATTGGTGAATTGTAATTAAACCAAATATATAGATGACCCACATGTTTAATTGAAACATACTCACCCAGTAATGAAACTAATGCCATCAGTAGGAATATTCCAATTAACAATAAATTGGAAATTTTACTCAGATTGCGCGTTGTTGTATGGATATATGCTCCAGTTAAATACATTATTAATAACCATTGCGTAGAATAACCACCCATTAAGAAAAATTTATTTAACATGCCTACAGTTACAGAAAACAACAGTAATAATATTACTATTCTTTCACAGCTCTGCTGTGTTAGTTTTTTGTATCCTTCATTGATAAATGGTATCAACAAGCATAATCCCACATACGCATTAAAGTACCAATAACGACCTGTAAAGAAAGGAAAAAATGCTTTGGCTATATTAATTAAGTTCCAATTTCTGGTCCACTCCATAATAATCAAGGTTGGAACGACTGACCAAAATATTACATTTTTCCATAAGTCAATTACGTGTTGGACCTTTATTTTTTTGTTGATAAGTAAGTATCCAGAAGCCAATGCAAACATATTTACACCAACAATTGCAATATTTTCTAAAAACCAGTAAGACAAATTGTTAATATTGGTACTTTTCACCGAAAGTACTCCACCATTCAAAAGATTGTGTATAACAACTATCATGAACATTGCTAACCACTTTGCCAAATCAATCCCGTAATTTCTTTTCATTTCTCCTCCTTGAAAGACTAAATAAACACAACTTTTAATTTTTACCGTAATGTTCAAAAATGTCAAGAATAAATAATACATATGGTTATGAATCACCCGTAAAGTGCGTGATATGCTCCAGAGCCATGAGCCAGATTTCCTTGTCACTTTTGCCACCGTTTTAAACAGTATTTGTCTTACTTTGACTCATAAAGGAATCCTCATATTCCCACACGATTATTTTATTGCCCCCGGATCATATTTTTCTTGATCTCAAATATATTTCCCGATGTTCGCCTCGACATCTATATTCCAAAAATAATCGGAAACGCTTAGACGTAACCATTTTGCCAAACATCTGCATAGCAGGTGTTTTCTTGTTTCATACGTTTTAATATGCTCAACCTGATCTCAGGACGACAAAAAAACTCCCAGATATTTTTTATCTGAGCGCTTCATTTAGTCTATTCAGTTAACGGGCTTATTGCATCCCACTATCATCTGCCAAGAAAGTATTCAGCACTTCCTCGACCATGTCCCATTCTTCATCGGATTCGATTGGCTTCAAATCACCATTGTCTTCATCTTCAGGATTGAAAATGTAAGCTTGAATGTCGACTTCTTCATCTTCTGAAGCATCGGCCGGATACAATAAAATGTATGAATGACCGAAGTCTTTTGAATCAAATGTGAATAAGATATTGAATAAAGTTTCATTACCATCGTCATCAACTAAGGTAATTTTTTCTTCATCTTGTGGCGTATTTTGATTTTGGCTCATGCTAATTCCTCGCTATCCTTGGGTGAGTTTACCATGACGGTCTAAGTAGTTTTGCAAGATTAAACTTGCCGCTAACTTATCAATCACTTTTTTACGTTTCTTGCGTGACGTATTGGCTTCTTCAACTAGCATCCGTTCGGCCTCAACCGTCGTCAACCGTTCATCTTCAAAGTCAACTGGTAAATGGAAACGTTCTGTTAATAGGTCGCCATAATGTTGCGCAGCTTCGGCCCGTGGTCCCAGCGTATTGTTCATATTCTTTGGCAATCCGAGGACAAAGCCACCAATCTCATGTTCTTTCACGAGTTCAGCGACACGATCCAAGCCAAAGACTTCCTCATCTTCATTGATGCGAATAATCTCAACACCTTGGGCAGTCCAACCAAAAGCATCACTAGTGGCCACACCAACCGTTCTGGAACCAACATCTAACCCCATTAACTTCATGCATTAACATCCTTATCTGCCTTCAAGTAGGACTTGACAAGCTCCTCGATAATTTCATCGCGTTGGTGCTTGCGAATTAAGTTACGCGCATCCTTTAAACGCGGGATATACGCTGGATCTCCTGACAGCAAATAACCGACAATCTGATTGATTGGGTTATAATCCTTTTCTTGTAACGCTTCATAAACCGTCGTTAATGTGTCATGAACATCCTTGTTACCTTCATTATCGAAGTTGAAATACATTGTTTTATCTAACGAACTCATATAAAGCACCTCCCGCTAGTTTCCGCTTCTTGTCTATTTTACTAAATGCTTATATGAAGTACAATCAATCGACCTGGTTGTAACACATTCGTAATATCGCAACTTATTGTTCGGCGACCCAGTCATGCGCGGTCTTCAATGCAGCAGGTAATCCAGCTGGGTTCTTACCACCGGCTTGCGCTAAGGTTGGCCGACCGCCACCACCGCCACCAACTTTTGGTGCGATTGCTTTGATCAAGTCACCAGCCTTGAGACCGGCCTTCACTTTGTCATCACTCACGGCAACGAGCAAGTTGACCTTTTCACCGATAACGGTTCCTAAGACCAACACGTCAGAATAGTGCTTAGCTTGCCAAGTGTCACTCAATTGGCGAAGTTGATCCATCCCAGAAACCTGGACGGCTTGTGCAATCAAGGTCGTGCCATTAATCTCTTCAACTTGTTCAAAGACCGCACCAGCTTGTTGCTTCGCTAATTTGCTTTCAAGCGTCGCGTTCTTTTGTTGTTCAGCTTTCAAGTCGGCTTGTAATTGCGCCACCCGATCAGTCGTATCTTTCAATTGTGGTGCTTTAACTTGCGCGGCAATCGTCTTCAACCAGCCTTCTTCTTGTGATAATAATTCGAAGGCTTCCTTAGAAGTTACGGCTTCAATCCGACGAGTCCCGGCACCGACGCCAGATTCGGACACAATCTTGAACAAGCCAAGTTCGCTAGAATTCTTAACGTGAGTCCCACCATCAAATTCAATCGAGTAATCACCGATCGAAACGACTCGCACGATCTTCCCATATTTTTGTGTAAAGACCGCAATGGCACCCATCTTATGACCTGTTTCTTGATCAGTTTGAATAGCGCTGACTGGTAAAGCGGCCCAAATCTTATCATTAACAATTTGTTCGACCTTAGCTAATTCTGCTTCAGTCACGGCCCCAAAATGCGTAAAGTCAAATCGCAAGTAGTCTGGTTCCACTAATGACCCCGCCTGTGACGTATGTTCACCTAAAACGTCTCGCAAGGCTTGATCGAGTAAATGCGTGGCCGTATGGTTCTTCTCAACCTTGTTGTGGAAGGCTAGGTCAACACTCATGCGATAAGTGGTTCCCTTGTGCATTGGTTTCAAAACTTCGACCGTGTGCAAATGTTGCTTATTGGGCGCATTTTGTACATCCGTCACCTTAGCGACTGTCTGCCCATCAGCGTCGACAATTACGCCACGGTCAGCGACTTGCCCACCCATTTCTGCGTAGAATGGCGTTTTGCTAAAAATCATTTCGGCGGTGCCATCATTGACGCCAGCGACCAGTTTCTCATCGACAATGATATCTTTTAGCTCACCTTCAACATTAGTGAGCTGATCATAACCAACGTATTCGCTTGGGGTTTTAAGTTCAATCAACAAGCTCCGTTGGACACCCATTGATTTGGCATTGCTCCGCGCATTCCGCGCACGATCACGCTGGGCTTTCATTTCGACTTCGAAGCCCGGTTCATCGACTTTCAAGCCTTCGTCACCAGCATATTCTTTCGTTAATTCAAATGGGAAGCCGTACGTATCATACAATTTGAAGGCATCGGCACCTGGCAAGGTGTCCTCACCAGCCGCTTTAGTGTCCGCAATCAGCTGATTCAACAAGCTTAGCCCATCATTCAGCGTCTCATTGAAACGAACTTCTTCGGAATGCACAATTTTGGCAATATAGGCCGCATTTTTCAACACCGCTGGATAATGTGATTGCATAATCTCGCCCACGATTGGCACTAATTGGTCTAGGAAAGCTTCTTTTAAACCTAATTTCTGACCATGCAAAATGGCCCGTCGAATCAAACGCCGAATGACGTAGCCACGCCCTTCATTTGAAGGTAACGCGCCATCACTAATTGCAAAAGTAATCGTCCGGGCGTGATCCGCAATCACCTTGAATGAGACATCATCTTGCTTATTTTGACCATAAATTTTACCATCACTGAGTGCTTCAGTCTTATGAATAATTGGTAAAAACAAGTCGGTTTCAAAGTTTGTTGGCGCATTTTGGAAGATTGAAACGACCCGTTCGAGGCCCATCCCCGTATCAATGTTTTTACGTGGTAATGGTTCATAGGTGCCTTCTGGCGTGTGGTTAAATTGTGAGAACACAATATTCCACACCTCAAGGTAACGTTCATTTTCGCCACCAGGATAATTATCTGGATCGTCTTCGGCTAAATTGTTGAATGATTCACCACGATCGTAGAAAATTTCTGAATCGGGGCCTGAAGGGCCTTGACCGATATCCCAGAAGTTATCTTCAACTTTAATAATATGGTCTGGCTTGACACCAGTTGCTTCCCAGAACTTCGCAGCATTCGTATCTTTAGGATAAACCGTCATATATAGCTTTTCAGGATCCCAACCAAACCATTTTGGTGAGGTTAAGAGTTCCCAAGCCCAACTGATGGCTTCTTTTTTGAAATAATCCCCCACTGAGAAATTCCCCAGCATTTCAAATAAGGTGTGGTGCCGCGCCGTCCGACCAACATTTTCAATGTCGTTCGTTCGGATACTCTTCTGTGAACTCGTCATCCGTGGATTATCTGGCACGACCGAACCGTCAAAATATTTCTTCATCGTGGCAACCCCAGAGTTAATCCAAAGTAACGTTGGATCATCAACTGGGACTAAGGAAGCACTCGGCACAATTGTATGACCTTTTTCATGGAAAAAGTCCAAGTACATTTGCCGAATTTCACTGCTGCTTAATTTTTTCATTAATAATGGCACCCTTTCTCAATTCGTCTAAATTTAGGCAAAAAAACACCGTTGCTAGCAAAGACGCTGTTAACGCGGTACCACTTTGCTTGCAACGATGTGTTCGTTTACCTCTTAAGCTCATTAACGCTGAGACACGGACTAGTTGGCTAGTCATGACGATCTTCTCGGTAGCATACTATCGACACCGCACTTTTTTCAGCAATCAAAGCGTTTCTAGACTGTCATGTCGATAGCATATGTCCTTACTCTTGAAATTGTACTGTTGCCTAGAGAGCCTGTCAACACTAAAGGCATAATTCATGCTAAAAAACGCGGCTAATTATCCTAGCCTTTACGGTCTTTACGTGCTTTACGCGCTGCTGCCCGTTGTTCAATCCGACGATCCATCCGTGCCTTGTCAGAAATCTTGGTCCGAATGCGGCGCTTGTACCCTGGTTTAACTTTCTTCTTCGCATTCTTCACATAACTAATCAGTGACGGATCAAGCTTGTCATGCCGAGCACCGCGCTTTTCACGGCGATTCCGGTCATAAGAATCCACAATTTCGCCATCACGGATGGCCTTAGGCTTAAACTTAATTCCCATCGCTTCAACCGCGGAAACTTTGTCTTCTTCACCTGGACTGTATAGCGTGATTGCCGTCCCTGGCATGCCGTTACGGCCAGTCCGACCAACCCGATGAATAAAGAACTCTAAGTCATTTGGAATATCATCGTTAATGACATGCGAAACTCCTTCAATATCAATCCCACGTGAGGCCAAATCAGTCGCCACGACAAATTGATACTTCAAATTCTGGACATCACGCATCACACGTTTCCGTTCCCGTGGTTTAATATCACCATGAATCATCGCCACGGTTAAGCCTTGCCCCTTAAGATAACGGGTAATTTCTTGGACCCGTTCCTTAGTATTGGCAAAAATTAACACCAAGTATGGTTCTCCAATCGTCAACAGGCGATAAATAATACTGTTCTTATCATGACTCTTAGTTGAAACTAACCAGTTGTCGATCGTTGGACTAATCACAGATTCAACTGGAATTTCTTCCATCACCGGATTATTCATATACTTCTTTAAAAACGGCGTTAATTTTTGTGGCATCGTTGCGGAGAACACGAGCATTTGTAGATCCGCGGTCATCCGGCCGGCAATTTGATCGACAACGTTTAAGAAGCCTAAGTCCAACGTCATATCAGCTTCGTCAACGACTAATTGCTGGGCCGTATGAATGTTCAGGGCTTGTGACCGAATCAAATCTAAAATCCGACCCGGCGTTCCAATTACTAACTGTGGTTGGTGCCGGTTTAATTTATCAATCTGATCTTGTTTATCTGTCCCACCGACGTATAAACCGATGTGGATTGCCTTAGGGCTGTGTTGAATTAATTGCTTCGCCGCTTCTTGAATCTGATAAGCGAGTTCCCGGCTAGGCGTGGTAATCACGGCCTGAACCCGGCGTTCATCTGGATTCAATTTATTAATCATCGGTAACAAGAAGGTATGGGTTTTCCCACTCCCCGTTGCTGATTGACCAATCACACTGCGACCGGCAGCAATTACCGGAATCAACTTTTCCTGAACCTGGGTCGGCTTTTTAAAGTTAATATCCTGCAACGCTTGCATTAAAAACGGCTGCAGTTGAAAATCTTTGAAACTTGCGGTCATAGTTAAACCTCTTTCTTATATTGACGAGCAACTTGGTCGAGTTCACGAACAACTTGCTCAATTTCTTGTTGGTCTGCCGCCTTGGCGCCACTGGCCATCGGATGACCACCACCATCATGCAATTTAGCTAACTCATTAATGGCCGGCCCTTTTGACCGTAACCGAATTCGGAAGTCGCCTTCTTTTTGCTGAACGAAGATTGCCCAAGCTTCAACGGTATCAATTCGGCCAGGCAATGGGACCACCCCAGCCGTGCTCGCATCACCAATTTCAAATGAGTCCATGATCTCGTTAGTCAAAATCACATAGGCCGCACCCGAATCCAACTGTGTCAGATGTTCATACACATAGGCAGATAGCCGGGCTACTGGCAGGGTAATCGTGTCTTCAATCCGATTCACCACCGTCGCATCCGCACCAGCTTCCATTAAGGCTGCGGCAGCACGCATCGTACTTGGCTTCGTTGCCGAATACAGAAAACGGCCGGTATCCCCAACAATACCTGCATAAAGTAACCGGGCCGCGTTGGCGGTTAACGTTAAGTCCTCAGAATTGGCAGCATAAAAGTCATAAATAAGTTCACTCGTACTGGAAGCATCCACGTCCACCCATTGTGGGTCACCAAACGCATCATCATTAGGATGATGATCAATTTTAACGAGTGTCTTGCCAGTATTGTAAAGTTCACCGTCAACACGTGGTTGATTAGCCGTATCTAGCACCAAAACTAACGCATCCTGGTAATCTTCCTCGGTCACCTCATCCATTTGGCCAAGCCAATCAAAACCATGATACTGTTTACCAGGTGTCAGCACGCGTTTAGCTGGAAAACTGGTCTTAATGATGTCGGCCAGACCAAGCTGACTCCCGATTGCATCTGGATCTGGGCGTTGATGCCGCTGAATAATAATTGTTTTTGCTGATTTAATTAAAGTTAAAATTTCTGTTTGGACGGTCATAAGTGATCCTTCCTCTTCCTGATTTGCTGGTGGTCGCAATTCGGCACAGTACTTTAGTATACCGAACAATTGCGCTGACGCCAAATGAATTTAATCACGTTCATTGGGATATAGTGGCAAACTGATGTTTTCAAACGCCAATGGTGCCAATCCCGTCATCGTAATACCGAGTAATCGAATACCAGAATCAAAGTGATGATCCACGACTTCTTCAAAAATCTCTTCAGCGTAACGATAATAAGTCTCCGCGTCATTGGGCAAAAATTCTGGAAAAGTTCGCCGTTTCGTAATCGTCACAAAATCGCCATAACGCAACTTTAACACGATTGTCTTGCCATGTCGCTGATGGGATTGCATCGTTTCACTCACCATCTCAGCTAATGCCTTGAGGTGTGCTGAGACTTGGTCACTGGAACCTAGAAATGGGCCAAAAGTCCGCTCCTTACCAATTGACTTACGCTCACGCAAATATTCGACTGGCCGATCATCACTGCCGCGGACCCGCCGATACAAGATATAGCCGAGTTTACCAAAGTGTTGAATCAGCGACATTTCAGTTTGCTGTAATAACTCATAGCCCGTATTGATGCCCAAGTCGTGCATCTTTGGGACCGTCTTCTTACCCACACCGCGAAATTTTTCAATCGGTTCACGTAAGAGAAACGGTTCCGCGTCTTGTGGCAACACAATCGTCACCCCAGCTGGTTTGCGATAATCCGAGGCGAGCTTCGCAATGAATTTATTATACGAAATCCCCGTCGAACAAGTCAGGTGCGTCTTAGTCCAGATTTCACGTTGCAACTGATGTGCGAGTTCAACCGCACTGTGAATCTGGGGCTTATTTTCAGTCACATCTAAATAGGCTTCATCAAACGCAATCGGCTCAATCTTGTCGGTATACTCGTGAAAAATCTCGTGAATCTGATCCGAGACTTGTCGATACAACGGAAAGTTGGGCGTCTTAAAAACCGCCTGCGGGCAAAGTTCCAGTGCTTTCGCGGCCGGCATCGCCGAGTGGACCCCGTATTGCCGCGCCACATAATTGGCCGTGGTCACCACGCCACGACCGCCAGTCTTACGGGGATCATGGGCAACGACTAACGGTTGCGTCTTGTACGCCGGGTGTTCACGTTCTTCAATCGACGCATAAAAGGCATCCATATCAACATGAATAATTTTGCGACTAGTATTGATATTGATTGGTGATTCGATTAGTGATTGTGCCATCTAATCCTCCCCTTCGTGTCTTTCATTATACACGAACAGACGTTTGTTAGGCAATTCGTACGACACTCATCAATCAATAAAAAAACGCCCAACCAACTAAGGTCAGACGTTCTAAAATAAACTTATTTAGCTTCTGAATCGTCGGCAGCACTATCAGCACTACTATCGACGTTGCTAGCTGCAGAGTCAATATGACTTTCTTCGGTATCTGCTGAATCATCGGCAGCCTTACCTGCTTCAACGGCCTTAGTATCGGTCGCTTTAGCGTCATCAGCTTTAGGTGCAATCTTGGCGATTGCGCTTAAATCAAAGACTAAGAAAATACCGTCACAGTCTAATGTGACAGTCTTTTCAGCTTCATTGACTTCGTCGACAACCCCGTGTAAACGACCGATAGTTGCGACTTTGTCACCGCGCTTGATTTTGCTAAGCATTTGTTGATGTTGTTGTTGTTGTTTTCTCTGTGGACGGATCATGAAGAAGTATAAGAACGCGAACATGACCACGATAAAGAGAACTGATGTTAGTTGACCCATATAAGTATCGCTCCTAATCTATGTTTGACTATCTTTAACTTTAACAAATTACGCTATAAATTACTAGTATCCCTAGAAGTTTTTAGCATTTTTCTTGTTAAAGCCGTACATTTCAAAAAAGTTCTCGCGGAATTCCAACAAATTATCATCCATAATCGCCTGTCGAACTTGTTGCATCAAGTGTAAGAGGAAATATAAGTTATGATAACTCGTTAACCGTAATCCGAACGTTTCATCCGCTTTGATTAAATGCCGAATATACGCCCGAGTAAAGTTACGGCAAGTGTAGCACTCACAATTATCATCGAGTGGCGTAAAATCATGCGCATACTTGGCATTTTTAACAACCAACCGACCGTGCGACGTCATACAAGTCCCGTTACGCGCAATTCGCGTCGGTAAAACACAGTCAAACATGTCCACGCCACGAATGGCGCCATCAATCAACGCATCCGCCGAACCCACGCCCATTAAATAACGCGGCTTATTTTCAGGCAATAGTGGCGTAGTGAAATCAAGGACATGATTCATTTCAGCCTTAGATTCACCAACAGATAGCCCACCGATTGAGTAACCAGGGAAGTCCATGCCGACCAGATCCTTGGCACTTTGTTCCCGCAAGTCTTTAAACCCAGCGCCTTGAACAATCCCGAATAGGCCTTGATAATCAGGATGTTGATGGGCTTTTAGCCCTCGTTCGGCCCAACGACTCGTCCGGGCAACCGAATTCCGCACATACTCGTAACTTTCAAAGAACGGTGGACATTCGTCGAGGCTCATCATAATATCTGGCCCTAAGTCATTTTCAACTTGAATGGCCTTTTCAGGTGATAAGAAACGTTTGGCGCCACTTAAATGATCTTTGAAATGAACGCCTTCTTCAGTAATGTCACGATTCTTAGCCAGCGAAAAGACTTGGAAACCACCAGAATCGGTCAAAATACCCTTTTTCCAGTTCATGAACTGATGTAAACCACCAGCCTCTTTAACAATTTGTTCGCCGGGACGCAACCATAAGTGGTACGTATTCGATAAAATGACATTGGCGCCCATCGCATCCAATTCTTCAGGTGCTAACGACTTCACACTCGCCTGCGTTCCCACGGGCATGAACATTGGGGTTGGAAAGGTGCCATGTGGGGTAATTAACTCGCCCAAACGCGCACCGGTATGTTTTTCTTTTTTAATTAATCGGTATTTAATTGCCGGTTCCATCACTAATTTGCCTCCGTTAATCCTAATCTGAACTTTAAATATGATAGCACGAAATCCAGCCACAACCAAGCTAAGTCACTGGCTAAGACTCTCCTCAGCTGAGCCACTAAAAAAACGTCAACGTAACCACGCCGACGTTTTTGGTCAAAAATTATCATTTTTTTGTTTCAAGTCTCGCAAACTAGTGAATAAACATCGCGTCCCCAAAACTGAAGAAACGATACTTTTCATCAATCGCATGTTGATAGGCATTCAAGATCATATCGCGACCGGTAAAGGCGGCCACTAGCATGACCAACGTTGATTTTGGTAAATGGAAATTCGTAATAAAGGCATCAACGACTTTCCATTGATAGCCGGGTTTAATAAAGATATCGGTCCAACCAGAATCAGGCTTAATTTCACCATCAAACTTCGTTCCAACCGTTTCAAGGGTCCGAATCGACGTCGTCCCGGTGGCGATGATCCGACCACCATTGGCCCGGACTTCATTCAACGTCTTAGCGGCGTCTTCGTCCAAGCGGTAGAATTCACTGTGCATCTTATGGTCTTCAATATTATCTTCTTCAACCGGTCGGAACGTCCCTAGTCCAACATGTAAGGTCAAATAAACGAGCTTGACGCCTTTGTCTTGAACCTTTTGCAATAAATCCTTGGTCCAATGTAAGCCAGCAGTTGGGGCCGCCGCCGAACCATTTTCCTTGGCGTAGACGGTTTGGTAACGATCGGGATCATCCAGTTTTTCCTTAATATAAGGTGGTAACGGCGTTTCGCCCAAGCTTTCAAGAATTTCCATGAAAATACCGTCATAGTGGAATTCGATCATCCGAATCCCATCTTCTTTTTCAGCCGTGACCGTGGCCGTCAACTTGCCATCACCAAATGAGATCACAGTCCCAACTTTGGCACGCTTAGCCGGCTTCATCAAGGTCTCCCATTCGTCACCTTCCGTATTGTGTAACAACAAAACTTCAGCGTGACCGCCAGTTTCTGGCTTAACGCCATATAACCGGGCGGGCATTACCCGCGAGTTGTTCATGACGACCGCGTCACCGGGATTTAATTGATCAATAATGTCATAGAAATGCTTATCTTGCATCTCACCAGTTTGACGATCTAACTCTAATAATCGTGATGTATCTCGTTGTTTAATTGGTGTTTGGGCAATTAATTCGTGTGGTAACTCGTAATCAAAATCTTCAAGCGTTAAGCTCATTGCTGTGACCTCTAATCTATTTATTTAGTATCTGGGTATGGAAAACCCAAATGTTGATAACCTTTTAAGGTAACGACGCGTCCACGTTGCGTCCGTTTCAAGAACCCAATCTGTAATAAGTAAGGCTCAACCACTTCGGCAATCGTATCCGTTTCTTCACCGATATTAGCCGCAATCGTTGCCAAACCAACCGGACCACCATCATAATATTCTAGCATGGTGCGTAAAAGCTTGTTATCGGTTTCGTCCAAGCCAGCCTCATCCACCCGCAAATAGGTCAGTGAACGGCTAACGATAGCTTCATCAATGGCGTCTTTATCGGCCACTTCCGCAAAGTCACGAATCCGTTTAAATAACCGGTTGGCGATCCGTGGCGTGCCCCGCGACCGCCGCGCAATTTCGTGAGCACCAGATGGTTTAATCGGCGTCTGAAAGATCTCCGCCGTACGTTTCACAATATCTTCCAAATCACTAACTTGGTAATATTCCATATGTTCAACAATCCCGAAACGATCCCGTAATGGGGCCGACAGCATCCCGGCTCGCGTGGTCGCCCCGATTAAAGTAAATGGCGGCAACGGAAAATGAACGGGATGCGCAGTCGGCCCTTGACCAACCACAATATCCACATAAAAATCTTCCATCGCCGAATAGAGCATTTCTTCGACAATTTTAGGCAACCGGTGAATTTCATCAATGAATAAGATATCACCAGGCTCCAATTCATTCAAGAGCGCCACTAAATCACCGGGCTTTTCAATGGCCGGGCCACTCGTCGTCCGAATATGAACTTGCATCTCATTGGCAATCACCATGGCTAGCGTCGTTTTCCCTAACCCTGGCGGCCCAAAGAGTAAGACATGATCTAGCGACTCTTCTCGCTTACGTGCCGCTTCGATATACACACTGAGTTCATGTTTAACCCGATCTTGACCAATATACTGGGCCAACAGCTGCGGACGTAGCGACGTCTCAATCGACGCTTCTGCGGCATCCACGTTGTCTCCAGATAATAAGTTGTCGTCGTCCAAGCTTAATCCCTCCTACTTAGTCAATAACCGCAAGCCTTCACTTAACAAGCCATTCGTATCGACTGACTGGCCTTGACTGAAGGCTTCCAATTGTTTCGTAATCTTCTTAATTTCACGGGCCGAATAGCCCAGGGCTTCCAACGCGGCTAAAGCATCGGCCAGAGCCCCTTCGGCTGGGTCTGTTGGCATTTCCAATGCCGTTTGACCCGCCACTGCACCATTTAAATCAGTTAATTTATCTTTTAAATCCAAAACAATCTGTTGCGCCGTTTTTTTACCAACCCCGGGAAAACTCGTTAAGTACGTCGCATTCCCTTGATTGATCGCCTGAATTAGCCCGGCGTGATCATTATTTGCCAGAATTGCCAAAGCTGACTTCGGACCAATCCCGGAAACATTTAACAATTTCTCGAATAACGCCTTTTCGTCGGCATCATAAAAACCAAATAGTGACATGCCATTGTCGCTGACGGCCTGATGGATGAACATTTTGACAGCATCCGCGCCGACTTCATAACGATAAGGGTTGGCCGTTAATACTTTATAACCGATGCCCGCCACTTCAATGACAACGAAGCTGGGGGTCACATCGGTAATCTGGCCTAGAAAATATTCATACACGGTCAAAGACTCCTTTAATAAAACGTATGTTTGCTTGCTAAATTGTACCACATTCCACACCTTGCTTGATAGCTTTCGCCCGACGATTTTATGCCGATGGCGTCACTTGCTCAAATGGCCCCGAACATGCTATGCTCAAAGCCAATGGAGGTGCAATTTTGCAGCTAAAACCCTTTACCGCCGTCTTACCAAATGCAGACGGTTTAACTAAACTTGAAACCAACGACCCAACTTGGTCAACCGAAGACGAACACGTTCAGACCGGTAATAGTTATTATTGGTATGAATTAACCCAAAACGGTATCCATCAATGGCGCTTAATCGCCCGTTGGCCTGAAAATCAGACCGTTTCCACGATGGTCCCCGCTGACATCAATACAGTGCTCTACCCCAAACAACCGGTCATTGAAATGTTGATTGACGATTGGGTTGGGCACTTTCCAAAAGCCTTGGAAGTGACTGATCCAGCCGGCGTGACCCACCGTTTGTGGCAAATCACCGAAGCCGACGTTAATGCCGACATCACCGAAGCGTTAACCCCCGTCGCACCAAGGAAAACTTGGCTCACCACGACAAGTACACCGCTGGTCATGTTAGTCGCCGACAGTGAATGGGCCAAATTTAAAACGCCCGTCACCGTGCCAACGCATTTAATTCAACTCGCAACCAAATAACGGCTTTTCAACCCGCGTAGTGATAAAAAAAAACGATTGACCCAGACCTGAGTTCATTCTCAGGCACGGGTCAGTCGTTATTTTTTTAGACTGCTTTTAAGTTGACTTAGCTTAACTTTGACGTTTTGACTTCAAATGACGCCAGCCAAACCAGCCCGCTAGCACAAGTACAATTATCCAGCTCGCTGCAGCTAACCAAGTTCCTAATTTTAGGCCTGGCGTGGTATAACGCAACTTAATCCTGTGTTTGCCAGCAGATAAGCGCGCGCCGACAAACGCATCATTAACAACTTGCGTTTTCACAGATTTACCGTCAACTTGTAATTGCCAACCAGTTGAATACGGAATACTGGTCGTCAAGACACTCGCCTGACTGTTCGTTGTCGTCCCGGTCACTTGGTTGGCCGTGACCTGCATATTTTTCAAACCTTGTTTTTGCAGCTTGGTCGTTTGAGCCGTGTAAGACTTTCCGAAAGGCACTGCCACTAATTTTGCCGACTTGAAGGTCAAATCACGAACCTGAGTAAAGTTTAAAACAATCTTTTCACGCGCATGTTTGCTATAGCCAAGATTAATTACTGCCGAGGTTCGTGCTTCATAGTCAGACATGTTGGTCGTGCCAAGTTGGTTAAAGGTCGCTAAGTTATCCGTCGTTTGCGCAGTCAAACTGTACCCACTGGCACTTAGATTGCCCTTCAAGCCATCACGCAACCGGTTCAACTTATCAATCTTCGTATTCGGTCGATTTGCAAACACGGCATTGCGATTACCAGTCGTCATGGCGTATTTAATCGACGAATTATTGTAACTAATCCCATCAAGCACCAAATATAATTCAGTATTCCGATACTTTTTAGGCTGGGTAATCGTTAAATTATAAGGTAATTGATTACCCTGAATATCACTGGTCATTTGTTTGAGACCATTTTTATTAATTTCGGCGTCTTCGTTGAAGATCTCCTCATTCGCCGCGATTAAATTTAATAAGTGTTGTGACGGTTTCGTCATCCCAGTTGCAGGCGTTAAGCTTTCTCGCTGCTCGGGGGTCAAAATAATCGTATCTGCAGGCAGTTTGCTTAACACATTGTTCGAACTACCGGTGGCATGCTGGTTTCGATAAATGATCACTTTGTCAGTTGAATCCAACATGGTCGTATCGTCCAGTTGCACGGTGTAATCAACGTTCTCGCTCTTAGCCTTCGGGGTAACTGTTTTGACCCCTTTAGCCTTAGTTGTCGTCATTGCCCCTTGCAATAGGGCCTGTTCGCGGTCAGTCGCCGCTAATTTGGCAAAGGTTTTCGGCGAAAATTGTTGGGTTTGGGTATAAACCAATGGCAGTGCTCGTTTTGACTCCAGCAACACGGTCCCAGTATGGTTACTCAACCCATAAATAAATTTATCCGCATAGATCTTCGGTTCACCTTGCTTGGTTTTGACAACTTGATAACCACTCGGCAAGGCTTGGCCTTTCAACTGATCCTCACGGGCAAATAAATAGCGAACGCCTAAGAAATTGCTAAAAGTTGTCCGCTGATTCAAAGTGCCAAGCGGTGAATTCATCGCATACTCTGAATTGCCTAAATCCTGAGATAACTTGCCAACATAACCACTTTGAACAGAGAAATAGGACCCCACGGTATGTGTGCCTAAAACCATCGGGACGTCACTTTCCGCGGAACGCATCGTGTAATAATTTGGCCCGAGCGCGGTCCGGTAAAAGCCAGTCTTTGACAAGCCAGTTTGTGCCCCGTCAACATAACCTTTCACCCATTTCATGGCGGTTCCTTTACGAATCTGTTCAGTACTGTTGGAATTCGTATTAATACTCATCCAGCCCAGCCCATTATTGGCAAGATTTAAGGTCACTAGGCCTAATAACAACCAGTTAAACTGGCGCGACGATAAATTCAAGGAACGTCGTGCTAGTAACAAGCCAACGAGGGCTAATAAAATTAAATAAGTGGCAATATCATGTTTGCGAATGTTTAAGTATAAGCCGTTGATCACCCAAATGATGGCTAATAGGCCAACACTCATGCCAGCCAACCATTTTAAGTCGCTAGCAGTTAAGTTAGCCAGCTCATCAACGAAAATCATCGTGGCTAAGGCAAAGACCAAGGTTGCCATCATCAGCCAACGGTTTGAAGGTGTCGATAACACATTGAAAAACGCCGCAAACCCGGGTACCAATATGCCAATCATCATGGCCACAATGACCCAATTTAAAGTCCAATAGCGCTTGAAATGTTTCAAGGTAAATAGTGCACCCAAGTAGCTGATGCTGCTTAACCCTAGGGTGACCCAGTACTGCACACTCCCACCATTTGTCAAAAGACGGTTCGGCAAATTAATATAGTAATTAACCGGATACGTCCATAAGCCATTAGCGAAGTTAACACTCGTCCGAGTTGCATGCAACATTGACAAGATTGTTGGTACCAAGATCACGCCAGACATCGCCACACCAAAAATGACCGCCAGCAACAAACGCCAAAATAGCGTCATAAACGGCAAGGACAAGCGCTGTTCACGTTTCAGTTGCCAGAAGCGGACAAACGCGTAAATCACGCTGCCTAAGGCTAACAAATAGGCAAAATAAAAGTTACTCGTAATGACCATTGCCGTAATGAGTGTCACCGGTAGCCAATTTTTGCCTTTTAGAACCCGTTCAATCGCCCAGCATAGTAATGGGAACCAGATCATTGGCAAAATGAAGAACGGGTGGTGCATGCCAACATAAAACGTATACGCGGTAAACGTGTAAGTTAAAGTCCCAATCAACCGACTCAAGCGGCTGAAATGAAATTGCTTACTGAAACCTAAAAAGGCCAACCCCGCAAAATAGAGTCGTAAAATAATTAAGGTCTGGTAAGTAAACTCCAAGTGCGCCCGTGAGGTGAATGCCACCAAATAGTTAAACGGATCACCCACCACATAATAAGCAAACGTGGTTAACTGGTCAGCCCCTAACCCCAAGTTCCAGGACCAACTGAATAACTTCAGCGGATTGCTTTGTAGAATTCTTTGAAATTCTAACAAGATTGGAAAATGCTGGGCAATCCCATCAACTTCCCAAATCAACGTTCGACCGGCCAAAAATAAACTGCTAAACGTTAAACCGCAAATAATGACAAACATCACTGTGTAAGTCACCCATAGCGGTATTTTTCGTAATTTAATCAAACTCTGGTCCCCTTCATCAAATCGCAGCACGCCACGATCCCCATTAGTTTCGGTAAAATAATGGTTTAATTTTACCATGAATCAAGATTTTATCGTATGAGTTATGAACAAACTTAAAACTTTTATACCAAAAATCACTCTTGGGTTTATTAGCCCAAAATTCCACCCTCATCACGATTAATCTGAAAGCCACAACTACTTTTTCCGCTTCGATTACACCGGAATTCAGTTACTAAAAATTATCAAAGTGCGACTTTTAAAATCTGACTCAGATAATTAATCATGCCTCGAAACAACTACAGCCCCAATTTCAAACTGAAATTTTCTAACACACCAAAGTTTATATATAAATGTAATTATATCAACACATGCCACTCATTAATTAGCCTTGTGGTGCATGCTAGTCATAATTAACTGAAGGTTGGGACTGATAACATCGGTCGTGATGGTGTTGTTACGTCGGCCGTTTTTGCCGACGTTATAACACGGACGGTCCGGGACACTTGCGCTTTTTTGCAAGCGTTCCGGGCGAGGGCCAAGACGACCCTGGCTTGGCCCGGTCCCACGACCGCATGTTATCAGTCCCAACCGGAAGTGGTAACCATCCTATCGACACCATAAGACTGCCACTTTCTTTCGTTTTAAACAAAAAAACATCCAATTAACTTGGACGTTTCATTGCTACTCAGTGCGTGTTTTGTGAAATGTGATTATCTTGAATTCGTTTGAACATTTTTTCCATATCCGTATTGGTGAAGTGTACCGTTACTGGCCGACCATGAGGGCAATTAAATGGATTTTCACAAGTCGGTAATTTTTCTAGTAAGGCCCGCGCCTGCTGATCATCTAAGTGATGATTAGCCTTGATGGCCCGTTTACACGACATCATAATCGCAGATTTTTCACGGAACTGGGCGACCGTCAGCTTGCCATCTTGTAAGACCCAATCAATCATTTCGCGAATCGTATCCTCTTCTTGACCAGCTTTAAACCAAGTTGGATGCGAATGAATAATAAAGCTATTACCACCAAAGGCTTCTAGCTTGAGTCCGAGTTGTGCTAACAGTGGCAACTGTTCTTTGATTTTGAGCACATCGCTAGTTGGGTAATCAAGAATGATTGGCACTAACAAGTTTTGCTGATCAGTGCTAACTTCCCCAATGGCTTGGCGATAATACTCATAATTAATCCGTTCTTGCGCCGCATGTTGATCCAAGATATACATGCCATCATCCGCTTCGGCTAATAAATAAGTGCCATGCATTTGGCCCAAGTAACGCAACGCCGGAAACCGTTCAGCCGTGGCTGGTGTGCTAGTCGCTTTTGTTACTGGCTCAATCGCGAGTGTTTTTTCAGGAGTCGCAACACCAAATGGTAAGTCGACGGTTTCAGCCTGATAGCGGTCATCAAAGGCCGCCACGGCCGTATTATCTAACTCACGCGCATCACTAATCATGATTGGCTGGCTTTCAGCTGGCGTCCTTTCAGGTGTCGCCGCCGATAACGGCTCAGGTGCTGCCGAGACCGAAACTTCCGCCGCCATTTCAGTCGCCGCCGCGGCCATTGACGGTGCCACTTGGCTCATTGACGGTTGCGCCGTCGTCTGATGTTGCGAAGACGCCGCGTTCAAGTCAATCGCCAACTGGTCCGTGTTTAGCCGCTCACGCCGGTGACTCCCTAAATTGGTCAATGCTGACGGGATTAAGTTCACGTTTGCGAGTCGGTCGGTAATCGTCGTGCTGATCAGCTTGGCCAACTCTGGTTCCTTACTCAGGCGTACTTCTTGTTTAGTCGGGTGCACATTGACATCCACTAGCAAGGGGTCCATTTCGAGGGCAATTACCGCAATCGGATATCGTCCGACCATTAATTTTGAGCCATAGCCTTTAATAACTGCCTTGGTTAACAGCTGATTCTTAATCGCCCGCCCATTAATCAAAATAGTGATGTACTGCCGACTGGCACGCGTTAATTCTGGTAGCGCCACGTAACCCGACAACCGATAATCAGCGGTCGTCCCTTCAATCGCCACCATTTTCCGCGCATTTTGAACGCCATAAATGCCGGCAATCACTTGTTGCAAATCACCACGACCAGCAGTTTTCAGTAACTCTTTACTATTGTGGACGAGGCGAAATGCCACGGCCGGATAGCTCAAGGCTAACCGATTGACGATGTCCACAATATTCGCCAGTTCAGTTTGCGGTGACTTCAAATACTTTAGCCGCGCCGGGGTATTGAAAAACAAGTCGGTTACCGTAATATCCGTCCCTTGGCGCAACGGTGCGGGCGCTTGTTTCAACAACTTACCGCCACGATAATGAATACTTGTCCCAGTCGTACCCGTACTCGTGTTTAAAACCACATCCGCCACTGACGCAATACTTGGCAAGGCTTCACCACGAAACCCGAGTGATTGGACGCGAAACAAATCCGCCCGCGACGTAATTTTACTCGTTGCATGGCGCTTAAACGCGGTTAAGACGTCGTCGTCCGCAATACCCTCACCATCATCAATCACCCGGATTGATTGCACCCCAGATTCTAAAACTAACACATCAATCTGGGTCGCATGGGCATCCAGCGCATTTTCAACCAGTTCTTTAACTACCGATGCCGGTCGTTCCACAACTTCCCCAGCGGCGATTTGATCCGCCAAAACGGATGATAATTCATGGATTTTTGCCATTGTCATCGGCTCCTTTACTTTAATGACCTAACTTTTGTTGCCACTTGTATAACTGATTCATGACGTCCATCGGGGTCATTGCCATCAAGTTCAACGTCTTCAATTGTTGCAAGACTTTCTCACCTTTAGGGTCAGTCAACGATGGTTCACTAAATAACGACAATTGTTCTTCGGGTGCTGGCTCGGCAGCAACCACCGCTGGTTCTGCAGGCGTGACAGCCATTGCCTGCGTTGGTTCATCAGCCGTCGGTTCAGTTGCAAGGTCGGCAACCGGGTTAGTCGCTGGCTGCACCCCGGTCCCGGTAACCGAAACCGTGCTTGTCTGGCTTTCTAAGCTAGTTAAAATCGTATTCGCCCGTTTCAATAAATCATCAGGCATCCCGGCTAACTTTGCCACGTGCACCCCATAAGACTTATCAGCGGCACCGCGCTCGACTTTATGCAAAAAGACTAGCTCGCCATTTTGTTCTGTCGCGCCGACATGCACGTTGCGTAACCCCTTGAGTTCTTGATCCAAGGCCGTCAATTCATGATAATGCGTTGAGAATAAGGTCTTCGCATGAATATGGTTATGCACAAACTCAATAATCGCTTGCGCGAGCGCCATGCCATCGTAGGTCGCCGTCCCACGCCCGATTTCATCAAATAAAATCAGACTGTTCGCTGTTGCATGTTGCAAGGCATTATTGGCTTCTTGCATTTCCACCATAAAGGTACTCTGACCCGAAATCAGGTCGTCGGTTGCCCCAATCCGCGTAAAAATTTGATCAAAGATTGGTAACTGGGCTTCCTTGGCCGGCACAAAACAGCCCATCTGCGCCATAATCACCGTTAACGCCAACTGCCGCATGTAGGTACTTTTACCAGACATGTTAGGTCCAGTAATGAGCAGTACCGTTTCTTCAGGCGTCATCTTCACATCGTTTGGCACATAACTTTGATTGCCCATCACCTTCTCAACCACGGGATGGCGACCATCCACAATGTTTAACTCATGGGTTTTAGTCAAAGTTGGCCGTACGAAACGATAGTCTTCACTGACGACCGCAAAGCTTTGCAGCACATCAATCGCCGCCACTGCTTTGGCTAGCGTCTGAAGACGTTTAATCGCCCCTTTAACGGTCTCTCGTACCTTAGTGAAGAGTTGATACTCTAACTGAGTAGAATGGCTCTCAGCCTCTAATATCAGGCTCTCATGTTCTTTCAGTTCTGGTGTGCTGAACCGTTCGGCGTTCGTGAGCGTTTGCTTACGTTCATAACGATCCGTTGGCAATTGGGCCAAATTCGCTTTAGTCACTTCGATGTAGTAGCCAAAGACCCGATTAAAGCCAATCTTTAAGTTTCTGATCCCCGTCACTTCACGTTCTTTTGCCTCTAACGCCGCAATCCACTTTTTCCCGTTATTCATCGCATCACGGTACTTATCCAATTGGTCATCGTAGCCATCTTTGATGACCCCACCATCCGTGACCGATAACGGGGCTTCTTCAACAATCGCACGGTCAATCAGATCAGCCACGTCTTCGACTGGGTCCAGATGGCTAACTTCATCCGTAAAGACTTTGTCGTCCAATTCTGACAAAATATAGCTAATCTTCGGCACTTGCCGCAATGAGGTCTTCAATTGGATTAAATCCCGACCATTGACACTACCAAACGCCACGCGACCAGCCAATCGTTCCAAGTCATACACTTTGACTAGTTCTGCCTGTAAATTATTGCGTTCAAAATAGTGATCTAATAAGGCGGCCACTTTATTTTGGCGCGTTTCAATATCTTGTTTTACAATTAACGGCCGATCGAGCCATTGTTTTAATAACCGACCACCCATGGCTGTCTTGGTTTCATCAAGCAACCACAGTAGGGTTCCCTGCTTTTTGCCCGTTCGAATTGAACGCATTAATTCCAAATTATACTTAGAATTATGATCCAGCTTCAAAAAGTATGATGGTTCATAAGCGATCGCTTTTTGTAAATGAGCGAGACTCCGTTTTTGAGTCACGTTAATATACATCAACAAATGTTCAACAACTTGCGTTTCTAAGTCAACGGTCAAGTCTTGCGTCAAATAGCTGAGTTCTGCTTGGGCGGCAACCTGATTTTGTTCAGAAACCAAAATGCCCAAGGCTTTAATTTGATCACGCAGTTCAGTCGTCACCGACTCATCCACCACAATCTCTTTCGTTTGGAGACTGGTAATTTCATTAATCAAGGTATCGTTGGTCGTGAGTAAACTGGTCTTCAGTTCCCCAGTAGAAAGATCTGCATAGGCAAAGCCAAATTGACCGTCCTTTTGAATCAAAGCGGTCAAATAATTATTCGATTTAGCCTGCTCAGCACCGCGTTCTAGCGTCGTTCCGGGCGTGACTAACTGAATGACTTCTCGCTTAACCATGCCTTTAGCCAACTTAGGATCTTCCATCTGTTCACAAATGGCCACTTTATACCCTTTATCGACTAAAATATCAATATAATTTTGGACAGCACGATGTGGGACCCCACACATTGGAATCGGATTGGCGGCAGAATGGTTCCGAGTCGTCAACGTTAATTCCAATAATTGGGCACCCTTGATGGCGTCATCATAAAACATTTCATAAAAGTCACCCAGCCGATAGAATAAAAATGCGTCTGGATATTGATTTTTCACCGAGAAATATTGACGCATCATCGGCGTATCACTCGTTTTTTGTGGCAACTTAGTTCCTACTTTCTATCTCAAATTAATCATCAAAATAAGGATGGTCCGGGTTAATTAAAATGCGTTGGATCTTCTTGGCGTGCCCGGTTTTACCATCAACATCAATAACGCAGCCCGATAACACTGCCGGGCTATCTTCCTGAACATTAAAACGGGTCGGCATTTGTTCAAGGAACCGACCAATCACATTTTCACGGGTCATGCCCAAAATCCCATTATAAGGGCCAGTAAAGCCAACGTCACTTAAAAAGGCCGTGCCATCTGGTAAGACCCGATTGTCGCTCGTCTGAACATGCGTATGTGTCCCAATGACCGCACTAACTTGACCATCCAAGTACCAGGCCATGGCTTCTTTTTCACTAGTGGTTTCCGCATGTAGATCAATAAAAATATTTGGCGTCTGTTGGCGTAATTCTTTGATTAACGGTGCCACGGTTAAAAATGGATTGGCCAAGTTTTGCCCCATGAACACGTTACCTTGCAAATTAATGACCGCTAACTTTTCCGTATTAACGTTCACCATCGTATAACCAGCCCCAGGGGTCGTTTCAGTTGGGAAGTTTAATGGTCGCACCAGCTTCTTGGCATCCCCAATGAAATCAAAAATTTCATTATTATCCCAAGTATGGTTACCCATCGTAATGACATCCGCACCAGCGGTTAAAAAGTTCTTATAAACTTCTTGATTAATACCGCGACCCTTAGTGGCATTCTCACCATTGACAATCGTCACTTGTGGCTTATAGCGCCGCTTTAATTTTGGTAAGTACGTCGCAATCGCATTCTGACCGACCTCACCCATGACATCGCCGACAAATAAAATTCGCATATGTTGCTCCCTTGTTTTAACGTTATAATCATTATTTTAGCATTAATTGGGGTAAAAAGTGGCCTAGGGTTCATAATAAAAGCCACGGTTGCACCGACCATTTTCGGCCAAAATAAAAATCCAGACGCATACTTAGCTCAAGTATGGCCTGAATGACACGCAACTTATTCACTCAACCTTATCCACTCTGACGATCAGCCAAAAGAATAGTCCCGCCACACCAATCAGAATCAACGGGCTCGCCGCCCAAGTTAACAGCTGTTTCAGACTGCTCACCAAGCCCAAGCCTAAAATAAAACCAAATAGCAACCCCCCATACAAATTAAACCAACGATGGCGTTCCCGAAACAGTGGTCGTTTTTCCAACCCAAAATGCTGATTAAACTTGATTAAATAATTCAAAGCGTATAAACCCACTAAAAAGACTAGGCTGACAATCGGATTCATCAATCTTAATCGCGGCCATAACAAGTTGATCGCCATCAATACGATGTAAGCCACCGCCATCACACGCAGTGCTAATTGAACCGGTCGTAATTGCTGGTGCACATCTTGCCGTCGTAAATAGTCGGTCATCCCCGTGTCTTCTCGCAATAACGTGTCCAACGACAGTCCGTACAAGTCACTCAACCGTAACAAACTATCAATGTCTGGATAACTGTGCTCAGTCTCCCAACTCGAAATCGTCTGGCGTGAAACATGTAACTGTTCCGCCACAGCTTTTTGGGTAAGCTGTTGTGCGAGTCTTGCCTGCTTTAATCTCTCCCCAAAACGCATTGCCAGGACCTCCCCTTTTAAAATTACAGTCATCATAGATCGCGCCCCATGAAAAGACTAGCTTAGAATCTTGGCACGTTGCTTTAAAGGCGTTTCAAGCCGATCTAGATTGGACAGTCAGCCAATTAAAGCTTGCAATTTAAAAATTAAACTCGGAAGTCCTCAAAGTAAGAACATAAAAAAAGAGCCCAAGACCAAAGTCTCAGACTCATCAGTTGTTTACTTTGCGTAATCAACTGCTCGAATTTCCCGAATAACCGTAACTTTAATGTGTCCAGGGTATTCAAGTTCATTTTCAATTTGCTTTTTAATATCGTGTGCCAAAACTGTTGCTTGTAAATCAGAAATTTCTTTTGGCTTAACGATAACCCGAATCTCACGACCGGCTTGAATTGCATAGCTCTTCTTGACGCCATCCTCATCATTGGCAATCGCTTCAAGTTTTTCAAGTCGATGAATATAATTTTCCAACGACTCGCTCCGAGCGCCTGGCCGAGCAGCAGATATAGCATCAGCTGTTGCAACCAACACAGCGATAATTGATTTTGCTTCAACATCGCCATGATGAGAAGCAATGGTATTAATTACCACTGGATTTTCTTTGTACTTTGTTGTCAATTCCACGCCAATTTCAACGTGGGAACCTTCGATCTCGTGATCGACGGCCTTACCAATATCGTGTAATAACCCTGCGCGTTTCGCTACAGTAACATCTTCACCAAGTTCAGCGGCCAAGACACCCGCTAACTTCGCAACTTCAATCGAATGATTCAACACATTTTGTCCGTAACTTGTCCGATAATTCAACCGACCGACTAACTTGATCAAATCAGGATGCATCCCATGCAATCCTAAGTCAAAGACCGTTTGTTCACCGGTTTCACGAATCTTCTCGTCCATTTCTTTACGGGCTTTTTCAACCATTTCTTCAATCCGTGCCGGATGAATCCGACCGTCTTGAATCAATTTTTCGAGCGCAATCTTAGCAATCTCACGCCGAATTGGATCAAAGCCACTCAAAACGACCGCTTCCGGCGTGTCATCGATAATTAAATCGACCCCCGTCAACGTTTCTAACGTCCGAATATTACGACCTTCACGACCAATAATCCGGCCCTTCATGTCATCATTAGGTAACGACACAACCGAAACTGTTGTCTCAGAGACCATATCGGCAGCACTCTGTTGAATCGCTTGAACAATTAAGTTTTTAGCTTCCTTTTCAGACTGTGCCTTAACTTCGTCCGTGCTCTCTTTGATCATCACTGCGCGCTCATGCGTTAATTGATCTCGCGTTTGCGTTAAAATCTGTTCCCGCGCTTGGTCTTGTGACAAGGCGGCAACCTTTTCTAATTCTGCTTGACGTTGCGTGATTAGTGAAGCTGCACTTTGTTGCTGTTGCTCAACCCGTTTTTGCTCTGTGGCAATTTTTTCTTCCTTTTTGCCTAAAGCATCTTCGCGTTTTTCAAAAGTATTTTCTTTGTGATCTAAAGTTTCCTCGCGTTGTAACAGACGGTCTTCTTGCTTTTGCACTTCATTCCGTCGTTGCTTCAACTCGCCTTCAACTTCAGTTCGATAGCGGTGACTCTCCTCTTTTGCTTCAAGGACTTTTTCTTTCTTTTGAGTCGCTGCTGCTTTCTTAGCCTCAGAAATAATACCCTCAGCGGTGTTCTTGGCCACGTCCAAATCCTTTTCGTGGATATTCTTACGAACGACATAACCAATCCCATAGCCGACAACAATTGCGATGACTGCGAGGATTAACCCGAAAACATTCATGTTTCCACCTCCGCATCACCAAAATCCAGTTAACATAAAATCAACTACAAATTTTCAGATGTTATATTTTGATTACTTACACACTTGTTATTCTAATGTTTGAAACAAGTAGTGTCAACTTAAAGTCTTATGTGAGTGCAGGCTCAACCGTACTCGGCAAGCAGCCAAACGAACTCATTTAGACGACAAAACGCCCAAAGCAACCGCTTTGGACGTTAAGTTAAGCCTTATTTAGTTTCTTTTTCAGCTTTAGGTGTCTCTTCCAAGTCGAGTGTACTTGGATCGTCAACTTTAGCTTTACCCTTGGCCTTGGCTTTAGAATCAGTCACTTCGGCTTCATCATCGGTCGCAGCGTCCATGCCATAGGCGTTTCGAACTTTAGTCCGAATCTCGTCCATCACATCTGGATGCTCAGCCAAGTATTTCTTCGCATTCTCACGACCTTGACCAATTCGATCGGCACCGTAAGAATACCAAGAACCACTCTTCTTGATGATATCTTTGTCAGCAGCCATATCAACAATTTCACCAGTTTGTGAAATTCCTAGCCCGTACATGATATCAACTTCAGCCCGTTTGAATGGCGGCGCAACCTTGTTCTTGACAACTTTGATGCGAACACGGTTCCCGATAATATCTGTCCCATCTTTAATTTGTTCGGCACGACGAACTTCCAACCGGATCGTGGCATAGAACTTCAAAGCCCGACCACCTGGTGTCACTTCGGGATTACCAAACATAACCCCAACTTTTTCACGAATTTGGTTAATAAATAACGCAATCGTCTTAGTCTTATTTAATGTTCCAGATAACTTCCGAAGCGCTTGTGACATCAGCCGTGCTTGCAGGCCGACATGGGCATCACCCATTTCGCCTTCAATTTCAGCTCGAGGCACTAACGCCGCCACGGAGTCAATTACTAGGATGTCAATAGCACCACTAGAAACTAACGCGTCAGCAATTTCTAGCCCTTGTTCCCCGGTATCTGGCTGCGAGAGCAATAAGTCATCAATATTAACGCCTAAGTGTTCAGCATAAACGGGATCTAACGCGTTTTCTGCATCGATATAAGCCGCTGTTCCGCCTTGCTTTTGCACTTCTGCGACAGCATGCAACGCAACGGTGGTTTTACCAGAACTTTCTGGGCCATAGATTTCGACGATTCGGCCGCGAGGGTACCCGCCAACACCTAACGCATCATCTAAGGCTAACGACCCACTGGAAACGGTCGAGATCTCGGTTTGAGCCGCATCGCCCATTCGCATAATGGAGCCTTTTCCGAAGTTCTTTTCAATCTTTTTTAAAGCAGTATCTAGTGCTGCTTGCCGTGCATCAGCCAAATTAATTCCTCCTTTGGTTCTCGCTCTTAACTCTTAATATCATAGCTGTTCAATCGCAGAAAAGCAAGCAAAAAGCGAACAAAAGTTCGGCTTATTTTTCAGTCAGTTTTTCTGCCGCTAAGGCATGCCGTAATAGGTCTAATCCAGCCATGACACTACGCTCACGAATCTTTTGGCGATCCCCAGCAAAATGGTACAGGCGCGCAACGGTCGGCGTCTGACGGTAAGCCAAGCCGATCCAGACAGTCCCAGCTGGCTGACCTTCTAAGTCATCCGGCCCAGCGACGCCGGTAAAGCTTAAAGCGACTTCTGTCTCCAATTGCGTCCGTGCACCATCCGCCATCGCAATCGCCGTTTGCTCCGAAACAACACCAGCCTGATCAATCGTCGTCTGTGGCACATTGACTAATTGATGCTTGGCACGGTTCGCATACGTCACAAAGCCACCCGGAAAGATCGCCGAAACCCCGGGAACACTGCCAATTGTACTTTGAAACTCGCCGGCAGTTAAACTTTCAGCGGCCGTGAGACTCAACTGACGGTCAATCATGGTCTTAATGACAACTTTCGCTAAAGAATTATCATCGCCATAGCCATAAAAGTAGCGACCAACCTTGTCCTTAATTTGCTTTTCGAATTCGTCTAAGGCGACTTGCGCTGCCGGTTTAGAATCGGCTTGCGCACTTAATCGTAAGGTCACCTCGTTGGTTTTCGCATAAGGGGCAATTGTCACCGCCTGTTGACCATCAATCAACGCTTGCAATTCCGTGACTAGCTTTGATTCACCAATGCCAAAGAACCGTAGCACACGTGAATAAATCTGAGCTTGTTGTCCATAGGCCGCTTGCAATCTTGGCTTAGCTTCCAGCTCAAACATCTTGCGCATTTCACGCGGTGGCCCCGGTAATAGTAAAAAGTCCGCCGAATCAGGCGACTGATAAAAGGCCCCGACAGCCATCCCATTGTGATTCGTCAGTGGTGTTGCGCCTGCCGGATACAACGCTTGAATCCGATTATTAGCTGTCATCGACCGACCAGTAGTCTTAAAGTAATCGTCGATTGCACGCATCGCCGCTTCATCTTCGACAAGTGGCACGTTTAAATACTTCGCCAAGGTTTGTTTGGTCAAATCGTCCTTAGTTGGCCCAAGTCCACCAGACAAAATTACCAAATCATTCCGTTGTGCCGCGATTTCAATCACGCTGGCTAATCGAGCTGGGTTGTCACCAACCACCGTTTGATAATAGCTGTCAATGCCTAGTTCAGCCAACCCTTGCGCGATATGCATACTATTGGTATTCGTAATTTGACCGAGTAATATCTCAGTCCCAACCGCAATTATTTCTGCTTGCATAAAATTAAAGAACCTCCTAGTAACACTTGTTTCTGCTTACATTAAGTATATACGAAATTAAACCCTCGCTACCACTAAAAGAACCGAAAAAAATTCACTGACCAGGTAACCTAGTCAGTGAACTTCTGTCATTATTTAAACCCATCCGCAAAGACATCCCGATTTTGAACGAAATAGTCGATCCCAGAATAGATGACAAAGAATAAACAAATATAGAGCATAATTAATGCAAATGGAATGTTGATGGCGTCAAAGAAGACGTTATTCAACAGTAGGAAGATAATGGCAATCATTTGCGTGGTTGTCTTGATCTTCCCAGGCATGGCCGCAGCCATAACTTTACCATTATTTTCAACAATCAACAGGCGCAACCCGGTCACTGCTAATTCCCGACACATGATAATCGCCACAACCCAATCAGGCGCCATGTTCAAGCGCACTAAGATGATAAAGGCAGTCATGACCAACATTTTATCGGCTAAGGGATCAGCAAATTTGCCGAAGTTCGTGACCAAATGTTGGCCACGCGCAATCTTCCCATCCGCCAAATCGGTTAAAGACGCCACGGCAAAAATAATCGTCGCCACGACTTGTGTCACTGGAATAGTCGTGCCAGCCCAAACTACTTGGCCCCAACTCAATGGCAAGACCATGATTAAGATAAAGACTGGAATCAAAATAATTCGAAAAACAGTTAATTTATTGGGTAAATTCATGACTCGTATTCCTCCGTAACGTCTATTTAATGGTTAAAGTAATCGTCCGCACTTGTGATGTACTATTGTTTGGATTGAAATCAAATTTTTTGCCATTAATCGTTACGGTCGTCGACGTGGCATTCCCAAATTGGAACTTGACAGTCTTGGCACCACTTGGCAATGTCACATCATGCGTCCCATTAGCCGTTAGTGTGCCTTGCCAAGTTTGTGTGCCGTCAGTTGTCACCGACATCCAAGCAGCCTTCGCCGCCTTAACCGTCACTTTATTTTTGTCGATCCCATTGGTCATTGTGTAGGCCGTATCACTGCTACCATTAGCCTTAATTGTCTGTTGGTTGGCCTTAGACTTCTTTTCAGAACTGGCCTTCGCGGCACTACTACTGCTAGCCGCTGCTTTTGAGCTGGCAATTTTGCTGCTGCTCGTCGCTTTGGAACTAGAAACTTCTGTCGTGGAGCTGCTAGAACTCGTTGCCGAGCCAGCGCCAGCATGAGTTTTAACGGCCATAAACCAAATAAACAATAAAATCACCACGACGATTCCAGTGACAATAATCGTCGGCAAATAGTTCCGAACGCGCCCAGCCGGACTGGTTGGTTGTTCGCGTGAACTTGCCCGGGTCGGTTGAACGTCATCGACATTTTTGACAATGGCTTCAGATTCAGTTTTAGGAAGCTCATCGCGATGCGCTTCCAGTAACTCATTACCATCTAAATCAACCGTATCAGCATACTGTCTAATAAAAGCCCGGACATAAAAATCACCCGGTAGTTGATCAAATTGGTCATCTTCAATTGCAATTAAATAACGTTTTTGGATTTTGGTGATTTGTTGTAAATCATCAATCGTCAATCCTTTAGTCGTCCGCGCAGCCTTGAGTTGCGCGCCAATTGTCAGTTTCTCTTCATTTTCACTCATTTGACTTTTTTCTCCACCCTAAGTCTATTTTCAAAATCTTTCGTTTCATAGTATATCACAGCCCACTCAATTGTTAGGCCTGCTGACCATAACTTTCGGATTTCTTTAATTCTTGGCTGCTGGCCGAATTTGATATTCGCTGATGGCTTGCGATGTGAGTAACTGTTCAGCGATTGTTGCCAAATCTTCCAAACGTAAGTCGTTAATCACGGCAGGTTCATCAAAAATTGTGGCTTGACCAAATAACTGTTGGTCGTAACGGTTGGCAATGGCTTCCAATGAGTTGGCCATAAAGATGATCCGACCAATCATTTCCTTCTTGATTGCCGCTAAGTGTTGTTCCTGACCAAGCACTGCCGATTGCCAGTTTTCTAAGCCATCGATGATTGCCGCATCAAAAGCGGCTGGATCATCGGTCTCACCACTAAAGGTCAAGAAGTCGAAACCATTTTGTAATTCAAAATCATAACCAAACGTGTCGTCAATAATTCCTTGATCGTATAAGTGTAAATAATTTTTAGAGGTATCACCAAATAACATCTCTAATAAGACATTGACGCCTGCGCGATATTTCAATGCTGGCAACCCGGGTTCGATTGGCACCAGTCCTTTGACGCCAACAATTGACTTAGCACGCGTCACGGGCATCTCAATGGAACGATAAGGAATAATATCGTGACCATCTTCGGCCGTTGCTGGAATCTTCGTTTCAATCGGTTGAAACGCGTCGAATTGTTTGCTTGCTTGATTGGCCGTAATCCAAGCCAACACTTCTTCCGGGTCCAGTTTTCCAACAATAAATAACGTCATATTTTCTGGATGATAGAAGGTTCGGTAAGCCGCGTACAACTCGTCTGCCGTAATTTTAGCGATTGAATCGGTGGTTCCTGCAATATCAGACTGTAACGGATGGTTAGGGTACAAATTACCGATCATCCCGAAGTACAACCGCCAGCTTGGATCGTCATCATACATTTCAATTTCTTGCCCAATGATTCCCTTTTCCTTTTCCACCGTTTTCTCAGTGAAATAAGGGACTTGAACGAAATCTAGCAAAGTTTCCAGATTTTCTTTCAAATTACGGGTGGCCGAAAAGAGATAACTTGTCCGGGTAAAACTCGTAAATGCATTGGCGCTGGCGCCATATTTACCAAATGTTTGAAAGGCATCATGATCAGCCTTTTCAAACATTTTGTGTTCCAAAAAGTGCGCAATCCCATCAGGAAAACGCCGCATGTCGGTTTCACCAGCAGGAACAAACGTATTATTGATTGAGCCATAATTCGTCGTAAAAATAGCATAGGTTTTATGATAGCCAGCCTTTGGGAGCATAGTTACAGTTAAGCCATTCGCCAACTTAGTTTGATAACTGGTTTCATTAAATTGATCATAATTAGTTACTTTCATGCTGTCCCCCGTTCAAGAAGAAGCCATTGTTCAGCGTCACCAATTGTGCCACTGCGATAATCTGCTCGCGGGTCACGGCCTGAATATTTTTGAGCCAATCAGCGTCACTAACCGTTTGCTGGGTCAGATCGTCGATTAAGGCTTGAATGGCAAACGTGCGCTGACTGTCTAAACTTGACTCAAAATCATTAATCAACCCCAGCTTTAATTGGTCAACGAGGTCATCCGTGAACTCACCTTGTTGAATCGCGGTTAACTGTGCCGCAATAATCGCCAACACTTGGTCATGATTTTGGCCGTCAATGCCCGCAGAAACTTTTAAGACGCCACGAAATGTATCAAGAGAGCTGCTAGCATAATAAGCCAAGCTCGCTTTCTCCCGCACATTCGTAAACAATTTAGATAATGGTGAGCCACCAAATAATTCATTGAAAACCAACGCCGCATAATAATGCTGATCGCGGTAAAAAACTGGGAAATCATAGCCTAAGTTCAACTTAGCTTGACTTAACGCTTGCACTTCGGTTTTTTCAAGATAGTTGCCAGTATCTTGGTGACGATAAAAGGCAGCTGGTCTTGCAACGAGCCGATTTTTAAAGGCAACGGCTTGCCAACGATCAATCACCGCGGCTTCTTCGAAATCACCCATCATAATCACATCAATTTGATCGTCAACTAACAAGGTTTGATAATAGTCATACAACCCTTGTGACGTGATCGCCGCAATATCTGCTGCCACCCCATAACTGGGTAGTTGTTGGGCAACATCGGCCGCGAATAAGGCCTCATTTAATTTCTGGGCCGCATAATATTGTTTATCATCCGCAACCGACTCAATGGAAGCCTTCAAATTAGTCGCTTGGCGCTTAAAAGTCGGCTCATCAAAATGACCGTCCTGTGCGAGCGGTTTAAAAATAATCTTCACTAAGAAGTCGATGGCTTGCATGGTTAATGGTTCTGTCGTTGCCAGAAACCGTTCATTTGGCACGGTAATAGATAATTGTAAGTTATGCGTCGGTCCCTTGCGACTGACGCCGGCACCAAAGGCCGCCCCATACATCTCGGCTAAAGCATGTGCTAATGCTCGTTGGTCCGGATAGTCCGCAGAACTCGTTTCTAATAAATTAGCCAATAAGGCCCGTTTTGTAATATCGGTCCGCTTAATCGGTGCCCGAAAATTGATAATAATTTGATTGGTTTTAAATTGATGACTCAAGACCGTCGTCAATTGAACCCCTTTTGCTAACTGAGTTTGCAAATGTTTTCTTCCTCCTTGCATATGTATTAAATAATAAGCGAAAGGTTGCACTGACGCAACTTTCAATGTCGGTTGCTGAAAATGTTGCCGCCAAGTTAACAATCTAACGGTTAAAATGAGAGTCAGATGAGGTCACATTAACATTGCAAACAAGCGGTTTGTCTGCTATTCTTTGAAGTATTGATAAAATTGAGGAGCGATTTAATGTGAAAGTAATTAAATTTGGTGGCAGTTCACTTGCCAGCAGTACCCAGCTACAAAAAGTACTGTCGATCGTCAAAGCAGACGACCAACGGAAATATGTGATTGTTTCTGCGCCGGGTAAACGGTTTGATGGCGACACCAAGGTGACCGACTTACTCATTCAGTATGCCCGCCAGACCATTCATCATCAGGATACAACGGCTGTCATGCAATCGATCATTGACCGCTACGCCGAAATTGGGCACGGCTTTAACGTTGCCGACGCCCGATTAACACCAATTTTTGACACCATTAAAAACTTACCTAAACAAACCTACGCCGATAACAGCTATTTGATGGCAGCATTTAAAGCGCATGGTGAACGGTTAAACGCCCAATTAGTTGCCGCGGTCTTCGCACAAGCAGGTCTAAATGCCCGCTACTTGGACCCCAAAGCCGCCGGCATGGTCGTCACCGATGTCCCAGATGACGCCCAAATCATTGAAAAAAGCTATGATAATCTCGCTCAGTGGGCCAACAGCGACCAAATACTTGTCATTCCAGGCTTCTTTGCCTATAACCGTAATGGCCAGATTTGTACCTTCTCGCGTGGTGGTTCAGATATTACCGGGGCAATCATTGCCCGTGGCGTGCAGGCGGACCGTTACGAAAACTTTACCGACGTTGATGCCATCTATGCCGTTAATCCGTCACTAGTCTCACAGCCCGCAGCGATTCAGGAAATGACGTTCCGAGAAATGCGCGAACTTTCCTACGCAGGCTTCTCTGTTTTCCACGATGAAGCCTTGATTCCGGCAATTCAAGGTAACATTACGGTAAATGTTAAGAACACAAATCACCCAGAGGCCCCTGGCACTTTGATCAAGTCAACTAAGGACAACAGCACGGACTATCCGGTGACTGGGATTGCTAGTTCTTCCAGCTTTTGTTCATTATATATCCGTAAATATTTGTTAAACAAGGAAGTTGGCTTTGGTCGCAAAATCTTAACCATTTTAGAAGATCATCACGTCAGTTATGAACACATGCCATCCGGGATCGATGACTTAACCATTATCTTCGATGAGCATCAATTAACACCCGAATTAGAAACCGCCCTCAAGGCTGAAATTGCGGCGGCGGTGCAGCCAGATGAAATTTACTTTACCCACGATTATTCGATTTTGATGATTGTCGGTGAAAGCATGCGCAATCGTGTCGGTATCATGTCACGGGCCTCAACCGCCCTAGCGGATCATAATATCAAATTAATTATGGTCAACCAAGGCGCTTCCGAAATCTCGATTATGTTCGGCGTCCACGACCGCGACGCGGATCAAGCCGTGATTGCGTTATACAACGAATTTTTCAAATAGCCTTCAAAAAATTGTGCACGGCACAAAGGTAACAACATCATAATTGTTCGAAAACACGAATGGAGCCATGACTAATGTCACAGCTCCATTTTTTAGTTACCCGATTTAGTTCTCAACTTGTTGATTACCAAACCATTTCTTATTGATTTTTGCTAAGGTCCCATTAGCTTTTAACGTCTTCAAACCTGCGTTAATTTTAGCTTTCATGGTCTTATCCCCTTTGCGCATCCCAACGGCAAAATCTTCAGAGTTGAACGTGCCTTGCGTTTCGTGGTAATCCGCCGCATTAGCTTCATGCTTAATGTAGTAATTCGCATAAACGCTATCAATCAATAACCCTTGAATTCGTCCAGCATTCAAATCCAAAAAGGCATTCGTAAAAGTGTCATATTGAACCGGGGTCTTTTTAGCAATTTTATCTTTCAGCAACTTAGGATTGTCTTCCAAAGACTGGTAACCAGATGACCCTGACTGGGCGCCCAACGTTTTGCCAGTCATGTCATTAAATGAGTTAATGTTATTTTTCTTCAAAGAAACTAGCACTTGCTTATTTTTCAAATAAGTATCACTGAAGGCCACCACTTTTTCTCGTTGTGGATTTTTCGTGTACCCATTCCAAATCAAATCAATCGTGCCATTCCGCAATTCGGTCGCGTTCATCGACCAATCAATGGTCTGGAAACTCACCTTGATGCCGTACAACTTGAAGACAGCCCGAGCCAAATCAATATCGTACCCAACTAACTTACCGGATTTTTCACGGAATCCCATTGGCACGAAACTATCATCTAAGCCCACGACAACGGACCCACGACGTTTGATTTTAGCCCAAGTATCTTGCGTATCCGCCCGCGTCGTAACATTTTCACAACCAGACAAGCTGCCTGCTAAACCGAAAAGGAGAACGAAAATCAGGCTCAATGAAATTAATCTTTTTTTCATGCAATCTCCTCCTATTTCGTTTGATTTGGTTCAACGTGTAACATCTCGTCCGCAATATTTTCCGCAAAGGTTAAATCATGACTGACGACGATTTGCGTCATGCCGTCTGCTTTGAGGCCCAAAATCAATTTTTCCACTTCTTGACGTAAATTCGGATCTAGGGCTGACGTTGGTTCGTCATAACATAAAACATTGGGTTTCATTGCGAGTGCTCGTGCAATCGCGACCCGTTGTTGTTGCCCACCGGAGAGTTGGTACGGATACTGATCCCCGTGGTCACTCAAATTCAAACGTGCCAATAACTTGTTCGCGGCCGCTTGGGCATCTGCTTCAGATTGTTTGAGAACCATCGTTGGCGCTAAAGTAATATTTTGTAAAACCGTCAAATGCGGAAAAAGCTCGAAGTTTTGGAACACGACCCCAATTACACTGTCGTTTGAGCGGTTGGTAAAGGGATCAAAGGGCTTCCCATCAACAAGAAAATCGCCACCATCGACTTTTTCCAACCCGGTGATACACCGTAATAGCGTCGTTTTACCGGCACCAGAAGGACCAACAATACTTAAAATTTCGCCATCTTTAACGGTTAAATTTAACTTATTAATAATCGTGCGATCACCAAAACGCTTCGTAATATTTTTAAGTTCTAACATATTGACCCCTCCTTATTTCCAGTAACTGTAACGTTTTTCGACTTGACGTAAGACAAAGGTCGTCACTGCCGTCAACAATAAGTAAAGCACCGCAACTAAGACTAATGGGACCAAGGTGACATCGCGAGCCGTGGCAACATTCCCCGCACGTAGCAAATCACCAATCCCGATGACGTAGACCAATGAAGAATCCTTAATCAAATTAATGACTTCATTACCGACTGACGGAATCACAATCTTAACGACTTGCGGGATCACGATTTTACGAATCGTCTGACCGTAACTGAGTCGCAAGACCCGCGCACTTTCATATTGGCCATTGTCGATGGCTTGTAACCCCCCGCGGAAGATTTCCGCGAAGTAAGCTGCGTAGTTTAAAATGAAGGCAAATAAGGCCGCTTCATAACGTGGGAAAACCACCCCAATTAGTGGTAAGCCATAAAACACGAAGATCAATTGCAGCAATAATGGCGTGCCTCGCATGAGCCAAACATAAAAGTTGATCAGCCATTGTAACGGTTTGATCTTTGAAATCAACCCGAGACTTAAAATCAGCCCCAACGGTAGTGATCCAATCAACGTCCAAAGAAAGATTTGTAGCGTCATCCCGGCGCCTGATAATAATGATGGCAAGATTTCTAAAATATAGTGCATATGCTTTCCCTCCTAATTTTTATCACAGTAACAAAAAAGTCCCCTTGAGAAAAGTTCTCAAGAGGACGTCTATGCGCGGTGCCACCTCACTTCGCAGTAACTTCACAGTCACTGCCTCAGGGAGTTTAGTGATAAAAAAAAAAAAAAACCGTCCCTAGGCCTATAGCCTAAGAGGACGATTTTATCGCGGTGCCACCTCATCTTTTTCAATTACTCACGCAATTGAACTCAGCGAGTTTATCACTAAACTCCGCCGCTAACGAGGCCAACCGAAACAGCTTACTTCGTTCAGCCGTTCAACTCACAGATGTGGTTCGTTCCTCAACTACGGTCGGCTTTCCAGCAGCGCCGATTCTCTGGTCGATAATTGATGAACTACTCTTCTGTTCTCTGTTTTTTAATGTTGTTCTCATAATAACCAAAAGCTAGTCACTCGTCAAGCGTTTTTTAGTTATTTCGCCGAAAAATGCCGGCAATCCGTGACCAAACACCTGGTTTTTGTTGCTCAATGTTCATCAACGGCACCGTTTCGCCCTCAATCCGACGGGCAATATTACGATAGCCTTGTGCCGCCGCATTTTTAGGATCAAGAACAATTGGTTCTCCATTATTAGAAGTCCGAATGACCGCATCATCATCAAAAACGATCCCCAACAGATCAATTGATAAGTGATGGGTGATTTCATCAATATCCATCGTTTCGCCATCTTGCATCATGCGCCGCCGAATCCGATTGATGACTAATTTAGGCGCTTCGGCTAATGGATATTGTTCCAATAGGCCAACGACCCGGTCAGCATCGCGGATGGCTGAAATTTCTGGCGTGGAAACGATAATTGCCGCATCGGCACCGGCAATCGCATTCATGAAACCGCGTTCGATTCCGGCTGGACAATCTAACAAGATGTAATCGAAATCAGGTTTCAATTCGTCCACGACTGCTTTAACTTGCTCTGGATTCAAAGAATCTTTATCCGCATTTTGCGCGGCAGGCAGTAAGAACAACAAATCATCAAAGCGTTTATCCTTAACTAGGGCTTGACGAATTTGAGCGCGGTTTTCAACGACATCCACGATGTCATATAAAATCCGGTTGTCTAAGCCAAGAATCACATCCAAATTCCGTAACCCAATATCCAAATCAACGAGGCAAACTTTCTTCCCCATTAACGCTAAAGCCGTGCCAAGATTGGCGGTTGTCGTTGTTTTACCAACGCCACCTTTACCAGAAGTGACCACAATTGCTTTTCCCATTAAAGACGTCCTCCATTCCGCGTAAATAATTTTGGCCGAACCCGTTTCAACTGGTTCAGCGGCACATAGTCGAGAGCTTGAATGTCATTAATATAAACCACATTCGTCCCCGCCACGATTTTTTCTTTATCCACTAATTCGATTAACTCACCGACGCGCACGCGTGGCACGGTCGCTAAATCACTCACGATGGCCGCATCATTATGATCAGGGTAGCCAGCCTCTAAGGCACCAGCAATTTCTCCCATCACAAAAATACTCCCGGTGGCGCGCAAAACACCACCCTCATGAATTTTCCCAAAGAATAACACGTCACCAGTCACGGCTAAGACTTGTCCGTTACGCACAATCTGATTCACTAAATGCACCGTACTCCGTTCGATCATTGCTAACGCATCGGATGCTAAAATCACATCCGCAGTCAGTTTATGAATACTGAACAATGAATAGCGATTGACTAATTGCGTCACTTTTTGCGTCTGCTCAGCAGTCAACAAGCGGCCTTCGCTACTCATATCGAAAGAGATTTGCTTATCAGTTGTATTGTCAACTTGTAACCGGTCTAGCAAGGTCTTTAAATCGACCATAATCGCATCAAAACTAGCGGCTTGCCGAAAGATCAAGTCATAGCCATCATTACTGGCTTTCAAAATCACACTTTGTTGCATGCTCGAATTCCTTTCCACCGACTAATTAACCTTTAGATACAATTGACGCACCGGATAATACAAGATAACGAAAATGGCGAGATTTACGGCAATCGTCGGTCCTAACGTATAGACTGCAAAGTCAGCCAAATTACTAGTGACAATTTTACTGATCAGGTACCACACATACACGAAAGCTTCGACAATCGTCAAATTAATAATATACACCATTAGTAACGTTAAAAAGTTCAGGTCTAACCATGGCTTGATTTGGCGACATAAGTAAACCACGAGTGGTAAGGCAATCAAATAGACGCCAAAAATACCCGTGTAAAACCAATCGAAAACCAGACCGGCAAATGCTGACCACGCGACAACGGGCAGCTCATCACGATCATCTAAAAAGACCGCAAAGATCACCCACATCAGGACTAAATGTAAAACGCTCGCGTAGGGATACTTGAATAGACTCCCAGCAAAAACGTTTGACAATGACCCGTCCAAAAACAAAGCCAAAAATAAGCCAATCGGGAAGATAATTCTTAAGCGTGATTTCAAAGTTATCCCTCCCTATTGTTCAGCAACCGTCACGACGGTTAAGTCGGTCAAATCGGCAGCGGGCTTGATTTCAACTTCTGATGCCAGCCCGTAATCGTCTTGTTTGACTTGCGCCACGGTCCCAACATAGAGCCCCTTAGGCGTTAACCCACCGAGACCACTCGTAATGACTTTGTCACCCTTTTTAATCTTAACGGTTGACGTGACTGAGCCCATTTCAATGAGATTATTGGTCTTATCAAAACCAGTGACAATCCCATTCACGGTTTTACCCGCAGAATTCGTAATCTGAATGGCAAATTTATCCGCTGAAGAACTGGTATTCGAAATCAACTCAACTTTTGAATTGGTCTGATTCACTTCAACCACGCGACCAATTAAGCCGGATTGTGACATTACTGGCATATCCTTCTTAACGCCAGCCGTCGCTCCCTTAGAAATCACCAATTGGTTCATCCAAGAAGATGGGGTTCGCGTCAAAACGTTCGCCGTCACGGCCGTATAATCGGTCAGGGCATTATTGAGCTTTAATTCCTTACGCAATTGCTTGTTTTCGGCAGTTGCGGTTTGTGCATTGACCTTAGCTTGCGCTAATTGATCAACTTGTTTCTTTAATTTTTGATTTTCTTGATAAGTGTTTAATAAGTCTGAAACGGAATTCGTAGCACCTTGTAACCCATTGACCGGTAAAGCAACAACGCGATCAACTGCGCCCGCCACATCATTACCAAACTGTTGGACTAATGGTGGCGTCGATTTACGATCCCGAATGGCGACAGAAACGCTCATCAAGCCGAAACTGATAATTAAGATAATAATCGCAATAACCAATTTACGGTTTGAGAAAAACTTTTGCATAATGAACCCCCGGTCGAAAATTCAAAGATTTAACAATAAATAAGCGGGAAGTCATCTTCCCGCTCACCTGTTATCGCTTTTTCATAACATCAATGCTCTTAAGTGATTCACCGGTTCCGACCGCTACACAATCGAGTGGTTCGTTCGCAATGAATACTGGCACTTTGGTTTCGTCAGCAATCACTTCGGAAAGATTCTTTAATAAGGCGCCGCCACCGGTCAAAACAATCCCGTGGTCAATGACGTCAGAAGCAATTTCTGGTGACGTTTCTTCAAGGGTTTCCTTAATTGCAGAAATAATCTCAGAAACGATTTCCTGAATGGCTTCAGAAACATCCACGGCGGTAATTTCAACGGTCTTTGGTAGACCAGTCAAAAGATCACGGCCACGAATGGTGGTGCTTTCAATGTCTTCAGCGGCTTCTAAGGAAGCGGAACCGACGGCAATCTTTAATTGTTCAGCAGTGCGTTCACCGATTAACAAATTGAACTTTTGACGAACATGATAGATGATTGAATCATCAATCTTGTCACCAGCCATCCGAATTGATCGGCTAGACACGATGCCACCTAATGAAATCGTGGCAACATCTGTCGTCCCACCACCAATATCAACCACCATGCTACCGGTTGGATCCATGACTGGCAAGCCAGCCCCAATCGCAGCAGCAAATGGTTCTTCAATGACATAAGCGTCACGCGCCCCAGCAACCCGAGTGGCGTCAATAACCGCACGCTTTTCGACTTCTGTGACACCTGATGGTACACAAACCATGACATAAGGTTTCCCATTTGAACGACCGAGCGTCTTTTGAATAAAGTACTTCATCATCGCTACGGTAGTATCGTAGTCAGCAATGACCCCATCTTTCATTGGTCGAATTGCCACGATACTTGCGGGCGTCCGTCCAATCATTTCACGGGCGTCTGAACCGACAGATACAATTTCACCCGTCTTCGTGTTCTTCGCAACCACGGATGGTTCCCGTAGTACGATGCCCTTGCCGTCAACGTACACAATCGTATTGGCAGTACCGAGATCGATCCCGATATTTTTAGTCCCAAATCCGAACACTACATTCATCCCTTCATCAATTACATTTTAATTTTTATTAGTCACAATAGTAAGTATTATAGCATAATAGCACTGCTTTAAAAATACTGCCTAAATCCTAGCATACCGTAAACACACCAAAAAGACAGTATCACGATTGAACTTAGATAAAATTTAACAAAAAAACGAGATTAAAGCGAGCATATGCGCACCCTAACCCCGTTATTTTACCATATTTTATTTAGGTTCCGTATTACAGTTTAACAATCCTTGCTCAGCAAAACTAAAGTAATCGGTCTCACCAATCACAAAACTATCCAATAATGGCAGGCCCAGTAACGTTCCACCCGCAACCATGCGTTCCGTAAATTCGGTATCTTTATGCGACGGCTGGCAATCGCCACTGGGATGGTTATGGGCCACGACAACTCTCGCCGTATTGGCCAATAACGCGGCCTGAAAAATCTCGCGGGGATGGACTGGACAAGCATTTAGCGTGCCCTGAAACACAATCTGACGTTTCAAAATCTGATTTTTCGTGTCTAAACAAATCAGAATTAACTGTTCTTGCGCCATACCGGCAAAATCGTGGATTAAATGCTCCCCCATCTGTTGACTGCCGTAAACTTGACCTAATATCACTCGCGGTTGTTGCTGCAATAATCGACCACAACGTAATGCGGTGAGTAAACTATTCCAAAGTGGATTGGCCGCCGGTTGCTGTGACCAGACGCCCACTTGAGTTGCAGGATAGGCGTCCTCAAAAGCAAGTGTGGCGGAATTAGCAGCGGCATCATCCAAAAAGCCTTCAAAATAAGTTTGAATCAAGTCATGGATCTGTGTCCCATGGTCGTCGGTTCGACCAGTTAATAAACTCATACGAAGCCCCCCTATTCTGTTAGGTAGCTCCGCAATTAAATTAGGCTTGCGTTTTAAAATAGGCCCGCACATCCGAAATAAAATAGAGTGACCCCGTCAACAATAAGACGTCATCACTAGACATCTCGTTGGTGGCAGCAATCAACGCTGACTGCCAATCGGCAAAGACGGGCGCTTCTTTGTGGGCAGGCAACTCTGCTGCCAACTCGCTTGGCGCCGTTGCTTGGCGTTTCGGATTAGGTCCCACAAACTGTGTCAATAACAAGCGCACATTTGGCAACTTCGCCAGTGTTTGAATCATTTGGGCGTGCTGTTTGTCCGCCAAAACGGCAAAAATCACGTAAACGGTTTGTTGGCCAAAGCGTTCTTTGAGCGTCGTCGCCAACTCCGTCACTGCGGGTTCATTGTGCGCACCATCAATCAAAATCAGTGGCTCTTGATTCAAGCGCTCCAACCGTCCCGGCCACGTCGTATTGGCTAAGGCTTGCCGAACGTCTCGGCCGTTGACCGGCAGCTGGGCCTGACGATGATAAGTCAAGTAAGCTGCCAAGGCAACAGCCGCATTATCAACTTGATAGTCACCGAGTAATGGTGTCGTGAGGTCTTTAAAATGGGCCTCCTGATCATCGAAATTAAACCGCTCTTGCCAGCCTTGTGGTGGTAACAGTTTGGTTTCAAAATCCACGCCTAATGTTTGTAACGGCGCCTGCTGGTTGGCGGCCGTTGCCACCATGACCGCCTGGGCGTCTTTTGGCAATCTCCCGACGACTACCGGCACCTTATCCTTAATAATCCCGGCTTTTTGCGTCGCAATTTCCGTCAAAGTATTACCCAAAAGCTGCATGTGGTCGTAACCAATCGTAGTAATGGCGCTCACTTTGGGGGTGAACACATTGGTCGAATCGTACAAGCCACCTAACCCCACCTCGACAATCGCAATATCAATTGGTTGGGTCGCAAAGTACAGGAACATCATCGCGGTGATGATTTCAAACTCCGTCGGGCCACCGGTGGGTAGTTCGGCATCTAGCTTAGCCACGACCGGTTGCACTTGCTGAACGAGTGCAACTAAATCAGCGTCACTAATCGGTTCGCCATCCACGCTAATTCGTTCATTAAAGCGGGTGATAAACGGTGATGTATATGTACCGACTGTCAGCCCATCCGCCATAAATAGTTCGCGTAAATTGGCCACCGTTGACCCTTTGCCATTCGTCCCCGCAACGTGAATACCATTAACTTTTAGTTGCGGATCGCCTAGTGCTTGTAAAAATTGCCGCATCCGCGCTAAGGTCGGCATTTTTTTAAATTTCGTACGGCCATGAATAAACGCTAAGGCCTGGTCATAATTTTCAATCAAACTAATCGCTCCTCTTTCAAACACTTAATCCTATCAGTGGCACTTCTAGTTAGACTCCTAAAGGTTGAAAGACCAAAATTGCTAATAACTACTGCCATGTCAATGATTAGGGCATGGAAATTAGTTGACAGTGCCGCTTCCAGTCGCCACTGATCACATGCGGCCGTGGGACCGGATCAAGCCTGAGTAACGTCTTGGTCCTCGCCCGGAACCCTTGCATAAATCGCAAGTGTCCCGGACCGTCCGTGGCGTAATGCCGGCAAGAAACATGCCGCCCCAACGCCACCAGCACGACCGATGCCATCAGCGGCGACTTCCAGCTAATTTAACTGTTTTTAGGCTAGGTTTAGCGGAAGCAGGGAGAATCGTTGTGCTGTGTCGGTAAGATTGGCCGGCGTTCTTGGCCGCCTAATCTTACAGGGCGATTCAAAGACGCGGTCTGTCGGCTTTGAATCGAAGTTCCAGACCGCACTGTGGCTGGGACAGTCCCACCATAGCACAGCGATTCTGCCTGCCGGAGCGGGATCACCACTAATTTGGAAGTGCCTGTTGCCTATATGACAGTGTTTATGAGTCCTTTTGTCCTTTCAACCTTCAGTTAGACTCGTTATATGACGCGAGACCGACACCAAGTCAAGCTAACTTCAATGACATATTTTACCCTTTTTCGGCTGGAACAACAAAAAGTCTACCAAACCTGAAACGGTCTGATAGACTTTTGTCGTGATCTAAGCTTGAGCTTTAATATCGGCTAATCGTTGCTTGGTGGCAGCGAGTTTGCTTTCATTGTCAGCGAGTTTTTCTTTTTCGCTATTAACAACGGCTTCTGGTGCGCTTGCAACAAAGCGTTCGTTACCGAGCTTCTTAGTTGCCCGTGTCACTTCGCTTTCAAACTTAGCTTGTTCTTTTTCAAGCTTCTTAACTTCTTCATTCAAATCAACCAATTCAGCCAGTGGGATGTAAAGTTCCGCATCACTGATCACTTGCGTCATCGCTAACTTAGGTGCTTCCACATCCGCCCCAATGACTAAGGTCTTTGGATGGGCAAAACGGTCAATATAATCTTCATTAGTCTTGAAGACTTTTTGCAACCGTTCGCTATCCGTCTTGATCAACAAGTCAACTGCTGAAGACATCTTCGCGTTGGCCTCAGCTCGAATACTCCGAACTGCGGTGATCAACTCGATTAGTGACGCCATATCATTTTCAGCTGCCTCGTCTTCAAAGTTCGCATGTGCAACTGGATAGTCGGCAACGACCAAGGACTTCCCAACGTGTGGCATTGATAACCAAATCTTTTCAGTAACGAATGGCATGATTGGGTGAAGTAAGCGTAACGTTTGATCCAAGACATAGGCCAAAACGTTTTGGGTATTAGCCTTGGCTTGAGCATCGTCACCAGTTAAGATGGCCTTACTCATTTCAATATACCAATCACAGAAATCGTTCCAGATAAAGTTATACAAGGCCCGGCCAGCTTCACCAAAATCAAATTTTTCGAAGCAGTCAGTCACTTGCTTAACCGTGGCGTTCAAACGACTCAAGATCCATTTATCAGCTAAGGTCCAATCTGATTGTGCTGGTAGCGTTGGCTTTTCCATGTCACCCAAGTTCATGATGACATAGCGGCTCGCGTTCCAAATCTTGTTAATAAAGTTCCAGGCCGAATCCATCTTCGTATAACTAAAACGAACATCTTGACCAGCTGTGGAACCATTTGACAAGAACCAACGGAGGGCATCGGCACCGTACTTCTTAATGACATCCATTGGGTCAATCCCGTTACCTAAGGACTTACTCATCTTGCGACCTTGTTCATCACGAATTAAGCCATGCAATAAAACGTTCTTAAATGGCCGCCGCCCAGTAAATTCAAGGCTTTGGAACATCATGCGTGAAACCCAGAAGAAGATGATATCATAGCCGGTAACTAAGGTGTTGGTTGGGAAGTAGCGCTTAAAGTCCGCCGCATCTTCATTTGGCCAACCCATCGTTGAAAATGGCCAGAGTGCACTTGAGAACCAAGTATCCAAGACATCTGGATCTTGTTCCCAATTTTCAATATCCTTCGGTGGTTCAACATCCACGTAAGTTTCACCAGTGGTCTTATTGTACCAAGCTGGAATTTGATGACCCCACCAGAGTTGTCGCGAAATAACCCAATCATGAACATTTTCCATCCATTGATTAAACGTTTCCTCGAAACGATCTGGTACAAAGTTAACTTTATCGTCACCCTTTTGATTCTTAAGAGCTTGCGCTGCTAACGGCTTCATCTTCACAAACCATTGCGTTGATAAGCGCGCTTCAACTTGAACGCCGGTCCGTTCAGAATGTCCAACACTGTGCACGATTGGATCAATTTTAATCATCAAGTCTTGGTCTTGCAAATCCTTGACCATCGCTTTACGTGCTTCAAACCGGTCCATGCCTTCGTATTTACCAGCATTGGCATTCATTGACGCGTCTTCATTCATTGTGTTGATGCGTTTCAAATCATGCCGATTACCAACTTGGAAGTCATTCGGGTCATGGGCTGGCGTAATCTTAACCATCCCAGTCCCAAATTCAGGATCAACGTAAGCATCCGCAATGATTGGAATCGGACGTTCGGCAAGTGGTAAAATCACTTCTTTACCAACGAGTTCCTTATACCGGTCATCACTTGGATTAACCGCAACCGCCGTATCACCCATCATCGTTTCTGGACGAGTAGTGGCAATTTCAATGTAATGCTTACCATTGAATGTGTAATCCTTGTCCGCGAATGGGTATTTTACATGGTAGAAAGCGCCTTTATCATCTTGGTGAATCACTTCAATATCTGACAAAGCGGTCCGTGCTTGTGGATCCCAGTTAATGATATATTCGCCACGATAAATTAGGCCCTTTTTGTATAACGTGACGAAGACCTTTTTAACCGCGTCAGACAAACCTTCATCCATGGTGAAGCGTTCACGAGAATAATCAAGTGAAAGTCCCATTTTACCCCATTGTTGTTTGATGATTGACGCGTATTCGTCCTTCCAATCCCAAACTTGTTGGACAAACTTTTCACGGCCAAGGTCATAACGACTAATCCCTTGTTCACGTAATTTGGCTTCAACTTTAGCTTGAGTGGCAATCCCGGCATGGTCCATCCCTGGTAACCAGAGCGTATCAAACCCTTGCATCCGTTTTTGACGAATAATAATATCCTGCAACGTGGTATCCCAAGCATGGCCTAAATGCAACTTACCCGTAACATTTGGCGGCGGAATAACGATGGAATAGGGTTTAGCTTTTTTATCGCCCGAAGGCTTGAATAAATCTTCATCCAACCAAGTTTGATAACGACCCTTTTCAACGGCGGTCGGATCATACTTAGTCGGCATATCAGTGGTTAATTCTTCTGACATTTGCGGACATCCTTTCTTTGTCTTGGCATCAAAAAAGCCTATTCATCCTAACTTAATTAGGACGAATAGACTTCGCGGTACCACCTAAATTTAAAGAGCGTTATTAGCGACGGTCAGCTACCGAGCATTGCCTAGTGACTGATAGAATGCGCTTTTGGCATTTTATCAGTCACGTAGCAAGCACAGGTCGCTGTCGCTAATAGCGCGTTTCGGCAATTTAGCTTCGCCGCGCTACTCTTCACACTTAAACATTATTGTTAACGAACGGCGTATCCGTCCGGTCAGCCTTACTCAACTTTCAGGCCAACAGCTCGCAAGCTACCTTCGCTTAAAATCCCAACGAAAACTTACAGCGCCGTTTTCTTTCTGGAGATGGGACGAGAAACTACTCTCTTGCTCATTGCTTGAATGTTCCTATTGTAATCAATTTCTAATCGGTCGTCAATGCTTAGTCAAATTGCTTTAAAGCTTCTAAAGCGGCGACATAGTTTGGTTCATGAGACATTTCAGGGACAATTTCGTGATAAACCACTTTACCAGCAGCATCAACCACATAAATCGCACGAGCTAACGTCCCATTATTTGGCAAGTATAAATTGGTCGCATAGCCGAAGGAAAGGTCTTCATCCGAAACAACCGTCAAGTTTTTGACGCCTTCCTTGGCACACCAGCCAGCTTGATCCGCAATTGAATTATTTGAAACGGCCAAAAATTGAATATGTGGGTACTGGTCGGCTTGTTGATTGAACTTTTTCGTTTGAATCGAGCAGACCCGAGTATCAATATCGGGCATGACAGAAATCAACACGGGTTTGCCTAAAAGATCTTTGGTCTTGAGTTTCTCATTATGCGTCGTGAACACTTTAAATTTTGGTAATTCAGCACCATCTTTTAAAGGTTCGCCAACTAAGTCTAACGGCTGATCATGATATAATACTTGCACAGCAAACACCCCTTCAATAACTTGATTAAGCTAACAATTACTAGTTCAACTAGTATGCTTCAAATGTACCGCAAAGTCGGGACAGTCGCAAACAATAACTTTAGAAATCGTCGAATTATGACCACACTTTTCCACCGCGACTAGTTTGGCTAGCCTGAACTTGACAGCGTTGTACTTAGCTCTCAGGTATTAAAAAAACGCGTCTCAGCAGTTAAACTGAAACGCGTTTTTGACGAATTCAATTATCATTTTAAAGGTGGAAAAAACAAAAGGACTCGTAAACACTGTCATACAGGCACTGCCAAATTAGTGGTGATCCCATCGGTCGTGAATGTGGCGTTGGGTCGGCGTGTTTCTTGCCGGCGTTACGCCACGGACGGTCCGGGACACTTGCGAGTTGTGCAAGGGGTTCGGGCGAGGATCAAGACGTTTCTCAGGCTTGACCCGGTCCCACGGCCGCATGTTATCAGTGGCGACTGGAAGCGGCCATGGCAACTAATCTTCATACCCTAATCATCGACACGGTAAGACTTACTCACGAGTTTAATCTTGCAACCTTTAATTATCATAAACTGGAATTTTACAGCAATTCTGCAAAAACTTCTTCTTGAGTATTCATGTAATTCTCGCCAGGTTTGATTTCTGTCACTTTAATGCCGGCCATCGCACGTTGCATCAACCCGTCAACATCAATCCGTTCTTCATAAGCACGCGAACGATCAAGCTTAGGATGGGTCTTTGGTGCCGGTGGCGCAAAAATCGTGCAACAATCTTCAAATGGCATGATTGACAAGTTGTAAGTGTCAATCTCTTCGGCGATCTTAATGATTTCAGTCTTATCCATTGAAATCACTGGTCGCAACACTGGCAACGCCGTGACATCATTGATGGCAATCATACTATCCATCGTTTGTGACGCCACTTGTCCTAAGGATTCCCCATTAAAAATGGCTTTACCGTGACGTTCACGCGTAATGGCATCCATCAAACGCATCATCAAGCGACGTTGAACGGTCATCAGATAACCTTCAGGGACTTTTTCTTTAATCTCTTCTTGGATTTCCGTAAATGGAATCTGGATAAACTTCACGCTACCAGAATAGCTGGCCAAAGTTGATGCCAATTGCTTCGCCTTAGCTAGTGCTTGTTCACTCGTGTATGGCGGACTGAAGAAATGAACCATTTCCATGTTAACGCCACGCTTCATGCCAAGGTAACCGGCAACTGGCGAATCAATCCCGCCAGATAACATCAACATCCCTTTGCCGGCCGTCCCAACTGGCAACCCACCAGCACCTTGAATCGTTTCGGACGACAAGAAAATCCCATTAGGACGCACTTCGACACGAATCACAATATCCGGTTGCTTCATTTTAACTTGAATCCCGTCAACGTGATCTAAAATTTGACCACCCAACATATCATTAATGGCATTCGTGTCATATTCGAAGTTATGATCGGAACGACGCGTGTATACTTTAAACGTCATGCCTGGTTTAAATTGTGCCTTAACCATTTCAATCGCCGTTGCATAGACCGCGTCCATCTCTTGGGGCACGCGGATACTAGGAGAAAAGTTTTGAATCCCAAAAACGAGCTTCAAGCGACCGATCACTTTGGCAGCATCTTCGCCATTTAAAGCGATATGCATCCGGTCACGGTCTGCATGAACTTTAAGTTCTGGAAAATCGTGCAGTGCTTTGCGGACGTTACGGCCTAAACTATCAATAAAGTTACGTTTATTTTTACCTTTAGTTGAGAGTTCACCGTAACGCACCATAATTTCAGTGTATTGCATGGACAAGTTCCTTTCAGTTAGGCGTCTGCGTTAATTTTAGAAAACTTTTTATATAAGTTATCGAACACCTTGTTAAATTCGTCGGCTTCCGCTAAGGTATTATTTTCATCCAGACTAATCCGAATCGCACTAGTCGCGACGGCTTCCGGCGTATGCATCGCCATTAACGTGCTTGAAGCCAAGTGCTTCTTAGATGAGCAAGCACTCGTGGTCGAAATATAAATCCCCTGATCTTCAAACGCGTGGACGATGGTTTCGCCACGCACCCCGTTAATCGTGAAACATAAAATATGGGGCGCAAAGCCGTCAGTCGGTTGACTGAAAATCGTCACTTTGTTGAAAGTCGTAATATGGTCATAAATCCGCTGTTTGATGGCCCGTTCACGAGCAACTTTTTCAGGTTCATCCGTTAATAACAGCCGTAACGCTTTTGCCATCCCAGCAATTGCGGGAACATTTTCAGTCCCAGAACGCCAATTATTTTCTTGACCGCCACCCGTCATCAGCGGTGCTAGCTTGCGACCTTGGCGGGCATAGATGAAGCCGACACCCCGAGGCGCATGGAACTTATGCCCCGAAAAGGTCACAAAATCCACGCGGTCATTCATAATCATGTCTTGAATGCCTTTACCAATTCCTTGGACCGCATCAATATGAAAATGAATCTTTGGGTATTGCTTTAAGACGTCAGCCACTTCAGTCAGCGGTTGAATCGTCCCAATTTCATTGTTAACTGCCATAACGGAAACCAGAATTGTATCTGGTCGAATGGCAGCTTTCAAGTCAGCAATCGAAATGCGACCTTCTTTGTCCACTGGCAAGTAAGTGACGTCAAAGCCGAGTTCTTTCAGCTGTTCCATCGAATTATGAATCGCCGGGTGTTCCACCGCAGTCGTAATTAAATGTTTGCCAAATGTTCGCTTGGCCATCGCGGTGCCCTTCACAACCCAGTTGTCACCTTCCGTCCCACCAGAGGTAAAGAAGATTTCATTTGGTTTAGCCCCAATCAAGTCGGCAATTTGTTGACGCGACTGTTCTAATAAATGAAAAGCCGTTTCACCAAAGTTGTGCAGACTAGATGGATTACCCCAAACTTGTTGCGAGACCTTCGCATAGGTCTCCACTACTGATGGTGCGGCTTGGGTCGTCGCACTATTATCAAAATAAATCATTCTAAAGCCTTCACTTTCCCTAAAAGCCGTACTAAGCACGGACTTTCGATAAGAATTCTTTGCAATTATACCAAATAACCGCCGTGAAACAAGCCTTTTTGTTTCGAGTCCAAGCAAAAGGCCACCTTTTGACAGTGGCCTCAATGACTGCTTATGACTGTGACTCAGCTTGCTTTTGCGTGTAATAACTGTCTTCAATTCGCTTATAAGCGCCCGCGTCGACTTTATCAACGGCCGTCGCAATCACTTCTAAGCTATGTGCATAATCATGTTCTTCATTAAATAATCGTTGTGCTTCAACACTGGCTTCCTGAACTTCTTCATGATTGGTTTTATAGCGATTGGCATATTGTAACAACTGTTCCGACAACACGGCTGAATCAATCAAATCAGTCGTCTTCTCTTTCAACGTTGCCATATCCGCTTGAATCACAATGAGTTGTTTGGTGATGTCATCCATATTAATTACTAATTTATTAATATCGTGATCTAAGCGCTCAATTTCTTTAGTGACAACCATGAAATAATCGAGGTAATCTTTTGGTAAGCCCGGTAAATTCAAGTTTTCCACTTGGCGTTTGATCGCATGAATTTCAAAGTCAAACCGTTGTAACGTGTCGTGTGCCTTGGCTTCTTCGGCAGCTAAACCGGCGACGGCATCATTGATGGCCACCTGTTCAGCTTCAATCCCAGTCAATTGTTTATCTTGATCAACATAGTGACCGGCAATTTCACTGAATACCGCCTGATTCGTCGTCAACGCGGTCGTGTCCGCCTGAAAAACGGCTTGAATATTTTTAAGCTGTTCGCCAAGTTCACGCGTCCGTTCAACTTCATGATCATTTAACGCATAACTTTGCGCTAAACGGTCCAGTTCAACTTGTAGCCGTTGATTTTGATTCGTGGCATGCGTCAAGAATTGACTGATTTCGTCTTGCTTTTGATCGACGACCGCTTTGGCATCAATTTCAACTTGCATCACGTCGTATAAATGATCAATCCGTTTTTCGATGGCATGGTTGCCAGCCTCAGCGTCGGAAACACGCAACTCACCGAGTAACTTAATGTTGTCATCAATCGCCTTGGTCAACGCATGAATTTCTGGTTCAATCTTCGCAACTTCAAAATGAAAATGTTGCTCAGTCAATTGTTGATAACCAGTTTCAAGTTCGCTCAATTGATCTGGGAAACCGCTGACTAAATCTTTATAGATCGGTGGCACGCGATCAATATCCATTTCCAAGGCACTCGTATCATGCCGCAATTTATCTAAGACTTGTTCCGCTGCGTCATGATCGCCAGCTTTGGCTAATTGAGAAAACTTGTCAAAATCACTCTCCAAGTTGGCCAGTTGATCTTCCAAGCGGTCAATACTAGGTCCGAAAGAAAAGTTTTGCGAAAGCAACGTTTTACGCAAGTCCTGATACTTTTTCTCCAAGCGGGCAACCGCTTGCCGGTGCGCTTGATCAGCATTATCTAAAGCTTGCAACCCTTCGGTAATCGTCCCAATCTTCGTTTCAATTGCAGTTAAAGATTGTGTCACCTTTTTAATGTTCTGGTTGGCGTCCATAAACTTAATACTGTGGGCGGCGGCAGTAATTTCGGTTAAGCGCTCATCAATGGCTGGCAAACGATCATTCCGTAAGACCTGCCCATCATTTTGCAGCGTTTCTAGTTTTGCCAGTGATCCGCCGGTTAAGGCTAGTCCTTCGATTTTTTCAAAGTCGATTGCCTGAGCTTGTTCGACTAACGCCTGTTTCTGTGCCGTTAACTGTCGAACCTGTTTATCTATGTACAGTTGAAAGCCCTTGATCGCAGCGTAAATCACAAGCGCGACAACCACAATACCGATTGCTACTTGCATATGAATACCCCTTACTTAAATTAAATTAATGACAGCTCGTTTGGTTGCGGATTCACCCTGTCGAACCGCAGCCTTGCTTTTTGCTTAATTTCCAATTAAAATCTAACCTAAATTATAGCATACCCGCAATTATCAATCAGTATGAAATTGTCAACTTATAGGAGGATTTTTCATGTCAGAGACCCAAACTTCACTCATGAACCAACAATTAGACGCCCTGCTTTATCACGAAACTAACTTGGTGGCGAATTTAGCCAATGCCAGTGCGTTAATTAACGACACATACACCGACCTCAATTGGGCTGGTTTCTACCTTTATAATTCCGAAACTGAAACACTAGATCTTGGCCCGTTCCAAGGCAAGGTTGCCTGTATGCACATTAAAGTCGGCGCCGGCGTTGTCGGAACGGCCTTTAAAGACCAACAAGTTCACCGGGTGGCCAACGTTCATGAGTTCCCTGGGCACATCGCTTGCGACAGTGCTAGTAACGCCGAAATTGTCGTGCCACTAACTAAAAACGGTCGCAAAATTGGCGTCATGGATATCGACTCCCCTTCACTTGACCGTTTCACGGCCGAAAATGAATTAGAGCTCGCCGAATTCGCGAAGATCCTCGTGCAACACATTGACTAAAGTAAGTCGGCATGCTATGCTACTCTTTGTGTAAAATAATGCAGCAGTGAGTGGGTAAGCTCGTCAACAGATTGGTGCCACTTATTGGTCAGTTAGTAACCTGCGGCTGCAATGGCGAAAACTGCAGTTCAATCTGAACGAATATCGAACTCACATCGGATTATTTTACTCCAACTAAAATTATTGGAGGAAACAACATATGTCTCGTTATACAGGTCCAAGTTGGAAGATCTCCCGTCGTTTGGGAATGTCTCTTTCAGGTACTGGTAAAGAATTAGCTCGTCGCCCTTATGCACCTGGTGATCATGGTCAAGGTCGTCACTCAAAGCTTTCTGAATACGGTACCCAATTACGTGAAAAGCAAAAGTTACGGATGATGTACGGTTTAACTGAACGTCAATTCTCTAACTTATTTATCAAAGCTGGTAAAATCCGCGAAGGTAAGCATGGTGTTAACTTCATGATCTTACTCGAACGTCGTTTAGACAACATGGTTTACCGCTTAGGTTTGGCTACCACTCGTCGCCAAGCTCGTCAATTGGTTAACCATGGTCACATCACTGTTGATGGCAAACGTGTTGACATCCCTTCATACGAAGTGCAAGTCGGCCAAGTTGTCTCAGTTCGTGAAAAGTCTAAGAAGTTAATCGTCATCACCGGTGCAGTTGAAGCCGTTGTTTCACGTCCTAACTTCGTTCAATTCGACGCTGATAAGCTTGAAGGTTCATTAACTCGCTTACCACAACGTGAAGAACTTGAAGCAGACATCGACGAATCACTTATCGTTGAATACTACAACAAACTTTAATTTCCAGTTATTAAAACACGTCGCAATTGCGGCGTGTTTTTTTGTATCTTGAGGCTGGAGATCAACCTAAACTAGGCCGCTTTCGGTGGTGTGTCATTCCATTTACTGTGGGGGACAGTTCCAGCCTAAAGTGCGGTCTGGAACCTCGCTTTCAAGCCTTAAAAACAAGTCTTGAAAGGCGCCCGTGGTGTAAGCGCAACCTGCATGCGCTAACGCCACCCACACAGTAAATTCCACGACACACCACCTGCAGCTTGACAGTAAAGACAAACTAAAATAACGTCAGTATGATTGTATTGACATTACTTTAGTAATAAAACAGCCTTGATCGAATGACCCACCCCAGAAGTCAGTCGGTTAGTGTGGACGTGCTGAAAATTCTCTTAGCTGAGTGCATTGCTCGGCTTAGAGAATAGACATCTTTCAAGCTTTGCTGCCTTTGGCAAAGCTTGAAAGTGAGGTTGGCGACCGCTTTTTGGCGCCAACCGGTCCCAGCTCGGTAATACTAACCGACTGACTGGCGGGACTCGTTCAAAAACTTTTATCTTGGAGTCTTTATGCTTTGGGAAAAGCCCAGTCGGCTATTTTCTCCCTACCCCAGCCATAATTGGTAAATAAATTGGCAGTAGTGTTTTGAAGGTCTCTTGGATAAAGGCTAATTGTGCCGCTTCATCGGCTAACAGTGGCGAGTCCAGCATAATGGCCCGTCCAGCTACTAATTCGCTGTGCTTATATTGTGCAAAGCGGTCAAGCACCGCGGTGATTGCTTCAGGTGTTGCCGGCTGCATCTTCGCGACGCTGTGATCATGACTAATTAAATAGTCGCTAGGCAATTGACTGAATAGCTTTTGTAAGTCTGCCGGCGTGATGCTTGCCTGCACTGCAGCTTTCCCCTCATCAAGAATGTCAAAATAACAAAACAGACGATCCGGCCACAATCCTAATTCAAAATGCGGCAATGCTTTGTAACTGCGCTTATTCTCACTGAAAGCTACCCAGGTGTCGACGGGTGGATTCTTGAAGCGACGCAAGTGCTTGGCAATATGCGGATAAAAGGTTAGGCCACTCGCTTCCAGGATTGGTAGGAGTTGCGGCGTCACGGCCTCAAATTTAGGATCAATCACCGTTTTAATTTGAGCCATGCGTCCCGCTAAGGTCGGGTCATCAAATAAGTCAAAGTCTGATTTTGTAAACACAGTTTTCCCTGCTTTCGTTTTTCGCATTTAACTCTGGAACATGCTACAATTATATGATAATCAGAGAAAGGATGTTTGACAATGGCTGACAAAGAAATGCAACCCGTTGATCGGATTCAAAGCGCGATGCATGGGACTCCACAACTTCATCCAGATGAACAAAATAAATATCTGGGCACATTTCGTGAACGTGTCGAAGTTGCCGTCACCGTCTACCAAATCAAGCGCCATCATTATGTGGACCAACTCAGTCTGGCTTTCACAGCACACCCAGATTACCGCCTATACATTAATGGCAATCTTGATCAAGACATACTTGGTCCTTACTTGCAAGCTGCGGCCAAAGCCAACGTGCAGTTCACCATCAAAACGGATGATAGTTACCGAACTGGCGATGAAAATTATGCCCTAGTTTTCACGGCGGCTACCGCCATCAATCAAGATGTGATTGATATCGATCAACGTTATCCACTCAATACCGCCCAACCCGGAACACCGCAAAAATCAACTGGCTTATTTGGAAAATTAAAAAAATTATTTTAAAACTGAAAACATCAGCTCGTCACAACTTGAAGCACTGCCTCAAGTCATCACGAGCTGATGTTTTTTTGATTATTAGCGAAAAAATGTCACCCAGGACTAAATTTCTGGGAATAACGTTTTTAATAATTGCGCCGCCACTGGTTGACTGGCCCCAAACATTGGAAAAATATGCGGATATAAGAATGGTGCCGCATGAATCCCTAGATAGACGGCCATTTCAGGATGTTCTGGTGTAAATTCCGCATATAGATTTGGAATCATCACGTCCACCCCTGCGACTTTGAGCTTTAAGTCGGCCGCAAGTTTTTCGACGGCATCAATGTATGACTGATGCATATCGCCGGTTGCATCTAAAACGTCGGCCCCATTGCCAAAGGTCGCATCTTCGCGAAGCAGGATCTGAGTGCCGCGACTAACAATCGTATCTAAATCTAAGTGATATGATTTGAGCCGATAGCGTTCGACCGTCCCTAATTTCAACTCAGACTGTGGCTTTTCAAAGGCGGTCCCGCGCAGTGGCCGGGCATTTTTACGCGCTAACAGCTCTTGAACGGTTGTCCGCCCATCGCCGACAATATTGGCTGGTAGCCGTTCAACGATTGCTTTAACTTGCCCATCAATAACTAGGAACCGATAGCTCGAGGCCACAATCAACTCTTCGGCCATGACTGACTTGGTCTGCTCAAATAGCTGACGAACAACTTGCTCAAACAACGCCCGTTCCGGCATAATCCGAAAAGCAACCACGGCCCGAGTCGTTTCGGTGCCTTTAAGCACGATCCCGCCACCGGCCGCATAACGATCGTAATCATCAATTAATTGATTGGCTGAACGATAAGTTTGCGACGCCGGCACTTGCACCCCTTGCTCAGCCATGATTTGTTTAGCGGCGGCTTTGTGTGCTAAGACAGTCGTCAAGGCCTGTGGATTCAAATCCGTGCCGCTACCGTCAACAACTAGTTGTGCTGACTTACCGTGCGTCAAGCGTAAAATATTAGCGGGCGCATCAACAATATCAACTTTGACGCCCCGTGCTAACGCTTGTTCAGCCAATAGTTGACTCGACAAATTCAAGTCAGTGAAGCCGGGTAAACGAAACGGTTCTGCCAGTGCCGCAGCTTGTGACTGTTTAGCCTGTTTGATTGCCCAGTTTAAGAGATCTGGTTGTTGCGCAACTTGGGCACTCGGCGTCAATTTGGGATCAGTCACACGGGCCTTCAAATGCCGCAATAGAACGGTATCACTGGCTGGTAACCCATAGGCTTTGGCAAAGTCGGCCAAAGCATCCAAAACTTGACTAGCCGGTTGCGCTTGGGCACTCGCTGTGGTTGGATTTTCCATCGTCACTTGGGTGGTCAACTGGTCAGCCTGTGCATTCACCTGACTAACCATCGCCGTTGGTAGCGCCGGCATCATGACAAAATAGCTGGCCAACAACCGCATAAATTCAATCGCATTTTGATCGACACCAGTCGCCTTGGTTGGGTCCAAATCGAGGCCACAATATTCCAAATAATAAACGCCCTGGCGGCCAAGCGTCGTCAAAGATCCGGTACTTCTAAACCGAACTGGCCCGTCAAAATCACTGACCGCAACAAGCTTGTGGCTCCGAACAGCCGCCTGTAACTTCGCGACATACCGATCAATTGACGTATAGTCACCTTGAACGGCACTCTTGCGCCCTGCCGGACCGTGGACACTCGTTCGTTGCCGTTTGGCAGTGGCCTCCGCAACACGCAACGTGGGGGTCGCGCCAAACAAGTATTGAATTAACCAATTCATCCGCACGAAACCTTGTGCCACTTTTAAATAAATGGCATTGCGAAACTCAACATAACTTGAATAGTGTTGATGGAACGTTTCGGCATATAATCGCGTAAATAATTGTTCATTAAAGCTGAGGTTCACGTGAACGCCAGTCGTCATCAACTTCTCAAGTTGATAGTGCTGACTTTGTTGTTGACGGCGTTTAAACCCAACTTCATCTGCTTCGGCAAATGGAATTTTGGTTAAATCAGTTGGGAGAATTGGGGTACTTGATAACGGCCACAAATAATCTTCGGCAGCTAATGCTCGCCGAGCCGTTGTGTTCAAACCAGCTAAATATGACATCAGTGACGGCAGATCAGCCATCGCCGGGGTGGTTAATTTTAATTGCGTCTGCGCAAAGGCATTGTGAATCTGCGGATTCTGCCGCTGACTGCCAAAGACTTGCGGATAGGGCTGAGTGGAAAGTTTCCCCTGAGCATTGACGCGCTGCATGGTCACTTCTAGCCCCACGTTGGATTGACTGACCAGTGGCACTAATTGGTACTGCATCATTGCTTTTCCAATTGCATCGACTTCCATATTTTTATCCATCCTTATTATCTTGATAATTTCGTTGTATCATATGGCGGGCTATCGGTCAACGTTGAAGCCAATCAATCGGCGCAAACGGCCGCAAATGCTATAATAATTAAGACTAGTTTTTGTAAGGAGGGTATTATGCAACAACCATTAGCCTATCGCATGCGTCCCAAAACAATTGAAGAAGTTGTCGGCCAACAACAGTTAGTTGGCCCCGGCAAAATCATTGCGAGAATGGTTAAAGCCAAGCGCTTATCTTCAATGATTTTATACGGGCCACCAGGTACTGGCAAGACCAGCATTGCCAGTGCGATTGCTGGCTCGACCAAATATGCGTTTCGCATGTTGAATGCCGCCACCGATAGTAAGAAACAGCTACAAATCGTCGCCGAAGAAGCTAAAATGAGCGGCACGGTCATTTTACTGTTGGATGAAATCCACCGATTAGATAAAACCAAACAAGACTTTCTCTTGCCCCATTTGGAAAGTGGCCGCATTATTTTGATTGGCGCGACAACCGAAAATCCGTACATCAGTATTAATCCGGCCATCCGTAGCCGGACGCAAATTTTTGAAGTACAGTCACTGATGCCGAACGATATTGAAATTGCCGTCAAACGTGCCTTAACGGATGACGAACGCGGCCTCGGTCACTATCATGTTGACCTAGAACCAGCGGCGATGCACCATTTGTGTACCGCAACGAATGGCGATTTACGTAGCGCGCTGAACGGCCTTGAATTAGCGGTGCTCTCTTCTAAAGATGACAGCCAAACTGGCGTGACCATCACACAAGCAATTATCGAAGAATGTCTCCAAAAGAAGGCCCTCTCCGCAGATAAAGACGGTGATGCCCATTACGATGTCATCTCGGCATTTCAAAAATCAATTCGGGGCTCTGATGCAAATGCCGCGCTTCATTACATGGCACGGCTAGTCGAAGCTGGCGATTTAAAGAGCATTATGCGGCGTTTGATGGTCATCGCCTATGAAGATGTCGGCTTAGCCAATCCCGCCGCCTGTGCTCATGCAGTTGCAGCTTGTCAGGCAGCCGATCAGCTAGGGTTACCCGAAGCGCGGATTCCCCTAGCGAATGCGGTCATCGAACTCGCCTTATCGCCAAAATCAAACTCAGCCATGGGCGCGATTGATGGCGCATTGGACAAAGTTCGCAGTGGCCACTTCGGTGATATTCCGGCGGACTTAAAGGACGCCCACTATTCCGGTGCCGCTAAATTAGGCCATGGGGTTGGCTACGACTATCCCCATGATCACCCGGGAGATTGGGTTGCACAACAATATTTACCAGATGCGATTAAGCACGCTGAATATTACCAGCCTAAGTCCAACGGCCGCTATGAAACTGCCCTTGGTGAACAATATAAAAAATTATTAAAAGCTAACCAAAGAAACCGCTAACATCCTTATCGCCAGTACAATCATTGCAACTTTTATTTTAATATGCTAGACTAATAGTCGAAATTACTAAGGTGTGCGCATTGCTCTAAACAAAGTGTTGCCGAACAATTAATACTACTTTGGGATTGGCTTTAGGTAGTCATCATAACATGCCTTATCATTTGGTAGTTAGAAGGCTATACAGCCGATCCCACCTGCCTTGAAGCGGGTCAATACTGAAGGGCGACTAACGGCACCACTAGTTTTTTTCGGAAGGAAACTTCCGTGGGTCAGGACTTGTCCTGGCCCTTTTTTGTTGAGTGTGAACGAGGACGGTTTGAGGGTGAGCATTGCCTAGCTAACCACAAAATGCGTTTTGTGCATTCTGTGGCTAGCGTAGCAAGCGGAACCCTCAGTCCGAGCGAACACGTTACGACCATTCAACTAAAACCGCACCATTGAAAACAGCCAACAAATACCTAATTTTTTTCAGGAGGCGTCCAACTTTTGATCACCCTACCCTTAATCCTCTACACCGTAATCGCTGCCGGACTTGGTTACTACCTCGTTCGTCATCAAAATAAACGTTTTCTCACTTTTGATCCGACAGCGTCTGCCACAGTCCGGCATATTGCCCGTTATGGTGGATGCTTGATGTTACTGGTTGCAATCGGTAGCGCCATTACCATATTCTATCAAAGTACTGTCATTATTGCGTTAGTGCTCGCGAGCGGTTGTTTAATTATGATGGCAATTGGCCTGCTACTCATCAGTTTCATGTAAATCGAGAGAAAACGCTTTTTATTTTTTACGAAAACCTTTACAATATAAGTATAAAGTATTGAGGGGTGAGAATGATGTTACAACAATACCAACATATCTTAGTTCCCGTAGATGGGTCTTATGAAGCGGAATTAGCATTTAAAAAGGCGGTCGCTGTTGCCAAGCGTAACGGTCCTAAAGCGTCAGTTCACATGGTGCACGTGGTTGATACCCGGGCATTCCAGAACATTTCTAGTTTTGACACGACCATGGTTGAGCAAGTTACCGATACTGCTCAAAAGACATTAGACAAATATGTCGAAGAAGCAAAGTCGGAAGGCTTGGATAACGTCGATTATTCCATCGAATACGGCGCACCAAAGACGATCATCGCACGCGATGTGCCTAAAGATTTGGGCATTGACCTAATTATGATTGGTGCCACTGGGCTAAACGCGGTTGAACGGCTCTTAATCGGTTCTGTCACAGAATATGTGACTCGAATGGCAGTTTGTGATGTTCTCGTTGTTCGGACTGATTTGGAAAACAAACCAGCACCTAAACCAAAGAAAAAGTAATTAATTGATTCATAAAAAGGCATCATGATGGCTTTCAGTTGAAAGTACCGTCATGATGCCTTTTTATTTTTGCTAAAAGTTAGCCTAGCTCAGCCCTGTCACACGGTTCGCCGCGACAACCAATAAGCGTACACCAACGCAATCCCACAACTGATTAAACCTGGCATAATCACCAGTACCATCCCAACAGCCGGTTGCCAAGCACTGAGGCCAATCCCGACTAGGCCACTGCCATACAACAGCCAGCCACCTAACCGATTTGTTTGATGCCAAACTGCCTCGGAAGCATAGGTCCAGCTGACACGAATTCCAAGTACGCCGTTACGTGGCGCATCAACACATAGAATGCCTGCGAAACTGAATACAAATCCAAGCCCGATCTCATTCGCCTGCGTCACTGTAAACCAGCTGGGTACGAACATTAACGCGATACCGTAACCTAACCAACCTAACATCCAATGCCAAATGACTTTGCTTGGTTGCCAGTGAAAATTTTCACTCAATAGGAATGGTGCAACCAGAGAAAGTAAATAAGCCGCAGTAATCACCATCAACAACTGCTGGTTAAGCTGAACCGGTACTGACCAGCGGCGCCACACGCCCCAAAGCCAGATCAAAATCAAACTGTTGATCACCCCGACTGAAAAAGCGGGTCCCCATTGTTTTAGCATTTCAAATCCCCCTAACAAACACAAAACACCCAGTTGCTTTCACGCAATACTGGATGTCATTTTTTAATTAAGCTTCATTGGCCACTTGCAAAGGTGCAATGTGATATTCAGCCATTTCTTTAGTAATTTTCTGAGTGAGCTTTTCATTATGTGTCACTAAGCTCAACGCGTAAGCGACGTAGTAGTGATCATGCGCCGAAGCCACATTATTTAAGACCACTTCGTTGGCCGCCTTTTGCGCGTACAGCCGATCTAACAAGTACAATGACTGGCTTTCTTGTGCCTTCTTCAAGGCCAAATCAATTAACTCCAACGCTTCCTCTGGGAAATTGATTTTCGCATAAAGTTGCGCCGCGGAGGCATAAATCAAAATTTCATTTTGTAAATAATCATCATCGCCAATTGGCATCGCTTGGGCATCCATCGTATGGAGCGTTGCGACGGCTTGCTTGACGAAGATTTCTGCCTTGTCATAGGACTGCTTACGTTCGTAGGCTAGTCCAGTGCCTAATGTTGCCAAAATGGCAAACATATCATGACTCGACTTCACAAATTGGTTCAATAACATCCCAAAATTAAAAATGGCTTCATCAGGATTGTCATTCAACACTAATTGGATATAGCCCTCATAGTAATAGTATTGTTTCTTGTCGGTATTACTCCGGAGCTGTTTTGGTCGAATCTTAGTAAAGACATCATTAGCCGCTTCCAACTGATCATGTCGAATCAAAGAATCAATTTTTTTGAAGGTGCGATATAACTGATCATCATTTTCCACGATCACATCAGACAAACGAATTCCTAATCGATTACAAATTTTCATCATAATTTTCATGCTAGGAATCTTGCTTTTTTTCTCAATTAAGCTAATCGTTGCTTGGGTACAAATACCCTCCGCCAATTCTTTTTGCGACATGCCTTTACGCTTCCGGAATTGCCGAACTTTCTCTCCCAATATTCTCATCTTAAACCCCTCTTTTGTCTACTGCCTCAACCTAACACTAATTTAATCACCGTTAGCCCCGACCCCACTCGCAAGCCCAACGTCGCTAACATCTAATCAATCCTCAAGTTTCGATTAAATAATCAGTTGTCCACAGTCAAATTGGACAATACCAATTACGCATATTATTATATTCAGATAAGTGATAATACGCAAGAAATAAGAGTAATTCTTATTTAATATTAAGTTATACTAGGGTTAATGTCCCAGTTCACTTAATAATTATCCAGCTTTCTGATTAGTTATCACAACTAATTTACGCATAGTTAACTCAGTCACCGGACTAATGAAACCGATTCAAACTAGAATTTAACAGTGTTTATAATTATTAACCTATCCCATCAAAAAAGACTATTCTGCCGTCTTTTAAAAGCACTCGCTATTTCTTAATCTTCTCATTTTAACCACAGTCGCTATCATAAACTAATTACCCAATTAATAAGCTGGTAAAAATAATAGTGCGGTGCTTGGTTTTGCAATCGGCGCAGCCGTCCCGGTTGATTCGTGATGATCCCCGTTGGACCAAGTGCTGAGAGCCGCTGTAGCTGCATCGGCCGATCAACAGTCCACAGATAGACCGCTTTATGCTCACGTTTCGCCGTTGCAAGTTGTTCTCGAGTAACGGTCAATGCTTGTAACGAGTAGAAATTCGCCACGTTGGGCGTGAACGCGGTTAAATAAAATGGTGTGATATAACCGACACGCAACTGCCGGGTCCGTTGCTTTAGCCGGACGAGCACTTGATAATCTAGCGAGTGGATCGCGCCACCACCGGCGGCAATCTTGGCCGCATACTGGTCCGCAAATGGCGAAATCAACTGAACGGCATCACCGACAGCCTTGATCTCGACCAACAAAGGCTGTTTCAATTTTTGTGCCGCACGCATGTATTGGTTAAAGGTGCTCAATTCGCCACGTTGCCCATGCTCTCTTAACGGCAAGCCTGCCAGTTGTTGTAAGCGATAAGCCTGCACCGGACCCGGCTTATCGGCTAAATTTTGTAAGGTCGGATCGTGCATGACGACCCAGTGGCGATCAGCGGTCGGTTGAATGTCCATTTCGACATAGGCCGGGGTTGTCGCCTGTACCGTCCTTTTAAGGGCGCTCGTGGTATTTTGCACACCATCGTCACCATTGACACCCCGATGCGCAATAATGGCTGTTGTGGCCGTTGGGGGCGTTTGTAGCCACCACCTCGCACCGCCGATTGTCACAATTATCAGCCCAGTGATTAAATAACGACTCAGTTTGGTAGGCCTTGTCATCGGCAGCTTAAACCAGCCGGCCCACCAACTGGCCAAAATGACCCAGGCCAGCCCTTGCAAACTCGCCACACTTAAAATAGCGACAATGCGGCCAAGTTCAACGTTGCCATTTTCCAGCCCACCAGTCACCAAAATTAAGACCAGCGCCAGCATTAGCCAACCAATGACCCAGCCAACTAACCTAACCAACTTACGACATACTGGCCACCACCGTTGCCGCCAACCTTGTCGCCACCAGTCCCGCCATCCGGTAGGCGCCTGAAGCTGATTGCGCCACGCCGGTAGCCATTTGAGTGACCCTAGCCATAACAGTCCCCAAATCGGGACCACCCACGGTAACCAATCATAACGGGTCATGAAAAGCGTATTTTGAAACTCGGCCGGCAACTGAATACTGGCTTGCAGTGTGGCTAAATACCCACCCCAGCCAAAGGGTAACCAAATTAATCCCAGAATCAATTGACCAAGCCAGATAAAACCTCGTTGACGCCAAGACCAGGCTTGTGCACTCGTCCGTTCCGCCAAGATCGGCAACCAAAAACTTAATCCGAGTAGGCCAAGTAAACTAACCCAGCCGCCAAATTGCAGACCTAACCATTTCACCATTAACGCCCAAAAGAAGCCACTCACCCACCAAAAACTCAACGGGCCACTAAGTTGATTGTTGCCCCGTTTTAGCCCAATCAAAATTTTCGTCACCATCGCCCTCGTTTCCCCAATATGTAAAAAACGGTCGCGATGAAATCACTTTCACCTCGACCGTTTCAAGCGTTTAACTGAACTATTCTGCGTCCAACGCCACGAAATCATAATGAATCTCAGATTGACGTTTGAATTCGTCAAAACCAAGTTGAATCAGACGATCGATTAAATCAGTATAACCAATCCCTGAAACTTCCATCAATTTTGGATACAAGCTAATGTTAGTGAATCCAGGCAAGGTGTTGATTTCACCCAAATAAGGTTCGCCATCTTCAGAGACCAAAAAGTCCACACGTGCCATACCCTTCAAGCCCAAAGCTTTGAAAGCCCCTAATGACATGTCTTGAATTCGTTTTGTCAAATCAGCAGGTAAGTCAACCGGTAATTCAAACGTGACACCACTAGCATCCACGAACTTATTATTATAATCATAGAACGTGTCGCTCTTAGGCACGTCGATGGCCCCCAGCTTGGAAGCCACGGCATCTTCGTTCCCTAAAATTGAGCATTCCACTTCGCGTGGATGATCAATGGATTCTTCAACTAAGATCTTGTAATCATATTTGAAGGCATCCGCTAACCCGTCTAAATAGTCTTGTTCATTTTCAGCTTTGTGAATCCCAACCGAGGAGCCTTGGTTGGCTGGCTTGATAAACAAGTGCGCACCCACATGTTCTGTCAAATACGCATAAGTCATCTGTTCCCGATTTTCAGGTGTGACAACCACGTACTTCGTATTTTGAATATGGTGATGCGTCAAGATTTGCTTCGTAATGTCCTTATCAAAACTTGCTGCGGAGGCTAAGACGCCACTGCCAACATAAGGCTTTTTCAATAACTTGAATAACCCTTGTAAAGTGCCATCTTCACCCAAGTTGCCATGCACAACTGGATAGAAAATATCAATGTCCTTGGCCGCTGCCAAATTCTTGATTGGCGCCAATGGATCACTCATATCCAGCTTAGGCAGTTCTTCTGCCACGACTTTATCTTCTGGTTCACCATCAAAGATCCGACGCGTTGCCGCATCACTTAAGATAATCCCATTCTTGGTAATCAAGAATAAGTCAATCTGGTACTTGTTTTTGTCCATTGCATCGTAAATATTATGAGCGGAACGCTTCGAAACGTCATGTTCAGAAGAGTTTCCGCCAAACAACATGCCAACATGGATCTTTTTTTGTGTGTCCATTTATGTTCATCCTATCAAGATTTATTTCATATTACGGCTGTCCTAATTTTACAATACCTTGTTAAAATTGGAAATAGTTTTGCAACTTTGAAACCGCTATTATGCATTAAAGGGAGCCGTTAAGACTAATTTACCTAACATTTGCCCCGTTTCAACGCTAGCATGGGCCGCTTTTAAGGTCGCGGCACTAATGCCGTCAATCACTTTTTTCGTCGTTGGTTGCAAAATGCCATCATCTGCCAACTGGGCCATCTTCGCCAAAATCATGCCTTGGGTCGCCATTTCTGGCAACTGATAGTCGGCTTTCGTGAACATGAATTCCCAAGCAAAGTTTAAACTTTTTGCTTTTAAAAGTGCCATCGGTAATGGTTCAGCATTCGTGACCACCGCAACGATGGTGCTTAACGGCCGCATCAACGGTGCCACTATCGGTAAATACGCATCAGTGGACTGTAACAAAATTGCACTGTCCACCGTGCTAATCTGATGCGCGGCGAGTTGCGTCGCCAAATCTTGATGATAATCCAAGACAATATCAGCGCCGAGGTCTTTGACCCAAGCAGTCGTCTTAGATTGTCCGGCAGTCGTAATCACCGTCAGGCCCGCCCATTTTGCCAATTGAATCGCGACTGAACCGACACCACCAGCACCATTAACAATTAAGACTGAGTGCCCGGCATTAGCATTTTTGGCCGGTTGCCAAGCCAACTTTTCAAATAACGCTTCCCAGGCGGTCAACCCAGTCAACGGTAACCCCGCGGCGGCCGTCACCGCCCAATTTTTCGGTGCGAGTGCGGCCAAACGTTCATCGACCAGTTGATATTGGGCATTGCTGCCGGGTCGATCATTGGCACCAGCATAATAAACAACATCATCCGTCATCAGACTCGTCACCGCGTCGCCCACTGCAATCACGCGACCAACCGCATCAAAGCCTAAAATCCGCGGAATCTGCGTGGCTGGTTGCGTTTGTCGTTGTTTCGTATCAATCGGATTGACTGAAACAGCCTGAATTTCGACTAAAACGTCGCGTCCAGTCGGTTGCGCAACCTCAATCGTCACGTCCTCAAACGCCTTTTCATCACTGATTGCGTGTCCAGCATATGCGCCAACTGCTTTTGCTTGCATCACCGTAACTCCCTTTCAAACTAACCTAAGAATTCTAATTCGTCATCTAAATAATCCACAATTGACGTTGGAAAATCATCATGTAACGCCATGGCTTCCAATAACCGATTGCGATTAAACACCCGAGTCCAAGCAGCCTCACTGGCAGGTGCCGCGCCCATTGCTAAGCGCTGATGCCACTTTTTAAAGGCCCGCAACAAATAATCTGCATAGAGGTCATCTTTAGTCGTAATCAACGCCAAGTAAGTGGATAACCGCTCAGCTTCGCCAAAAATCAGTGGTGTCGTCAAGCGCTGGTAGCGTTCAATCAAACACGCTAACATCATCAATTTATCGGCCCGAGCCAACTCATTCTCATCTGCCAGTTCGTCTAACAAGTTCCCCATGTGCGTAAAGGCGTGAGCCCAACCATGATCAGCCACGAAACCACGCGTATCCCGTTCTAAGAGCAAGTAAGTCGTAAATTGTTGCACCACCTGTTCCAAGCGTGCTGCGGTCATAAAGGCCATGCCAGCGTGATCGGCGTATAACAATACCGATAAAATCAAGATTGAAAATGACCGTTGATAGACGCCATCATTTTCCGGTTGATCAATATGTGTAAATAAATGATCATCTTGCACCAACGTATCAAAAATCGTTCCTAACTGATCACTCGTCAACAATTGCTGCTGTAACGCCTCGTTGAGCAAATAGTAGCAGCCCCGATCGCGAACCAGCGCATTCGTTGAGCCCAGATGTGCCAACAATAAAGTCAATTGGTCGTCATTAATTTCGGTAAGGTTGCCAGCATCCAAGCCAGCGTGTAACTGTTTGATTAAATCTAAAACGTCGCCATCGTCCACCGCAACAACGGTTGTGGCCGGTGTCACTGGTATTTGATCAATCAAGTCGCCCAGCCGCTGTGGGAGTGATTGATACAAGTCACCAGCACGTAATTGTTGGCGTAGCTTCGTCACGTCAGCTTTTAAAGTTGCTAATTTCTGTGCTTCCATAATAACCTCGATTGCTCGTTTTTATCCTTCATTTTATCATGATTGCCAGACTTTGCACATCGCTTACACGTTAATGTATGGGGCAAATTCTCTCTAAATCCATAACCGTTAAGTCTTTCGTTCTAATTTCCGCCTGCCGGGGGCTTCGTTTGGGGCTGGAACGCCATGAACCATTTTTGAGCCAAAAAGCGGTCTCAAAAGCTGGTTTTTGACTAACCGCGGACAAACCACCGCACTAAGTCAAATGCCACGGCTGAGCCCCAAACGAAGCCCCCTCACGGCTATATCTGTGTGCTATTTTGAGTTGACCATTTAGTATTCAACTATTTCATGTGAGACCACTACTCTCTATTGGGTGTGTGGTGACTCACTTAGAAATGAAAGTGTCTTTTTGTCAACTATTTTCCTGCTGAGAAAAATTTTACACGAGCCGTATAAATTTAGCGCGTCAAGCACGACCTAAAGATCGGACAGCTACAAGTATTTATGACTACATGCCTTAGCCCAAGGATGGTTTGCAGCTTCACCTAAAAGCCGATGATCCATGTTTTTTTAGTCGCCTGTATGCTGACTGACTCTACCTGTTCCCACTATGCCAACTTAGCTGAAGGTTGGGACTGATTGTATCGGTCTTTACACCACGGACGGTCCGGGACACTTGCGCCTTTTGCAAGGGTTCCGGGCGAGGTCCGAGACGCCCCTGGCTCGGACCGGTCCCACGACCGCATGCAATCAGTCCCAACTGGAAGCGGCAGGCAAGTGTTTACTAGCAGGCCCGCTTTCAACGACTAACCTAAAAAGCCGCCCAACGAAAGCGAGCTTCGTTGAAACGACTAATTATTTGGGCTAGTAGTTTGTTTGTCGGCTATTTTGCCGCCTGTGGTAAGACATCAACCTTTGACTTGATGAATTTGGCTGACGAAGCTAATGAGTCCTGCTCTGCAGCGGTCAGTTCCAAATGAATCAGTGATTCAATCCCGTTCTTGCCAATCACGGCTGGCATCCCAACGTAGGTGCCGAAATCAGGATCAAAGGCTGATACTGGACAAGCAAGTTGTTCGTCGGCGCTGACTGCTTCCGCAAGTCGCACCCCACAAGTGGCAATCGCAAAGTTAGTGTAGTGCTTCCCTGCCATAACGGCAAAAGCGCCTTGACGGGCATCTTCTTCAAGCTGTTTCAAGTCTAAAGTTTTAAAGTTTGCAATGGGTTGACCATTGACCGCGACGGTTGACCACGCAACAAATTGTGAATTGCCGTGTTCACCGTAAACATAGCCGGCCACATTTTTACCGTTAGTGCCTAAGGCTTGGCCAACGTATTTTTGCATCCGAGCAGTGTCCAAGAACGTCCCAGTGCCAAAGACCCGGTTGCGGGCGAAGCCGGTCATGCGTTGTAAATAGTCGGTCATTACGTCACAAGGATTCATAATATCAATTAAAATGCCTTTAAAACCAGATGCCACAATTTTAGGTGCAATATCGCGAACGATCGCTTGATTAGACTCGTATTCACCAAAACGCCCCTTTGAGCTAGTCATATCAATGGCCCCGATATTCCCAGAAGCCACAATCAGCACTTCTGCATCCGCTAAGGCCGCATAATCATTCAAAATTATTTTAGTTGTGGAACCCAAGCGTGGCGACGCATCATCTAAGTCTAACTTTTGTGCGCGTGCCAAGGCTTCATCATGATCAATCAAAACTAACTCGTCAACGGTCCCATGTTGCACTAATGTGTAAGCGACTGTTGCCCCAACTTGACCTAAACCAATCACACCATATTTACGCATAACACTAACTCCATTCTGTAAATTATTTGCTAAAGTTAGCGTACCTTGCAGGGGGGCTAAAGTCAAGCGGCGCCTAGTCTCATGCGATTTTAATGTAAACAAAAAGCCAGTCATTTTCAGACTGACTTTTCACCGTTTTAGTTGGTTGAGCTAACTGGCAAAATTGCCCCTTTGTAATGATTCTTGATCCAAGTTTGGGTGCTCTTCGACCGAAGTGCCTTCATTAATTTCTTAATAGCTGGCTTATCTTTGTCACCCTTCCGAACCGCCACGATATTAGCGTATGGCGAATCGGATTTTTCAAGCGCGATGGCATCTTTGCGTGGATCTAAACCAGCTTGAACCGCATAGTTGGCATTGATGACAACGGCGTCGCCTTCATTATTCTTGTAAAATTGAGGCATTAGCTTTGCTTCGTAAGAATGCTTGAAGACTAAGTGCTTCTTATTCGTCGCGATATCACTAAAATTAGCTGACGTAATGTCGGTCCCCTTCTTCAAGGTGATCAGTCCAGCATCTTTGAACAAAGTTAAGACTCGGCCGTAGTCAGCAACATTGCTGCTAACTAAGACGGTTGCGCCGTCTTTTAAGTCTTTAAGATTTTTGACTTTCTTTGAGAAAACCCCGATTGGTTCCAAGTGAACGGCGCCTGCTGAAACTATGCTACCGTTATTCTCTTTGTTCCAGTTATCTAAAAATGGCACATGCTGGAAATAATTAGCATCCAATTCTTTAGAAGCCAAGGCCTTATTCGGCAAAACGTAATCTTGGAAAACTTTAATCTTTAAGTTAACGCCTTCCTTTTTCAATTCTGGTTGGATATGTTTTAAAATCTCAGCGTGTGGCACCGCTGAAGCCCCAACTGTAATGGTCGTCGTCTTTGAAGACGTTGACTTGCCGCATCCGACTAATAAAAAGGCCGTTGCCGCCACAGCTAATAACCCTAAAATCCGCTTTTTTCGCATACTTAATTCCTCCTAATCAAATTGTTGAACCCTTTTTTAAAATTGCCTAAACCCGTTAATTTGCGCGTTTATCGATATGCTTGACCGCAAAATCACCGATAAACTGAAAGATAAAGACGATAATCACAATAATAACTGTTGCGACTAACGTAATCGCATTGTTATTCGATTGGAACCCATCTTGGTAAGCCAAGTTACCAAGGCCCCCAGCACCAATCGCGCCAGCCATTGCGGTATAACCAATCAACGAAATCGTGGTCACGGTGATACCAGAAACTAATGCTGGCATGCTTTCAGGCAATAACACCTTGCGAATAATCTGCCAGCGGGTAGCTCCCATGGATTCTGCCGCTTCAACGACCCCATGATCAAGTTCATGAAAGGCTAACTCAACCATCCGGGCATAAAATGGCGCCGCCGAAATGATAAGTGACGGCAAGGCTGCTCTGGGACCGATAATCGTCCCGACCAATTTTTGCGTGATTGGTAATAACAAAACAATTAAAATAATAAATGGAATGGACCGAAAGACGTTGACGAATAAGGCAACCACCCAATTGAGTAATTTAGCCAATGGGTTTTGGCTGTTCGTCGTTTCGAATAATAGCAAGCCTAACGCGATGCCTAAAATTGCGACAACGATCATGGACACTAAGGTCAACCAAATCGTTTCCCAAGTAGAACTCAACATGTTACCCCAATCAACAGTTGAGAAATTAAAGTATGAGCCTAATCCCTGACTATTCACGATTCAAGACCTCCGTTTCAACGCGCATTTTTTGTAGGTAAGCTAGCGCGCCATCAAGTTGATCCTGATCACCGCTAATTTGAATATATAACGAGCCGATCGCCCCTTCTTGGGTTTGGTGAATCGCCCCTTCGATAATGTTTAAGTCTAACGTATATTGCTTCAACATTTCCGAAACGATTGGTAATTGCGCTTGATCGCCATGGAAAGTTAATTGAACGATGGTTCCTTTCGGATACTTTTCAAGCAATTGTCCCACAACCGCGGTGGTTTCGTTCAAGGATGGTGTCACTTCTTCGTTCACGAAACGTTTGGTCACAGCCTGCTTGGGTCGTTTAAAGACTTCCAAAACGGGGCCTTGTTCAACAATTTTACCGTCTTCCATGACGGCCACATGATCCGCGATCTTACGAATAACATGCATTTCATGGGTGATTAGCACAATCGTCAAATTCAATTTTTTATTGATGTCTAGTAATAAATCCAGCACTTCATCAGTGGTTTGTGGATCCAACGCACTGGTTGCTTCATCGGAAAGCAAAATCTGTGGGTCATTAGCTAACGCCCGAGCGATCCCAACCCGTTGCTTCTGGCCTCCAGATAACTCGGAAGGATACGCCGTTTCGCGACCAGTCAACCCAACTAACTCAGCCAGATGCTCCGCTTTTTTCTTGGCATCGGCTTTATTGTTACCGGCGATTTCCAATGGAAACATAATATTTTCCAAAACCGTGCGCGACCACAATAAGTTGAAATGTTGGAAAATCATGCCGATCTTATGGCGTTGTTCTCGTAACGCCGCCCCAGTTAATGCTGAAATTTCAACACCGTCAATATTAACGGCCCCACTCGTCGGCGTTTCAAGCCCATTTAACATCCGAATTAAGGTACTTTTACCCGCGCCGGAATAACCAACAATGCCATAAATATGGCCATCTTCGATTTTTAAGTTCACATCTTGAACCGCATGCACGCTGCCTTGCTTGCTATCAAATGTTTTGGTCACATCTTTAAATTCGATCAAGTCATTTCCTCCTCTTATGCCAGTGAAATTGGTCTGAACCAATTTTATTGTCTTAATCATTTATCAATCTCAATCACATTGCAAACAAAAAAGCTTCTCGTCCTATCAATTATGATCACCATCATAACCAATAGGACGAGAAGCTTAGTCTCGCGGTACCACCCATCTTTGCAACTTGCTCACACAAGCTGTCTCAAGAGTTAGTTCTTAACTCTGCACGATAATGGGTGCAATCCAAACCCGGCTAACCATTGCTCGCCGAATTGCATTGATTCAAGACCATCTTCCGCTTCACGCCTAATCCCTTTGCACCAAACTGGGACTCTCTTAGTAGTCGCTGCCGCGTACTCATCTCTTCAAAATGACATTTTCTAATGAATTATTAATGTCCTGAGTATACCGAGGACTTTTTTGCTTGTCAAGCCCCAAAATTAATCGACGTCAATTAACCAAGCGACGCCATCTTCTAAACTGTTCAAGGCTTTAAAATCATCTTTCAAAGCGGGATTAACCGCCGTTACTGTCCCATTGATGGGGCAGTTAAATTCTGAAACTGCTTTAGTTGCTTCAATGCTCAGGAAAGCTTCTTTTTGGCTAACCTTGTCACCAACGGCGGGTAACTCAGCATACTTCACTTCGCCTAAGGCTTCATGCGCAGCTTTTGTTAACCCAATTCGGGTATGACCGTCAGTATCTTTTGTCCAAAAATAATTTGCATCTTCACTCATATTCAACACCATGCTTTCCTTGATTTAACTCATTATTCAAACCGATCATTGCGGCTAAACATGTATGACTTGTAATGGAACCGCATCGACATGATTAGCCCAATCCCGGCCATATTCGCAATCAACGCCGAACCCCCTTGACTAATAAACGGCAACGGAATCCCGGTCATTGGTAATAGTCCAATACTCATTCCAATATTTTCAAAAACATGGAATAAGATCATCATAATAACCCCAGTCGAAATGTAAGCATAAAACTCATTTTTTGTATCAAAAGTCACACGGATCATTTGATAAATTAATAAGAAATATAATAACACGACAATCGTACAACCGATGAAACCAAAGTTCTCGCCAATGACGGAAAAGATCATATCAGATTCACGAACCGGTACCGTGACGTGTGAGACATTAAAGCCACGACCAGTAATCTGACCAGAACCAATCGCCTTCATACTTTGCCAAACTTGATACGCGTTGTTTGACGTATCGGTTGAGGGATTTAGCCAAGTATCAATTCGTGCAAATTGATAAGCTTTGAAGCCAACTGCTTCCAAAATGCTCCGGCCACTATTGGTAATAACTAGAAAAAGCACCGTCCCAGCAAACACGAATACAATACCAAATGCTGGTGCAAGTAGCCGCCAAGAAATCCCAGAGACCAAAATCACGCCACCCAAAATGGCGAAAAAGACCAACATCGTCCCAAAGTCATTTTGTAATTTTAATAAAATAATTAATGGCACGGTATAAGCGACTAACTTACCGATTAATTGCCAATCACCGGCTGTCGTATGTGCCGGATATTCTGTATTATGATTGGTCACGACCCGCCCTAACATCAAAATAAACGCGGGCTTCATAATTTCTGACGGCTGAAAGGTTAATGATCCAACGGCAAACCAACTTTTGGCCCCAGTGCTTGCATACATTGAGCGACTATACAAGACTAAGACCGCCACCAAGAGGAATATCCCGAACCAGTAGGCCAATGGCGCCACCCGCCAGAGTTGTTCGGAGTCAAATTGCATAATAATAATAGCCAACGTTGTCCCAATCACAAACCACATGATTTGGGTCACAACTTGTTTGGTCACATTAACTACACTTGAATCGTGACTGGCGGCGACATAAATTGAGGCCAGCCCAATCAAGCCTAGCATCATGATTGAGAAAATAATACCCCAATCAATCCGTGAGTCTTCTGCTTGACCACGAAGTCTAGATTCTTCTGCCACAATAATAACGCTCCTTATTTTCCTAAGATAAGCTTGATTATACAACAACCTGGTGCCGAATAATCGGAACCAGGTTGAAGGTTAACTAAAAATTAGCCTTTGTGTAAGTGGTACGCTGAAATGACTTCTTGTAAACTTTCATCGAACGATTTTGTATGCGCAAAAGGTTGCGTATCGCTCGACAACTCAGCGTCAAATCGGTCGCCCGTTTGAGTCACTTGACCAATCACTTGTTTGCCGATTAAAACTTCGGTGATGGTCTGATCATTCACCTTAGTTTCATTAAGCGTTACTGAAACTGCTTTATCTTTGTTTGACAATTACTTTTCCTCCTTAAAGGCCGGATTACGACGTAATGAAAATTTCGCTGGCACTGGATCAAAGCCACCTTTAACAAAGGGTTGGCAGCGTAAAACTCGCGCCACCCCCATCAAGCCACCTCGTGCAGCGCCAAAACGATCGATGGCTTCGATCGTGTAGGCAGAACAAGTTGGCCAATAGCGACAGTGTGCCGGCGAAAACGCAGAAATCGCCCGTTGATACCAGCGAATACTGCTGATTAAGACGTGTTTCATCGCCAATTATTTTTTCTGACTCTTTTGCATATGTTCCAATAAGATTCCGGCACCTTGCGCCACATTATTCAAGGGGTGCTCAGCAACCATCACTGGAACCTTTAAGTTTTCACTAATTAATTGATCTAAGCCGCGTAGTAACGCGCCCCCACCGGTCAACATAATCCCGCGATCAATAATATCGGCAGAAATTTCTGGTGGTAAAGTTTCCATGACATGATGGGCTGTCGACACAATCTGCATCAACGTATCATGAATGGCAACTTCGACTTCATTAGAATCCAAATCAATCGAACGTGGCATCCCGGTAACCGTATCACGACCACGAACTTGCATGACTTGATCGTCATCATCGTCTTGCTTGAAGACTTGGGCAATCTGAATCTTAACATTTTCAGCAGTCCGTTCGCCAATTAATAAATGATGTTCGTCTTTAACGTAGTTGGCAATATCTTGATTCATCCGGTCGCCAGCTAGCCGCAATGAGCTGCTAGCCACAATATCGCCTAAAGATAACACAGCGATATCACTAGTCCCACCACCAATGTCGATGACCATATTACCACGTGGTTGGAAGATGTCCATGCCGGCGCCAATTGCAGCGACTTTCGGTTCAACTTCCAAATAGACCTTACTCCCACCAGATTTTTCAGCGGCTTGTAAAATCGCTTTGCGTTCAATTTCGGTGGTATTCGTTGGTGTACAAATCATAATACTTGGGCGTGACATAATGCCACGGACATTTAATTTTTTAATGAAATAAGACAACATTTCTTCGGTAACATCAAAGTCTGAAATTACCCCGTCCTTCAATGGTCGGATTGCCCGAATGTTGCTAGGGGTCTTCCCAACCATTTGATAGGCTTCCGACCCGACTGCTAATACTTGATTCGTGTTCGTATCAATGGCAACGACAGATGGTTCATTTAACACAATGCCCTTCCCTGATACATAAATCAAAACATTGGCAGTACCTAAGTCGATACCAATATCTAAAGCCATGTTTTTGCTCCTCTCAAACTTGCAGTTATACAACTTTTCATTATAGCATACTCAATACCGCCTGCGAACTAGTCGCCTGCGGTAATTGCCCCTTTCAATTTCGAGACTTAACGCGTGTTCTAGTCGTCGCGGCGCTTAGACCATTCGTCAACGGTGATTGAATAAATTGCCTCATCCTTGTATTGCCCATTGATTAAGATATTCTCAGGCAAGGTGGCGTCCAAATGGTATTGGCGACGTTCTGCCACCGCACGACTACGGTCATTCGCAACATCCGCAGCCAAGTTCAACTTGTGCAAGTCCAGTTCGGTAAACGCAATTTCTTCAATTCGTTCAAGCGCTTTGGTCATCACACCTTTACCCACGACCGTTTGGCCTAGCCAATAACCAATTTCGCCATGATGATTTACCGCACTGATGTTATGGACATCAATCATACCAGCCACTTCACCGTCAACGACGATCGTGGCAATGAAAACTTCAGCTTTGGCTTGTTTAGTTAACATCGTTTCAATAAAATGGCGTTCATCGGCAACCGTCGCCGTCGCATCGACCCAAGGCATCCAGGGCTTTAAATGTTGACGATTCGCATCGACCAAATCAAACAATGGTTCGGCATCCGCCACTTCCGTTGGTTTTAATGAGATGTGTTTATCAATAATATTTATGAACATACTGTTCCTCCTGAATGACTTTTTTCATAAAAAAACCTTCAAACACGAGTTTATCGCATTTTGAAGGTTTTGTAAGCTATTTTTTCATCCTATTCGGCCGCTTCATGGGCAAAATCAGGATTCAACGCGTAGACGGCTTCATCAGGAACATCAATCCGTTCAATTTCTGCACCCAACTGTGCCAATTTACCATGAAAATTAAAGTAGCCACGATCCAAATACTTCAAATTAGTGACTTCCGTATAACCATGACTGACCAAGCCAGCAATGACCAAAGCAGCTGCTGCCCGTAAATCGGTCGCAGTGACTTGGGCACCATTAAAATCAGTTGGGCCATACATAATCACGGAACGTCCTTCAATTTTAAAATCTGCGTTCATCCGCCGTAATTCCTCAAGATGCATGAACCGGTTCTCAAAGACCGTTTCAGTCAGCAAACTTGTGCCCTGAGCACATAGCTGCAAAATGGTCATTTGTGGTTGCATATCCGTTGGAAAACCTGGATGCGGCATCGTTTTAACTGAAGTTGGCTTCAACTTCGATGGGCCAATGACCCGAATCCCAGCAACCTCTTCAGTAACCGTGACACCCATCTCGCGCATTTTAGAAATCAAGGGCTTGTTATGTTCGGCAATTGCATCTTCAACGAGCACATTGCCTTGCGTTACCGCAGCTGCGACCATGAACGTCCCAGCTTCGATTCGATCTTGCACGATACTATGTTCACAGCCGTGCATGGCAGGAACCCCTTCAATCCGAATCGTTTCGGTACCCGCACCCGTAACCTTCGCACCCATCTGATTCAAGATATTGGCTAGGTCCACAATTTCAGGTTCTCGGGCCACGTTTTCCATGGTCGTCGTTCCCTTGGCTAACGTTGCGGCCATCATAATATTTTGCGTCGCGCCGACACTTGGAAAATCCAAGTAAATTGACGCACCATGTAATTGGCTAGCACGAGCTTCCACGTAGCCATCATGCTGTTCAATTTCGGCACCTAAAGCACTCAACCCCTTTAGGTGCAAATCAATCGGCCGTGATCCAATGGCACAGCCACCAGGCATCGCAACCTTCGCGTGCCCTAACCGTGCTAACAGCGGCCCCATCACAACAATGGAAGCGCGCATCTTTGAAACGTATTGGAACGGTGCTTCTGCTGATAATTGATGACTGGCATCAATATCAACCGTTTTATTAATTTCATCAAAATCAACTTTAGTATTCAAAAAACGTAACACACTATTCATCGTGAAAACATCTGATAATACGGGCACATTTGTTAAATGTGTCGTGCCTGAACTAGCCAGCAACCCAGCCGCTAGAATTGGCAATACTGCATTCTTGGCACCTTCGATATGGACATTACCTGTCAAACGATGACCGCCATGAACTACAATTTCCTCCATGGATAACCCTCCATCACAAACGATAATAAACAAAACCAGCTTGCAAAATTTTGGATGCCACTTAAGTCGCTTACAAAGACCTCAGTCACTGCTAGCCGCCTTGATTGGGTTCGACAAGCAATTTCAGTCCTAGCCGATACTTACGACCGGGCACACAATTAAAACGATTGTGTGCCCCAAAAAGCAATCCAAATACGCATAAACTACAACTAAAAAAATCCGCTGATTCCGCCACAACAATATCGCGAAATCAGTTGGTAGCCCTAGTAGTTTCCTAATCATCATAACATAAACCCTTAACGAATAAATATTACATTTTACAAAAGTGTTACATTTTTAACATTTTGTCATCTGGCTATGATTAGTTAACTAAATAGCACTTGCTAGTAACAAGTAGCCAACCTAAGCCGACTTCTTAGTAGCAAATCATTGCATGATGAAATTAAAAGGAAGTGGCTTTCGACCACTGAGACTGTCCTTCAACTAGTTTACACGTTTTAAGCCAAGTGATGATGTAAACGCTTCATATTCTAATCTCGTGATTAGTTAACTAACAAACAACTTATCGTCAAACTCACAGATAGCAACCATCACCAGCACTGCGGCAACGACACTTGTCGTAATCAACAAAATTGTCACGAAAATAACACGCTAAAATCCTGTTCTCCATATCCCATTAAACTTTAGCTGGCCGTTGCGACTGATCCCATCGGTCGTGATGGTGGCATTACATCGGCTGGTTTTTACCGACATTACGCCACGGACGGACCGGGACACTTTCGGTTTTTGAAAGGGTTCCGGGATCGGCCTGAGACGTGCCTGGCTCAGGCCGGTCCCACGACCGCATGTTATCAGCCACAACCGGAAGCGACAACACTTAACTAATCTATATGGGCTTACTTTTTTAGTTGCAAAAAAAGTATCCACAACCATCGGCTGTAGATACTTTGATTTTGGTATGATAAAACGTCTTCGAGAAAGATTACCGGTGAGCCACATGCAATCGGTTCACGGCACGCCGCAATGCGACTTGTGCCCGCGCCAACTCAGCATCATCATGCTTTTGTTGGGCTTCTTGAATCCGACTTTCAGCTCGTTTCCGGGCATTTTCGGCCCGGGCAACATCAATATCGTTCTGACGTTCAGCACTATCCGCCACAATCGTGGCAACATTATCACTGAACTCAACAAAACCACCATTAACGGCAATTTCATCGTCTTCCTGATCTGATTCTTGTTGCTTGATTCGAACTTCATCAATTGCTAAAGAAGCAATCATGGGAATATGGTTCGGCAAAATTCCTAATTCGCCGTTAATCGTACGAACGATTAACATTGGCGTCTTACTTTCATAGACCTGACCGTCTGGAGTAACGATGCTAACGGTTAATGAGCTTGCATTGTCAGCCATGTTAACCCCTCCTAATCAGTGACCATCGATTTCGCTTTTTCGACCGCATCTTCGATCTTACCAACTTGACGGAACGCATCTTCTGGTAAGTCATCATATTTGCCTTCAAGAATTTCCTTGAAACCTTTAACAGTTTCCTTGATTGGCACATATGAGCCAGGTTGGCCCGTAAAGTTTTCAGCAACGAAGAAGTTTTGTGACAAGAAGAATTGAATCCGCCGTGCACGTGCAACGGTGGTCTTTTCTTCGTCAGACAATTCATCCATCCCTAAAATTGAGATGATATCTTGCAATTCACGATAACGTTGCAAGACCCGTTGAACTTCCGTGGCAACTTCATAATGCTCTTGCCCAACAATTGATGGGTCCAAAGCGATTGATGATGAAGCCAATGGATCAACGGCTGGATAAATCCCTTGTTCAGTCAAAGAACGTTCCAAGTTAGTCGTTGCGTCCAAATGGGCGAAAGTCGTTGCAGGTGCAGGGTCGGTATAATCATCGGCTGGCACATAAACGGCTTGAATCGACGTAACAGAACCTTTTTTGGTTGACGTGATTCGTTCTTGTAATTGACCCATTTCAGTCGCCAAGGTTGGTTGGTAACCAACGGCTGAAGGAATCCGACCAAGTAAGGCCGAAACTTCAGAACCAGCTTGGGTAAACCGGAAGATGTTATCAATAAACAAGAGGACATCTTGACCAGCAACATCACGGAAGTATTCCGCAATCGTTAACCCAGTCAAGGCAACCCGCATCCGGGCACCAGGTGGTTCGTTCATTTGACCATACACCATGGCCGTGTTCTTCAACACGCCAGAGGCCTTCATTTCGAAGTAAAGGTCATTTCCTTCACGAGTCCGTTCACCAACACCGGTGAAGACGGAAATCCCGTTATGTTCTTGGGCAATGTTATGAATTAATTCCTGAATTAAAACGGTCTTACCAACACCGGCACCACCGAACAACCCGATCTTACCACCACGAACATATGGGGCTAACAGGTCGATAACTTTAATCCCAGTTTCCAATACTTCTGTACTGGTCATTAATTCATCGTATGCAGGGGCATCCCGATGAATCGGGTTCCGTTCTGCATCTGGACCGAATTCTGGACCACCATCAATGGTTTCTCCTAAAACGTTAAATACCCGACCTAACGTTTCCTTACCAACGGGAACCGTAATTGAAGAACCAGTGTCTTCCACGGCCATCCCACGGCGCAAGCCATCCGTACCATCCATTGCGACGGTCCGAACAACCCCATCACCTAATTCAAGCGAAACTTCAACCGTTAAGGTCTCTTCGCCATCTTTATGGATGAGCAAGGCGTTATTAATATCAGGTAGCTTGTCGTTTAGAGAGAATTCAACGTCGACAACGGGTCCAATAACTTGTACAACTTTACCTGTACTCATTAGTCGTTAATTCCTCCCAAATTCGTTATTCTTGCGCAACCAAACCACCAGTAATTTCGGTGATTTCCGTCGTAATGGCAGCTTGACGCGCACGGTTATATTTCAGATTCAACTTATCAATTAAATCGCCAGCATTATCTGATGCCGCCTTCATCGCCGTTGACGATGAGGCATGTTCAGCAGTTTTGGCATCCAAGATTGCACCATAAACCAAGCTTTCAGCATATTGTGGCAACACGGCCGACAAAATTGCTTCTTCTGAAGGTTCCATTTCATACTCGGGACCGACATCAACTCGACTGTCTTTGGCTGGACGGTTATCCTTTTCACTTTGCGCAAACGTTTCTTCAGAAATCGGTAGCATTTTAACTGACCGGAATCCGGAAGATAAACGGTTGATAAAGTGATTATAGAAAACATACAATTCATCAAAGACTTCATTATGGTACATCGAGGTCACTGTTTTAACGATTTCACGGACTTCTTTAAAAGTTGGGACGTCTGAAACGCCACGATACTCATAGGCAACGTTTAAGCCGTTCTTCTTATAGAAATCCGCACCAGTGCCACCAACCGCTAACACGACGGCATTATCAGCATTTAATTGGTGTTGACGCATAAAGTCGTTCGTCTGTTTCAAGACGTTCGAATTATAGCTTCCCACCAACCCTCGATCAGAGGTAATGATTAATAAACCGGTGCGTTTAACGGGGCGTTGAGCCAATAATTCACTAACCGAAATGGTATTGGAATTACTGTTCGGAACACCAGCGCTCGCTGACATCAGATGAGCTTTGGCAAGATGTGAAACGATGCTTTCAACTTTTGAAGCATACACCTGATAGGTGCCAGTATGCTTTTGAATCTGGTTCAACTTAGATGTCGAAACCATTTGCATTGCTGACGTAATCTGATGGGTCTTCTTGGTTGAGTCAATCCGGCGCTTGACATCCATTAATGATTCTGCCATGCACTACTCACCATCCTTTTCAGCCATTTACTACTTAGCAGCGGCAGTTGCTTGGAACTGTTCTGCAAATTCATCTAATGCGCCATTGATTTGGTCAGCATCTGGTAATTTCTTCGTTGAGACAATCGTATCGAACAAGTCTTGATGATTACTGTGAACGAAATCAAACATTTCTGTTTGGTAACGGGCAATGTCTTCGATGGCAACTTTATCCAAGTAACCATTAGCTAAGGCATACAAAATCATAACTTGTTCTTCAACCTTTAATGGTGAATGAACAGGTTGCTTCAAAACTTCCACGATCCGTTGACCACGGTTCAACTTAGCTTGCGTTGCCGCATCCAAGTCTGAACCGAATTGTGAGAATGATTCCAATTCACGGAAAGAAGCCAAATCCAAACGTAAAGTCCCAGCAACAGACTTCATCGCTTTGATTTGTGCATCCCCACCAACCCGAGAAACTGAAGCCCCGGCGTCAATGGCTGGCCGAACACCTGAATAGAATGAATCACTATCCAAGAAGATTTGACCATCGGTGATCGAAATCACGTTGGTTGGAATATAAGCGGAAATATCCCCAGCTTGCGTTTCGATGATTGGTAACGCCGTCATCGACCCGCCACCTAAATCATCGTTCAACTTAGCGGCCCGTTCGAGCAAACGTGAATGCAAGTAGAAAACATCCCCAGGATAAGCTTCACGACCTGGAGGACGACGTAAGATCAATGAAAGTTCACGATAAGCCGTGGCTTGTTTTGATAAATCATCATAGATAATCAAAACATGCTTGCCATTATGCATGAACTCTTCACCCATCGCTGCGCCGGCATATGGTGCCAAGTAAAGTAATGGTGCTGGTTCAGAAGGACCGGCAGTCACGACGATCGTATAATCCATCGCACCATACTTTTTAAGCGTTTCAACTTGTGACCGTACCGTTGAGTCCTTTTGACCAATTGCGACGTAGATACAAATCATATCTTGGTCTTTTTGGTTCAAAATGGCATCAATGGCAACAGACGTCTTCCCAGTCTTACGGTCACCGATAATCAATTCACGTTGGCCACGACCAATTGGTACTAAGGCATCAATGGCCTTAATCCCAGTTTGTAATGGTTCACTAACTGATTGACGTTCCATAATCCCAGGCGCCTTGTGTTCAATTGGTCGTGTATGTGACGTTTTAATTTCACCTAAACCATCAATTGGCTGACCTAATGGGTTAACGACCCGACCAACCATGTTTTCCCCAACAGGAACTTCCATGATGCGGCCAGTCCGCTTAACAGTATCGCCTTCACGAATACCATCAAAATCACCTAAAACAACGATACCAACATCGTTGCTTTCAAGGTTTTGTACCATCCCGTAAACTCCGTTACTGAATTCGAGCAATTCACCTTGTAAGGCATTGTCGAGTCCATGTGCCCGGGCAATCCCATCACCAACATAGGTGACCGTACCCGTTTCAGCAACTGAGAGCTCAGTTTGATAACTTTCTAATTGTTGTTTGATTAGAGCACTGATTTCTTCAGATTTAATGCTCATAAAAGTTTCACCTCTTCGTAAAAGACTTTTTAATTGTTGATGAGTGCTCGTCTTAAGTTCGTTAATTGTAAAGCGACGCTGCCATCAAACGTTTGATTGTTTGAACGGACAATCACGCCACCAATAATTGCGGTGTCGACTTTTTGCGATAACTTCACACTGTCGGCGCCCACACGCTTGGCAAACGCTGCTGCGATGGCATTAGCTTGCTCATCTGACAACTTGACCGCGGACGTTACTTCGGCATGCACTATCTTATGACTTTCATCATAACGTTGCTCAAACGCGTCGATAATGGCGACCAAATTCGACATGCGGCCGTAATCATACAACATTTGAATAAAGTTTTTAATGTATTCTGAAGCATGGTCAGTCAAAGTTGACAACGTTGTCTGCTTTTGATCAACCGAGAGCAATGATCCTGAAAGGACCTCTGCCAATTGCGGATTATCAATAAAGACTTCCCGTAATTGTTTTAATTCAGCCAGGAATGCTTCGGTCTGATCTTTTTCAACTGCAAGTTCAAAGAGTGCCTTTGAGTAGCGATTTGCAATTGTAAGATTATCAAGACTCATGCTTTCCCAACCCTTCAATATACGAATTGATTAATGCCTGTTGGCCTTCAGGGTCCAATTGCTTCTTAATAATCTTAGAAGCAATTTCAACTGAAATATCAGCCACGTCAGCTTGGACGTTCTTTAAGGCATCTTGACGCTCCTGTTCAATATCTTTACGCGCGTTTTGTTTATACTGCGTAGCTTCGTTTTGAGCGTCAGCGACAATCGTCGTGCGTTGCTTCTCACCACTTTGCTTAGCATCAGCGACAATATCGCTCGCTTCGCTCCGTGAATGTGATAAGGCTTCACGCCGTTGTTCAGCTAAATCAGTCGCCTCTTGACGAGACTTCTTCGCTGAATCAATATCGTTGGCAATTTTGTCCGCCCGTTCGCCCATCATTTTTGTGACTGGGTTCCAAGCAACTTTCGCAATCAACGCCATCAAAACGATAAAACTAATCGCAATAAATAACATATCGCCAAGGTATAAACTGGATGATGCACCGAGAATTAAATGCGAGAGCATCTAATGACACCTCCTTCTTTCATTTTCATTAAAATGAACTCGTTGACCAATGATTACTTGTTCATAACCATCAAGGCAACAACGAAGGAAATGATTGGCATTGATTCAATTAACCCAACACCGATGAACATGTTAGTCCGTAATTGTCCAGATAATTCTGGCTGACGGGCCATACCTTCAAGCATCTTTGAAATAACCAAACCGTTACCAATACCGGCACCTAAAGCGGCACCAAACATAGCAATACCTGCAGCAATTGCTCCCATAATTTGTGTATCCTCCTTAAAATTAAAAAAACTGAAAATGACTATTCCTCAGGCGATACTTTTTGAGAAATATAAACTGAAGTCAAGGTGACAAACACGAATGCTTGAACACTCCCGATAAATACTGAGAAGCCTTGCCAAAGAAATTCAATTGGGAAGGAGTAGACGTAACTGAACCAACTACCCCCACCGGTTGCTAAAGTCGCAACCTTACTCAATAGCATTTCACCAGCAAAGATATTCCCGAACAACCGGAGTCCTAAAGTTAGGAAGTCGGTAAACTGTTCGAAAATGTTGATCGGCAAGAATACAAGGAATGGTGAAGTGTATTCCTTAAGATAACCCTTCATACCCTTCTTTTGTACGCCAGCAGCATGCGCTAACGCCACTGTCATAAATGACAACGTCAACGTCACAATCGGATCTGCGGTTGGACTTTTAACGTACGTATACTGGCCGACCTGGACGTGTAGAAACAAGCCAAGCTGGTTAGCGACGAAGATGAATAGGAACAACGTGAATGCATATAACCCGAAGTGTCCCGCGTCATTACCTTTGATCGACCCCTTGACAATGCCGTTCGTGAACTCGATGAGCCACTCCAGCACATTTTGCCCACCCTTGGGCTTCAACGCCAAATGCCGCGACAATAAAAAGACAAACATGAACACGATTAAACAAGTGAGTAAAATCGAAATGTCATTCGCGATATTAAACGTCAACCCAAGGAATTTGACCGTAGGAACTGGATCACCCACTGAATATCACCTCTTTTCCTTAATTTCGGTGTACACGATAACCATAACGTGTGGAACAATTAACGTCAATTGTATCGAAACATGAAATAGTAAATTAGAGTCACCTCTAATTAAAATACAATGGTAATAATACCACCACTAACCTAAAAATTCAAAACAATTTCATTATTTGGTCACTTGTTAAAAATCCCACGATATCAGGGCTTTAGCCGCTTTGATACCGTGGAATTTTCATGAAGTTTCACATATTTTCATTTTTTACATCTTGATGTTTCCGCTTACTTCTCATTAACCGCCGTCTTTGGCAGCACTAAGTTCATAATAATTCCTAACACGGTCGCAACTGCTAGCCCACTAAATTGAAAACTACCAATTTGTAAATAGGCGTTACCAATTCCAATGACCAACACGGCAGAAGCAATCATTAAATTTCTTTTTGAATTAAAATCAATTTTATTATCAATTAGAATTCGCATCCCACTGGAAGCAATGACCCCGAAAAGGAGAAAGCTGACCCCACCAATGACTGGTGAAGGAATACTCTGAATCAGTGCAGATAATTTGCCCACAAAACTGAAAACAATCGCGAAGAATGCCGCCCCAGCAAGGACATAAATACTATGGACTCTCGTGATGGCCAAGACACCAATATTTTCACCATAAGAAGTCACAGGCGGGCCCCCAACGAACCCAGCAATAATTGACGCCGTCCCATCACCAGCTAAGGTATGGCTCAGGCCTGGATCTTTGAAGAAATTCCGCTTGGTCAATTTGTTTAAGACCATAATGTGACCCATATGTTCCGACATCGTGACAAAGGCAATTGGTGCCATACTAAAAATTGCGCCCCAATAAATCCCAGGATGATAATTAATGAATGGAATTTGGAAATTAGGCAAGGCAAACCATTTTGCCTGCATTACGGGGGTAAAATCAACAATCCCGAACAATACGGCAATTAAGTAGCCGGAGACAATGCCTAATAAGATTGGTACGAGGCTCATAAAACCACGTAAATACATATTAAAGATGACCGTTAAAATCATGGTTAACATGGCAACCGCAAAGAAGCGAATATCATAGTTATTACCATTAATTGTCGCGTCTTTAGCCGCGGTGCTCGCCAGTGATAACCCAATCACCATGACAATTGGTCCAACCACGATTGGTGGCAAGGCCTTGTCAATCCAGTCGGAACCAATCAACGTGACCAAGAGACTGACCAATAAGTAAACACAGCCAACCGCAACAGTCCCTTGCGCAATCGCCGGATACCCCGCCGTTTTCATCAATGATTGCATGACGACAATGAAAGAAAAACTAGAACCCATGTACGCGGGAATCTTGTGCCGGGTAATTAAAATGTACATCAAGGTCCCAACCCCAGAACTGAATAACGCAATCCCAGGATTTAAGCCGACCAAGATTGGGACTAGGACGGTCGAGCCGAACATGGAAAATAAATGCTGAATTGATAACCCGAGCCAACTACCAAATTTTGGTCGGTCATGAATGTCGAGTACGACATCATCATTATGAAATGGTTTTTGCTTTGCCATAATGCACCCCTCACGATGAATTTTTAGTCAAAAGAAAAGACAGACCCCCACTCAAAGCGGCTGGTCTGTCTGAATTGGCTCCACCATTTCATGGTGAAGATCCGATCAAATCCTTTTCAGCCTCTCTGAGCTAAATTAAAGGAACTGTTTAATTGAAATAAGTTTACTTGAGTTGATTTGTTTTGTCAATAGCGGTTGGTTATGGGTAAGTGTCAAGTTTTCCTTCGTTTTCTCTAAATTCATTACTGTTAAGTCTTTCATTCAAGTTCCAGCTCATCAATTAATTCACGAATCCTGCTAATTTCCGCCTACCGGGGGATTCGTTTGGGGCTGGAACGCCATGAACCAGTTTTGAGCCAAAGGGCGGTCTCAAAAGCTGGTTTTTGACTAACCGCGGACAAGACCCGCGCTAAGTCAAACGCCACGGCTGAGCCCCAAACGAAGCCCCCTCACGGCTATGCTAATTCTTCCTTTGAAAGCCATCGTTATCGCTTTGAGTCAAGTGTTCAGTCGTCCTCTCACTGCATTTTTCGTTTAAATACGTCGACACACAATGATTACCAGTAGCTTCAAGCCAATTGGTCAATTAGTTTTAAAATGGATTATATCGACATTTAGAACCGTTTAAAGCGATGCGACAATTATCATATATTATGGTAGAAAAATCATTTCTGATTTAGAAATGATTTTCCAAAGTTGGTTAATAACTTTTTTCATAGAACCCAAAACATTAGCACCCTTTTTACTAAAATCGCCCTCAAAGAGGCACTATTAGTTGTAATTCAATCCAAAGCATACATTGCACAATGCGAGGGAGAAGACCGCCTTTTAAGGCTTCTCCCGGTTCCTCGCTCGCATGACATCAGTACATCAGTGACAACCGGAAGCTGATTTTCACAGCTACAGCGGTACTCATGAGCCCTTTTACTTAGAAACTGAAAGTTGAAAGAATAAAAGGGCTTGTAAATACTGTCATATAGGTAACAGACACTTCCAAATTAGTGGTAATTCCGCTTCCGCTAAATCCTAACCTAAAAACAGTTAAATTAGCTGAAAGTCGCCGCCGATAGCATCGGCCGTGATGGTGGCGTTGGGTCGGCATGTTTCTTGCCGGCGTTACGCCACGGACGGTCCGGGACACTTGCGATTTGTGCAAGGGTTCTGGGCGAGGGCCAAGACGTTCCTCAGGCTTGACCCGGTCCCACGGCCGCATGTTATCAGTGACGACTGGAAGCGGCCATGTCAGCTAATCTTCACGCCTTAATCATTGACATGGCGGTAATTATTAGCGATTTTTCTCTTTCAACCTTTACTTAGAAGCAAAAAATCCCGCCAGCAAGTTGCCAACGAGATTTCGATAAATTCAATTAATTACTTCGTACCGAATAACCGGTCACCGGCATCGCCCAAGCCTGGCACGATATAGCCGTCTTCGTTCAAATGATCATCAAGCGCTGCTGTATAAATATCAACGTCTGGATGTGCCTTTTGAAGTGCCTTAACACCTTCTGGAGCGGCAACTAAGCACATAAACTTAATGTTGCTAGCACCGCGCTTCTTCAACATGTCCATCGCCATGATGGCTGACCCACCAGTAGCTAACATTGGATCAACGACAAATAATTGACGTTGCGAAATGTCGCTTGGCAACTTGACGAAATATTCCACTGGCTTCAGCGTTTCTTCATCACGATACATCCCGACATGACCAACTTTAGCAGCTGGAATCATGTTCAAGACGCCATCGACCATCCCTAAACCGGCACGTAAAATCGGCACAATTGCGACTTTTTTACCTGCCAAAGTTTTCTGAGTCGTCTTTGTAATTGGGGTTTCAATTTCAATATCCTTTAATGGCATATCACGTGAAACTTCGTAAGCCATCAATGTGGATATTTCGTTGACCATTTCCCGAAATACTTTTGTCCCACATTCTTTTTCCCGAATGATCGTTAACTTATGTTGAATGAGCGGATGATTCAAAACCTCAAACTTACCCATGTTTCTGTGCACGCTCCTTAGTGATTTCTTTCTATTGTAGCTAATTTATCGACAAAAAACTAGGGCTCTGCGTGATTAGTTATGAAAAACTCGTAAAAAATCGAATAATTCTGTTTATATTTACAGGAATAAAAAAACGACCAGCATTTCGCCAGTCGCTTCAAATTCATTTTTAATTAGTCGACATCAATTGGGTGGGCTGCCGTTAAGGCTAAAGCTTGGGCCTTCACCGCATCCAAATTTGCTTGATCTTCGGGCGCGCTCAGTGCTTGAAGAATTAATTCTGCCACTTTGGCCGCATCCGTTTCGTTAAAGCCACGGGTCGTAATTGCTGGCGTTCCTAAACGAATGCCAGAAGTCTTAAAGGCTCCCAATGTTTCATTTGGAATCGCTTCTTTGTTGACCGTAATGTAAACCGTGTCTAACAAGTCTTGCACTTGCCGACCGTTTAAACCGGATTTAGTCACATCAATCGTCATCAAATGGTTATCAGTCCCGCCTGAAATAACCCGCACTAAGTCAGAGTCATTAAAGACTGCCGCCATAGCCTGCGCATTCGCAATAATTTGCTTGGCATACGTTTTAAACTCAGGTTGTAAATCTTCGCCAAATGCCACTGCCTTACCCGCAATCACGTGATCTAACGGGCCACCTTGATTGCCAGGGAAAACGGCAGAGTTGATCTTCTTACCGTATTCCGCCTTAGCTAAGATCATCCCACCACGAGGGCCGCGCAATGTTTTGTGCGTTGTCGTCGTGACCACGTCCGCATAAGGAACTGGATTGGGATGTAAGCCAGCCGCAACTAAACCAGCAATATGGGCCATATCAACCATCAACATGGCGCCGACTGCATCCGCAATCTCACGGAATTTCGCAAAATCAATCAGGCGACTGTACGCAGATGCCCCAGCCACGATTAATTTTGGTTGGAAGGCCTTAGCTTGCGCTAAAATCGCGTCATAATCCAATTCTTCCGTTTCTGGATTTAAGCCGTAACCTTGAAAATCGTATAATTTCCCCGAAAAGTTGACACTTGACCCATGCGTTAAATGGCCGCCAGCGTCTAAAGACATCCCCATAACGCGGTCCCCCGGTTGAATCAATGCCATGTAGGCCGCGGCATTGGCTTGTGAACCAGAGTGTGGTTGCACATTCGCATATTCCGCACCAAATAATTTCTTAGCCCGTTCAATCGCTAAGGTTTCCACTTGATCGATAAATTCATTTCCACCGTAAAAACGATGACCAGGATAGCCTTCGGAGTACTTGTTCGTCAAAACACTGCCTTGCGCAGCTCTTACACCTTTAGACACAATGTTTTCTGACGCAATCAACTCAATATTATGTTGTTGGCGCGCCTGTTCCTTACTAATTGCAGCCCAAACTTCTGGATCTTGTTCTTGGTAATTCATGAATAATTCTCCTCCATTTCGCAAGTGACAACTTTCGGGTTTTCCCGATTTCAATCATTATACACTAAAATGAGTTTGACCGGCTGATTTATTTAATCGATTCATGTAGGCAGCACCTAACCCCTGATCATCAAAGGCTTGGCACAAAATATCTTTAATTTCAGTTTCGGTATCAAAGTGCCGAAGTCCCGCAAATAATTCTCGGCTTGCCGATTGAACATCTAATCCTAGAGAAAATCGTTCGCAATTTACTGGTAGTTGATTCTCAGCTAAAATATCATCAGTCGCCATGACGCCCATCTGGATTGATTGCTTGCCAGCCCAAGCCAAAGCCGCTGGCCAATCGCTACGATGATCCACAATATAGACTTGGGCGTCCGGCGCATAGTGTTTGTATTTCATTCCGGGCGCCTTAGGGACTTCCGTCGCACCCACGTGATGTTGTTCAGTCAACACGCGCTCACCAATGACTGCTTCGATTGCCGAGGCCGTGACGGCACCAGGCCGTAGAATCGCCGGTTGCTGGCCTGAAAGATCTAAGACCGTTGATTCGACCCCAACCTGAGTTGGACCATCGTCTAAGATCCCGGCGATTTTTCCTGCCAAATCATGTAAAACGTGTTGGGCGGTCGTCGGACTAGGTTTGCCTGACGTATTCGCGGAAGGCCCGACAATTGGGGTCCCAGCTGCTCGAATCAAGTTCAAGGTTGCTTCATTATTGGGGTTTCGAAACGCTGCCGTTGTTAAGCCGCCAGTCACCTCGGGCGCTAAGGCGTCAGGCTTCAAGTTGAAAATCATTGTCAGCGGCCCCGGCCAAAAGGCTTTGATTAACTTCTTTGCCGCGGGTGATAACGGTTTGGCAAAGCGTTCGACCGTCGCAACATCCGCCACGTGTACAATCAACGGATTGTCACTTGGCCGACCTTTTGCTTGATAGACTTGTTTAACTGCAGTGACGTTGGTCGCGTCGGCACCTAAGCCGTACACGGTTTCGGTTGGAAAGGCCACGAGCTGACCTGCTTGAATCAATTTAGCTGCCGCAGCGACTTCTGCGGGTTTAAAAACTTTAGTTTCCATTATATTGTTCAATCCTTCTTTTTTATCTGTGACTAGCTACAGGACAACTCGAAGCATCCGGTCATGACCAGCCATATCTTGGCGCAGCGTCACCGTGGCCTCAGGTAATGCAGTTGCAAATAACGCTTGAATCGCTGGCCCTTGATGATAACCAAATTCCAAATACAACCGGCCGTGTGCGGTTAAATGCGACGCAACTTGCCGTGCCAGTTGTTCATAAATTGCTAACCCATCATGTTCAGCAAATAACGCCTGCTGCGGTTCATAATTAAGCACACTCGCATCCATCACTGGTTTCTCGTTCTCGGCGATATACGGTGGATTGCTGACAATCACATCATACCGTTGATCTCCGAGTTGAGCGAACAAATCACTCTGCTGAAAACTAACGGTTAAGTTTAATCGGGCCGCATTCGCCTCGGCAACGGTTAGGGCCGCTGCCGAAATATCGCTCGCGGTCAACTGCCAGTTTGGCTGTTCCTGCTTCAACGCTAACGCAATTGCGCCGGAGCCGGTCCCGACATCTAACACTGACAAGTCAGTCACGTCCGCTTCATCCGTTAAGAGCCAGTCCACTAATTCCTCTGTCTCCACCCGTGGAATCAGCACCGCGGGCGTCACATCCAGCTCGAGGCCATAAAATGGCGCACGACCAAGGACGTATTGGGCTGGTTCACCAGCCACCACTCGCTTAATTGCCGCTTGGTAAGCTTGCCACAACGCTGCCGGCAACTGTTCACGATAATGAACCAGTAATTGCGTCTGATCGAGTTGACTCAAGCCTAACAATAAAAAGCGACCGCTATCAACGGGTAAGGTTGCCGTTTTTAGACAAAAAGAAGCCCACTGCTGGGCTTCAAAATACGTTGGTTTTTCCGGTAACTTAGTCATTCGCTAACTGCTCGATCTTTTTAGTTTGATCCGCCAAAACTAAGGCGTCGATGATTTCGTCTAATTCACCGTTCATGATGCGGTCCAACTTGTTCAAAGTCAAGCCGATGCGATGATCAGTCACCCGGTTTTGTGGATAATTGTAAGTCCGAATTCGTTCTGAACGATCCCCGGTCCCAACGGCCGACTTCCGTTCAGCATCGTATTGGTTTTGTTCACGTGACTGGTAATAATCGTAGACCCGCGCCCGCAAAATTTCCATGGCTTTCGCCCGGTTTTGTTGTTGTGACCGTTGATCTTGCATCGAAACGACGATCCCAGTTGGCAAATGAGTCATGCGGACAGCGGAAGACGTCTTGTTAATATGCTGACCACCGGCACCAGATGACCGGAACACGTCGACTCGAATATCCTTTTGTTCCAACTTGATATCAACATCTTTGGCTTCTGGCATTATCCCAACAGTCGCGGTTGACGTATGCACCCGACCGGCAGATTCCGTAACTGGCACCCGTTGAACCCGATGTGCGCCACTCTCATATTTCAGTTTAGAATAAACTTTATTTCCTGAAATAATTAAAACGATTTCTTTAAAGCCACCGACTTCAGTTTCATTACGGTCAGCGACTTCCACGCTCCAGCCTTGACGTTCCGCATACTTGGAATACATGTTGAACAAGTCAGCAGCAAACAAGCTCGCTTCATCACCACCAGCAGCGCCATGAATTTCCATGATGATGTTTTTATCATCATTAGGATCTTGTGGCAACATCAGTAAGGTAATTTCGTGTTCAAGGGTCTCTTTTTGCGCGTTCAACTGTTTCAAATCTTCCTTGACCATGGCATTCATGTCATCATCAAGTTTTTCACGCAATAAGTCGTCGTTTTCAGCGATTTGGCTCGTCACGTCTTTATATTGGTTATACTTTTCGACCGTTTCGCGAATACTTCCCATTTCTTTAGAAAGCTTCATGAAGCGATCAGAGTCAGCGATGACTTCTGGATCACTTAGCAATTCACCGAGTTCTTCATACCGATCGGCAACCGCTTGTAATTTATCAAAAAATTTATCCATACTTGGTTAATTCCTCACTTCGTTAATTTCGGTGGATAGAAGTAGTGACGACGGCAAACGGGGTAATAAGTTTCATTGCCACCAATTTGCACCTGCTCGCCTTCATAAACTGGTTCACCATCATGAAAGCGTAAATTCATAATGGCCTTTTTACGACAAAACCAGCAGATGGTCTTCATCTCTTCAATTTTATCCGCATACAACAACAGGTATTTGCTACCTTCAAATAAGTCATTTCGAAAATCATTTTTTAGCCCAAATGTCATGACTGGAATATTTAACTCGTCCACGACATGTGCTAGTTCCAAAACATGATGTTTCTTTAAAAATTGGGCTTCATCAATTAAGACACAAGCGGCATCCGGATTGGTTGCTTTCACGACGTCATAAACGTTCGTCTCGTCAAATACCGGCATGGCTTCCCGCTTCAAACCGATGCGACTCGCCACGTAGCCAACTCCATCACGGCTGTCTAATCCGCTCGTCATAATAATGACGGATTTATTCTGTTCTTCATAGTTGTGAGCAACTTTCAAAATTTCAATGGTTTTCCCACTATTCATTGCGCCATATCGAAAAAATAACTGTGCCAAGCTTCTCGGTCCCCTTTTCAAACCCATATTCTTTTTAATTATAGCTGATTTAAACGTTAATTTCAGCAACCAACCGCGAAAAAGGGTTAATGATTTCGTAAATGCAGGTGATAAGCGGGACAAACGCTTTTCTTTTATAAGCGTTCAGTATAAAATACTTGAGAGAACAGCTGCAAAAGTCAGCTTTTATTTATACAGTTAGGGGTTCATATAATTATGTCAATCAAAAGTACCGTGGCAACTTGGACTGGAAAGTCCGCCTATTGGTTTTTGCATACCTTTCGTGGCGGCGGAAGTTCGCTACCTGGAAAACTCGCGTTAAAGCTTGATCCAGCTATTTTAAAACAGCTTGCCAAAAATTACGATGTGATCGTCATTACCGGCACCAACGGTAAAACCTTGACGACCGCCCTCACTGTCAAAGTGTTAAAAGAACAATATCCAGACATTTTAACTAATCCGAGTGGCTCCAATATGAAACAAGGGATTGTCACGACCTTTTTAACTGCGCCAAAATCGCATCAAAAACCGTTAGCCGTCTTGGAAGTCGACGAAGCCAATGTGATTATGGTAACTAAGTATATTACGCCGAAAGCCTTTGTCTTCACGAATATTTTCCGTGATCAAATGGATCGTTATGGTGAAATTTATACCACTTATCAAAAAATCTTAGACGGCGTCGCCTTGGCACCCGATGCGACCATCATCGCAAATGGTGATTTACCACTCTTTCATTCGAAAAAGTTGCCAAATCCAATTTTATATTATGGCTTTGATTACCAACCTGATGCTGACGAGCAAGCACCGGCCAATACCGATGGCCTGCTTTGCCCGGTTTGTCAGCATATCTTGCACTATCACCGTCGGACTTATAGCAATATGGGCAAGTATTTCTGCCCGCACTGTGGTTTTGAACGGCCACAATTAACTTATAAATTGAATGCCCTGACCAAGATGACCCCAACGTCATCCGACTTCGAAATCAACGGCCAGACGATGCATCTAAATATTGGTGGTCAATATAACATTTATAATGCTTTAGCTGCCTATGCCGTTGGTCGTTTCATGGACGTTAATCCAGTTAAAATCTCTCACGCGCTCAGCGAAAACGATGAACAAGTCTTTGGCCGCCAAGAAATTTTTCACGTAGGCGACAAAGCTGTGACCTTGATCTTAGTCAAGAATCCGGTTGGACTGAATCAAGTCTTGCAAATGATTAGTACGGACGACCGCCCCTTCTCCTTCGCCGCCTTGCTGAATGCGAATTATGCGGACGGCATTGATACGAGTTGGATTTGGGATGGCGATTTCGAGCAGTTACCCAAACTGAACGTTCCGGCTTATATTAGTGGTGGTGAACGTTATCGTGACATCACGTTCCGTTTGAAGGTCGCTGGCGTGCCAACCAAGGATCTGACCATTGTGCCTGATTTGACAAACATGACCGCTGAAATTCAAAAATTACCAACGCAACAAGTCTACGTCGTCGCCACTTATACCGCGATGCTACAATTGCGTAAACAACTTGCTAGTCAAGGCATTATTGATGGGGGGATGGCCTAACATGACATACACCTTAAACGCCGCACATTTATATGGCGACTTAATGAACACGTATGGTGATATTGGCAACATTTTAGCGATGGGCTATTATGCGAAAGCCGTCGACGCCACGATCAACACCGAACTGATCAGTTTAGACGACCAATTTGACCCGGCTAAATATGACTTTGTGTTATTCGGTGGCGGCCAAGATTACGAGCAAACGATCGTCTCAAAAGATTTACAAACGAAGAAAGTGCCACTAACGGACTACATTGAAGCCGGGGGTCCCTTCCTAGCCATTTGTGGCGGTTTTCAAATGCTCGGTCACTACTACATCGGTGCCCACGGCGAAAAGATTCCGGGAATTGCTGCCTTGGACCACTACACGTTGAGTCAAGACAATAATCGCTTCATTGGTAATATCACCATTAAAAACGCTGAAACGGGTCAGACTTATTACGGCTTTGAAAACCATAACGGCACGACTTTTCTTGGTAAGGGCGAACGCCCACTTGGTGACGTCCTTCAAGGTCATGGTAATAATGGCCAAGACCAAACCGAGGGTGTCATTTATAAAAACACGTTTGGCTCTTACTTCCACGGTCCCATTTTGGCCCGTAATGAAGCCCTCGCCAAACGGATTTTAAAACTAGCGTTACAACGCAAATATCCGGACGCCGACTTTAGCGCACTGGATCAGCTTCATGAAGACCTCACTAAAAACGTGGTTGTTAAGCCCTAATTAAGACACCCCTTTAACTCATAAATAAATTTTATGGTGATTTTAAGTGCCTGGTCATTTTTTCATGATAATATCAGTGACCAACTAAAAAAAGATTGATAATCGTAAATTGCGATTATCAATCTTTTTTATAATTTAAAGGGGTTAACTGTCTAAGCTTGTTCCCCAGGTTCAGAAGCAATAATTTGTAAGTTACCTTTTAGCGTCCATTGTTTGACGTCAAATGGCAAGATGAAGTGGACACCTTTTGCCAAGGGATAATCTTTGCCGTCAACCATAATACGCCCCTTACCATCTAAAACTGAAACTAAGGTGTATGGCGCTTTACCACGATTAAACGTTGCTTGACCATCCGTTAACCGCCATTGCCAAACGCCGAAGAATGGTGATTGCACGTACTTAGTGACCGTCGCATCGCCAACTTGAGTTGTGGTAATGTCTAATTTAGGATCTTCATGAGGCACAATCGTCGTATCAATGGATTGTTGTAAATGAAGTTCCCGTTTCTGACCCGTGGTTTTGTCAACCCGATCCCAGTCATACAGCCGATAAGTCGTATCGGAACTCTGTTGCGTTTCAAGTACCATGATCCCTTTACCCACCGCATGAATCGTGCCAGATGGGACATAAAGGAAGTCACCAGGCTTGACTGGTACGCGCCGGAATAACTTATCCCATTCGCCGTTATGAATCCAGTCGGCCAATTGCGCCTTGGTCTTAGCATGATGACCATAAATCATGGTGGCCCCTGGTTCAGCGGCAATTACATACCAGCATTCGGTCTTACCTAGTTCGTGTTCATGCTCGGCGGCATACGCATCGTCAGGATGAACTTGGACGGATAAGTCTTCACTAGCATCCAAGATCTTAGTCAACAGTGGGAAAACATCGCCCTTGGCATTGCCAAAGACATCACGATGTTCGGCCCAGACCTTATCTAAAGTCATGCCCTTATAAGGCCCATTTTCAACGGTCGCTGGGCCATGTGGATGGGCAGAAATGGCCCAACATTCGCCAGTATGATCACTCGGAATATCGTAGCCAAAATCAGTTTTCAACCGGGAACCGCCCCAGATTTTTTCGTGGAATACTGGTTCTAAGAAATAAGGTTCACTCATTGTATGCACGCTCCATTTACTTGATTTATAGTTAAATTTTAGCATAAATGAAAGCGGTTGTGAAACCGATTTAATTATTTCAGCGACAACGATTATGCGATTGCCGTTGAATTATGCCTGCAAGCCGTCGAAATCTTCAAAATGCCAAGTCGCCAAAATTTGTCCATTAGCTGCTAATTCATGTCGATCTAAGCCATAAAATGTCACGACTTGCTGCGTCGCCGGAAATCCGGCGAAACTGCCAATCATTTTGCCAGTCATCTTCAGATGGACGGCCACATCATTGCCATCAATAATAATTTTAAGAATGGTTAACTCAAAATTGTCAAAAGCCCGTCTGAAATCCAGTACACCGGCCTTAAAACCGGCTAGGTCCGGCGTTTGACCCGGATCATTAGGATGATTGACCCAAGTTGGTGCTAGGATCGCGTCATAACCGGCCGTTTTTCCGGTATTGAATGGTGCGTAAAAAGATTCGATAGTCGTTTTAGTTTTATTCATTAAACAAGTCCTCCTGGTTGATTATTGACGACATCAGCGATCCACGCGGCAATTAATCGCCGCCGTGCAGGTAAAAAGTTCGCGTTATGTGCCACTGGATGCACCCGATTTGATAAGAAAACTAGGGCTGACTGACTTTCACGATCCAGCATCAAGAGCGTCCCCGTATAGCCCGTATGGAAAATGATGGGTGTGCGCTCACTTCCCATATGCCAAAGATTCCAGCCAAAACTCCGTCGTAAGTGATGATTGGGTGTCCAATCATGATACAGACTTTCAATCGTCGCTGGCGTCAAAACCCCTGGATTGGTCACCTGTCCTAGCATCAATTTAGCAAATTGAACCAAATCGTCGACACTCGCAAATAAACCCGCTGAGCCGCAATGTTCACCCAAAATTTGGCCTTTAGGATCGTGGACAACACCTTGTAATAGCCCATTTTTCGGTGAATAGGTCGTCGGGACGGCCTGGGCCACAACTGGCTTAAAAGTGGCATCTGGCAATCCAAGTGGCTGTAGCACACGTTCAGTCACAGCGGTTTGAATCGATTGGTCGAGGATTTTTTCAATGATCATCCCGGTCAGGATTAATCCCAAATCAGTATAAATTACGCGATGATTCAAATTTGCTTGGCTAATTGGCAATTTTTGAATCGCCGCTAGCAGTTCATCTGCCGGCAAGGCGTTCCGATTTTGGATATAGCCACTGATGCCGCTTGTATGTGTCATGAGATTCAGGACTGTCACTTGCCGATTCTCAAAAGCTGGCAAGTAATCATGGACCGGCCGCTCAATCGCCAACTGACCAGCTGCCATCAATTGCAGCGCCACCGTGGTTGTACCAACCACCTTCGTCACGGAAGCCAAATCATAGACCGCATGCGGCCAAAGTGGCTTGATTTCCGGCTTGAGCTCAGCCACCCCGACTTGTGCCTGTTCAACTCGATTTCCTTGAATCACGGCATAACTGGCGCCGGGAATAATTTTTTCAGCGACTAATCGTTGGATTTCAGTTTTAGTTCGTTCAAAACTCATCGTTTGTCTCATTTCTCTCTTTAATTTTACTAATTTGTTCAGCATTGTATCGAATTTGTCGCTAGTACTAGCTGCCCTTAATATCAAGCTTATTATAACTTAGGACAAGCCAATGCACTTATGCTTATCAAAATTATTAAGTATCAAGTTTTTTCTCGGTTCACTCCAAATTCATTACTGTTAGGTCTTTCATTCAAATTCCAGATTGTCAATTGATTGACGAATAGCACTAATTTCCGCCTACCGGGGACTTCGTTTGGGGCTGGAACGCCATGAACCAGTTTTGAGCCAAAAAGCGGTCTCAAAAGCTGGTTTTTGACTAACCGCGGACAAATCACCGCGCTAAGTCAAACGCCACGGCTGAGCTCCAAACGAAGCCCCCTCACGGCTAGAATTGTGCATTGTTTTGAACTATCGGTCACCTAAAAATATTCGCCAAATAACCATCCATTGAACTAAACGGCGTTGAGAAAAATCGTGCCCAACAAACCATTCAAGGTTCGACTGTCCGTTCGTAACACTCGAGCACCTGTCCACTGTTGTACAGGCGTAAATCTGCTCTAACAAAGCTGCAATGATCAAACTAAATAAGCTACTTAACGCTTTAATTAACACCAACTCAAACTGCAATAAAATTATTTGCCCCTTTACTTTTTTCTTCAAAATCGACTAAAATTTATTTCATGGAAGACTGCTTCTCTCTATTATTGTCTGTAACTTAATTTGAGATGAAGGGGGCTTCTTTGTCAACCAATCCTCCGACCAAGAGAAATTTTGCACTGACCAAAATTAAGGCGTCTGTCATAAATACAACGCCACTTTCAGATCAATGTATTCGAATACTAAAGGTTGCAAGTACAAAAAATATGAACAGGGCAATATCATCATACCTAAACTAAACTCGTGATGAGTACTCCGTCAGACAGACCTAATAGCTGAAGGCTGGGACCGATAACATCGGTCGTGAAGGTGGCGTTAATCGGCTGTCTTTGCCGATTTTACGCCACGGACGGACCGGGACACTTGCGATTTTTGCAAGGGTTCCGGGCGAGGGCCAAGACGCGCTTGGCTTGGACCGGTCCCACGGCCGCATGTTATCAGTCCCAGCCGGAAGCGACAACCTTCAGCTACACATCAAAAAAGCCTGGAAATGATAACTTCCAGACTCGTTCATAATCTCAATTTAGTCTAAGTCAACCTTTTGAATCCAACCTTCAGGCGCTTCACGATCACCGAATTGAATCCCAGTTAATTCATCATAAAGTTTCTTGGTAACTGGGCCAACTTCAGTTTCACTGTAGAAGACGTGTAAGTTGCCGTTGTGTTCTAGCCCACCAATTGGTGAGATAACGGCCGCAGTCCCACAAGCGCCAGCTTCAGCGAACCGATCCAAGTCATCAATATAAACGTCACCCTGTTCTGTTTCCATGCCAAACTTGTGCTCAGCCAAGTAAAGTAGTGAATACTTGGTGACTGATGGCAAGATTGATGGTGACTTTGGCGTCACAAACTTGTTATCTTTCGTAATCCCAAAGAAGTTTGCAGAACCGACTTCCTCGATCTTCTTGTGTTCAACTGGGTCAAGATAGACACAGTCGGAATAACCATTGGCGTGCGCCTCTTGCCCAGGGAACAAGCTGGCAGCGTAGTTCCCACCAACTTTATAGGCCCCAGTCCCTTTATGCGCAGCCCGGTCATAATTTGAAGTGGTAAAGTTCGTTGGAGTCATGCCACCTTTGAAGTAGCTACCGACAGGCATGGCAAAAACCGTAAAGATGTATTCTTGCGCTGGATGCACACCAATATTACCGCCAACACCAATCATGAGTGGCCGTAAGTACAACGTTGCGCCAGTCCCATATGGTGGCACGTAATCTTGGTTGGCCTTAACGACTTGTTTGACCGCATCGACAAACATGTCAGTCGGCACTTGTGGCATGAGAAGCCGTTCACAGCTGGTTTGCATTCGGGCCGCATTACGATCAGGCCGGAATAATTGAACGCTCCCATCCTTAGTCCGATACGCTTTTAACCCTTCAAAATCTTGTTGACCATAATGTAACGCAGTTGAGCCTTCACTAATATGTAAGGTCGCATCACCAGTTAATTCATGTTTAACCCATTCGCCATCTTTATAATAAGCCCGATAACGATATGGGAGATTCCGATAATTAAACCCTAAGTTATTCCAATCTAGTTGTACATCTGCCATTTAAGTCAACTTCCTTTATATGTAATTTATTCCTAAATAATCTGTGGCGACTGAGGCAACCAACAGTTAATTAATTGGAATTTAATTAAAAGATTAATAGTTTATGAGAGCTTTGTCAAGTAGCATCCGGAAAGATTTTTCATGAAAAACACGTGTTTTTTGGTATAATAGACACAAATTTAACAAAGGACTGGTTCGTCGTGGCTATTAATTCTGATTCAATTTATAATGTCTTGTTCTATATCGTCCATCACCCGGCTGAAATCACCTTTACCACGCCCGAATACACCAACGTGGTACGCATGGCGATTCCCGATCGAATCAAAGTTGCGAATCCCGAAATCTATTTCCCAAATGATAAACTGCTCGTCAACCGTTTTGAAGATGAGTTTGTTGCTAAAAATGGTGGCTTATTAGACTTTTTCTTCGATTACACCGAGAAAAAAGTTCCCAACTACCATGAAGTGTGGGTATCAACCGCCCATTTACCGAGTAAAAATCGCTATTTCTTAGAGTTGTCATTTGAGTAACGATTTACAACTTTAGAACAATCGTGGACAGCATCACATCAATAATAAACACTTCTATTTTTTGACCGACTTTACACCACGGACGGCCAATGAAAGCAGCCAACAAAATTCAACACATTGCTAACTGATGCCATAATTTTAAGACTCAAATCAACTGCTTTTGAGTTTTTTATCCTTAAAACCACTAGCCTAGCTGTAGGGCGTCGCTGATTGCATCGGACGTGAAAGTCCCGTTTGAGCGGCAGTTTCTTGCCGGTCTTACGGGACGGACGGTCCGGGATAGTTGCGGTGTTTGCAACTATTCCGGGCGAAGGCCAAGACCGCTCCTCAGGCTTGGCCTGGTCCCTCGTCCGCATGTAATCGGCGACGCCCGGAAGCGACAACGTTGGCTTTTTTCATCACCAATGTTCTGGTACGACTGCGTTTATTAGTGATTTCCGTCTCTCAACCTTTAGTCATTTGACTAAAAAAGCACTTATCACAACCGCTGTGGCCGTGATAAGTGCTTTTTTGACGAAATTATTTGGTCATAAAGATATATAAATCAGAGCTGGAGACACCGATCGTAAAGCGGACCCCTTTTGAAACAATTGGATCAATTGTCGTGGTACTGCTCTTGTTACTCTTAGTCTCTTTACTGAATTTCTTCATTACTTGTTTAGCGTCAGCGCCAGAAGTGCTGCTTAACAACGCAAATGACGTTCCAAAGTTCTTTTGACGGGTCTTGTTCTTAAAGGCCTTGGTTGGCACAATCATTGCCGTCCCCATCACATCACCAGATTGAACGTTCATTCGAATCTTGTAATCTTTAGTGGTTAAGACGTTGGTCACACCCGTTGGCACTTTAGTCGGCAAAAGCTCATCCTTAACTTTGGCTTTAGCGGTCTTCATCGCAGCAGCGACAGTTTTCTGACTCGCCTTCAAACTTGCGGCTTGCGTTTGAAGCTTAGCAGCCGCGGCTTGTTGCGCTTGCAATGTTGCGGCGCCAGTCGCAGCTTCGGTCCCACCGGCAGCGACTTGGGCTTTTGCCTTGGTAACTGCCGCTTGGATCGTCGCCTGTTGTTTCTTCAACGCAGCGCCTTGAACTTGTAACTTTTGTGCCGCCTGCTGTTGCGATTTGGTCATTTTCGAGCCAATCAACGCTTGATTATAAGCCGTTGCCATCTTGGTATAGGTGGTTAAACGCTTGGCACTCTTGACATAAACCGTCTTTTTCGCACTGCCGGCCGTTAACTTGACCGTTTGGCGGGTTGTCTTGGTTGGCACTTGAATAATAAACGTATTGTTATGCACTTTCGCTGTTTTAGTCTTTTGCCCGTCTAAGCGGTAACTGACCGTCTTCTGATTACTACGGCCCTTCACGCTCGCAACTAGTCCACTTCGCGTATACGTTGATTTGGTCGTTGATAGGCTATTTTGCCCACAACCGGCTAAAACAACGGCGAGCAGCCCAGCTGTGACGGCAACGAATGTTGTTTTTCGAAACACTTGACACCCCTCCTTTAGTCTAAGCTAATGTTCCCGGTAAATTGACTGTTGTACAGGTCAGCGTAAAAGCCATTTTGTGCCATCAATTCTTCATGCGTCCCGGTTTCAACCACTGAACCATGATTCATGACAATGATGTTATCGGCACCTTGAATGGTTGATAACCGATGGGCAACGACGAAACTCGTCCGGTTCTTCAATAGCCGTTCCATCGCATGTTGAATATGCACTTCAGTCCGTGTATCAACAGAACTTGTCGCTTCATCCAAAATCAAAATTTCGGGATCAGCTACGAAGGCCCGCGCAATGGTCAATAATTGACGTTGACCTTGTGAAATGTTGGACGCTTCTTCATTCAGAATGGTCTGATAGCCATCTGGTAACTTGCGCACAAAGTCATCCACGTGGGCTGCTTTAGCTGCCGCATAGATTTCATCGTCAGTCGCGTCTTCACGACCGTATTTCAAGTTGTCGAAAATGGTCCCGGTAAACAGCCAAGTATCTTGTAAGACCATTGCAAAATGAGAACGTAAGTCTTCCCGCTTCAAATCACGGGTATCAACACCGTTCAACCGAATCGAGCCACCTTTAATATCATAAAAGCGTTCAAGTAAGTTAATAATGGTCGTCTTACCGGCACCAGTCGGTCCAACGATGGCGACTTGTTGACCACGTTTCACATCTAAGTTATAGTCCTTCATCAGCAGGGCATCATCCGTATAACCAAATTGAACATGTTCTAAACTAATTAAGTTATCGCTATCCGTTTCAGCTGGTAATTCTGAATGCGTCTGGACCATTTCTTCTTCGTCAAGGACTTCAAAGACTCGTTCAGCAGAAGCGACAGTTGATTGAATTGTGTTCAATAAGTTGGCCAATTGTGAAATTGGTTGTGAAAATTGTTGGGTATATTGTAAGAACGCTTGAATGTTCCCAAGGGTAACTTTCCCGTTCGCAACATCAATCCCACCAATAATCGCGACAAAGACGTAGCCAATATTGTTCAGGAACATCATTAATGGCATGATAATCCCAGAAATAAATTGTGCTTTCCAGGCTGATTGATAATAATTGTCATTTTGAACTTCAAAGTCGTCAATGGCATCTTGTTCCTTATTGAAACTCTTGATAACCACGTGACCAGCATAATTTTCTTCAACTTGGTTGTTTAATAAGCCTAAACTCTTTTGTTGAATGCCAAAATATTTTTGTGATTTTGGCGCAATCACCCCAACGACGACGACACTCAAAGGAATCGTAACTAAGGCAATCAACGTTAATTTCCAACTAATCGACAACATCATCCACAACGTCCCCACAAAGGTCACGGTACTCGTGACCGCTTGCGTTAAGTTTTGTTGCAATGTATTGGCGATGTTATCCATATCGTTGACGGCCCGACTCATAATATCCCCGTTTGAATGGGTATCATAGTATGAGATGGGAACGTTTTGCATTTTACCTTTAAATGACCGTCGCAATTTATAAACGGTGCCTTGCGAAATTCGCGTCATAATATATTGTTGGGCAAAGTTGAATAACGCTGATGCCACATACATCAAGATGACAACTAGGATAATTTCGCCAATCTTCTCAAAGTTAATTGGATAACCAGATTGACTAATGCCGGCCTTTTGTTGGGCAGCACCTTTCATAATGCCTTTGTAAATTTCAGTCGTAGCTTCCCCTAAAATCTTAGGCGTTCGAATTTGGAAGATCACCGATGCAATCGCAAAAATCATGACAATCGCTAAACCGACCCAGCGATCAGACATGTATTTCATTAAGCGCCAAGCCGTTTTCCAGAAGCTCTTCGGCTTTTCGACTAAGCCTTGCGCACCAGGGCCATGACGTGGGCCTGATGGACGTGGCGTATCCGCACTTGTTGATTTCTTTTCACTCATTACAGTTGATCCTCCTCTCGTAATTGTGACTTCATAATTTCTTGATAAACTTCGTTGTTCGCTTTTAATTCTTGATGGGTGCCTTTACCAACTAACTTCCCGTTATCTAACACGAGAATTAAGTCTGCATCAGCAACCGTTGCAATTCGTTGGGCCACGATGACAACCACTGCTTGTTGCACTTGGTCATCTTGACGCAGTTCAGCCCGCAATTGCGCATCGGTCTTAAAGTCTAAGGCTGAGAACGAATCATCAAACACGTAGACAGACGCTTGCTTAACTAACGCACGCGCAATCGCCAAACGTTGCCGTTGACCACGCAATTTCTAACGCATGCCAAATTTCGTCATCCGTTGCATCCGCATTCCCAAACTTCAAATTATCCCGAATAGTCCCGGTAAACAGTGTCGCCGTTTGTGGCACAAAGGAAATTGCCCGATGGAGGTCCGCCGTCTTTAAGCTGCGAACGTCCTCCCCATCAAGCTTCACTGCACCTTTTTCAATGTCATAAAACCGTGGGATCAAATTAACCAGTGTGGTCTTCCCAGAACCAGTCCCACCAATGATGGCGACGGTTTGACCTGAATGGGCACTGAAATCAATATCTGCCAGCGCCAACTGTTCTGCCGTTTGATAACGATAATCAACGTGGTCAAAAGCCAAGCTGTGTTGTTTCGTTGCAGGCAACGCCACGGGCTTTTCTGGATCATTAATTTTAGTTTCAATATCTAAGACTTCTTGAATCCGGGTTGCTGAAGCGGCAGCCCGTGGAATCAAGGCAAAGACCATCGCCAGCAACATAAAGCTCATTAAAACTTGCATGGCGTAAGTCATGAACGCAATCATGTTCCCGACTTGCATCGTTTGGCTACTGATCAATTGACCACCAAACCAGACAATCGCAACGTTAGTCCCGCTCATGATCAACGTCATGATTGGAAAAGCCAACGCCACGATGGTGTTAACTTTAATCGCATTTTGGGTGTAGTCTTTATTCGCACCTTCAAAACGATCTTGTTCAAATTTATCTTGACGGAACGCCCGAATAACCCGAACCCCAGTCAAGCCTTCACGGAAAACTAAGTTGATCCGGTCGGTCTTGGTTTGCATCGCTCGGAATAATGGAATTGCAAAAGCCATGACTATCCCAATAAAGATCAATAATACCGGAATTGAAACGACAAAGATCCAAGTTAATTCATGACTCTTGGTATAGGCCAGAAAACTCGCCCCGACCAACATGATGGGCGCCATAATCATCATCCGTAACGCCATCATCGCAACGTTTTGAATCTGGACCACGTCATTAGTTGTTCGTGTAATTAATGAAGAGGTTTCAACCTTGTCGAATTCATCATTCGAAAAATTAATAACCTTTTTATAAATATCCGAACGTAAATTCTTACCTAATTTTTGTGACGACCGCGCAGCTAGGAAAACATTCCCAAAGGCGGCAACAACAGACAGCAAGGAAAATCCGATCATCTCAAACCCAATTTTCCAAATATAACTAATATTACCTGTGGCGACCCCGTTATTCACAATATTTGAGGTCAAACTAGGTAGATTCAAAGTAGCGATTACTTGGACAATCATAAATAAGATTGCCCCGATAACCGCCATCGTTGAGATCCGCCCTTTTGCTATTTTAAGCATCAACACGCTCCCCTTCACTAATATAATTATGCTAATGACAGTGCAATTATCTAATTTAGCTAAAAATCAGTGTTTTGTCAACCATCTTTACAAGTCTCACGCAAACCATTGTAACGCAACTCTAACGCTTTGACAGCTAAAAGGGTTTAAGAATTTCTTAAGGCCCCGAAAGTTTGTGTCTAGTCATCGTTTACTGTCATTATAACGGACCGGTCACTATTAGACTCATGGTGAACCCTCCATGACTTATAATCGTGAAGTACGGCGGGTTAGCAACTGGAAGCGATGATCTAGACGACATCAAAAAAGACGAGCAACCTGATTTTTCTGGTTTGCTCGTCTTTTAGCCTTATTTTTTACACTTGATAATTTGAAAATACAAAACAGCTGGTGGCGCAGCTTCATTTAGCTGTTCGCCAATTGCTGAACCACGGTCTTGGGAACCGCTTGTAAACTCACTGCTTCCCAACTATTGACATTCTGACCTTTGGTGTCGATCTTCAAATATTTATTTAGTTTCAACCGTTTGTCGGCGGTAAAAGTCAACCAACGGGCCTGGCCTTTCACATCGACGGTCTTAATTCGATAAGTATAAATGTCTTCGCCAGCGCCGCCTTTCCCTTTTTTAATCGCAGTGTTGGTGACACCATAAACAGTACTCGTCTTGACTAACGGATTCACGTTATCGAGTGCCATTGACAACTCCGACCCGCTATCCTTCGTCAGCGTCCCGGCACCCAACAGCGCCGCAACACTCACGCCCATCACAACTAACAACCCAATAATTAATTTCTTCATACTTGTTTCCCCCGCAAGAGTGATTTTTTGATTACAAGCACTATCGTATCAAGCCGCAACGTGCCTGCCTAGAGGGGCTAAATCATTCTTAACTTGATTAAACAATTGCTAACAAAGTCAACGAATTCTTAATACATTAGTTTTCCCTGAGGGGCACTGCTAGCTTAAATAATTGTCAGTTTTTTTCAGCAAAAACGCGCCAAATTCCAAAAAATCCGTTAAAATTAAAACAATCAAGATTTCGGGGGGAGTTATTATGCATTTTAGGGGTTTTAAACACTTTGTAGGCTTCGGCTTGCTAACATTACTCATCGTCGGTTTAGCGGGCTGTGGTAGCGGCACAAGCAACTCTAAAGCAGCTAGTTCAACGGTATCATCTAAAAAAGTCACACGGAAAGCGACCAAGCCCAAAAAGTCGCCGTATGCAGACTGGAAAACCGTCAAAACGGTTAAACTACCGATTTTAATGTACCATAGTATTTCCAGCGGCAATGCCCTCAAAGTCCCAGCTACTGAATTCAAGGCTGAGATGGCTTATTTGAAACAACAGCATTACCGCACATTGACGACGACCGAAGCGGTTTACGCCTTATCTCATCACCGGATTCCACAACAAAAAATCGTTTGGGTCACCTTAGATGACAGCTACACGGATAACAAAACTGCGGCCTGGCCAATTTTGAAAGCCAATCATCAACATGCGACGATTAACTTCATTACCGGGTTTGCGACCCATCCGAACCATTTATCCCTCGCAGATGCAAAGAAAATGGCCGCTTCCGGCGTCATCGACTTCCAGAGTCACACCGTCAGGCATCTCGATTTAAACGAACTCAGCTATGCCGATCAGCTTAAAGAGCTCACTGAGTCGAAACGCTGGCTCGATCAAAACTTGCACCAGAAAACGCCAGTCATTTGTTATCCAGCCGGCCGGGCGAATGCAGCCACCAGCCGCGCCGCCAAAAAGGCAGGCTACAAGTACGCCTTATCAACCGCTCCGGGAATTGCCACTAGCGAGACTGACCCTTATAATTTAACGCGTCAACGCGTCACACCCGGCATGTCCTTAGAAACATTTGCGGGACTGCTTAAATAACAATAAAATAGAACGACACTTCAACGAGACGATTTCGTCATTGCTGAAGTGTCGTTCTATTTGATTGCTTTAAAAGTTAATTGCCAATGAATAAAGGATGAAACCAATGATCAACATGCCAATCACGATGACCATCGCCCACAAAATCTTGCGCGTTGTTTGACCAACACGCCGATGCAGTTGGTGATGGGGTTGCGCCTGTTCGTGCTCGGCATTGAATAGCGAGGCACTCTCATTTTTGACCCAGTCGGCACCATGAATCCCGTAAAATGGATTATTACGAACTTTTCCACTACGGGGCACGCGCCCATTATGTTTGGTTAACGGTTGATACAATCGCATCTCGATCCTCTTTTCAGTCGGTAGCCTTAACTTTTTTGCGCCTTATAAGGAACCGCGTAGTTTTTAGGTGCATCACTGGCCTTTGCATACTTCCAATGACCAGACATTTTCTTTTCTAGCGGGGCATCTTTTTTGATACAAGTAAACCGTGAGCCAACGTCATTTTCAATAATAAAAATTCGGTTGAATTCATGCCGGGTCTGCACAATGTGACAATCCTCGTGGTCAATTCCAAACACGTCTTTGTATACCAAAAATCATGATCTCCTTTATTTTGACTTTTTACCGGTAAATTTTTAACCAACGTCAATCCACTTGGCGTTACCCATCTAGCTACAACTCTATTATAGTCCCCATTTTCCCTGCGTAAACCTAATTTGTTTACCCAACGTCAATTTGTCCAAATAAAAAGCTTTAACAAACACTGACATAACAGTGTTTATCAAAGCTTTTCGTTCTCCCAAGGTGTTGTCAAATCGCCCGCACGAGGATCGAACTCGTAACTCCGCCTTGAGAGGGCGACGTCTTAACCAATTTGACCAGCGGGCAAAATTCAATAACTATCTTACCGAAAAATAGCGGTGTTGTCAATCCTTCATTTCACCCTTAATCGCCAAATTGTCACGACAACCAAGCCAATAAACAAAATTAGGCAATAAGCCACGCTACACCAGAAGACAAATGTCAGCAGTTGCGGTAACAAGAAGGTCCGCATTACCGCTAACCCAATCGCCGTCACTGCCCACACAATTAACTGTTGCCGAATATGATTAAACAATCGTGTTAAATCTTTGGCCGTCACGCGACCACCCTCTTTTCTTAAATGAAGAAGAACCCGGTTGCCCCAGCAGCAATCAACAATAAGCCGAGCGTTCGCAACCAACGACTACTCAGATGCCGCTGTCTGGTCGTGACCGGCGTTAGCTGAAAGTTCTGATCAATAGGTGGGTATTGATCCCAAAAGCGCACACAGTGCGCTGGTAGCCACTGTTGAAAGACTAACAAATAGCTTAAGAAGCCGACATCAAAGCTGAGCGCAAATAATCGAGTCGCCGCTTGCTTGAAGGCAACCAGCGCCATAACAATCGCCGCAACTACTACAACACCCGCAACAATGACCAAGCCGCGCTCCCACAGACGAAAATCAATAAATGGCGAAAAATTAAACAATCGTTTGGCCGTGGTCGCATCCGCACCAGCCGACACTGTGAATAACGGCTGCTTACTCATACCGCGCACCGCCAACAACGTCAAAACGATTCCGAGAATAATCACCACAAAACTTATGACGACCAACAACATGTGACCACCGCTTTCCTTTTTATGCGTATTTTAATCGTACAACAGTCGATGGAAAAAGTACAAGGCCTGCATCAGAACGCTTATATGCAAAAAAAAGGCCTATTTATCGGATTAGTGTTGACATGATTTGTGCATAAAGTTAAAATTGAATAGTTGTTTATTGGGTATTCGCCAAATTGGTAAGGCAGCGGACTCTGAATCCGTAATTTACTGGTTCGAGCCCAGTATACCCAATTTTAATGTTTTGAAAGTCGTCAACGAGGTCGCTAACACCTCGTATGACGGCTTTTTTGTTTTCTTAAAACTCAACATTTCAATTCGCATGCAATTACCACAAAGTTCATTATGGCACAATCGCCGTAAGTTCAAAATAATCGTTGCCGTTCAACATACTTAGCGCTCAAAACAAAAGTCTTTAACCAGATTCCTCCAGTCAGTCGGTTAGTGTTCCCGAGCTGGGACCGGTTGGCGCCACAAAGCGGTCGCCAGCCTCACTTTCAAGCTTTGTCAAGCCCACAAATCTTGAAAGCTGTCCTTTCTCTAAACTGAGCAACCCACTCAGCTAAGAGAAATTTCAGCACGTCCACACTAACCGACTGACTTCCGGAGTGGGACATTCGAATACAGACCGTTTTATTAAAATCACGTTAATACAATCGTACTGACGTGATTTTAATTTGGACCCACGATCAATCTATATCTAGCATGCCATATAATTCGCTGTGTCCGTGGCATTAGCACATGGGCTTGGTAATTACACCACAAACATCTTTCAAGACTTGCTTTTTAGATTGGCCCCCATAACCTACTGAAATGCTCAGTCATCGAAAGTGGCTAAGTTTGAGCTATGCCCCAAACCTTTCAATCCAATTTTATACAACAATTATGATGATTCTACTCTCTCTAATATTTTGTTTACCAAAAATTGACACCGCTAAAGACAGCGAAGACGCCATTACATCAATATATATAAACTCAGCAACAATTGAAGATGGTCGCCCATATCCTAACGGTCAACCAATTTAGCTGAAGGTTGAAAGAACAAACGGACTCGCAAACACTGTCAAATTAGCTGGAAGTCGCCACTGATAGCATCGGTCATGATGGTGGCGTTGGGTCGGCATGCTTTTTGCCGGCGTTACGCCACGGACGGTCCGGGACACTTGCGATTTGTGCAAGGGTTCCGGGCGAGGCTCAAGACGTTTCTCAGGCTTGATCCGGTCCCACGGTCGCATGTTATCAGTGGCGACCGGAAGCGGGTCATGTCAACTAATCTTCATGCCCTAATCATTGACATGCCAGTAGTTACTGGCGATTTTGATCTTTCAAACTTTAGCCCCACCAAAAAAGCAACACCTCAAATGAGATGTCGCTTCAAACTACCCTTTTATTTCTTTAGTATCAACCAATACCTTGTTAACCATCTTAAGCTCATCACTTAATTCGGACATTCGGATACGGCCAAATTCATCCAAAAACTTTTGTAGTCGTCCTTCATTGACCTTTTCAATCAGATGCGCAGCTGTTTCGCCCTTGCTTGTCAGTGTCAAGTAACGATAACGGCGATCATATGGATCGATTTTTAATATAATAAAATCATTATTAATTAAATAGGTCAGTTTTCTCGAAATTGCCGATGAAGAAACGTGTCGATCAGCTGCCAGTTCCTTTACCGTAATCCGATGATCCGAACTATGGTCCAAGTAGTACAGGATTAAGAACTGTTCAAACGAGATATCAAAGTCAGCAACCATCGTTTGAATGATCTCGCGTAGATGACTTTCTAACCAAGACATCCCGACTAAAATCTTATCAAACAACTCTTCGTCGCTATATTTTTCTTTTTTTTCCATAGTATCAGCTTTCAATTCTCCAACCCCATTTGTGATCGTCGTGTCTAGCTGGTATCCCCCACGACTGTTACTCTTAGACGCGTTCCGCAACATCGGGCATCACGGTGATTTCCAAGTCGCGCGTCATTTGTTTTTCAATCGCTTTTTGGACATCAGGATCAGTTGCCACAAGCGAAGTTAACTGGCTCTTACCGGCAATGATATCCTTGACATGCGCATTATCCAAATCATCAGCAGAAACGATTGGCAAAATGCGGAATTTATCATCAGTCGCTTTCAAGCATTCGTCAAATAACGGTGTGTTAACACCCATTAACAAGACGCTGTTTTGTTGCTTCATCACAGATTCTAACCACCATACTAATAATTGCTCTTCAGAATGGAAAACATTGGTGATGGCTTCGTCTTCATTGACGAGTTGAATGGATAATTCATGATTATTGCCATATTGTTTGATCATCGCCACGGAATGATCTGGACGATAGAAGTTTTCAAGGGTGACTTGCGCGTTATTTGACCGGTCGAGGTATTGTGTGACTGATAAGAAACCAGCAGCATCGTAGACATCTCGACGCGTTGCAATTGACCCGTTAAAGTACGTAATATACCAAATAGCCCCATCCTTGCGATACTTCAAGTCCATGATCAAATTGCCGCCATCATCTGAGATTGAGACAATTTGCTTGGCTTCATTCCGTTTGTATTCCCAAGCTGGATTGTCTGGCAATTCCAACTTAGTCTTGGCCACTTCACCAGGTACTTTTTCTTGAATCGTATAGTACAAATTGTATAAGCCAGCATCCTTAGAAACCAAGTCATTGGTATGATAGCCTTTCCAGATAGCTGGTAAGTTATCGTTGTAGTTAACCGTAATGACACTCGGCGCACTTTTGACTTCATCGCTTAATAAGCCCATCACCATCTTAATTGAGGTTTGTTCCTCAGGTGACAGTGACTGGATTAAATCGTTGCTGAACAGGAAGTAACGAGACGTTTGGTCAAACTCAACTGGTGAAACCAAATGGGTCGTCCCGTAATCTGATTGCAGTTTGTTATCAATACCAGTAATCTTCTTTTCAAGATTTGCAGCGTTTTGCGCATTTTGATCATAATCATGTTGTAAACGATTGATTTTTTGCTTCAATAAGTTCAATGTCCGGTCTTGTTCATCAGCCGCACTCTTCTTCTTACGGTCATAGGCTACTAAGGAATCTTGTGCAGTATGTAACGCCTTTTCAGCAGTCGTAATGGCATGTTCTTTGTTCGCACGTTGCCGCGTTTCAGATTGTTCCCGTTTTTGAAGTTTAACGAGTTCACTGTTGATAGCGTCACTCTTTGAATAAAGGTCCTGTGCTTGCTTTTCTTGTTGCTTCATGAGGACAAACAACTTCTTCAAGTCTTGTTCGCCTTGAATGGCTTGCCGCATGTCAGCTTCAGTCTTGCGTAAGTCGGCTAAACTTGTTTCTGAACTACTGATCTTTTTAGCTAATGAACTTAAAGTTTGATCACTCTTGGCAAGTGTTGCTTTAGCATCATTATAAGCAGTTTGTTCAGTCGTAATCTTCGTGACCATGGCTTGGCGTTCGTCGTCGTTATTCTCGACAACCTTGTCTTGGTTTTTGAAGGCAAGCTTAGCATCTGCCAATTGTTGTCTTAAATTAGCTTGATCGGCAACGACCGTTTCCCGTTGACGGCTTTCATGTTTACGGTCTTGAACTAATTGAACCTTTAATTCGCCCCGTAAGACTTGATATTGCTTGTTCAAATCGGCCATTTCACGTTCTAGTGCTTGGCTGTTTTTAGCTGCCTTTTGGCTGGCACGACGTTGACTAACCCGATTTTGTCCTTTAACGGGAGTCGTTGGCGAAGTCGTTGCACTAGTACTTCTCGCTGGCCGTGAGCTTGTCGGCCGCGTACTTGGGCTGGTGGTACTTTGGGTATCTTTGGGCTTCTGTGCGGCAACAGTTGAAGTGGCCGTCGCGCGCCCAGAATCACTCGCAAATTCTTCATCTTTATCTTTGCGCTTTAAACTGAACATCTTCATAATGCAACTCCTCCATAAAACTTGATTGTTTGCTCAAAGAATAGAAAGGTCAGCGAACTGATCTTTCCATCCGTTCAGCAAATAATCAAGCCTTTTTTAATAATTAAGCTTGGTGCTTCCGACGTTTAGTCGCGCCAAAGAACAATGCTGAACCCATCACTAAGGTGCTAAGACCTAAGACAGCTAAAGCCGTGCCATTTTCTTCATCTGTTTGAGGTAAAGTCTTGGCATCTGACTTAGTTGCTTGGTCAGCTGAACTTACAACTGGCTTTAAGACAGTGCTCGTTGGCACAACGCCGGCTGTCCCATTATCGCTAGCAGTCAAAGTATCGCCACTTACAGTGGTATCAGTAACTGGTGCAGTGGTATTGCCTTCTGGCGTCGTTGCTGGCGCAGTCGTTGTCCCACCGTTGTTGTCATCGCCAGGATTGATCGTATCTGGATCACTCGTGTCTGGGTCAGTCGTTGGCGCGGTTGTTGGCGCCGTAGTAGGTGCAGTTGTTGGAGCTGTAGTAGGTGCTGTGGTTGGTTCAGTTGTTGGCGCGGTCGTGGCAGAACCATTCTTACCGTATGTCAAGTTAACAATTGAATCACCAGCGACAGTGCCGTTTAAAGCAGCATCGGCCGACTTATAAGTGTAGCCATCAATAGCTGGTGTGTCAACACTGTACGCATCGCCAACACTGTATTCGGTTGAAGTGGCAGGTGAAATTACGTTACCAGCATCATCCAAATAGTTTACCGTTACGGTACCCTTTTGAACAGGTGTTGCATCAGCAACATAAGTTAAGGTAATTGTCGTATTGCCGGCAACCGTCCCGGTCAAATCATTATCAGCTGACTTGTAAGTGTAGCCGGCAATAGCTGGCGTGCCAACTGTATATGGATCGCCAACAGTGTATTCAGTTGAAGTAGCAGGTGAGATTTCCTTACCAGCTGCATCAACATAGTTGACCGTAACCGTAGCTTTTTCAGCAGGAATTGCTTCATAGACGAAGGTAACGACGTTGTTACCAGCAGCTAAAGCGCCTTTGGCAATATTGCCAGTTTGAACAGTGCTGTCGTCACCAATCTTGTAACCAACGTAATTAAAGCCGTCAACAGCAGGTGCGGTAACTTCATAAGAACCACCAGCACGCGTCAAGGTCCCATCAGCACCATTGACGAAGTTTTGATCAGCAGCAACTGTGCTACCATCGGCAGTTTGATACTTGGTTGTTAAACCAGTATTTTCCATGTACATCAAGGCAACATGGGCACCACCCTTAGCAAGGGTACCAGTTAAGGCATATTGGGCATTGCTTTGATCCTGTGGAATGTAGGTGTAACCAGCTAAATCAGCAGGTGTAATGGTATAAGTCCCACCAACATCACCGTTTTGAACAACTTCGGCTGCGGCATCATCGGCAGCGCCGTTGATCCGTTTAACATTAGGTGTCCCATCAGCATTCATGCCAACGACAACAAAGTAATAAACATTGACATCATCAGTATCTGCTACTGGCGTAGTCGTGTTGTCATCTGTTGTGACGGTCGTGGCATAATTCCAGCCAACCTTGGTAACATCAGTTTCAGCATTAGCATCTGGCACATCTTCAAAGTCTAACCCACCGGTCACACTAGAAGTCGTTGCCGTATAAACATAATTCAAAATAACTGAATCATTGTCGCCAATTGCCGTGTAGACGATTGGACCCATGGCAGCGGCATCGTTGTCAGTTAAGGTAGTTGTCTTACCACCAATGACATAAGAAGCTAACTTCCATGTCCCAGTAGCAGAAGCCACGTTACCTTTAATGCTGAATTGACCGTTAGTATTTGACCAATCAACCGCTGAATTCTTAGTTAAAGTTACTTGTACATTGTAGCTCTTCCCTGCTTCAGCACTAAATTGGGTCCCATCAACCGTCGCACCAACACCTTGTGCGGCACTGTCTTTCTTGACAACACCGGCACCGGTTGCAACTTGCGAAGCAGCCGTTGAGGTCGCTTGACTAGCTGCAGTCGACGTAACCGTTACGCTGGCAGCACTGTTAACTGTAACCGCAGCATCAGAAGCTGGTGCTGAAACAACAGGGGCAGCTTGACTAACGGCTGCGGCCGTAGCGGCAGGCGTTTCAGCTGCGGCAGTTGTTGGCGCAGTGGTTGGTGCTGTCGTAGGCGCAGCAGTTGGTGCCGTCGTTGGTGCAGCGGCAGCTGTAGGCGTGACAGTTTGCGTTTGTGATACAGAACTGGTATCAGTCGCAGCGGACGCTACTTGCGTCGTTTGTGGTTCAGCTGAACTAGCATTGGCTGCCGTATCAGCTGAAGCGTTAACATTTGCAAAAACGAGGCCAGCTGCTAAGGCTAAAGTTGTCGCACCAGCATAAACCCATTTTTTGCCATCTTTATACATCTTTACCCGATAAACTGAATCACCGGTCATTTTTTGATTATCTTTTGACATTTGGATATCCTCCCCGGATACAACCTTAAAAAGCTTTTTTTACGAAAATGATGGGTGACAAGTTTGTCAACCCACCATCTTCATCCGCTTATACGCGTTGCGTCATGGCCCAGTGCTGAGACTGGGGCCACTCACAATGGTTGCTTAGAACAAACCTTTAAGTGCTGAGATTAAGTTCAAAACAAAGCTATGGAAACCACCAAAGATGTCGTTTGAAACACTTGATGTATATGATGAAGTATGGGTACCTGGTAATACGTGAAAATCATTGAAAAAACTCATGATGTAAATCCTCCCTTTTTAGTCAGTATTGTTGGTTAGTTTAAGCGAGCTTATTTTGAGAACAAGCCTTTGAATGCTGAAACTAAGTTTAAGATAAAGCTGTGTAAACCACCGAAGATATCGTTGGAAACACTTGATGTGTATGATGAAGTATGGGTACCTGGTAAAATGTGAAAATCATTGAAAAAGCTCATAAGTTAAATCCCCTTTGATTGTTGTTTTTAGAA
>NZ_BJDG01000001.1 GCF_005404945.1 Lactiplantibacillus pingfangensis | reverse complement strand
AAAAAGCTCATAAGTTAAATCCCCTTTGATTGTTGTTTTTAGAACAAGCCTTTGACAGCTGAAATTAAGTTCAAGATAAAACTGTGGAAACCACCGAAGATGTCGTTTGAAACACTTGATTTATATGATGACGTATGGGTACCTGGTAAGATATGGAAATCGTTAAAGAAACTCATCGTAAATTCCTCCTCATTTTTAAATTTTCAAAACGCTAACTCTCTAGCCTTTGAATGCGGCGATAACGTTCAAAATAAATTGATAGAACGTACCGAGTGGTTGGTTACTTACTGAACTAGTATGTGATGAGGTATGGGTACCTGGTAATAAATGCAAATCACTGAAAAAGCTCATATTTAGTTGCCTCCTTTAAAAATTGAATTGTTTAACTGTTAGTTGCAACGAGACCTGTCCGAAACAGCGCCTAGCCCTTAAATGCCGCAATGACATTTAAGATGAATTGGTAAAGTGTTCCAAATGGTTGATTGCTTACTGAACTAGTATGTGATGAAGTATGGGTGCCTGGTAATAAGTGTAAATCACTGAAAAAACTCATTGTAAAACCCTCCTAAATTATTTGAGATTGTAAATTGTCATAACAAACCGAACTTAAATCATTTAAAAATCAAGTTTTTAAACGATTAGGCTACTGAACTATTTAAATAAACTAATCAGATTCAAGATAAAGCTGTGTAATCCGCCGAAGATATCATTGGAAACTGAGCTAGTATATGAAGCTGTATGGGTCCCAGGTAAAACATGAAGATCAGTAAAGAAACTCATTTTGTTAACCCCCTAGATTATTTTTTAGAACTGCACATCACTCAAATGAAAATAATAAATTCATATAAAAATCTTACTTTCTTCACTCGATGTGTATGTGAAACAAGTAACCTTGTTTACGAGTAAATACTACCCAATTAACGGGCATTGCGTCAATGAAATAACTAATATTCGAATGATTTGTGGGTAGTATCACATTCCGACATCAAATGTACATACTATGTAACAAATACGTGTTTAACTAACGGCAAAAAACGCTCTGAACCTAGGGCACGCTTGACGGGGTTACTGATTCCCTTTTGAGGTTCAGAACCCCCTATGAAAACCACTTATACCGCCGATTGAATAAGTAAACGCTTAACACGCAATTAGCCAATTTCATCATATACGTCAATGTATATTGTCATAATGATTGGTTATATCGAGTCACGATTTCGACTTTTTTATAATTAATTTCTATTTCAATGTCCAAAAATCGCTAAAATTAGCCGCTACGATCAAACGCATCACATAATTTTAGTCCACCCCACTTTTACCAGTGATTAACACAAAAATCGCCAAAAAAATTGACCAACAACCTTGACGGTCATTGATCAATTTTTTTATGACTTTTTCACTTTAAAACTTCAGGCCTTAGCCATGCCGATATTGCAATTGGTAGAAGTCACGATAACTGTCATGACTGGCTAATAGCTGTTCATGATTCCCATCCCCGGTAATTTGGCCATGTTCCATGAACAAAATACGTGGATAAGCTTCAATCTGATTCAAACGATGGACAATCGTAATCGTCGTTAAGTCGGTTGGCAACGTGGCAAGCAGTTCCGTCACCCGTTCCTGATTACGATTATCTAGACTTGCCGTTGCTTCATCCAAAATCAATAGTGACGGCTTTCGAACCAGTGCCCGGACAATCGCCAACCGTTGCCGTTGACCGCCAGACACGTTTAGCCCGCGTTCACCAACATCTGTATCCAAACCCGCTGGTAGCTCTTGAACCCAGTCAGTCAAGCCAACTTGCCCCAATAAATCAATCAACTGGCTATCGCTAACCGTCGTCGTGCTGCCCAGTAACAGATTATCACGAATCGTGCCGGGCATGAGATCGACCTCTTGACTCACATATCCAATGCGATTGCGTAAGGCCGGAATGGCAAAATCAGCCATTGGTTCACCGTTAATCGTCAAATTGCCGCTAGTGGGCGCGTAATAAGACTCTAGCAACGACACTAACGTCGTTTTACCACTCCCACTTTCACCGATCAACGCTAACCGTTCACCGTGTTGAATCGTCAAATCAATGTCTTTCAAAATCAATTTATCCGGTTGATAGCCAAAATTAACGTGTTCAAAACTAATTTGGTCGATGCCCGCCAAATCTTTGCCAGTCACCCGCTTATCTTCAACGGGACTGTCTAAAATATTGTCGATCCGTTCCGTAGCCCCAACCGTCTGTTGTACGGCCGTCACTAACCCAGTCACGCTGCTTAATGGCGCAATCATTTGAACGGCGTACATGAGGAACGCGACCAAACTCCCAATGGTGAGGGCCTTAGTTTGCACTAAGATCCCACCATAGACGATGATAATAAAGATCGCAGCTAGCAAAATGATATTCAAAATTGGATTCAAAATTGACACTAACTTAATTTGGTTGACGCTGAAACCTTTAATGCGATTCACTTGATCAGTCCCTTGTTGTTTCAAAGACTTTTCAGCCACCATCGCTTTAACGAGCCGATTTTGTGAAATCATTTGAACCGCCGCACTATTCAGATTGGCCGTTTCTTTTTGAATCGCTTTGGAAATACGCGCCAGTATTTGCCCCATCGGTACAATAATCACTGCCATAATCGGCACGATAATTAGAATAATAATCGTTAATTTGAAGTTTAACATCAGCATCAAAACTAAGGAACCAATGATTGAAATAATCCCATTGATCGCATTTGAAAACTGACTGGAAATCAACTCAAAGATTGTCGACGTATCGTTGACCACCCGACTGGAAAGCTCACCGGTACGGTTTTGGTCGAAATAAGGAATCGGTAAATCCACAATATGTTCCCATAGTTTGCTGCGCAAGGTCGATACTGCATCGACCCCAGTATAATTCAATAAGAAACTTGAACTGACACTTGCCAGTAATTGAAAAACGATAATCAAGGATAACTGGATCAATAACTGACCCGAGGTGCCATGATTGAATGCATCAATAAATTGTTTTAATAATAACGTAATTGATAAACTGCAAATCGTTGCCACGAAGGACAATAAGATTCCGACTAAGAACAGCCCCTTCTTCGGGTGGGCATAATGGGTAATTAACCGCAATAAATCGCGCGTCCCGTATTTGCGGTGGCTATTTTTAGTCACTGGTTTATCAGCTGAGATTGCCGATTGAGTCGCCATAACGATGATCCTCCCTCATTGCTTGGATATCTGGTTGAACCACCTGGTCGTTCCATCGCTGCCAAACCATGGCTTCTGAAAAGCGAACGCTATTCCCATATGCCGCTTCACTCATCAAGGCTAATTTTTTTGGTTGTTCAAATAAGCTCAAAATGACTTTACCCAGTTCCAGTAAATTATTTGCCGGTACTAACCGACCATTCTTGCCATCCGTAATCATTTCGGATGGGCCATACTTAATATCATATGCGACCACCGGCACGCCATGGCTTAATGATTCCAAGGTGCCTAAGTTGAAGCCCTCATACGAACTCGTTAAGACCATCAGTTGCGCCTGATTATAAACATCAGTCAAGTCGGTCCGGAAACCTTTGAATTTGATAAATGACTGCCACTGCTGGGAATCCACTAACGTCCTGAGCTTCTTATCTTCTTTAAAGCCAGTCCAAGAATCCCCATAACCATAAATATCCAGTGTCGCCTCCGAGTACTTGCCATGCACATACGCGACCGCTTTGATTAACTGATCAAGCTGTTTTTCGACTGAGAGCCGGGCAATCGCAATAATTTTCCCCGGGGTACGTTCGCTGAAATCAATCGGCATCGTGCCTAATTGTTCCTCGCTAACGCTCCCCACCGGAATCGCGATCGTGGGGACAATATCGTGGATATGATTGGTCATATCTTCACATTCGGCCTTCGTCGACATAATGAACCCCGCCAGCTGATCCGCATGATCTAGCCCAATTTGCGTATAAGGCACGATTGGCGAATTCACGACATCGAGTGGATCGAGGGTAAAGTTGCTGTGTAAAAATTCGTATTTACGGGCAACCGAGGTCATCTCCACGATTGGATTCATCCCCGCATCACTGCGATCCACAATCATCGTGCCGTGACCACCATATTCATTGTTGAGTTCATCCAAGAAAAACGCGGTCAGTTGATCCCAATCTTCAAACTCATAATCATGCCCATGATAATTTAGTAAGCGTTGATGGGTGGCAACCGGCTGCTTTTTGGCATTCGGCCGAAAATACGTTTCCAACACGGGTTCATGCTGTAAATTACAATGCTGTTCTAGCACAATATTTTGCTGCTGATCAAAGTATTGTGCCACTGACAAGAATCCCCGCGTATCGTAATAATCACGGCGACTGATGGCCCCTTGCGGATTAAAAACGTTAACGTAATCGAGGTTACCGGCACCATTTAAAATGAGCGCCTTTTGCCGAATGCCACGTTGAACGACATCAAACTCATTCTTATTAATGAGTTCCAAAGTTTCACCGTTAACCCGCGGATAGTTCGCAGCCGTTAACCCCTCCCCTTGATAGTCGGTCGTGCCTTGAAAATAGTCATACATGTTGACGAGAAAATCATCATCTAAGCCAACCGCCTGCATATTTTTATGCAAATCACGGACGTAATTGCGGGTAACAATCAGTGATGGCACCCGATGCTTCGTAAATAAGCGCTGGCGTTGAATCATCGCAATTTCAATCGCAGATGGCGTTGAATCAATTTTTGTCGTAATGAAAAAGTACATACTGCTTCCCCTCACTTCAATTATTCATGTGACAAACTTTCAACTGGATCTAAGCGTGCAGCCATGTGAGCCGGCGCGAGTGCTGCCAACAAACTAATTACCACACTGACAGTAACCCCGCCAAACATCGCGGCGCCGGAAATACGGACGATTGGATATTTGATTAAACTATAAACTGCCGCATTCCCCAAAACTTGCCAAAGTTGACCAAAAATCAAGCCAACCACCGCTGCCAATACACCAATCGTTAACGCTTCGGCAAAGAACAGGTGACTAATATCCCGTTTACGTGCACCTAGCGCCCGTAAGACACCAATTTCACGTGTCCGTTCAGAAACACTGACGTATAAGACCACGATAATCATGATGGCTGAAACTAATAACGCAATCCCAGCAACCCCAGTCAAGACGTTCGTTGCGAGCCGAATATAAGTGTTCAATGAATCAATCAAATCCCCAATTCCAGTGTAATTAAACTTTTGTTTCTTATCACTAGTCTTAATTTGCTTGATTTGATGTTCGACTGACTTCACATGTGACAGTTTGCTAATTTGAACAATCGTAAAGTTTGGTCGATAAGTCACATTCTGTTTCTCATACATCGACTTCAACGTCTGACTAGGCACAATCATTGACAGATCATTGCTACTAGTAATGCCGCTAACCTTCAACTTGCGTGTAAGCATCACTGCGGCGTTCTTGTTATCGACAACCGCCAACTTAACAGTCACCGACTTTTTTAACGCCTGTTTGTAATTTTTTGTGCCAACTAACTTCTTAGCTAACTTGCGCCCAATCAAGACTTGATTGCCGGTTGGCCGTTGACCGTCTTTAATTGTTTTATTCAAGACCGTCGGATTATCAGTTTGTAATGACGACGTAACCGTTTTCTTTTGATAGTTCGTCGTTGCTGAAGCCGCATAGTAACCTAGTTTGGCTGAATCTACATATTTCAGCTTAGCTAACTGTTTGGCCTCGCTTGCGGTGACTTGTGCATTCTTTTCGGCAGTCGTCTGCGTCTTGTTGACCGCAGCTTGGTAGTCGGCGGCCGTTTTCGCATCCTGCTGGTTGGCTGGATTGACGGCTTTGGTCTTCTTAGACACTTGTACCGCCGTTGGATTGACCTGTGAGGTGATTTGATGATTCATATAATTTTGAATCCCACTCCCCAGCCCCAACATGACCACGATACTGCTGATCCCAATTGATGAGCCAAAAATGATGAGTAAGTAGCGTAACCACATCCGCCGCATATGTTGCATTGACATCTTAAACATTTGCCGGAAACCTAGTGTCCGATATTTAGTTGGCTTTTTCACAACTTCATCAAATGGTGCCCCAATCACCAATTCGTCATGAATCTGCCCGTCATCCAAATGCACAATCCGCGTCCCGTAATCCGCAACTTCTTGCGAATGCGTGACGGTAATCACTAATTTTCCCTCTGCCGCAATCGAATACAGAATATCCATGACTTCCAAGGTATTTTGGCTATCCAGCGCACCAGTGGGTTCATCGGCAATAATGATATCCGGATCACTCGCCAGTGCCCGTGCGATGGCAACCCGTTGTTTTTGACCACCAGACAGTTCATTTGGATATTGATGGGCTTGTGGCTCAAGCCCCACCCGTTTTAATAGCGCCGTGGCCTTGTTAACTTGTTCCGCATGTGACTGTTTCGTCATCTTTAATGAAAGCAAAACGTTATCTAAGACACTTAAATAACTAACCAGATTAAAGTTTTGAAAGATGAATCCAATAGTTTCACGGCGATATTCGGTCAGGCGCCGTTCGTTCATTGAACGCAACGATTCTCCATCAATTAAGACATCACCTTCATATTGATGATCCAATCCCCCGATGATGTTCATCAGTGTCGATTTACCACCACCAGATTCACCTAAAATTGAAATAAATTCCCCGCGATCAAAATTCAAATTAATGCCCTTTAAAATCACATTTTCATGATGATTTAACGTATAGGCTTTGTGAATGTTATGTAGTTCTAAAAAACTCATGCTAGTTCCTCCCATACTTTATTTCGGAGTACATCCCCACTGGTCATTTCCTCATTTATACCATGCGATTAATAGTGAATGATGTAAAGCATTATCGAATACCAGGGGTAACGGTTTATTTGCTTGATGGATTGTCGAACAATCCCTTTACTATCATAGTTATTGCTATAACCAACTAACTAAAAAGTACCACCATTTAAGCATCAAACTAAGTTGATGAACTTAAACGGTGGCACTTTTTTGTCTGGTTTGAACTCGAAAACCTAATCACATTATTTCAAAAAACTTTTCTTCGTCACGATCCGATAGACGGCATCGCTCAAACCGGTAATGAAGACCAAAATGAGCCCTGCATATTGTAGCCAAGGGGCCGCTTGGTGGATTGTCTCTACTTTGCTGCCCAAGCCAAACATGACCAAACCAACGACAATGATAATACTTTCAATAATATTTAAAGCTCTCATGACTTAACTCCTTGATTGATGCCTCTTGATTGTTAAATCATCGCACGCTCGACCTACTTTTGCAACCGTTCCACGCTGTCACGTTCTTCATTAGCTAGCAAATAGGCGCTAATTTCCGCCTACCGGGGACTTCGTTCGGGGCCGGAACGCCAAATGCCACGGCTGAGCCCCAAACGAAGCCCCCTCACGGCTAGCGATGTGCATTGCTTTGAATTTTACTCAAGATGAAATTCGTGAGTAACACCAGCTTATCAATAACCAGCCTTATACAGACTAGTCAACAGCTATCGGTTTCAGCCCACAGCTTATTTGGCTTACTGGAGACATATAAAAGTGCTGTGTTGGTAAGATTTAAAGATGTGGGTTATCCTTGGAATCAAAGCCGCAGACCGCACTGCGGCCGAAGCTGTCCCATATAACACAACGTTTCTGACTGACGAGCGTTCATCATTAGTCTAGTTTAGGTGTAACCATTGCAGACCTGTTAGTGTTCATGATCTTTTTTTACTGGCAACTTTTAGTTAATAATCAACTGTTTTTATGTCTTTTATCTTTATCACCATTAATCTAGCTGGAGGGCGTCGCTTTTCATTGCTAATGTACTAGTACGACTGCATTTATTAGTGATTTTCGTCTTTCATCCTTTAGCACAAAAACTCAAAAAGCGCGTTCAACACCATAACGATGTCAAACGCGCTCAAAATTTTTAACTTTTAGATTGCTTATTTAAGGCGTGAAGTTAACTTCTTAGTTAATTCTTCATAGCCTGGTTTGCCAAGCAAAGCGAACATGTTGTTCTTGTATGCTTCGACACCTGGTTGGTTGAATGGGTTGATCCCGTTCAAGTAACCAGAAATCGCAACGGCTGATTCGAAGAAGTAAATCATGTAGCCTAAGGTATAAGCATCTTGGCTAGGAATGTTAACGACCATGTTAGGAACACCGCCATCAACGTGGGCCATAATAACCCCTTCAAAGGCTTTGGTGTTAACTTGTGCCATTGTCTTACCTTCAAGATACTTCAAGCCATCAAGGTTTTCAGTTTCTTTAGGAATGTCAACGTCACTAGTAGCATTTTCAACTTTGATGACAGTTTCCATCAAATTACGACGACCTTCTTGGATATATTGACCCAATGAATGTAAGTCAGTCGTGAAGTTTGCAGATGATGGGTAGATACCCTTTTGGTCTTTCCCTTCGGATTCACCCATTAATTGCTTCCACCATTCTGAGAACATCGCCATATTTGGTTCGTAGTTTTCAAGAATTTCAGTGGTATAGCCTTTCCGATATAAGATATTACGGAAAGCAGCATATTGGTAGGCTTCGTTCTTGGTCAAATCAGCATCGCTGTATTGTGCACGACCATCCGCAGCACCCTTCATTAATGAATCAATGTCGCCGCCTGAAACAGCAATTGGTAATAACCCAACTGGGGTCAAGACAGTGAAACGACCACCAACATCATCAGGAATAACGAATGATTCGTAGCCTTCAGCGTCGGCTTCTTGCTTCAAGGCACCACGTTTGCGGTCAGTTGTTGCAAAAATACGGCCTTTGGCAGCTTCTTCACCATACTTAGCGATTAACTTCTCTTTGAATACTCGGAAGGCGATTGATGGTTCAGTCGTGGTCCCAGATTTCGAAATAATGTTAACAGAAAAGTCACGGTCACCGATCATATGAACTAAGTCGTTGACATATGAAGGTGAAATTGAGTTCCCAGCAAAGACAACTTGTGGGAATTTACGGTCTTCACGTGAAAGTGATGACCAGAAAGTTTCATGTAAGAATTCAATGGCAGCCCGGGCACCGAGGTATGAACCACCGATCCCGATTACTACTAAGACGTCTGAGTCTGATTGAATCTTCTTTGCAGCCGCTTTGATACGGGCAAATTCTTCCTTGTCGTAATCTGTTGGTAAGTCTAACCAGCCGCGGAAATCATTCCCGGCGCCAGTACCTTCACGCAGCTCCTTGTCAGCAGCTGTGACCATAGCTTGCATTTCGCCAAGTTCGTTATCATGAACGAAATTAGTTAAATTAGAGCTGTCAAATGAAATGTGTGCCATTTATTATTACCTCTTCCTATACATATTTAACAACTCACATTATACAATACGAGCGAACCGAATGAAAAGCGCTTACCCGCTTTTTTCGTGAATTTTCGCAAATTATGTAAAAAATAAGCAAAATTATGAACAAAAAAAGGCGCTGATAACGAATTGTTATCGCGTCTGATTACGTTTTGAGCCGTTAAAAAATAAATTAACTAATTTTCAGGTTAAAGCGACCTTACGCCTTCATCAAAGATAAGGCGACGCCACCAATAATGACTAAAATTGAGCCAATGATGACATACAACATTTCACGTTTCGTTTTACGCTCACCTAACAGATAAATACTCCCAAAGGTTGAGATCACAATTCCCATCTGTGACAGTGAGTACGCAATGGCTTGACCAATTTGGGCCATCGCCATAAACATGAACAAGTTACCGACACCCCAAACGAGCCCGGTGACGATGTTACGATACGTTGCCTTTTCCAGCCAAGGCTTATCCTTGAAGGACCAGATCAACGCACCAATTAACATCCCAATCGCCTGTGGCATCACGACAGCCTGTGCATTGACGTTCCCGTAATGCACGACAATCGTATAACCGGCGTAACCGATTGTTGATAAGATCAAAGCCCGAATCCCAACACCCCAATTTTCGGAAGTGCTCCGGTTCGGGTCAGAACGGTCTGTTAATGAGGTCAATACGGCCCCAGCAATTAAAACGATGACTGAGATTGACCCAATCCAGTACATCTTGCCATGCCATTCATTGAACAACAACACGCCCGCTAGCGCATTGGCGACTAACTGCATCCCAGTTGACATTGGGGTGGTCCGTGAAATCCCGATAGCTTTCATTGATGTGAACTGTTGTCCTTGACCAACACTCCAGAATAGGCCGGAAATAATCCCAGTCACCCAGACTGCGGTAGTTAAGGATGGTTGTTTCACAATCCAAAGAATGAGCCCAAAGACCAAAGCACCCATTGTCATACCAAGGGTCTGTTGCCGCGCAGAACCACCCATATGACCACTAATTAAGCCGATACTACCCCACGCAATTGCAGGAATCAGTGCAATTAGAATTCCCATTAATCATAATCCTCATTTCTATTTTTTCTCTCGTGCCTAACGACAAGAAATAATTTTATCAGGAAAGTAACCGTTTTACCAGCGTTAAATAGCGTTTCAGGCCAAAATATAATTATTATTATATTTTCATGAATTCGTTTTCTTTATCAATAGAGACCGTTTTCAAGTAATGAAAACGGCCTCCAAAATACGGTTTAAATTTTTTTTATTTAGGCAGTTATTTTGGCCTATTTATCTAATGTTAAGACCAAAACCTTCAAATAATTGCTAGCCAAGTACGCTTTGCGTGTGACAAAATCCGCTGGCAAACGCAACGTTTCAGTGACGGTATAAGTCCGATCACTGCCAATGAAGGCATCGCTTACGGCTTCGCTGAATCGCTTCATCGAGAAGTTGTTGGCTGTGGTCGCTACCACCAATTGACCATCCCGACGAACCGTTGGTAACGCTTGTGCTAACACGTCGGTCAAATCAACCGCAACTTGGAATTTTTGCTTTTTAACGCGGGCAAAAGTTGGCGCCGTTACGACAACCACATCGTAGCTCAAATGATGCTTAGCCGTATAGTCCAAGTAATTTGGCACTTCAATCGTCCGAATTTCATGCTTGTCTGGGTCGATATTATTCATAGCCAATTGTTCAGCCGTTGCGGTGGCACCCTTTTTCGACGTTTCAATCGAAATCGTCTTGGCGGCGCCAGCGACTGCGGCCGCAGCCGTAATCCCATTTTCTTGGCTAAATAAATTCAAGACCGTTCTTCCTTGTAATTCGGCACTGGCGACCCACTCACGAATGGGGCGCATGTCGAGCAACAAGCCGGTTGTTAAGTCATCCGCCAAATGGACCGGATAAGTCACATCGCCTTCTGTGACTAACAATGGTTCTGGTGCGGCAGTCCCGGTGACCAGTTGACTCTTCAAGTTAGCTTCACCAACGTTGAATCGTAATTTGGCATAGACCCCTTTAAATTGATGCTCGGTCGCCGTTTCAAATGCCGCATAAATCATTTCGCGTTGTTGATAGACGCCTTCTGCATACCAAGTAAAGACATAATAATCATCGTAACGATCAATCGTCACACCACCCAAGCCATCACCGGCAGCGTTGAAGACCCGTTGTGGGACACCCGCGGGCATGGTCGTTTGACGACGAACTAAGGCCGTTTTAAATAGTTTACGGAAATAGTCGACAGTTGGCGTTTGCGTTTCATCTAAACTTAACACCCAGCCAAGTTGACGACGATGCTTGGCAATCAAGGCATAACCCATAAATTGCGTGCTGGCCATCAAGCTGACAAATGAACCATCCGTCAATTTCATGCTTGGATCTTTAAGGTCATCTTCCACTAATAAAGGATAACCATCTTTGACTTTTCGCTGGGAATTCCCAGTAATCTGTACTTTTTGCATAGTTTGTTGCTCCTATTCGTTCAATTCTGGCAAAACTACCGTCTTTTTGAAGCGCTAGTTTTTACATTACTTACTTATCTAAAATAGCGGTAAATCGCTGTTCACAGCCTTATTAAGGGTAACATATTCCAGGCCTAAGCGCGACTAGTAGTTGTCCCCGCGGCACAAGTTTCACTGACGCACGCCGCTTAACGAGGCAAGCAAAAAGTGGTTCAAGTCACAATCACTTAAACCACTTTCGCCAATGTGCCAAATTAATCTTCAATAATTGGTTTATCAAAGCCTTCATCTGGGAACGTCACCGTGAAGCGCGTCCCTTGATCTGGTTCACTTTCAACTTCAATGGTCCCACCATGTTGTTGAACCAATTGATGTGAAATTGCTAACCCGAGACCGGACTCACCATACTTAGTATTCTTCCGCGATGGATCGGCCTTGTAATACCGTTCCCAAATATTCTTCACTTGATCAGGTGTCATACCGATACCGTGATCTTGTACCGCAACGACCGTCATATGATCCGTCCGACTAGCCGTCACTTCAATCGTGCCTTGCTGTGAGAACTGGATGGCGTTTTGCATAATGTTAAATAACACTTGGACAAAACGATCATAGTCCGCCCAGACTGGCAATGAATCCGGTGTGCTGAGCTTAAATTGATCCTCAGATGCCGCCGCTTTCTTTGTGAGTTGTTCAACTAAGTTGTGCAACACTTCGACGCCATCGAAATTGGTCTTGTTCAAGGCAATTTGACCAGTCCGAATTTTTTCGTAATCTAAGTTTTCATTAACTAAGCGAATCAGGCGCTTGGTTTCGTTTTGCATCAACTCAATTGAATGGGCCTTATCTTCTTCAGGAATCGCATCATAAGCTAAGCCTTCCAAAATACCGTTAATGGTCGTTAGTGGCGTCCGCATTTCATGGGCAGCATCCGCCATAAATTCCCGTCGACGTTTTTCTTGGCGTTTGATTTCTTCATTAGAAGCACGCAACGAACTGACCATGCCATTAAAGTCATCCGCCAAATCGTCAATTTCATCTTTATGACTGCTATCAACATGAATGTCAAAGTCACCGTTCGCCACGGAATGGGTCGCATAACGCAACCGATTGATTCGTCTTACCGAGTAGCGCGCTAAAATGTAGCTGAGCAATAGCGCCGCAATTCCGGAAACGAGTAACGCAATAAACAAGTTATTCTCAATTTGCTGCTCGTTCGCTTGCAAAGTCTGTTCAAATGACCCCATCGAGATGGCGCCAACAAACTTTCTAGTGCTACCATTCTTATAAAACAACGGGACTAAAACGTCAATTGTCCGTAATGACGGCGTATTTACCGGCTGATCATGATTTCGTGACTTAAATGAGACATGTGGCGACTTCGTAATGGTCTTATTCTGCTTCAGCTTCTGCCAGTCCTCTGGTGAGATGCTTGGCGCATAGAAAGACCCATTCGGCGTACTATTCAAGCCCATCGACGTTGGATAGACCACCCTTTTGTTGGCATCATAAACTGAAAAATGGATATTTTGATCACGCAAAATGGCGGTCCCATCATTCAAAAATTGTTGGTTAAAGCCCACGACTTTTTTCGTTTGGGTGTTGTATCGAATCGCTTCTTTTTCGATACTCGTCGCATACTGTTGTAGCTGTTGCCAAGAATTTTGATAAATCATTGTTTTAGTCGTTTGAATAAATGCAAAGCCTAAAACAACAATGACCGTGATGATGACCGCAAAAAACGCGAGCATTTGTTGGTAAATCAGTTTCATTTAGCGTCAAGGCCACTGTCGTCGAACTTGTAGCCTACCCCCCAGACTGTTTGAATAATTTGAGGACCGGCTTTTTCGATTTTTTGGCGTAGCTTCTTGATATGAGCATCCACGGTCCGTTCATCACCGTAATATTCATAATCCCAAACCAATTGTAGTAATTGTTCCCGTGAGAACACTTGGCGTGGTTTTTGCGCCAATGTTTTCAGGAGATCGAATTCCTTGGGCGTTAAATCTTCAATCTGCTTACCAGCTAAGTAGGCTTCACGCGTCTTCGTGTTCAGCTTGAAATGATCGGTTTGCACGTCAAAATCACTGATCGCATCATCCGACGTTTCAGCCGGAACCGTTTTGCCCAAATCAGCACGCCGATGCAACGCTTTAATTCGCGCAATCAACGTAATCGGTGAAAATGGCTTCGTCACGTAATCATCAGCGCCCATTTCCAAGCCTAAGACTTGATCACTTTCAGAGTCACGGGCAGTCAACATGATAATTGGTACAGTTGGTGAGACTTTGCGAATATCTGCACTAACTGCCATACCGTCTTTACCCGGCAAGTTCAAATCCAACGTAATCATATCCCAGCTATCAACATCTTCATTGAACATGTCGACCGCTTCGTTGCCATCATAAGCAAAATGGGCATCCCATTGTTCTTTCTTAAAAAACATCGCCATCATTTCCGAGACGGATTTGTTATCTTCAATCATTAATAATTTCATCTATATCGTCCTCCAAGTTTATCGGTTTAATGAACACGATAAATTTATAAAGCGTTCGGTTAGTCACCAAACACTTAACCCAAGTCTAATCATACCCCACTTGCGGCTAATTATCAGTCCTAGTATATCAACAAATTTGTAACAAACCGTGGTTCAATTGTGAAAGAAATGTGGTGATGACCACTTAACCCACTAAAGTGACCAATTAACCGTCACTGCTAGTCAACTTAGCCACACACACTTATACTAATTTTATAACCGATCAAAAGGAGCACAGCACCATGAAAATCATGTACGATCTATCACTAAAACTCTTATCACCATTTGTGACGATCCATGCAGCCCGACAAGATGCCCATACCGATGCGCTCGCACAAGCCATCCAACAGGCGGCCGAACCGCTGACTGTCATCGGTCGCAATAATAAACGACGGCGCGCGATTCCCATCTATGCGATTAATCGTTGCTATCACGAGGGCAAGACTGTTTATTGCGAGCTAGTTGATGATTCCGAACGCTACCAACTGACTCAGCCCATTTATCAACTCGCTGAGATATTGCCACCCAACTTATTTTTACGGGTTTCACAATCAGAAATCATCCGGATTGCTTTCATTAAAGATTTCAGTTTAACGAAAGCCGGCATGTATCAAGTTAACCTCCGTGATGGCAGCACCACTTTTGCGTCACGTCGCTACACCCAGAAGCTAAGAAAGGACGTTTTAAAATGACTAAATTACTAAAGCTCATCATGACCAGTGCCGCAATCGGCATTACGATTGGTTATCTCGTTGCCCTGAGTTTTTCTGGCCTCTACCAGACGCGTTACTTTGTCCCCTCTGCACCGACTTATGTTGCGACCTTTTCCTCACCATTAACTGCCACTCTAATTTCCACCGGACTTTGGGCTTTGATCGGAATTGTCTTTGGCCTGGCTAGTCTAACTTTTCAGCAGTCAAATTGGAGCATCACTCGCCAAACCGTCGTCAACTTCTGTCTCACCTACTTGGGATTTACTCCCCTGGCAATCTTATGCGGCTGGTTTCCGCTCGATTTTCATTGGTTGCTTATTTTTACCGGTATCTTCATTCTTATGTATGCGATTCTCTGGTGGAACTATTACCTCGCAAGCTATCACGAAGTCCAACGACTCAATCGGCTCTTAAAAAAATAGGCACTTCCTGCTATATTAGTTAGTAGCAGAAAAAAGGAGTGACCCCCAATGCAAACACCTAGAATTAACTTTGATGGCTTAATTGCCACTGATTTTCGTGACATCTACACTAACGAGGACCAACTACTTGCGAATGCCATAGTCACGGACCAACTCATTGCCACCCAAAGTGCCGAACATCTCATCATTGAACAAACTAAATTTGAGAAAATGACTTTTTCGACAGCTAATTTTTTTCGTCTCGAAGTCACGGACGTTATTTTCAAGGACTGCGATTTTTCCAATTGCCAATTTGAGAAATCAAGTTGGTATCGCGTGGCCTTTATTAATTGCAAGTTAGTCGGCACCACTTTCGATCAGAGCCTATTTAAAGCCGTTAGTTTTGACGCCTGCAATCTCAATTTGGCTAACTTAAATGAAATGAAATTGGCAACTGTCACATTTAAGGACTGCCAACTCACTGAAATCAACTGCATGGATACTAGTTTGAAGGTCACTCATTTCAATGACTGTAATTTGAACAATGCTGACTTCACCAACACCCCACTGAATAAGTGTGATTTGCGCAACTGCCAGTTTGAGGCCCTGCGTGTTCAACCGTTTGATATTCGTGGCTGTCGCGTCTCCGCTGAACAGGCCTTATACTTTGCCAATCAATTTTTAGAATTACGGATTGATTAACACAAACGCCCTTAAACTAATAACTTCATGATAATTGCGTGAAGAATCGCTGACGCTCCGTCCGTAGTTGACTAAGCTTTGCTATAATGAAAAACGCTGGTTAATTTTCGGAATAAGGGGTGTCATCAATGACAATAAACTATATACGCGACGGGGAAGCTGCAAACCAATGACCCGTCAACATCATTTACGCGGGGTTTTACTCGCAAGTATTGCTTGTATCTTATGGGGAATATCCGGTGTGGCTGCCAGCACGCTCTTTATTAATAATTCTCACATCACGCCACTTTGGCTGACACAAATTCGGATGATCAGTGCCGGAATTATCATGTTGATTTGGGGACAGCTGGCTGGAACGAAGCCACTTCAGATTTGGCATGATTGCCATGACGCATTTCAAGTCATCTGTTATGGTTTGCTGGGACTGATTCCGGTGCAACTCTGCTACTTTGAAGCCGTTAAAGTCGGCAATGCACCGATTGCCACGATCATTCAATTTCTCGGACCATTTATTATTAGCGGCTATTATTTCTTATTTAAACACGTCAAGCCACATCGTGCCGAAGCCATTGGTATGTTGATGGCGTTTATCGGCACACTACTAATTGTGACCCATGGGCATTTGAATAGTTTGGCGATTTCACCCGTTGTCCTCTTCTGGGGTGGCTTGTCAGCGGTTGGGGTGGCAACGAACACGTTGATTCCACGCCCGCTGTTGCCAAAATATGGTGCTTTAACCGTTACTGGCTGGGGATTATTGATTGCCGGACTCTTTCTCATGGCCTTAAAACCTGCTTGGACCGTCAAGTTAAGCTTGAACCCCACTGAATGGGTGCTAATTGGCGTGATCGTCCTGCTGGGAACGGTTGCCCCATTCTTCATGTTTGCCCGGAGTTTAAGCGACATTTTACCAACAACCGCCAGTTTACTTGATGCGTTTGAACCATTGGCCGCAACTGTCTTTTCTGTCACATTTTTGAATGTTCAACTGACTGGGTTCGATTTATTTGGTGGGATGCTGATTATTTTAGCTGTCATGGCCTTATCCATGAACGTTCGCAAGATGATGGCTTACTTACATCGCCAAACTGATTAGCGCGATTGGAACATATGAGTTGGCAGTCATCGAACTGTATGCTAAACTAAACTTGTATCGAATTTGGGGATGTTCTGGATTCGACAGGTATAGTTTGAGTTCGGATTGCGATTCGTGGTTGTGCCACGTAAAACCACTCAGTTTATTTATAACTGCAAAAAATAATAACAATTCTTACGCTTTAGCTGCCTAAACAGCGCTAATCGTAGATCCTCCTGAGATCGTCCATGTCTCAGATCTGGGTCCTAAATTAAGTGGACTTACGCTCAATGCTCACACCTGAAGCAACGAGAAGAGACTAATCGGGTTAGCGGTTACTGGGTGCCCTGACATGTGGCGTTTGTAACGGCGAATTTCAAATAATGTGTCTATGATCGTAGATATTCGAAGGGCAATATGCTTGGACGCGAGTTCGACTCTCGCCATCTCCATAACAGAGTTTTAAACAAACACAACGAACTCCAGAATCGTTGCTATGGCGGCCTTAAATGGTAATTATCGAAACATTGAAATCTCTTAGGACTCGAACTAGGGATAGTCAAAATTAATTGCTAGCGGGCTATATGTAAAAGCTACCTTAACGGGTGGCTTTTTTTGTCAAAAATAGTCAAGTCATACGTAGCTTTATTAGTTCTATCTTTTTGATAAAAAAAGCCCGGATAATTAATCCCAGCTTACTAATTCTTGCATTCATTTTCGCTTTTAAAGTATTTGTTGCAATGCGTGATACATTAATCTTTGTTCTTTAATGCAAAGTTAGAAATTTTACCACACACTATTTTCAAGATCAATTTTGCATTTTACTCCAGCATTACAAAAATCTATAAGAATCTCTCGTAATCTTTTTATTTCGTGATTTGTTTCTACAATTGAGCTCTCTATGTTTTCTCTTATAATTTCTTTAAGTTCATCAGGAGCATTAGGATATCTTTCAATATACATCTCTGCTACCTCAGCATTATTAAAAATATTGTTCATTATTTTCTGCACTTCACTATCCTGACTTATAATACCTTTAAGCTCTGGCGCAAAAATTTTTGTTAATTTAAATCTATATCTATTTAGCTTTTCACCCATAGTTTCTGAGTACTCTCTAAAACTATCTACTCGTTCCACAAAAATATACCAATCTTGCTGCCTCAGAAACGTTGTATCTTGATATTCAAATATTTGCGCCTGCGCATGAAATTCAAAATCAGAAACTAAATCGACTATTTCGGATATATATTTAATTCTATCCGGTACTTGATACATGGCTATAGTCATACGCTGATTCTCTTGAATCTGTCTACTTGTTAATAATACAGTAACAATAGACGTTCCAATTAATGCAATCCATGTCCCAATATATTGACCCCAAAAGCTTAACCAATCGCTCGGTTTGAGAGTTGGAAATACCCTTTCTTTTTCAATGAATGCCGGAACTACTATGGCTATTAAAATTAATACCATGATAGCTATCACAGAACTTCTTTTTGATGTTTTCTTCATCGTATAGTCCCTCCAAAATATTAATCCCTTAATATCATAACAAAAGTCCACCACATAATCGTGACGACTTTCGCTCTTTCTTTATCTACTTCTGCAGATACTGTTAGTGCCTTTACCAACTTGTCTAATGATTTTTGATATTCTTCATTTCCATTAATATGTTTTTCAATATTCATATAAAGGTCACTTGTTACAGTGTTCAATAATCTATATTTTTCTCAATCATCGACATCATTATTCGGTTAACGACTCATACTGGATTTTCTGCAACTACAGGATTTATATCTCCACATACAGGCTCTTGCAATTGTATTCTAACTGCAAAATCCTGTAATTGCTTTAATAATTCATTTTCAGTCTTCTTTGCTACGTTCAGTGCCGCATCTAGTTTCTCGTTTTTCTGTCTGTTTCTTTTATGTTTATCCTTTCAATTTCAAAATCATTTTTAAAATTCGAATCAAAAAAAGCCGTACTTTGACTAGTTTCAAATGTCCAGACACTCCATCTTTACTGCCAAATGAAAGTCACCTCGTCAGTTATATCAGCTCTTATTAGCCAAAAAGGTCTCATCAAATAGCCACCACAATGGCGGTCATTTGATGAGACTTTTTTAATTGATTATCGATCTTAAAATATTAAGTTTATGACCGGCGTTTACGCCAAAACATTAGTGGACTGAGTAAAGCTAATAATACGAGTCCCCAGCCGCTATTGCGCACATTTGACGTGGTTTCGTCTGTTTGTGGCAATGTCGTTGCATTAGCCTTAGCGGTCGTGGTTAATGATTTGGTTGCCGCGTTGGTTTTACCAATCGTCGCCGCTTGCCCATCTTGGATAGTGTCCGGCGTGCCTTCACTGCCATTGACTTGCGCCAAGTTAGTCACTAAGGTCTGTTGATTAGTCTTAGTCGACGTCGTTGATTGACTAGCAGTCGTTGGCTTAACCACTGTAAGTGTTGCTTGTTGTGACAACTGCTTACCGGTTGCATCAGTATAAAGATACGTGATGGTATAAACACCTGGTTGAGTTAAGGCAGCTGCCGTAACTGGCACACCATCTTCCGCATAACTGACAGTGACTGCGGTTGGTGAGACTTGATGCCCATCCGTGGTCATTAATTGCGCAATGTTACTCAATGGTGACCAGCTTTGACCAGCCGTAATTGTTGGAGTTGTCGTCGTTAAGGCTAAGTTGGACAAATCAGCTTTAACCGTCACCGGTACGACCGCCGTCGTCACATTACCATCGGGATCAGTATACGCATAAGTCACTTGATGCTGACCAACTGGTAATTGTAGTGCAGTCCCAGTGACTGGTTGACCATCCAAACTGAGCCGTAACGCCGTTATTGGAATCGTTTGGCCAGTTGCAGCCAGTGCCTTAGTCAACCCCATCGTTGCATCCCAACTCAATGATTGCTTAGGCATGACATAGTAAGACTGCTGAGTAGTCGTTGGTGTTAATTGGGCCGCTGACGCTTTAAGGGTTAGTGGGCTGCTCGTCGTCACTGTATTACCGTCAACATCGGTATACGTATATGTGATCAAGTAAGTTCCTGGCTGGTCCGTCTTAACGCTGCTGTCGGCCCCACTTTGAGCCGTTACAGTAACCGCCATCCGTGGACTAGTTGCCGTTAACGGTTGACCATTTTCATCCATCGCTTGTTGTAAATTATCTTCGGCTTGCCAGCTTGTTTGTGACCCAGCATACTTCGTGACCGGTTGCGCTTGTAACGAAGCCTGTGATTGCTTGACTGTGACTGTTGTTTGGGCCGTCTTTTCATTGCCGACTGCATCACGATATAGGTAAGTCACGGTATAAACACCAGCTTGTGTCGGATCAACTTGATTATCGGTGGTTGGTTGCCCATCTTTAGTAACCGTGACAGCCGTGATCGTCGTTGGTTGCCCAGTTGCATCTGTTACGCTAGCTAAGTTCGCCGCAGTCGGCCAAGTTAAATGCTGGTTACCAGTAAAGAAGCTGACGGTGTTTTGTTTAACCGCGACCGCTGCTTTAGAAGCTTCAACGTCAATTGTCGCGGTATCCGTCCGTTCATTACCAGCAGGATCAGTATATTGATAGGTCACTTTGTAAAGTCCGGCCTTAGTATAATCAACGGTATCAACTGGCGTTTGATCACGGGTAATCGTGACTGCCGTTAACTTAGCTAACGACAGCGGTTGGCCATTTTCATCCATCGCTGAATCAAAGTTATCACTTGACTGCCAAACTGGTTGACTCGTTGCGGGACCAACGATTACTGGCTGATCAGTCGCCTTAGCTTTCACCGCCGCTTTGGTTGCAACAACGGTGACAACGCCATCAGCGGTTAGCGGATTATCAAAATTATCCACTGTCGCAAAGTGAATCGCATAAGTTCCCGGTTGCGTTGCAAGTTCCGTTGGTGTCACTGAACTACCATCAGCAGCTGTCATTGTCACCGTAATTGGATGTTGCATACTTGAAAGCGCACCAGTATTAAGGTCACCAGTATGCACCGTGCCATCGGCGTTATACAGCGTCGTACCATCAAAGGTGTAAATTTGCTGATCAGTTTGATCCTCGGCTCCCAAAAACATATCTAACACGGTGAGATTGCTTAGTGGGTTCCAAGTAGCTTTTGGTCCTGCCAATTGAGTGGTGTCTTTGCCGATAAAGAAGCGTTTATGCGTGTAGGTTTCTGATGCCGCAGTCGAGCGATCACTGCCATATAAGCCGACTAAATCATCAGTACTGTATGTCCGTTGTGTACCATTAGCAACCCATTGATCGAGAAAAGTTCTCCCACTGCCGCCATCCAGATTAACCGAATGATCTAATGTATTGTCCGGACCCAACGTTAACGTGGTCAAATTTGGTAATTGCGTCAACAAGTCGCTGTCATTATCACCCGCATTGATTTGGAAATGTGATAAATCTAAAGTTGTCAAGCTCGACATCATGCTAGCTAAGCCGTAAAAATCAATCGCTTGTTTACCATGATTAACACTGCTCAAAGTGAGCGATGTCAGCTTATTGAGATTTGCAAATGGGTGTTCCATTTGTGGGACGTACGTTAAATCAAAAGTTGGTAAAATTAATGTCGTTAACTTCGAATTCGTGCCACCGGCCACAAAATTGTTTAAAGTAAAGGTACCAGTATCACCAGGATCGTAGCCAACTGAGGCCGTGCTTAATGAACTTAGATCTAGGCTCGTTAAGCCATCTAAGCCTTGGAACATATTGTTCATATCAAAGACTTTACGTGTATCAAAACCGCTAACGTCTAAAGCAGTAAGACTTTCATCACCTTGGAACATATTATTCATCCACAAGACTTTACTCGTCTTAAAGTTAGATAAATCTAAACTCGTTAAAGCAGGCATGTTATAAAACATACTGCCCATATCAGTCGCATTCGTTGTGTCCAACGCGGTTAGATTGTTAATTGTCGTAACATTTGTTAGCGAACTGAACAGCCCATTAATTCCTGCGCTAGCAGTGACCGGTCCATCAAAGTCAACCGTTTTAATTTGATTTCGATACGCATTCCACGGACTGACATTAACATTATCACTCAAATCAGCCAATGTACCGGCTGACAAATGCAAGGTGCCATCAGCAGTGATTTTCCAATCAATTCCGGTTGGGTCATTCGCAACACTTGTCGCAATATCTGGTGCTGCCACTGCGGCACTCATCTTCATCAGTTGTACTCGTGGCTTAGTCGTCGCTGGTTTGTCCGAAACTTGGGTCGTGACTGTCTGGGGGTCAGTTGACTGCTCTGAAATCGTTCCAGAATTATTAGTCTCCTGCTTAGTTGTATCAACTGGTATTGCCGCTGGCTTAGCTGTGGTGTCACTAGTGTCCGACTTAATAGGCGTAACAGGCTTGTTAGGTTGGACAGTTGGCTTAGTGTCCTCAGACGGTTGTGTTTGATCATTTGCTGGAGTTGCTTGTTTAGCTGTGATCGTTGTACCGGTTGGTGCTGGGGTATTTTTAGTCGTTGCCCCATTATCAGCGGTCGACTGGGTGGGACTGACTGGTTTGGTCGTAGTGCTACTAGTTGATAATGCCACGGTCTGACTACCAGTAGCGCTTGTCGTAGTCGTGACTTGACCCGCAGTTGGCGCTGCGTCAGTATCAGTTGTTGCCGCTTGGGCATTCAATTGACTCAGTTGCCAAGTTGCTGAGATTGTTGCTAATCCAACATAAATCCATAAATTACCATGCTTGTAGCGTGGCTGTGTTCCCCGATTAAATTGTTTCATGAAGCCATCCCCTAAAAATATAATAAGTAAAAAACTTAAAGAGTTCCCCGACATGACGCATTGAGCTGTCAAAAGATCAGCATGGTTACCAAAAAAATAGTCATTCTTAAAATAACTAGCAACTAATCAGCCGATAATTAACAACCGTTACTAAACAACACTTTGATTGTAAGCGTTGTTGTTAATAAAATCCATACTATATATTAGAAAAATATTATTTTTATTCTTAATACAGCTAACAAACATTTGATTGAAATCAATATGAACCGTTACCGCTGTAATGTTTTAGCGCCGTTTCCGACTTAATTTAAAACTAATAAACTACATAGCGCAGAATAACAATCAACTAGCCGTTTTTCACCATTAATTGGTGCTATCACCAAATTAGTACTGTACACTAGATGCACCAATACCCCCAACCATGCAACTAGTTGAGGGTATTGGTGTATCTGAACTTATTTGGTTACGCATCCAGTTCTGCTTTTAGTGCGTCTGTTGCAATACGTGAAACATTAACGTGTCGTTGCTTAGCTAAATCATTTAAATGTTTTTCTTTAACCATTTAGCCATATCAACTGAAATATATACAATCCGCTGATTCTCTTCCAATTGCCACGATGATGGATCCTGTGGCTCTGGATAAGTCTCACCATCAAGCATCGTTGCAATCGCATCCTCAGCTTGATAAGCAAGATCTGCCATCGTATCGCCTTGTGTCACCATGCCCTTAATATTAGGAGACGTCGCAACATAATAATGACCGTCTTCATCATTGTACGTTGTCACAATAATTGGATATACTAGTCGTTTTTCCATTGTCTGATTGAGATATGCCAAAACAGGCTTATTTTAGACCTGCTTGCTTTCTGATTGCCATCTCTCTGAGACGAATCGGCATATCCTTCCTCCCTTCCAGTTTCATATAGTAGTATTTTATCAGTACCAAATGAACCAAAAAATCCCTGCACTATCAAAGTAGTCAGGGATTCTTATAGACAACTCAGCTAAACCGTTTGCGGCTAAATCCGAGCTGAACCAGTAATTTATAAATCAATGGGACCAAGATAAAACAAGCAATCGAATTAATAGTCGCGGCCAACAAGCTCGAAAAAGCCCCTATGACAGCGACCTTAACAGACGCTCCTGCCATCAATGCCACAATTACACCGTTGCCCCAAGAAGTGACGATCTTAATCACGCCGGCAGCCAGCGAGACAACATAGAGTTTGGCTAAATGCTGTTCATCATAACCAACCAGCCGAAAAACTAAACTCACCGTCGCGGCTAGAATGATTGCCTCTAGCACTGTCAACCAAGCTGTGGCGGCATAACCATTCAAAATGTCAAATAACCCCAACCCAATCGCGCCAGCAGTGGCACCATAACCAAAACCTAACTGCATCAATGCGATTACCGTCAGAATGTTACCAAAGTGAATAAACGGCCGGCCCACAATTGCGGGTAACGGAATCCGTAAAATACTAATCCCAATAAAAATAATTGCTGCAAACAAGCCCGCAAAAACTAACTTTCTCAATTGGACGTTTTTTCCCATAGCATACCTCTTTCAACAATTTACTAATTTCATTTTAATGCAATTATAGTCAAAATCATAGACCTGTTTTCTGAAACTTCTCATCCCGGCGCGAGTTATCGCCACGTGCTAAGCCCATGAGTTGACCTGGCTGCGCCGTGGTTGTCACAATCAACTGGGTGACAGCCAGCAGATTATACGCGGCGCGGGGCATTTGATAGTCGTGGCAAAACAAGTAATAGCCCAAATCAATCCCAATTTGCCGCGCAACGGCCGCACCATCACCCGTCAATTGTAGCTGGTGACCAGCCCGTCGCACTAATCGCTGTAATACTGGATCCCGGCGAATCTCCGGGGCCGCGCTCGCTAAAATTAACTGTGACCGCAGCCGAGCACTTTGTTCAGCATTGACCCGCAAATCTCCTTTTACCACATTCATCACCCCAATCAACTTATCGGCTTAATCATAGAAGTTATTCTGAAAGCTGGCAACCTAAAACACCTCTAATAACGCCCGTCTGACGGTGATTTTATCAAATGATAAATGAATTTATAGACCTCGTTTCACGGTTCATCGGAAGTAATCCGTCATCAACGAAATGTCATTAATTTTAAAATTATATTGATTAACTATTTTCCAGTTAAAAAAAGCCCTGGATAATTAATATCCAAGACTCTCATAACCATTAATTAACGATCTTCGTCATGTAACCCAACCAGCAACACGATTACCCCAATAATCAATGCGCCAACAAAGACCATGAAGATTGCAGGAATCTTAAAGCCAATCGCAATCAATGCGCCCACCAAAAATGGTCCGATGGTCGCACCAATTCGACCAATGGATTGGGCAAAGCCCATTCCCATGCCACGCACGGCAACGTCGAACTGTCCCGGCGTAAAGGCAATCATGATTCCCCAGGCACCTAAAGTAAAGAATGACAACAGTGCCCCACTAATGAGAATCATCGTTTCAGTCGTAGCCGTTCCAAATGCCCAAGCACTCAGCATCGTCCCCAATAAATAACTCGCCAAAACAATTTTACGAGGATAGTTACCGATTAGCCAAGCGGCCAAATAGTAACCCGGTAATTGCGCGAGGCTCATTAACACCGTATAGCCAAAACTGTGTACCACGGAGAAGCCACGCATGACCAGCACACTTGGTAGCCACAAGAACATCCCATAATAAGCAAACATGATAATAAACCATAACGTGCTCAAACAGAATGTTGCCCGGCGGTACTTCGCTGACCAAACTTCCCGCAACGCTGGGCCAAAGCCCAACTGACTCGTTACTTCAGTGGCCGTCTTTTCGGGTAAGTGTCGTCGCATGAGTAAGGCATATACACCCATTAATGCGGTAATCAACACCGTAATCCGCCAGCCGAACTTTGGCATCACAACAAATGATAAGACTGAGGCTAGAATCCAACCAAACGCCCAGAAACTATCGACTAAGACTAACATCCGTGCGCGTTTTGTCCCGGTAAAATGATCCGCAATAATCGTCGCCGCGACTGGCAATTCGCCCCCAAGACCAATCCCAGTAATAAACCGCACCGCTAAGAACCAGCCCACATTTGGCGCTAACGTTAATAATAAATTCCCAAATGAGAATAATAGCAAGGTCATGATTAAAACTGGCTTGCGGCCAATCTTATCCGCCAAATAACCACAGCCGAGTGCCCCAATCATCATTCCTAATGATGTGATGGCGCTGACTGCCCCCATTTCACTCGCTGACAATTGCCAGCTTTGCTTGATCACCGGCATGATAAACGACAGTAACGCAACATCTAAAGCATCGAACAGCCAGGCCGTCCCAATTAGTAATAAAAGCTTATTCCCTTTGACTTCCATTAGTTAAATCCCCCATGATTTTCCTAAATAGCAGCGCTGCTTGTTTTAGGTATTTAGTACCTTTAAAGTGTCATCAGATTACCATGTGAGATTTTGACTGTCAACTTCCGGTTTTTAACCGATAAACTTTTGCCGGGCGACCAGACGTGTGCTGATGAGCTAGACCAATTTCAGTAAACAAGTGCACATGGGTCTTTCGAAAATTCGAATTATCAATCTCCCGTAACGGTTTGCGCAACAAAATGGCATAGAGCTCACGGGCTTGTTTTAAAGTAAATTCTGACCCTAAAACTAATAAAATCGTGGGCGCATAGTCCAACCGGTTCCTCACTCTCAACAGGGCAGTTCGTAAAATCAGCGTATGATCTGCCGTTAGACCACTAGCTGTCACAAACGGGCGTTGATCCTCATAATAAGTCGCTGCCGACACCGTCTCTGGTAACCCCACAAAGGTCAGCCCATGACCTTGTAAATTATAACCTTTAGAATCTGGGCAAATGGCGAACCAGTCAACCGCTTGCGCCCCATAGCCCGGAACTAATTTCGGCATCGTCGGCAAGTAGATCATATAAGTCAACGCCAATTCACGTTCGCCCGGTCCCCGATGGGTGTTGGTAAATGTCGCTAACTGTTCGGTATGGAAAGTTGGCAAACTTAAGCCTAACTTCTCCCGAACTAACCGTAATGAAGCCGCATCCGCACTCTCATCGGCATGCAAGTAGGTCGTCGGCAAGCCCCAAGTCCCCTTAAAGGGTGCTTGTGAGCGCTGTAATAATAAAACAATTAATTGCTGTGTGACCTGATCAAAACTCCAAATAACATTAGTAATACTGATTAAGGGGCGATTGACTACTTGGCTGCCAGTCATCTTTAAAACATCTCCTACAAAAAGGCCACGACAAGTTGCGTCGTGACCTACCGTTATTTTTTAATTCATTTGTAAAGCTTGTACGGTCCAGCCATTGATTGCTGACTTTTCAATAATCGCTTTTTTGATTTCCCAGACATCCGCCTTGATATAGCGTTGTCGAGCGGTCATTAACGGAATATCGGAATAAACCTGCTGACCTTTATTAATTGTTACGCGCATTTAATTACGTCCTTCCCTAATGCTCAGGAAATTTGGTAAATAATTCTGTGTATTGATACTGGGGCAGAGTACTTTATACTAAAATTACTTTCTTCAAAATCTGAGATGCTTATTTAATCAACGGTTCGGTTGATCCACATATCCCGAACCAAGAACTAACTTTACCATACTCCCTGATTTTTAGCTAATGTTTTGACTTTCAGTTAATCCTTTCTTAAAATTTCTCATTAAATCAGCTGTGTTAGCGTTGTCATTTAGTCTAAAACGCTATAAACTGGAAAGTGATATTTAAGGGGGTTTTACTTATGCGCAATTATAAAAATTTTGTTTATGGCGGTATCTCCGCAGTCTATCTCGTTACTTTATTCGCCCTCTACCATTTGATCCGTTTGGCTTATTTTCTCTTCTTCCTATAAAAAGACGCTGGCCCACAAATGAGTCAGCGTCTTTTCGTTTATCGATGCCATAAATAGCGATTGACCGCCAGCGCCACCTTAGCGTTTTCGTGTAACTTGCTGTGTTGGGCCTGCGCGCCGTGAAAGTCCTTTTCAGTATAGTCAACGCTGCGACCACGTAACAAATACTTAATCGAGCGGGCCGAAACATTAGTGACTAAACTGTCCGAATTAGAGCCATCATCTAAGTTACCAACAATGTTAAGTAAGCTGACCCCTTTCGGAAAGTGCTGCCGCTTCGCCACGAGCAACTCATATGCCGCATGTTCATACTTGGGACGACCAGACGTCAGTAATGAATTTTGGTTCGCAACATCGTCTTCGCCAACGACCCCGTCGAATGGCCCAGCAATCGTCACCAATTTTTTAATTTTTGGAAAATTACTGGCTTGCGGCGTCATTAACATGTTCACACTTGCCACGCAGCCGGCTGAATGCGCCACAATATTATACGTTTTGAATGCATGTTGTGCTTTGACTGCGGTGATGACTGAAGCCAGCCAAGCGCTCTGCTGATTGTATTGGCCCAAATTATTTTCAAATACCACTTGAATAATCGGATTTCGCGTTTTAGCAGCCCACTTACCGCTTAGTGTGACCGTCCCGGTGGCACTAACCGTCGCCACGATCACTTTATGTGCATGCGCCGTTTTTTCAGCATGCGCAATCAAGGTATTCGTTGACTTGGCGCTGCCTTGAAAACCATGCACATAAAACGTTGGTTCTTGACTAGTCACCCATGCCGGTTGCACCTTTTTTGCACTTGAACTGCTTGTGGCCTTCGAGTGCGACTGCCGATTTGCACAACCACCCAAGCCCACAACCACTAATAATCCCAAACATAACCATTTCACTAATCCAAACTTTCGCACGCTAGTTTCGCCTCATTCAACTTATTTTACCAATTACGTCTAATCTGTACTAATTCATCTTTTAAATACGTCGCCGACAATTGTAAATACGTGACGTGCTTTCCCGGAGTCGGCGAATGCAATAGCCAACCGTCACCAGCGTACAATGCCACATGATGTAAGCCTCCCTTGCCTTGTTCGTGCGCAAAGAAACACAGGTCGCCCGGCTGAACAGCTGCGACCTCTACTGGTCTGCCGTTAAGGACTTGCTCACTGACATCGCGGGCAAGTTCGACACCAATGCAGCGATGTAACGCACAAACAAAGCCTGAACAGTCAAACCCATACGCACTCAAGCCGCCCCACAAATACCGCAAATCCAAGAATTCTGCGCCTAATTTAACCATGGTCTCCCCTGCCGTAAGATCTGCGGTTGGAAAATCAAACTGGGTCGCACGTTTTGCCACCTTCGCCGGACCTAGTGGCGTTTGCACTAGATCATACAACGGCGCTTTACTGGAAATCACCGCTAATTCTGTCCCGAGGCTTAATTGGAAAATGGTACTGCCGTCGGGGCGCAGTAATGGCGTAAATGGCCGTCTAATCACGACTGTCGCACCAGTTTGAACTGGTAACGGCGCCAGCGATAATTGGGCTGCCCACAGCCAGCCCGGATAGCCTTGCGGATGTTGCGCATCCTTTTGTGACACCACATAGCCATAGACCCAACCACCAACCTGTCGTTCAATTAGAATGGGGTCATTAAACAGTGCTTGCGTCACACACAAGTTTTCTTGTTCCAAACCCATTGAGTCAGCATCTGTCATCTGTCCAACCCAGGCGCTCAAGCCTTGTGAATCGAGGGCATGTTGATCAATCGACCGCAATTTAGGTTGCCGCCATACCGTGGCAACTGCAACCCTCACCCTTGCTGTTTGCATGTCATCACCGTCTTTTCTAGTTATTATCTGAAGGTTAAAAGGGCTCGCAAGCACTGTCATATAGGCAACGGGAACTTCCAAATTAGTGGTAATCCCGCTCCGGCATGCCTCCGCTAAACCTAGCCTAAAAAACAGTTAAATTAGCTGGAAGTCGCCGCTGATGGCATCGGCCGTGAAGGTAGTGTTGGGTCGGCATGTTTCTTGCCGGCGTTACGCCACGGACTGTCCGGGACACTTGCGATTTGTGCAAGTGTTACGGGCGAGGGACAAGACGTTCCTCAGGCTTGACCCGGTCCCACGGCCGCATGTTATCAGTGGCAACTGGAAGCGGTCATGTCAACTAATATTCATGCCCTAATTATTGACGTGGCAGTAGTTACTAACGATTTTGATCTTTCAACCTTTAGTTATTATGTCATAATCGTATTTTACTCCCAATGATAATCAACAGTAAAGTTGTTATCCTTTCTGATGAAACCACGCCATGAGATTAAAAATTGCTGTGAAAGTATGCTATCATATGACTAATGACTTAGGAGGCGTTTGCGCTATGGATAAAACCGATTTGAAGATTCTGAACGCCTTACAGACGGATGCTCGTATCTCGTTAAAAGCCTTGGCTGATCAATGCTTTATTTCATCGCCAGCAATCTCAGCTCGCATTTCTCGGCTAAAAAGTAGTGGTATCATTCGTGATTATCAAGCCAACTTAAACTATCAGAAGCTGAATTATCGGATTAAGGCCTATATTCAACTGCAACTCGAACCAACTCAAAAAGAACGGTTTTACCCGTTCGTAGAAAGCATTCCAAATATTTTGGAGTGCGATTGTGTGACCGGCGAATATTCTCAAATCTTGAAAGTGATTTTTGAATCCACGCAAGAATTGGACGATTTTGTCAATCAACTGCAAACCTTCGGGAAAACAAGCACCCAAATCGTTTTCTCAACGAGCGTTCCTAATCGCGGCTTTAAGTTACCTGATGACCATGATACGAGCCATATCGTTGACTAAAAAAGTTTGAGCCTAAAATGGCCCAAACTTTTTTAGTCAGCGTACTGATTCATCACATAAATTGCGAGGGTTCCTAGTAGCCAGAGACCCAATAATGGCAATAACACGAGTTCACCAAAACTGTACCAGCCGATAATTCCCATAAAACTAATTTCAACACTATGCACCAGCACTAATAGTTGCAAGTAGCCCCGATAGCGCCATTGGACAATCATCCCCATCAAGAAGATAACTAACATGACGCTAGTGAAAAAATAATGTACCATCCGACCTAACCCCTTTTTGAAAATCAGTCAAAGCTTTTCAAGCTAGTTTCATTGTCACTAACTTAGCACTGATTCACAATCGAGGTTTGGTAAACCCTTTGTAATTTTTCAGTAAACTCAAGCGACCCGATCACTGTCCGCCGTCGTGAGCACCGCCATTAAGATCAATTCAATCACCGTGAAGACTAACGATAGCGGTGGCCAGACGAACACAATCATGGCTGCCAAGCCAACACTGAGTATCCAGAACCACCAACTCGTATGGAGACGATACACAACCATCCGCCGAATTTTTGCACTCACTTCTGGATGATCGGCCTGATTTGCCACGATAATGGCGTGTGATAAGGCAATGTACGCCAATGCCCATAACAAAAATATAATGAAATAAAATAATTCTGGCTGTGGTTTCGTGATAAATTTCCCGGCCCAGGCAGTCGCAACTGGTAAAACCGACATCGACAACAACCACAAATTATTCAACCAATAGATCCGTTTAGTCACATGCTTTGTTAGCGTCAACATATAATGATGGTTATACCAAGCGACTCCGATAAACAAGAAACTAATCAGGTAAGCTGCTAGGTAACTGCTATTTTCCGCCATCGCTTTAAAGGTTGGCTGATCCGGTATTTTAAATTCCAACACCATAATGGTCATCACAATCGCAATGACCGCATCAGTAAAAGCTTCAACTCTTCCTTTGTTCATAGGACTCCCGCTTTCGGTTTCAATCATAATTTAAATAATAACACGAAAAAACGCCATCCATCACTGGATGACGCTCATAACTTTAACCTTGACGTTCTTTCAGGCTTAATTTTTCAACATTTAGTTCTTTATCGACCCAACCGTCCACAAAACTACTTTCATGGCTTACAAGAATTAAATTACCTTGGAAGCTCTGCAAGGCTTGCTTGAGCCCTTCCTTAGTTTCATCATCCAAATGATTAGTTGGTTCATCCATGATCAAGAAGTTACTTGGAATGAGTTCCAACAAAGCCAACTTAACTTTAGTCTGTTCGCCACCACTCAGTAAGTGCATTGGTTTCATCGCATTAGCAGCATTGATCCCACACTTCGCCAACTTCGTTCGGATTGTCTTCGGTAACATCGTTGGATAGTCGTTTTGAATCGTCTGTAACGGCGTCCATTCTGGATTATCCCAGTCTAAATCTTGATTAAAGTAATTGATTTTAGCCGATGGTGAAAAGTTTGACTTGCCACCCAATGCTGGAATCACACCTAAAATTGATTTGATCAAGGTTGACTTACCAACCCCGTTAAAACCTTTAAAGGCCAACTTTTCGCCATTCGTCATTGAGAACGTGACTGGTGCGAGTAACGGCTTGCCATACCCTACCGAAAGTTTGACTACGGCTAAGGCATTTTGTGAGCCAGTATCCAAATATGGAAAGGCAAAACTAGCATGGGTATTTTCACTCGGTGGATCGACCCGGTCCAAATGCGAGAGCATCTTTTCCCGCGACTTCGCCATCGTTGACTTGGAACCCGCCTTATTTTTGCGGATGAACTTTTCAGCCTTATCAATCACCACTTGTTGCTTTTCAAAGGCTTTTAATTGTGCTTGTTTACGCGCTTCTTTTTGGCGCATTGCTGACTTGAAATCACCACGATACTTAATAATCTTGCCAAAAGCCACATCACAAATACAATTCGTGACATTTTGCAAGAAGTCATAATCATGGGAAATCACCATCACGGCCCCACGGAAACCATTCAAATAGTCTTCCAACCATGAAATGTGCGCAGTGTCCAAATAGTTTGTCGGTTCATCCAAAATAATCACATCTGGATTTTCAAGCAATAATTTCGCCAAAATAATTTTAGAACGTTGTCCACCAGACATTTCACTAATAACATGGTCGCGGCCAATTTCATCAAGACCTAGCCCGGTAATCACCCGTTCCATCTCGGTCTCAATATCATAGAAGTTATTGGCTTCGAGTGTTTCTTGAATCCGGCCAGCCCGTTCCAATAGGCCGTCATCCATACTGGTAGCATAATCAGCGTAATATTGTTGCATATTCGCATCCATGTCATAGAGCCGTTGGAACGCCGTTTTCAGAAAAGCATATAAGGTCATCCCCGCTGGAATATCCGCGTATTGATCCAAATAGCCCGTCCGCAAGTTCCGTTGCCATTTAATTTCACCTTCTAAAGGTAAAATTTGTCCGGTTAAAATTTTAATTAAGGTACTCTTGCCGGCCCCATTTTGGCCAACAATGCCCATATGGTCGGCCCGTTCTAAGGTAAAGTTCGCGCCTTCGTATAACTTACGATCGGCAAAACTTTGCGACAGATCTTTTACTTCTAGTAACGCCATTTTATTTTCATCCTACGCTTTCATTAATTAACTCTGCAAAACAGGCCCCGTTGACTAACGAGGCCTGCAAAGTAAGGTTTAGCGGCGCTATGCCATGACTAAATCCTTATCCAACTCATATTGCATATGAAAATACATGTGATCACCAATTGGCTTAATCCCAACGGTTTCATAATCATGACGATCATAAAGCTTTTTGGCGCCAGGGTTAGCCATATCCACGTTCAAACCGATCCGTTTTTGACCGGCCTGACGCGCATACTTAGGTAAGGCGGCTAATAAACGACCACCAATACCGTGCCCCTGATAATTAGGATCAACTGCAATTGAGTCCAAGTACCATTCATGTTCATAACTCTCTGCTTCAGCTTCAAACGCTGAACCAAACGCATCGTTGCCCGCAGTGACCCGCGCTAACACGTCGTCTACGGCATCTTCATTCTTGTCGGGGTAACCAAATGCCACCCCAACCACTTGACCATCGGCCTCGGCCACCACCGTTGTTGCTTTCTCAGACAAATAAGCTGGTGTCTGATAAGCTGCAGTAATGGCCTGCTCTAAGTCAGGTTCTGGAATGTCGTCTAGTTCCTCAAGTTGCATTTCATCAAAGATCATATTAATTAGCGGTGCTATCTGGCCCGCATCATCCTGATCAGCTGGTCGAATCGTTATCACAAATAGTCCTCCTTCTTAGTAGTTAATACCTTACTATGAATCGTCGACGTTGTCAAAATTCAGAACGCGTTAGTAATTTCATTTTTTCCAACTTGTCAATTAAATAATGGATAGCTGGTTATTCCCGCCTACCGGGGGCGTCGTTTGGGGCTGGAACGCTGTGAACCAGTTTTGAGCCAAAGGGCGGTCTCAAAAGCTGGTTTTTGACTAACCTCGGAAGCCCACCGCGCTAAGTCAAATGCCACGGCTGAGCCCCAAACGACACCTCCTCACGGCTATGCGGATTCTCTGTTTTAAATTAAGACCACAATTATAAAAAAGTGAACTGGACAGGGCCTAGCGCAATATTAGCAACATTCGTGATGGTTGCGTCGCATCGGCCGGTTTTGTCGACATTCTAACGCGGAAAACGGTCACGCCCGATGCAATCAGTGACGCCCGGAAGCAACGCTGTACTGGTACGACCGTATTTATTAGTAATTTTCGTCTTTCAACACTTAGTTAGTAAAAAGGACGCCAGCCAAATACGTTTCAGATACCCATGCAGCTCATTCAAATCGAAAGCGTTGGCTAACAATATTTTCGACCGCTATTCGAGTTTGCCTCGTGGTATACTTAACCTTGAAATTATTCTGAAAGGATTTGAGCTTGTGAATATTCGTGACATTGATCATATCGTTTTAACCGTCACCAATTTACCGCGTACCTTGCGCTTTTACCATGAAGTCTTTGATTTACCAATCATTACCTTTGACGGTGACCGTCAAGCAGTCTTGGTCGGCAAACAAAAAATCAACTTTCAAGTGGTTGATGAACCACATGAACCCGTTGCTGGCACCCCCACTCCGGGTAGCGCCGACTTGTGCTTCATTGCCAAAGATCCGATTGAAGCGATTCAACATCATCTAAAGAGTTACTTCGTTGATATCGTTGCGGGTCCGGTTGAGCGAACTGGCGCTCACGGTAAATTAACCTCATTATATGTCCGTGATCCTGACAACAACTTAATTGAAATCAGTAATTATAAGTAAACTAATTTTTAGGCCGTTTTGAAAAAAGTAACCAAAACATCAGCCGATCATTGCTTGAAGAAACTTCTCAAGTCATGATCGGCTGATGTTTTTTTAGTGATACTTATTTTACACCACCATAACATTGTTGAATCCGAAACACGGAGACTCCCCCTGCCCGCTGATTCAGTATTTCAAAAACCTATTCAGCGGCACCGATAATTTCACCAGCAGTCACAGTTTGCGACGCGTTTAACGTCAAGTTATGAACTTGTGCCATATTGGTAATGACAACCATCATCGTGGTAGCTTTCCCAGCCGCCTTGATGGCATCTAAATCAACGGTTGCAACCGCCGTGCCAGCAGCAATCTGGTCGCCTTTAGCCACGTGCAACGTGAATGGCGTCCCGTTCATTTCAACCGTATTAATCCCCATGTGTAATAAAATTTCTAACCCTGAGGCCGTTTTTAAACCCAGTGCGTGTTTTGTCGGAAAAATGCTCGTCACTTCACCACTAACTGGCGCAACAATTTCGGGCGTTGTCGGCTCAACCGCATAACCATCCCCCAATAGTTTCTGCGAAAACGTCTCATCGGCCACGTCACTGATTGGCATTAGCCGACCGGTTGCCGGTGCTTCAAACACCGTCGTTAGTGGTACTTGACTAGTCTCAGACGCCGAATCAGCAACCTCGGCAGTCGATGTTGTTGGTTCAACCGCGTCTGGCGCTGTCATCGCCACTTTGCCGGTAAATAAAGACTGTAATGCTTCGGCCACAAATTGGACTTCAGTCCCGATAACGATATGAATATTGTGCACGTCCAGAATATTTAATCCAGGGACACCGGCGGCCTTCACGGCTGGTTGGTCCACTTTTCCAGTATCCTTCAACTGTAATCGCAGGCGCGTTGTACAGTTACTGATCACGCTGATATTGTCATGACCACCAATCGCGGCATAAATTTGTTTGGCTTGGCGCATAAATTTATCATCCGTCGCATCTGCCGCAACCATCGCTGTGCCGGCGGTTTCGGCCACTGCAACTTTTTCACGTCCAGGCGTCTTTAAATCAAATTTTTTAATAGCAAAATCAAAACCAAAGTAATAAATGGCAGCCATCACTAAGCCTTGCACGAGCAGCATGTATGGCTTATTCGCCAACGGCATCCGGAAACTCAATAAATAATCAACTAAGCCACCGCTAAATGAAAAGCTTGCCGTCCAGTGCATCAAAGCTGCAAAACCGAGCGACAGGCCCATGAAAATTGCATGTAACACATACAGTGGCCAAGCCACAAACATGAATGAAAATTCAAGCGGTTCAGTCACACCAGTAAAGAATGACGCGAAGGCACCGGCCAACATCAACGACCCGGTTTCCTTTTTATTTTCAGGTAAGGCGTTGCGATAAATTGCATAAGCACCAGCTGGCAGACCGAACATCATAATTGGGAAAAAGCCAGCTTCGTACATCCCAGTGACGCCTTTGACACCCTTGCTCGCCCAAAAATTGCCAATATCATTAATCCCAGCCACGTTAAACCAGAAAACTGAGTTCAAGGCATGGTGCAAACCAGTTGGAATCAACAACCGGTTAAAGAACCCGTACAATGCCGCGCCCACGAACCCCAGTTTTGAAATACTGGTGGCAAATGCGACCATTGCACCATAAACTAGCGGCCAAACAAAGTACATTGCCGCCGTGAAAAATAACATCACAAATGCCGCAATGATTGGCACTAAGCGTTTACCACTAAAAAACGATAACGCCATCGGCAACTTAACTTCATGAAACCGATTGTACAGTGCCGCGGCAATTAAACCGGCACAAATACCGACCAAAACATTCTGATCAACGTACTTGAAAGCGTCATTCAATGAACTCGCTTTAACATTAAGTAAATTCGTCAGCCCAATTGGATTGGTCGGACTCAACATGGTTGTAGGCACCAAGTAAGCCACAACCCCGGCAATGGCCGCCGCGCCATCCTTATTCGCCGACATGCCAATTGCCAGACCAACGGCGAACAATAACGCGAGGTTATTTAAGACCACGTCGCCACCGTTAATCATGAAACGTGATAAAATCCACGCCTTTGGTAAATAGTTACCGAGCCCCACTAAGATTGCCGCTGCTGGTAAAGTCGCAATCGGCAACATTAGCGATTGGCCCATTCTCTGAAAATATGTCTTCATACCAATTTCTCCCTGATCTCTTTTTCAATACGTTGTAAATCCTATCACATCATGCTGTTCCAGGAAAGTTCATTAGGGCGAAATAGGGATAGACCAATTGTGTTTGAGACCGTTTTCAACCTTATGATGTAATGGATTTAAGCAAATGAAAAAAGTTCTGAAATATTTCAGGACTTTTTCATAAAGATTCTTCAAATGTGTTTTTTGACCATCAGATTGAAATTGGCACCGCAGTTTGCTTAAATTGCCGCATCGTTTCTGCTAAATGGACTTCTTGGGTCACAAATTCATGGACGCGACAAACATAATCGTGTTCCCGGCCGAGTTTAGCAATATAACCATTAATATAATCCACTTCAGTCGGACGTCCTTTTGAGAAATCCTGATACATGGACGGATAATGATACTTATAAGCTCGACTCACCGTTTCAACCGAATCAATTTCTTCTTGCCGGGTTTCAATCAGCTTAATTCCCGCCCGTTCACAAGCATCATAGGCTTCATTGAATAGCTGTGTCGCCATGTCTTTGACGCCTGGATAAGCAATGAATTGTCCCATCTGAATTTCAAACATGGTACAGAGACTATTGGTGACCGCATTAAAGACCACTTTAGACAGACACATGCCCATAAAATTATCCGACCAAATCGGGTTTAAATCCGCGGCCTTAAAGTCAGCCATCACTTGATTGGTCACGTCGTCTCGCTCACCCGCATACTTGCTCATATGCATCACTTCACTACCCACCGGTCCCATAAAATCAACGTCACCGGGGCCATTCAGCACCGTTGCAATCATGGCCGTGCCACCGATAATATGATCAGCTGGGAAATATTGGGCGATTTTTTCAAAATGACCCATGCCATTCATCGCTGAAAAGACATATTGATCTTCATGAAATAACGGCGCATCTCGTTGCAGTTCATCGGCTAACTGCATTTGCTTCTTGAAAATTATCCAAACATCTGGGTGTCCAACATAGTCTTCTGGCGTGTAAATATTGATTGGGACAATCCGCCGATTCTGATGGTCACGTGCGACCTGGACCCCAGCTTGCTTCCGAACCTGCTCAAGATTAGGCTGCCAAGTTTCAATAAAATCCACCGTGACCCCAGCATTTTCTTGCAACATTACGCCATAGCGGTAACCCATCGCACCCGCGCCAATAATGCCATATCTCATTAACAACAACTTCCTTTCAAGTAATCAACAATTGTGATTCTTTTACAGTATGATAAAACTAGGTGTCACGTTACCGTGTCGAAAACGATCTTATGTGTTTAAAACAAGACGAAAAAACGGCCCTTGGATATCAGTTATCCAAAGGCCGTTTACACGGGTTCCCACCTTAATTTGACTAACACTCACATGCTAATCCTCAGCACGTTCAAAAAGACTAAACGTGTGCACAATAATGGGTGCGCCCAACGAACCTCGAAAAGTTCGTGCCAAAATCTGAACTTTAATTAAATTGCCATGACACCTTCCCAACTAACGGTGCTTTCTTAGCATGTCAACTTAACGACTCCTTCAAATCATTATGACTTTTTCATCAAGTTTTAATGTTGCTATCATATTATCATTTTTTGATTTTGTCAACTAACTTCGATAACCCTGTTGATTCTTAACCGATTCAGTCCAGACGCACTCTAATCGAGCACAACTTACTTAAGATTCTTAATCAGCTTGGTTAAGCGTATTTAACAATGGCTTCCAATCGAGCGACCAGATTAGTCCTAACGCGTGTTCACCAGTCAACGTCCCCATTAATGGCCCGATTTCACCCGTTTTCACGCGTACAGCTGGGAATTGGTAACGCAGCTCACTCGCCCAATCTTCCGCAATTTGTGGATCGTTAGCACTAATCACATCCAAGCGAACCGGCAATTGTTGCGTAATGACGAACCGATCAAAGTCATCCTGGACAGCCTGTTGGGCATTTTTCAAGGTCCGTTCTTTCCCGAGCACTTGCAACTTACCGTGTTCATTAAACGTAATAATCGGCTTGTTGCGTAACACCATTGTGCCGGCTAGGCTACTATTATTATAAATGCGCCCATTTTTGACCAAGTGTCGCATGCTGTTGACGATTAAAACCGTCTTGGTCATCGCACGCAGACGGGTCAATTGTGCCAAAATATCCGCCATTGGATAGTCTGCCAGTGCCATCGCTGCGGCAAGTTTCACCATATTAGCAGTCCCGGCACAGGCCGTCTGGGAATCAAACACTTGCACATCCAAGTCTTTAACCGATGGAGCATAAGTTTTCAAATTATTCACATACCCACTGATGCCGCTACTCAACCCGATCACTAAGACTTGGGTCACGCCCTCAGCTTTCAAATCATCAAAAACCAGCTGCATTTCTGGCATTGAAATTTGGGATAAGGTGGGAATATCTTTTTCAACTTTCAAGAGGCGATAAAATTGATCAGCCGTGATATCCACATTTTCATGATAAACGTGATTACCAAACATAATCGGATCATTAACAACGGTAATCTTATAGTCTGCCGCTGCTCGGGCCGATAAGTTGGCCGAACTATCAGTGACAACCGCAATTTTCATTTGTTTCACTCCAATTCAGAGACTGGGTAACGCCCGAGGATTACGGTGTTACCAGCCACCTGTCAAATACGAACCATGTCCGCATTAACGTTTTTTAGTCAATAAAAAAGACACTTACACACAGTATACTGTACGTCAGTGTCTTTTTTCAAACTTGTCCAATTAGAATTAGGCTAATTTAATGGTTGCGCGTGTCTGCTGCGAAGATGCTACTTGTGTCTCACGCTTGGTCCACTGCGTCGAAAACCCAATCGGTAGGGCCGTGACTTGTGATCTGCCACAGGTCGTTAAAAATCGGTTTAATTGTCCAGCAGTGACTATAGTCGTTTGATAACAGGCTGGTGTTTGTAACTTAATTGAGAAATCAGCTTCATTAGCGTTGCTTTGAAGCGTCGCGGCTGATAATTCAGTAAATAATAAGTAGGCTTGCGGCACTTCGGCCAACGGATGAACTGAATACTGACCGTTTTTAACATTAAAAGCGGTGCCGCGGGTCTGATGAACCCAATGCTGTGCCGCCACAATGACATCATTCAAGACACTATTGGCGGTTGCGGTACTACCGGCGCCAGGACCCGTGTATAAACTCTGACCAATCGCCGTACTGGTGACGGCCACCCCATTCTGGACACCGTTAATTTGACTTAAAGCCGACCGATTAGGAACAGCCACCGGCGCCACGCGACAATATAATTGTCCAGCATGTCGTTCGGCTTCGGCTAAAAGTTTAATCTGCCACCCGGCTTGTGCCGCTTGCCGACATTGCGTTGCTGTCAGCACCGTAATCCCGATGGGACGAATCTGTGAAAACGTTAAGGCCTGACCGAAGGCAAACTGACTCAGAATCATCAACTTGTATGTCGTATCAATCCCACTGACATCGTTAGTCGGATCACTTTCAGCGTAACCAGCCGCTTGCGCAGCGGTCAGCGCCTGTTGGTAAGATTGCCCGGTCGCGGTCATCGCGCTTAAAATATAGTTCGCCGTCCCATTGATGATGCCCGCAACTCGCTGCACATCATCGGTCACATAACTATCTGTCAAAGTCCGTAAAATCGGAATGCCACCGGCGACACTCGCTTCATAAAATAAATCACAGTGCTGCCGCTGGGCTAATGCCGTCAAGCGCGCACCAGCCGTCGCAATCAGATCTTTATTAGCCGTAATCACCGATTTACCATGCTGTAACGCGGCAACAATGGCAGCCTCGGCCGTCACTAAGGTGCCCATGACTTCAATCACAATTTGAATATGCGGGTCGGTCACAACCGCCTGAATTGAATCCGTTAAACGGGTCCCAATCGGTAATTTGACCGCTCTAGGCGCATTCAAATGATGCACGGCAACCGCTGCTAAGTGCAACCGAAAGCCTTGTGTTTGTTCAATAGTTGTCGCAGCTTGCGTTAATCGCGAAATCACGCCACTGCCCACGGTGCCAAATCCTAACATGCCCACTTCGATTGTCTGCGTCATTTAAAACACCTTCCTTAATTAGATCTTAGCTAATGCTTGGTCTAGATCAGCAATTAAGTCATCGACATTCTCGACGCCTACTGAAATCCGAATCAAGTCCGGTGTCACGCCGGCGGCTAAGAGTTCTTGTTCATTCAACTGCGCGTGTGTCGTGGAGGCCGGATGGATAATTAATGATTTGGCATCCGCCACATTCGCCAGTAACGAAAATAATTTTAACTGGCTAATTAAGGCCTTTCCTGCTGCTTCACCACCAGTCAAGCCGAGTGTGAAAATTGATCCCACACCATTTGGAAAATACTTCGTGGCCAGCTGATGATAAGGACTGTCCGCTAGTTCTGGATAATTGATCCAAGCCACCTTAGGATGCTGATTTAAATAGGCCACAATTTTGCGGGTGTTTGCCACATGCCGTTCAACTCGTAATGACAGTGATTCCAAACCTTGTAGGAGTAAAAATGAGTTGAAGGGACTAATCGTCGCCCCCGTATCACGGAGGGTTTCCGCCCGTACTTTGGTCGTAAAGGCCGCCCCGCCCAAATCGGCAAAGACCAAGCCATTATACTGGGCACTCGGCGTCGTAAAGCCCGGATACTTACCACTCGCTTGCCAATCAAAGTGACCACCTTCAACAATCACCCCACCCATCGTGGTGCCATGACCACCAATAAACTTGGTGGCAGAATGGACGACGACATCCGCGCCGTGGCGCAGTGGCTGCACGAGATACGGTGTGCCAAAAGTATTATCAACGATAAAAATAATCTGATGGTCATGGGCGATTTTAGCGATGGCTTCAAAATCAACGAGATTGATACCAGGATTGCCGATGCTTTCAACGTACAAGGCCTTCGTATGCTCATTAATGGCGGCCGCAAAGTTTTCAGGATCATCGGGGTCCACAAAATGGGTGGTGATGCCTAACTTTTTCAAGGTCACGCTGAATAAATCAAATGTGCCCCCGTACAAGGTATTGGCGGCAACAATTTCGTCGCCCTGTTCGGCAATGTTCAAAATAGCTGCGGTAATTGCCGCCGATCCAGTGGCTAAGGTCACACCGGCGGTTCCATGTTCCAGAGCAGCAACCCGTTTATCCACCACATCAGTCGTTGGATTCGTCAGCCGGGTATAAATATTGCCGGCGTCCGTTAAGGCAAACCGACCCGCAGCTTGCGCGGCATCTTTAAAAACATATGACGTCGTTTGATAAATTGGCACTGCCCGTGAACCCGTTTCATCGACCACTTGACCAGCATGCACTTGTAAAGTTTCAAAATGATAATTAGTTTTTTCTGTCATCGTTAAAGTCCCACTTTCGTTAATTTCAAAGTATCAATCCAGTTTTGATAAAATTGGCAACTCGCCGTTTTCCAGCTATACCGAATTTGCTGTCCTGATTGATCGACGAAGTAATGTGCCGGCCGTTTAATTGGCAGCTGTTTACGCCGATCACGGAAATATTCATTCGCTAAGGTATCGACTTCATATTCTGGATGACCGGTCACATACACCGATTTTTGTCCCGGTGCTGTTAAGATCAACGGTCCAATTTCTGAGTTGGCCGCCACAATTTGTAAGTCGTTCGGTAACCTTGTTGGCAACATCAAGCGCGTATGCCTAGACTGTGGCATTTTCAGTAGTCCCCCAGTGCTTAAGCCGCTAACTAAGCGCGATTGTGACACCACCGTAGTTGCTTGATAAATCCCGAAGACCTTTTGCGCAACCAATTGCTTTTTAATCTTAAATTGGTCGTATAGTGCTGCTTGCGCCGCCCAACATTCAAATAAAATTTGCGTCACATGGGTCTGAGCCCAATCGACAATTTCTTGAAATTCATCCCAATAATCCACGTCCTCGAATGCCAATTGCTCCACCGGGGCACCAGTTACGATCAAGCCATCGTAGTGGTCATCGGCCACGTCCGCCAAACTGGCATAGTTATCGGCCACCAACTGACGTGGCAAACTCTTGAATTGGTGAGTCGTTGGATACATGAAAGTCACTTCAAGCTCATCATCCGTCAAAGTAGCCAAACGGTTTAAAAATTGGCGTTCCGTCGTCAACTTATTTGGCATTAAATTCAAGATCAAGAGACGTGTTACGGTCTCTCTTTGTGGTTGATTCGACCACTGTTGTTCGGCTTTTAATAATCCATTCACAACGTTCACTGTCATCTACTGACTCCCTCTCTTGCCGGTTTTTATCAAACAAAAAAAAGCTTCCGACCATTAGTCTCTCTAAAAGAAACTAACGGACGAAAGCTTTCGCGTTACCACCGTGATTCGTTGCCATTTCACAATAGCAACCTCGACAAGTGCCCTATTAAAAATAGGATACTCCGCAATATACCGGTTGCAACCGCACACGTAGCCATCGCGACCCGTGTCATGACTCCAAGCTCATCTTCGCGATCTCAACAATTGCTTCTCACACCATTTCGAAGCTCTCTGGGAAATTGTTTCAAGCACTACTCTTCTCTTCAACGCCTTAATTGATTTTTAATTTAAAACTAATTTAACACCGTATTTTCTAATTGTCAACTCATTCTATGATTTTTTTAGCTTGTTCTGAGTCAGCGGCTGTATTCCAGTCAATAATTTGTTGAACCAAAGCCTCTCGTTCAGTTGGCAGTGCTTGACGATGATGTCGAATTAAAGGCCGAATCAGCTTGACCTGACTAGGGTACCCAATTTGATAAGCAACCGAACTCGCTGAAAATTCGCCGTCGGATTGACCATGATAGTCAGTAATCATCGGTGCCACTCGCCCGGTAAACCGCACTTTGTCACCAGGCTTTAATTCACCTAACTGCTGAAAATCTTTACTCAAATGTAGCCATAAATTCAGTGCGACGAGTTGCTTTCCATTTAAGCGAATCGTGGTTAATAAAATCATCGGTTCATCATATTCTGCGCCCGACTGATAGCCGTACCGTTCAAAGAGACCTGTAAACCGATAGCGTTGCTCAGTCCCCAAGGCTGCTAACGCTTGCTGCATCGTTAACTCATTCAAAACCCTGCGCCCCTTTCATTTGCTAACCAATTATAGCAAACGTACGTTCGATAAACTAGTGATAAGTTAATATTTATGTTTTAATTTTTGAACCTTACTTTAGAAGTTAGGTTCAAAATCTAAAGATTGCCGCTTCCGGTTAGGACTGATCGCATGCGGTCGTGGGACTGGGCCAAGCCAGGAACGTCTTGCCCCTCGCCCGAAACCCTCGCAAAAACCGCAAGTGTCCCGGTCGTGCAGGTGGCGTAAAATCGGCAAAGATCGCCGACTCAACGCCACCTGCACGACCGATGCGATCAGTCCCAACCTACAGCTAATTAACCGCTCACTTAGAAAGCAGTGCACTCAAGCAGATTCTAAGTCAGACGATCTGTTACTGATATGACAAATCTTTTAGCGGTCACACTTTGGTTGAAAGCTAAAAATCACCAATTACCGTCGTTATCTCAATGACAATCGAAAAAGTCAAAATCCAGGTATTAGAACATTGTTGTTACAATTACACTTAAAACGCTAAATTAAGCGGTAGGTTGTTGCTGAGGCCATCGGGCGTGAAGGTCCCGTTAGATTGGCGTTTTTTGCCAACCTTATGGGACGGACGGTCCGGGATAGTTGCGGTTTTGGCAGCTATTCCGGGTGAAGGATAAGACCGCTCCTCAGGCTTATCCTGGTCCCACGCCCGCATGGCCTCAGCAACAGCCGAAAGCGAGAACATTCTGCTAGTTTCTATCCAAAATCTCCGCAATCTGATTTAGATGGCATTTCTCAACAAATTTTAATTTTCCACTTGACAGCTTTTTTATCTATGCCTATACTGAATTTATTCAATAACGAAAGCGAGGAACCAAGGATGACAAAGAAAACAATGACCAATTTGAATAGTTCATGGCAAAGCCGGCGATTCAGATTGTAATTCCGTCACACGGATACAATCTGGCAAACAGTTTGTATCTGTGCCGACTTAACTTTGTTATCTAAAGAAGTCTGCATGGGTTTTAGACACAGCAGGCTTCGGTTCCGTAAAGGGCAGACCAGAGCTTACTGGTTTGCCCTTTTTTATTTTGTCTCACGCATGCCCAGACAAAACAGGTTCGAAAATTTAAGTTGAGGTGAACGTATTGAAACGTATGATTGCATTTATTAGTGCCTTAGTGGTCTTTCTCGGGGTGGCCTTCTTTATGACTGGGAATGGTCAAAAAAAGGCTAACACTAAAAAAGTCCCAACCGTTGGGATTCTCCAACTCCAAACGCATCCGGCACTGGACGCGATTCATCGCGGGGTCGTCGCTGGATTAAAAGAATATGGTTACGTCCCAGGTAAAACGGTTAAAATTGATTATCAAAATGCACAAGGTGATCAAAGTAATTTGAAGACCATGAGCCAAAAATTTGTTAATGAAGACGCCGCTGAAGTCGTTGGGATTGCCACACCTGCTGCACAGGCCTTGGTTTCTGCGGCTGGTAAATCAACACCCGTGATTCTTGCTGGGATTACTGATCCATCTGGTAGCGGCTTAATTAAGAGTGACGCCCACCCCGGGGCTAACGTGACCGGGACGTCCGGTGAGTCCCCATTGAAGTCACATCTCGATTTGTTACGTGAGTTGGTGCCATCGGCCAAAACGGTCGGCATTATTTATACCACGTCTGATCACGGTGGCGAATATAACGCTAAGAAGTTCGCTAAGATTTGTAAGCAAGAAGGCGTCGCCTACAAGATGTATACGATTGCCAATACTAACGACATGCAAACCGTTGCTGAAAAAATGGCTTCCGAAGTTGATGCCGTCTATGCGCCACAAGACAACGGTGTCGCCAGTGCCATGAAGACCTTAGTCTCGGTCACGAATAAAGCCAAGGTTCCTGTCATTCCAGCCGTTGACACAATGGTTAAAGCTGGCGGTCTCGCCACCTTATCCGTGGATCAATACCAACTTGGTAAGCTTTCTGGTGAGATGGCCGCCAAAGTCTTGAAAGGTAAAGACACGTCTGATTACGCCATCAAAGTCATTACCAAAGGCAAAATGACACTTAATTTATCTGAAGCGAAAAAACTCGGTATCACCTTCCCAGCCAGCGTGCTAAAGGAAGCTAAAACGAAAGGGGTCGTTTATCAATGAGTATGATTGTATCTAGTATTGGGCAAGGCCTCTTATGGGCCTCACTTGGGGTCGCGTTGTTCCTCACATTTAGAATTTTAGATTTCGCCGACATGACCGTTGAAGGCACCTTCCCATTGGGCGCCGCTGTGGCCGTTACCGCAATCGCCAATGGCATGAATCCTTATCTGGCTTCTGGGCTCGCATTTATTGCCGGCGCCCTCGCTGGCCTAGTTACTGCCCTACTTTACACTAAAGGAAAAGTGCCAATTTTATTGGCCGGGATTTTAGTGATGACCGCCTGTTCTTCAATTAATTTGCGCGTCATGGGTGGCAGCTCCAATGTCTCCCTCTTAGGTAAGACGACAATTTTCTCAGGCGCCTTTTTGAAATCATTACCAAAATATTTTGACAGTGTCTTGGTCGGTTTAGTGGTCATCGCGATTATTACCGTCTTATTGATCGTCTTTTTACAGACTAACTTAGGCCAAGCCTTTATTGTCACCGGTGACAATCGGGTGATGGCACGGTCAATCGGGATCAATACCGACAATATGACCATTATGGGTCTGATGGTCTCAAACGGTATCATCGGCCTTGGTGGCGCCTTGATTGCGCAAAATAATGGCTACGCCGACGTCAGCATGGGAATTGGGATCATCGTTATCGCCTTAGCCTCCATTATTATCGGTGAAGTGGTCTTTGGTGAACTCACCTTGAACCAGCGGCTCGTCGCGGTCACCTTAGGGAGCGTCATTTACCAATTTGTCCGCTTACTCGTCTTACAACTCGGTTTCAATACGAACGATATGAATCTCTTATCTGCCTTAATCTTGGCAATCTGCTTGATGTTGCCACGTTTAAGCAAGGCACTACATTTAAACCATGTTATCAAGAAAGGAGTTGCCAAATATGACGCAGAATAAAACACCACTGTTAGCCTTAACCAATATCGTCACTAAAGTAAATGTGGGAACCCCTAACGAAGTCTCAATCTTACAAGGGTTAAATTTAGACGTGTACGATGGTGACTTCATCACGGTGCTTGGCTCCAATGGTGCCGGAAAATCAACCTTATTCAATACCATTGGTGGCAGTCTACCGGTTGATAGCGGCTCAATTAAACTGAACGGCAAAGAAATCACCCACCTCTCCGTTGAAAAACGTACCGCCTTTTTGGCCCGCGTTTTCCAAGATCCTAAAATGGGAACAGCGCCACGAATGACGGTTGCGGAAAATCTATTATTGGCCATGCATCGCGGTAAACGCCGGACGTTGCAGCTACGCCGGTTAAAACAATCACTGCCCCATTTCAAGGAAATCACGACAACCATGAAAAATGGGCTAGAAACCCGACTGAACACTGCCACCGAAAACTTGTCTGGTGGGCAACGCCAAGCCTTAAGCTTCTTGATGGCGACTGAACAACGACCAGATGTCTTATTGCTAGATGAACACACTGCCGCCTTAGACCCTAAAACTTCGGCGGAACTCATGCATCAAACTAACGAACGGGTTACCCAAGAAAAACTCACTTGTTTAATGATCACCCATCACTTAGATGATGCCTTGAAATATGGCAATCGCCTGATTGTTCTCGACCAAGGTAAAATCAAGTTCGATGTCCGCGGTGCTGATAAAGACCGCCTAACCAAAGAAAAATTACTCAGCTTTTTCGACACGATTGAATAAGCCCTCACGACCTAGTCAAACTGACTGGGCCTTTTTTTATCACTATTTTTAGACTATATTGCTGTTTTATTTTCGGCCACCCTAAATAAAATAGCCGTTTTCTCTTTTAATTAACCACTAGTCGTGTTACTCTTATTTAGAACAGTTCTAAACTATCAAATTGGAGGTTAATTTCATGAAAGTAATCGTTGTTGGGTCTTCGCATGGTGGCTATGAAACAGTCCGGGGCATTTTAGCAGATCAGCCGGACGCCGAAATTCAATGGTATGAGAAAGGTGACTTCTTATCCTTCCTTTCTTGTGGGATGCAGCTTTACTTAGAAGGCGTTGTCAAAGACGTGAATAATGTTCGCTATGCGACACCCGCTGACATGTCCGCAAAGGGTGTGCACGTTTATGTCGAACAAGAAATTACCAAGGTCGACCCCACGAGCCATACAGTGCATGTCGTCAATCATGGTAACAATGTTGAACGTGATGAAACCTATGATAAATTAGTTCTGAGTGTCGGTGCTGTGCCATTTGAGCTGCCTGTTCCTGGGCATGATTTAGCTAACGTTTACGCGATGCGCGGTCGCGATTGGGCCATTAAGCTCAAGGCCAAAACGGTCGACCCAACCGTTAAAAATGTGGTCGTCATCGGCTCAGGTTATATTGGGATTGAAGCCGCTGAAGTCTTTGCTAAAGCTGGTAAACAAGTCACGATCGTTGACATGTTACCACGCTTACTCAGTCTGTATTTGGACGACGAATTCACCACTATCCTGACGAAAGAACTCGCTTCTCATGGCATCCAAGCGGCCGTTGGTCAGGGCGTCAAGTCCTTTGAAGGCATTGACGGTCAAGTCACTTCGGTCACGACGGATAAAGGCCACTACCCGACAGACCTAGTTATTTCTGCAGCTGGGATTCAAGCCAACACTGGCATGCTCAAAGGCGTCGTTGACTTGGATGATCACGGCTTAATTAAAATTAATGATTATTTACAAACGAGTGACCCAGATATTTATGCCGTTGGTGATGCCACCCTCGTCCCATTTGCACCAACCGGTAAAAACAATCGGATTGCCTTAGCAACCAATGCGCGTCGTCAAGGTCGCGTTGCCGCCAAGAACTTGCTCGGGACTAAATTAGCGATGCCAGCAGTTTCTGGTTCCTCCGCACTCTCCGTTTTTGATTACCACTTTGCCTCAACCGGTGTCAAAGCTGGGACTGCCGACAAGCTGGGTGTCGATTGTGAGTCAGTACTCGTCACCGATACCGTTCGTCCAGCCTTTGTTCCCGATGACGCTGGCAATGATCAGGTTTGGTTCAAGTTGACTTATGCGCCAACTGACGGTCGTATTTTAGGCGCGCAGATCATGTCAAAAGTCGACGTCACGGCGAATATCAATACGATTTCACTCGCCATTCAGGCCAAATTAACCGTTTATGACTTAGCCTATACTGACTTCTTCTTCCAACCTGGTTTCGACCGGCCTTGGAATGTCATGAATGTTGCGGCACAAAAGGCAATTAAAGCCTTAGAAAAATAAGCGCCCCAGCCACTACTTGAGTCCTCAGGCGTTCTCAACGACAGACTAAAAAATCGTCGACACATAAAATTGTGCCGGCGTTTTTAGTCTGTCATTGCCTGTCAAAAAATCACTTGTAACTATTAATTAATCCCTGGGTTCCTTGGTCGCCTAGGCCTTTAACATCGACCATGACTTCATATAAGCGCTTTGCTTGGGCAGTTGCGACTAGGTCTAATCCCATCGCATCCGCCTCACTCAGCGCAATGCGTAAATCTTTCAAAAAGTGGCGTGCAAAGAAGCCCGGCGTATAATCGCCCTTCAAAATTCGGGGGACATAATTATCCATGCTCCAGTTATCCGCGCCACCACTCGACAACGTGGTCAACACCTTTTGCGGATCCAATCCAGCGGCTTTCGTATACAACAACATTTCAGTCAAGCCAGTCATCGTCCCCGCAATCATGATTTGATTCGCCATCTTAGCATGTTGCCCGGTGCCGGCAGCACCAAAGTGATTAACCTGATGCCCGATTACTTTAAATAACGGTTGCATCGCCTGATATGTCGCGGTCTCACCACCAACCATAATCGTCAAGGTCGCATTTTTAGCCCCAATATCGCCACCAGAAACGGGTGCATCTAAAGCGTGAAACCCATTTTTGGTCGCGTATTCCGCAATTTTAACGGCTAATTTTGGCTGACTAGTCGTCATATCAATCACGGCTTTACCAGGCTGCAGCTTGCTGAAAATCCCATTGTCACCAAAATAAACTTGTTCAACATCGGCTGGAAACCCGACCATCGTAAAAACCACGTCGCTCTTGGCCGCCACCGCAGCGGGCGTCTCCGCCCAAGTTGCACCGTTAGCCACCAGCTCATCGGTCTTACTTTTGGTCCGATTATAAACGGTTAACGCATACCCGGCAGCCATTAAGTTTTTAGCAATTGCGGCGCCCATAACGCCAGTACCAATAAATCCAATTTGCATGTTACTCACCTTTCTTTGACTCATCACCCGCGTGACGACGCTGACGACTAAAATGTATCGCTAACGTCAGGACAAATGCCACTAACACGATTAACCCAAATGCGGTGGCCGGAATATCCCAACCAATTATTGGAATTGACACGAACAATTTCACCCCAATAATCACAATCAAGCAATAGGCCATCGTTTCTAACTCAGGAATGCGGCGCATCAAACGCATAATGACCTCGGCAATACCGCGCATGCAAGCAATTCCAATCATGCCACCAATTAACACAATCACTGGATTATTGGAGATAGCTAGTGACGCCAACACCGAATCAATTGAAAAAATAATATCCATCATTTCGATTTGAACGACGACTGACCAAAACTGACTCAGACCGAGAAAACGGCGCTGTTTATGCGACTGTCTCGTCTGCGCCGGACGCTTCGTAAAGAAACGATAAACTAAATAAAATAAATAGCCGGCACCCAGTACCTTAATTTCCCAAAAACTGATTAAATAAGTCCCAATGCCAATAATTAAAAAGCGAAACAGATAGGCGCCCCAGAGGCCATAAAACAAGGATTTTTCACGTTCTTGTAAGTTATCCAGACTTTGTGTCTGTGCGGCCAATACAACGGCATTATCAACGGATAGTAAACATTCAATAATTGCTAACGATAAAATAATCAACCAGTCATCGGCAGACGTGAAAACTTGTGCCCAATTACTAGCATCAAAAAATGGGCCATACAATTGTTCAATAAAATGTCCCACAGCTTAACCTCTTTCTAAATCAGTTTGATTCTATCCTTTCAGTATACCCGTTCAGATTAACTTTTTAATGAGACAAGTTTAATTTCAACATGCTCGTTCGATAAATTAGTCAAAATTAGTGGCAGTTCTTAAACTAGACTCGTGGTGAACGCTCCATCAGGCAGAATCGTTGTGCTATGGCGGGGACATTCCCAGCCATAGGGCAGTCTGTGACTTCGATTTAAAGCCGATAGCCCACGTCTTTAAATCGCCCTGTAAGATTAGTCGGCCCAGAACGCCGGCCAATCTTACCGCCAGGGCATAACGATTCTGCCTGGCTCCGCTAAGCTTAATTTGCTGAAGATTGGTGTCGGCCTCAACCGGAAGTGCCAGCTATTAACTAATCTGTATACGCTAATTATTAATATAATGGAATTTACTCGCAAATTTTAGCTTTCAACCTCCAGTAACCTCAAATAAAGCCATCGTAAAAAGACGAAAGCTTTATTTGCGGATTATTCAATTAAAATTCAAAAGTTGACTATCAGTCATGCAGACTACTGTCGTTAATGTTGTACGCAATACTGTCGCAACAGAAGTTTGAAACATTTGTTGCGTAGCTTGGAATCTTTGACCCAGTTGTTGTTAATGTCAACATCACTCACATCACAAGTCTAGCTGGAGGTTGCCACCGATGCATCGGGCGTGAAGGTCCCGTTAGGCTGGCGCTTTTTGCCGGTCTTACGGGACGGACGGTCCGGGATAGTTGCGGGTTTTGCAACCATTCCGGGCGAAGGCCAAGACGTTTCTGGCTTGGCCTGGTCCCTCGCCCGCATGTAATCGGTGGTAACCGGAAGCGGCACTATTAGTGCTGAGTCTAGGCTTGAGTTGTGTCCAACAAATACGCCGCAATCAACTTACGAAGCGCCAGGCCATCCGCGGCCGTACCAAAGGTCATGCGTAACCAACCAGGCCGTAACCCGGTTCGCAGCCGATAACCTTGATGTAATAAATAATCAGCTAATTTTTCGGCGGCCGGATAGGCGAAAAAGATGAAATTGGCATCACTCTGGTCGTATTTAATACCTTGCTGTGTAAAAAAGTCTTGCCAAGCTTGACGTTCCGCGGCATTCTTAGCCACCGTTGCTTGCACGAATCCTTGGTCTTGAACTGCGGCTAAGGCGGCAACTTGCGTCACTGAATTGACATTATAAGGTAACCGAACCGCTTGCATGGTTGGCGCATAGGCCTTTGAAAAGACCGCGTAACCAATACGAAAGTTTGCTAATCCATAGGCCTTTGAAAAGGTTCGCATCACCACGACATTTTCGTATTTTGAAGGCAGCTGCATGGCTGTTAATGCCGCCGCATCCGCCGCAAAATCAATATAGGCTTCGTCAATCAAGACCATCGTTTCAGTTGGCACTTGTTGAATGAACGCTTCAATTGCCGCTAATGATTCACTCGTTCCCGTCGGATTATTCGGATTACATAACCAGACCATTTTGACGGCAGGGTTGATTGCTTGTGCCAAAGCCTCAAAATCAATGTGATCATCTGCCAATGTTGGGACTGAAATTAAGGTCGCGTCGGCGATTTCGGCATGCAACGCATATTCCGAAAACGTTGGCGCGGAAACTACCACTTGATCACCAGCACCTAAAAAGGTTCGTGAAACCATCACAATCATTTCATCCAAACCAACACTAAAAACCAGTTGTGCTGGATCAACGCCTTGTTGTTTAGCTACCGCCAATCGTAACGCCATGGCATCGGCATCTGGGTAGCGATTACTCTCTGAAAAGTCCCAATTTTTAACTGCGGTTGCCACTGTCGACGACGTGCCATAAGGATTTTCGTTTGCGGATAAACGGACTAAACGCGACAATCCGAATGCTTTTTTTAGCGCCGCCACTGGCTGTTCGGGGACATAAGGCTGTAACTTACGCACACTTTCCTTCATATAATAAGTCCTCCTACAGATTTTTAATTTCGGGACGATCCTTAAAATCACTCATTTTGCCTTCACGCTTAGCTAGCTCGGCCTTAATTTGGTCGTAACTCACCCCTCGTTGAACCAATAAGACTAACACGTGATAAAACAAATCCGCCGTTTCATAGACTAATTGACCATCATCGGGATTTTTAGCTGCCACGACGACTTCGGTTGACTCCTCACCGACTTTTTTTAAAATCTTATCGAGGCCCTCCGTGAATAAATAATCGGTATAAGACCCCTTCTTCGGCGATTTTTGGCGCTCTGCAATCATTGCATACAATTCTTCCATATTTTGCATGGTTAAGATCCTCTCTTAGTAAACTGACTTGAAAAAACAACTCGTGTGTCCGGTATGGCAAGCCGGCCCATGTGGTGTCACCGCAATCAGTAACGTGTCGTTGTCACAATCTAGCGTGATGTGCACGACATCTTGCAAATTTCCACTGGTAGCACCTTTATGCCATAACTCTTGGCGCGACCGTGACCAGAACCAAGTCTGACCTGAGGCTAACGTTCGCCGATAACTTTCAGCGTTCATCCAGGCAACCATTAAGACTGCCTTAGTCTCAGCATCCGTCACGACCGTTGTGACTAACCCATTACCCTTGTCAAAATCTGGCTGTTCACTCATCTAACCACCACCGCCTCTGCTTTCAACGCCTGTTTAACTTGTCCAATGGTTAACTCTCCGTAATGAAACACTGATGCTGCGAGTGCCCCATCCACTGGTGACTGCTTAAAAACATCAACGAAATCCTTTAGCCTACCCGCACCACCAGACGCAATGATTGGGACAGTCACAGCTTGCCCTAATTGTTGATAAAGTTGGAGATCAAAACCGGCTTTGGTCCCGTCTCGATCCATACTGGTGACTAACAATTCGCCAGCACCTAAACGCACCACCTGTTTGGCCCAGTCGATGGCGTCCAAGTCAGTGGGTTGCTGACCGCCATGCGTATACACACGATACCGGCCAGCTTGCTCATCCCAGGCGGTATCAATGGCGACCACCATACATTGATTGCCAAACTTTTCAGCACCGGCTTGAATCAAACTAGGGGTGGCAACCGCCGCCGAATTGATTGCGACCTTGTCAGCGCCAGCCTTTAACAACCGTTGCATGTCGTCAATACTACTGATTCCGCCGCCGATGGTCAGTGGCATGAACACCTGAGCGGAAACTTTTTCAACTAAATCTGCCATCGTCCGTCGATGTTCATTAGTCGCTGAAATATCCAAGAACACTAATTCATCAGCGCCTTGTGCTTGATACGCCGCGGCGATTGCCACCGGATCACCAACATCGGTTAAGTGGACGAAATTGACCCCTTTTTTCACCCGACCGTCGGCAACATCCAAACAAGGAATTAATCTTTTAGCTAACATGCGTCTGCCTCCGCAAGTTCCTGCAGCGTCACGCTGCCTTCATAGAGCGCCTTGCCAATAATGGCATCGCGAATACCGATGGCTTGTAAGGCCGCCAAGTCTGCCACATCGCGAATGCCACCGCTAGCCACTAAATTGGCCGCCGGTAACTTAGCATGTAATTGTGACAACAACTCAATATTGGGGCCGCGCATGGTACCGTCCCGTGCCACATCAGTGACAATAAAATTAGTGGCACCACTGGCCATCATCGTCGCCATTAACGCACTCATTTTTGTCTGTGACTGCTCAAGCCAACCATTGATTGCCACTTGGCCGTTTTGACCGTCGATACCAATCACAATGCGCTCACCGCCAAAGTCCGTTAATAATTGGCGGACTAGCGTCGGATTAGTTAGTGCCGCCGAACCGATAATTAAACGATCGACGCCTAAGGTTAAATAATGCGCCGCTAGCTCATAGCTCCGAATGCCACCGCCTAATTCAATCATTCCTTTGAACGCTGCGCGAATCGCAGCCACTGTCGCGGAATTTTCCGGTTGCCCAGATTTGGCACCATCTAAATCAACTAAATGTAAGTGTGATAACCCGGCCGCACTGATTTGGCGTGCTTGGGTCACCGGATCAGCGTTAATTAACGTCGTTTGACTGTAATCCCCTTGATACAACCGCACGCTTTGACCTGCTTTTAAATCAATTGCTGGAAAAATCATTCGCACTCACCATTTCCTTAAAAGTTGCTAACTGTGCAAGGCCTACTCGACCACTCTTTTCGGGGTGAAACTGCATCCCAATCACATTTTGACGCTGTACGAGACTTGGAACTTGAACCCCATGTTGCACCGTGGCAACCACTTGACTCGCTGGACTCATCGCATAATAAGAGTGCACAAAATACGTATATTCGTGATCAATGCTGGCAAATGGACTTGACTGCTGCAAGTCATTTTCATTCCAACCCATCTGTGGCACTTTGACGCCTAAATCGGCCGGAATCTCAATGACTTGCCCATGTAACAAGCCCAGACCAGCGTGCTTGCCATACTCGGTACTGCTTTCAAATAATAATTGCATGCCCAGGCAAATTCCAAGAATTGGTTTGCCTTGACGACCAAGTTGTTGTAGCAGCGGCACGAGTTGGCGTTGCGTTAAGGCCTGCATCGCGGCGGCAAAGGCCCCGACACCGGGTAAAATAATGGCATCCGCCGCCCGTAATTTTTTCGGGTCCGCCGTTAGTTCCGTTGAAACTTGCAAGGCCTTAAACGCCTGCTGTAAATTACGGGTATTTCCCGTATCATAGTCAACAATCGCAAACATCTAAATCACACCCTTAGTGGAGTTCACGCCGATAATTTCAGGATTAATCGTCACTGCCGCCCGCATCGCCCGCCCAAAGGCCTTAAACAAGCTTTCAACTTTGTGATGCGTATTACGACCATATAAAATTCTGGCATGCAAATTCATTTCGGCCGCAAAAGCAACCGCTTGGAAAAAGTCTTCCACCGTTTCCGTATCCAAGCCACCCAGTCGCGGATTCGTGAGCTCAGCGTCAAACACTAAGTAAGACCGACCACTCAGATCAACACTCACCTGACCGAGCGTTTCGTCCATCGGCACAAATTCAGTGCCGTAGCGCTCGATCCCCACCTTATCGCCAAGTGCTTGCTTGAAACATTCTCCTAAGACAATCCCAGTATCTTCGGTCGTATGATGGGGATCAACATCCAGATCACCATGGGCTTTAACAACTAGGCCAAAGCGGCCATGCTTCGCAAAAAGTGTGAGCATATGGTTCAAAAAGCCAATCCCAGTATCAATCTCAATGCCACTCTGTTCATCTAAATTCAAACTAATTTCAATTTGCGTCTCTTTCGTCTCACGTTTTATCGTTGCTTGTCGCATATTGATGACCTCCTAGTCGTAATAAGTGTCAAAACGAGATTCAATCGCCCGGGCGTGACCTTCCAAGCCTTCAACTCGCGCCAAGGTCGTAATCGCCTGGGCCTCTTTTGCTAACGCTGGCTTCGTGTATTGGATAAACGACGTCCGTTTGACGAAATCATAAACGCCTAATGGTGACGAGAAGCGCGCGGTGCCACTGGTTGGCAAAATGTGGTTTGGACCAGCAACATAATCACCAAGTGGTTCGCTGGCATACCGCCCGAGAAAGACTGAGCCAGCATTCTTGATTAAGTTTAAATACTGAGAGGCGTTTGCCAACTGCACTTCCAAATGTTCTGGGGCAACCGTATTCATCAAGTCAAACATGTCGGTAATTTGATCAACCACAGCGATAAAGCCCTTGTTTTCAACCGATGCTGTAGCGATGGCCGTGCGTGGTAAAACTTTCAATTGTGACGTCACGTTGGCACTCACCGCCTCGGCTAAGGTTTGACTAGTCGTAATTAAGATTGGCCGCGCTAATTTGTCATGTTCAGCCTGGCTCAGCAAGTCCGCCGCTAACTGCCTTGGATTGGCGGTTTCATCCGCAATAATCCCAATTTCAGACGGGCCGGCAACCATATCAATCGCCACCTGACCAAAAACCTGCTTCTTGGCTGTCGCCACAAACACATTGCCTGGGCCGATGATCTTATCAACTTGTGGAATTGATGCCGTCCCATAGGCCAAGGCCGCAATCGCTTGGGCCCCACCAACTTGATAGATAGCGTCGACGCCAGCAATTTTAGCCGCCGCTAAAACGGCTGGATTGATGCCGTCTTTTTGTGGTGGCGTCACCATAATGACCTCGTTAACGCCCGCAATCTTAGCCGGCAAGGCACTCATGAGTAATGTCGAAGGATAGGCGGCCGTCCCACCTGGTACATATAGTCCAACGCGATTTAACGGCAACAGTTTTTGACCGCGCAGCACTCCCGGTTGTTCAGCATCGACAAAGCCAGTGGCTTTCTCCTTTTCATGAAAACTGGTAATGTTTCGCTTAGCTAGTAGCAAGGCATCCTTGACGGCTGGGTCCAACCCATCGTAAGCGGCGTCGATAGTAGCTTGGTCCAATTTGAACTTGTCAATCGCGACCCCATCCAACTGCTGCTCATAGTCTTTCAAGGCTTGATCACCGTTGGCAATCACATTAGCAATGATTTTCTGAACAGCGGTCACAACCGCGGGATCAGTCAATTGTTGGGTCTTCGTCTGCACTAACTTTTTTAAACTTGCCAAATCTTCATTAATAATTTTCATTGCCTAATCTCCCTTTTTTCATCCGCAGCAACCACCGCCGCTAACCGATCAACTAGCTCATAAATGGCGGTTTGATGTTGTTTTAACGCTAAGCGATTCACGACCAGCCGTGTTGAGACTGGCTGTAAATAATCATAAATTTGCAAGTGATTCTCGCGTAAGGTCGTCCCAGTTTCCGTAATATCCACAATGGCATCCGCTAAGCCGGTCAATGGTGCTAATTCAACGGAACCTTCGATTTTAATAATTTCAACATCCTGACCTAAGCGATCAAAATAACGTTTCGTAATTAACGGATATTTCGTGCCAATGATCTTGCGCTTAGGTGCGGCGGGATCAAAATCAGCGGTGGAAGCTAAGATGAACTGACAGCGTCCCACACCTAAATCTAGTAATTCATATTGGGTACTCCGATGTTCCACCAAAATGTCACTGCCAACGATGCCAACATCCGCGGCGCCACGTTCTAGGAAGGTGGTGACATCTGGCCCTTTGGCTAAAATAAATTCATAAGGTTGCGTCTCAGAATCAAAAATCAACCGCCGTTGTTTGTGTCGAATCAAGTCGCAATCAAGGCCCGCGCGTTCAAGTAATGGCACCACTTGTTTTTCAACCCGTCCTTTCGTTAACGCGATTTTCAAACGTGGTTCACTCATTTTCGTCACCTTCCGTCAAATCAATTAAGGTCGCTCCCAATTGTCGCGCTTCCGAGCGGGCAGCTTGCTTGTTAGGCGCTAAACTCAACTGGGCTTGTGCCGTCCGAGCTAATAAGGCTTCTGCTCGCGGCCACTGTGCTGGCTCAAAATAAATTAATTGCTGTGGTGCGAGCGGCTCTGGTGAGCTGGCAAGTGCCGTTAACAGATCGACATCCAAACCCATCCCCACTGCTGGTTCGCTTTTTGCTTGAAAATTGGCCAATAGTTGGTCATAACGCCCGCCGCTAAAAAGATAGCCAGCCCCGGCTTGTGAATAACCACGAAACGTTAAGCCAGTATAGTATTTCTGGGGCGCCTGACTGCTCAAATCGACGGAAACCGCTTGATTCGGCATTGTTTGAGCCATCCAAGCGACGACTGTTTGCAGCCGTTTGATGGCTGGTTGCACACTCGCCGGTAACGGTGCTGCGCGTAACTGCTCAAAGATCAGCGCAGGTTGGCCAAACAGCCGCGGCCATTTTTTTAGAAACGCCATTAAGGGTTCATGCTCAAAAGCTTCAATCAGTGCGGTATATTGTGGAATCTGCTTATTGAATAACGCCTGCTTGATAGCGGCTTGTTGGGCCTGATCGTTCGTTAAACTGGCAACCACTTGCTGCGCGAATTGCGCGTCCCCCAATTCAATTTCCACCGCGTCATCAATCAGTTCTGCGCTCAACTGGTTGGCAATCGCCAAACATTCTAGTTCAGCCTTCAACGACGGATAACCGATCAATTCAACGCCGGCCTGCGTCATTTGGTTATATGAGCCAGACAGCCGGCGACTGACGCGAAAAATATCACCCACGTAGCTAAACTTCTGTGGTAACGGCACCTTGGTTGCACTTAGAAAACGCGCAATGGGCAAGGTCATATCTGGTCGCAGCACCAACGTTTGGCCTTCCGTATCTAACAACCGATAATACTGATAATTACCGATTTGATACGGTGCGAACACGGCTTGATTTTCCAGTAACGGCGTGGCAATTGCTGCCAAACCACGCTGTTTAAAATGGGCTTGGATCACCGAAATTAATTGTTGCTTAGTTGCGGCGCGTTGCCCGAATTCATCACGCGTCCCTAATGGTAAAAGCTTGTTTAACATTGCCAACGCCTCCTTGACTAGTTTTTTTCCTGATTGTGCTTGGATACAAAAAAACGTCCCTCAGCAAAATATTTCTGCTAAAGGACGTTTCCACGTGGTGCCACCTTATTTCGTTACTAGCTCACACTAGTAGCCTCATGTTGACGTAATGTCAACTTGGCTAACGTAACCATTCGGCTAAGGCTAATTGTTCAGGTTCACCTTAGCAGTTCATAGATGTGGGTTCGTTAAGACGATCTGCTTGGTTCTCAGCATCCCAAGCTCTCTGTATGAGAAAATTCTTAACTACTTTTTCTAATCACAACCGTTTATTAAAATTTGATTAGTCATTTAATTTAAAACTCATTCTAATGACTTCAGCTGGCTTTGTCAACACTCAATTAGTTTTTTAATTAAATGCTGACCCCGCCCCACACTCAATATGTCATGAGCATCCGAGCCATAAACCAGTGGAATACCACGTTTTTGCGCTCGTTTTAAGATTTGCTCGCCAGGATAAAAATCGTTGCAAAATGTTTTATACAAACCGGCTAAATTTAAATCTAATTCGCGATGTTGGGCCTGAATCAGATCTAAAATTTGATCAACCAAGCGTAAATTCGCCGCATCCAATGGCGCCGTCAGCGCAAAAAAGTCTTGATACTTTCGAACCAGACTCATATGACCAATGCGTTGTGGTGCGTCTGGTCCAAGATCTGCCTGAACAGACGCCAAGACCATTTGATAATACCGTTTAAAGAGCAATTGTGGGTCAGCAAACCACTGTTGGAAGCCACGGTTAAAATCGGCTGTACCGTTATCGACACACCAGAACCGCTCTCCTTGACCACGCATAAAATGCACCGACAAAATACTTTCTTGGGTTTGTGGCCCATATTGTTGCATAAAGGCCTTGGTCCAAGCCACATGATCCGGCAGAAAATCAACTTCAAACCCAATTGAAATTTCAATTTGAGCGGCATACTTTTCCTGCAAACCACGTGCTAATGCTAAGTATGTCGGCACTTGTGCCATGGTCAACGCCGCTTCCGTAATGCCAGTCTCCTCACCAGCATATTGTTGTTTAAACTCAGGCGGTAACGGGGCATGCTCTGTGAGACAATATTTCTGCATACCAAGCTGAATCGCTCGTTGGACCATTTTTTCGGTAGACTCCCCACTACCATGTGGGCAAAGTTCCGTATGGGTATGACCGTCCATTAGCATTTTCTCATCTCCTTTTAATGATTAAGCCTTATTAAAACGCAATCAGCCCGAAATAGCAATAACTTGCCGCTTTCGGTAAACGTCAAGTTTTTCTCGGTTTTCTCTAAATTCATTGTCAGGTGGATCGATTCCCGCCTACCGGGGGCTTCGTTTGGGGCTGGAACGCCATGAACCAGTTTTGAGCCAAAGAGCGGTCTCAAAAGCTGGTTTTTGACTAACCGCGGACAAGACCCGCGCTAAGTCAAACGCCACGGCTGAGCCCCAAACGAAGCCCCCTCACGGCTAAAGACGTGCATTGTTTTTAACTATCAGTTACCTAAAAATCTTTGCCAAATGACCACCAGCCGAACTATTGGCCGCATCAATGTAGATTCGTCCTGAGGTGATGCCTAAGTGTTTACTTTTAACTTCTTTTAGGACAGTTCGAGTCACCGATGGTACAGCTTTAATTAAACTCTGAGGATAATTATCATTTTGCTGGACACCAATTATTCTATGCATCGCATCCAAACGTATTTTACCCCAAGATTTTCTTTGGTATTTGAACCGATAAGTATACCGTTGATGATTGCTTTCACAACTACCAATGCCAGCTAATTGACCATTTAAAGTTAGACTGCCCCGGTATAATACGTTGACACCATCTAGTTGTTACTATAATCACAAGTATCAAAAGGAAGTGAGCAGGACCATATCAGCAATAGTCGCGCCAAAACTAGGCTCCTAGTGATTGCACCACTAAGCTGAATAGCTGAAGGTTGGGACTGATAACATCGGTCGTGAAGGTGGCGTAACATCGGCGTTTTTTTGCCGATGTTACGCCACGGACGGTCCGGGACACTTGCGCTTTTGGCAAGGGTTCCGGGCGAGGGCCAAGACGTGCTTGGCTTGGACCGGTCCCACGACCGCATGTTATCAGTCCCAACCGGAAGTAACAATCTTTAACGATTTAGTAATATTCTGCTAAAAAAGCGTTTTAAACTCAGAAAATCACATTTTACGGGTACAATAGGTCCAACCAGTCAACAGGGGGACATCATATGTATGAATTCATTGTCAAACTTTATCATCTCGCACTTTCCAGTCAGCTCGTCAGTGCACTATTGGAACCAGTTCACATTCTGATTCTCGCGTTACCTTTAGTCACTTTCTTCATTGCCTTGATTGTGTTAGCGGGACAATTGCAAGCAAAAAAATCACTGACCGAACGTAATATTATCGGCACTTACTCGTTTATTTGGTATCTTGCGGCGGCGTATTTGCTTGTCATCTTGCCTCTGCCGACGCGAAGTAGCGTCGCCACCCTGACCACTGCCGAATATAATTTGCGGCCATTTTACTTTTTGAGTGAATTAAAACTTCTAACGCCCTTTCAGCTACATGATCCAAGCACTTGGCTCGCGGCCATCAAGTCTTCAACGTTCTTCCAACCATTTTTCAATCTCTTATTCTTTATGCCGATTGGCGCCTATTTGAAGTGGCGACATCATTGGCCACTTTGGCTGATTACCCTGACCAGTTTCACACTATCCCTATTCTTTGAAACGACTCAGCTAACCGGCTTATACGGCTATTATTCAAGAGCTTATCGCATGTTTGACGTTGATGATCTGATGATGAATACCTTAGGCGGCGTGGTTGGCGCACTAATTTTGGCGGTTATTCCTCGAAAATGGCGCGACCGTGATCACTCCACTGAACTCACCCAAGCCTCACATCCGATCAATTGGCGACGACTTTTCGGCTTACTCATTGATTGGGGACTCATTGCTGGCTTTGATCTCATTTATTTTGTGCTCGTCCAACACTTTGATTGGCCGTTAACTCGTGATCCACGCTGGCTATACTTGGCAAACATTTTCCTCTTTTTCTGGTTACCAGCACGGTTGAACCACGGCAAGACGCTTGGCGGGTGGCTGACAAATAGTCGCGTTATCGGCACAGACGGCAATTCAGCCAACGGTTGGCAATTACTGATCCATTATGGCGGTCTCTATTTAATCGGCCTGCCACTGCTGTTTTTAGACTTGTGGCTGTTCAATCAATTGGGCGATATGCCCAGTGCTTCTCTCAATCGGCTGGACGTTTATCTCGTTCTGGTTTCCCTAATTTTGCTCATTATTAGTTATGACGTGATCCTGACATTTTTCAGTCGGCGTCACCAACTTTGGTGTGAACGTTTAAGTCGAACCACAGTGGCGTAAAACTCGCTTTGCGTTAGGCCTTAAATCATGTTAAATTGAAAGTAAATCAAAATTCTGGAAGTTATAAAAATGATAAAAGTACAAGCATTGAGCGACGACTTTCGTTGGGTCGCCGTGAACAACTATACTGACAATGATTACAGCCAGCTGGTTAATGAAGAAGGCGTCACCGATGAAATGCTCGGTTACGCAACCGACCAACACGAACGCGGTCGTCTAGAGTATGATGCAAAAAGTGCGATTACGACCATTATCTTCGATGTCGTCACCCACGATGCTGGTGAAGGTACTTACACCGCCCAAGTGAGTTTTATGCTCGTTGACCGCACGCTGTTAACCTTTACAACCGACCAAACGGACTACGTAGAAGATTTGCTCGCGGACGTCATTGATGCGGACTGGGAAAAAGTCCAACATCCGTTCGACTACATTTTTGATGTGCTCTATAAATTATCACGCCAATATTTTCAAGCCATTAACAAGATCAACAAAGAACGGCAAGATATCCAGTTGAAGATGCGCAAGCAAATTCAACGTTCCGTCATTTTACAACTCATGGAATTGGAAACTACCCTGGTTTATTTTTTGACGTCACTTAAAACGAACAACGATTTGTTGCAGCAATTAAAACGGTTCGGTCCTATCAAATTTTCTGCCCGCCAAAAAGAACGCCTTGACGATATTATCGTCGAAGCGCAACAAGGGTTGGAAATGGCCAACATTGCTTCTGACATTATCGGTCGGGTTTCCAATGCTTATTCCAATATTTTGGATAATTCCTTGAACAATACGATGTGGCTGTTGACGATCTTCTCAATTGTCTTAACGATGCCAAATATCGTCTTCGGTTTCTTCGGGCAAAACGTTGAGTTACCGTTCATGAAAAATCCATTTGGCTGGGAAATTACTGTCATTATCGCCATTGGCTTTTGTGCCCTCACAGTTTGGCTCTTACGGCGAAACTCGTTTCGAAAATGACCCACTAAAAAACGTTTCAGAAATTGTTATGATTTCTGAAACGTTTTTTATATCGTCACCAATTTTTTTAATAACTTACGCCCCGATAATCCGGTCACTATCTGGCGTCGTCCGAATTCCCATCGTGATTAACTCCACCACCGTAAAGACCATCGACAGCGGCGGCCAAACAAACAGGATCAGTCCTGCTACAACCAAGGTTGCGACCCAAAATAGCGGCCGAGCATTCATCCGATACGGCAACATCGCTTTAATCTTAGCCGCGATTTCTGGATGATCAGTGGCATTTGCTTGGACAAGCGCATGCGATAGTAACGCATAGGCCAACTCCCATAACAAGAAAACGATAAAATAAAACAATTCTGGCTGGGGTTTAGCCATAAATTTACCAGCCCACGCCGTTGAAACGGGTAACAACGACATGGTCAAAATCCAAAAATTATTTAGCCAATACACTCGTTTCGTCACATGCTTCGTTAACGTCAGCATATAATGGTGGTTATACCAAGCAACGCCAATAAATAGAAAACTAATTAGATAGGCCACTAAATAACTCATATTCGCTGCCAACGCTTTAAACGTTGGTTCATCTGGTACTTTAAATTCCAACAACATGATCGTCATGACGATTGCAACGACGGCATCGGTAAATGCTTCAACCCGCGCTTTATTCATCCCACACGCCCCTCTTCTGTTGTCAATTGTGACTGATTGGTCACTGCTGCGCAAACAAAAAAGTCGTGACGGCCAAGCCACTTGGACTTCACCATCACGACCCTTTGATAACCGTGCGAAACACGACTTTGTCACGCACCGTTTAACGCTTTTAAAGATGTAATAACCCTAATTTGTCCAAATGTTCTGCAATCTGAACTGAATTCCAGGCAGCACCCTTTAACATGTTATCCGAAACATCCCACATCTGGAAGGCTTGCGGCGTTTCTTGGTCTGGACGAATCCGACCAACAAAGGTATCGCGTGACCCTTCGGCATTGTGTGCTTGTGGATAAATTTGATTGTCTGGATCGTCTTGTAAGACAATTCCAGGTGCAACTGCCAAAGCATCTTGAATGCCCTTGACCGTTGCTTTAGGATCTTCAACTTCGAAGTAAACTGACTCGGAGTGACTCACTGGCACGGGAATCCGCACACAGGTCGCCGTGACTTTGATTGCGTCACTATCCATGTCGCCGCCACACATGATCTTCTTAGTTTCATGGATCATTTTCCATTCTTCATGGGTGTAGCCGTCTTCTTCAAAGACATCAATTTGTGGTAAGGCGTTGAAAGCAATTGGATAATGTTTCTTATCGCCAGAAACTGGTAAGATATGGGCTTCCATCTCTTTACCGTCCAAGTACGCTTGCGTTTCATCACGTAATTCCTTCAAGGCGCGATTTCCGGCACCACTAACGGCTTGATACGTCGAAACGATCACCCGCTTTAAGCCAAAGGCCTTGCGGATTGGTTCCAAAGCAACAACCATTTGAATCGTTGAACAGTTTGGATTTGCAATGATCCCATGATGTTGATAAAGAGCCTTCTCGTTAACTTCTGGGACGACCAATGGGACATCGGGATCCATCCGAAACGCACTCGTGTTATCCACGACAACCGCACCACGTTTAACGGCTTCAGGGGCGAATTTCTTTGAAACGGAACCACCAGCTGAGAACAGCGCTAAATCAATACCTTCAAATGATTCTGGTACGGTTTCTTCAACAGTCAAATCTTTACCGTTGAATTTAAGCTGCTTCCCTGCTGAACGACTTGATGCTAAAAGCTTTACCGAGTTAACTGGCAAACTAGTTTGTTCCACCATTTTGATCATCCGAGCACCAACTGCACCAGTAGCACCGACAATCGCGACGTTATATCCACTCACAATGAAGACCTCGCTTTGATAGTTATTGAAACATTATTATAGCACAATTTTAATAATTAAAAAATAATGAGACCGCCGAGACTGGATTTTTTTAACCCAGCGCTTTCGAGTCATCATCTGCTTCACAGTTATGTGGGCCTAAGAAGACTTTCAACTTGAGTACTAGTTTAATTTTATAATGAAATTGATTGAAGCTTAAAGGCGCTATCCTGTCAGCAACAGATAGTTTCAACCTAAACTCGTGGTGGGCACAACGTTTCTGTCTGACGCCATTGAACCTAATTTGCTGCAGGTTGGGACTGATCACATCGGTCGTGATGGTGGCGTTACATCGGCTGTTTTTTGCCGACGTTACACCACGGACGGACCGGGACACTTGCGATTCTTGCAAGGGTTCCGGGCGAGGTCCAAGACGCTTCTGGCTTGGACCGGTCCCACGACCGCATGTGATCAGTTCCAACCGGAAGTGACGGCCGTTTTCAAATTTTTAGAATTCTAAACACTAGTCCACTGATGTGTAGTGACACCGCTTATAGCGCGGTAAAGTGTATACTAGACTTAATTAATCAATGAAAGGAACCTGACCATGTGCACTAGCCTGACGTATACAAATACGGCCGAACAGCATTTCTTCGCCCGCACCATGGATTTTCCGACCACCACACCGTGGCGGCCAATCTTCTTGCCACGCCAACATCATTGGCTGACCGGGCTGAATACCGAGCATCTCACCCAGCAAGCCATTCTTGGTGGTGGCCGCCTTCCCAGCGGTATTGATCAAATATTAATGGCTGACGGCGTAAATGAAAGCGGTATCTCTTGTGCCGAATTATATTTACCCCATGCCGTCCACTATGCGCCAGTCACCCAGCCAGACAAAATCAATCTGACACCTCAAGACTTCATCAACTGGGTGCTAGGTGAACATGCGAGTTTGGCCGAAGTTGTCGCTGACTTACCAAAAGTTTGCCTCGTCAATCAAACTTGGCACGGCGAACCGTACGTCTATCCATTTCACTGGTTTCTGAGCGATACAACCGGCCAAAGTTTGGTCATTGAACCCACTGGTGGCCCGTTGATTGCACAATCGAATCCCAGTGGCGTCCTAACCAATACGCCGGTTTTAGCACAGCATATTAAAAATTTAAATCAGACATTGGGGCTCAACGACACCACTGTCACTGCCGCAACGATTGCCGCTGCTCAAACTTGGTTACAAACCAATCAGCCCTTGCCAACTGGCAGTATTCCGACAAACCGGTTTAATCACATGGCAATTCGTCGGTTAGGAACGCCACAGCTTACTGCCACTAATGCACAGTCGACACTGTTTAATTGGCTTGATGAAGTTCGGCTGCCCTACGATCCAGCCAAGCGGCATCAATTGAGCCACAATTACACGCATTATCGGGCCGTCATCAGCCTCGATCAACGGCGTTATGCCTTTCGACCACGTACCACCGAGCGCTTACAGTCACTACAGCTGACGCATGAGATGGCGATAAATTGGAAAAGTCCGATGATTTTTTCCGCAAATTAAAACATCAGATTACATGTTACGATCGTTTTAGCGCCAGATATTGGAACTACAAATATTTATAGTCAAAACGTGCAAAAAAAGGCTGCGACCTCCGCTTAGCTACGGAAACCGAACGATTGAAAGCCCCAATCATCCGATTTCCTATGCTATGCTCGGTAGCAACCCGCCTTTTGTTTCACTCTTCAATGGCGCTGTTTCAAAAAATGGTCAAACCGTTCATTAATTACTTGTTTAAGCTTAGGATTTTGTAAATCTCCGGGCTGGTCACTGCCACTCACATCACTCACGACTTGCAAGTAACCGAATAGCACTTGGCTCGGATCTAAGTGATACTGCCCGGCCAATTGTACTGCGAAATCATACCGGTCTGGTCCTAATAATGTTGAATAATCTGTCATGCTGAAGCTCCTTTTGACTGTTCAAGTTGTTGACTCATCCGTAAGTAGGCAAAGAAATGAAAAATAATCCCCATGGCCAATAATAAGGCGCCGAACCAAACTGACCAAAATGTCACGACGATGGCTAGCCCGTAGATTGTCACACTCCGTACCGGATCAAACTTAATCGCGGCATAAAAATCAGTTGAAACCGCCGCATTTTTCAATTCCGGATGGTGATGCAAGTACGCATACATCAGATAGAATGTCGCTGAAATAAATAGCGCGACTAAATCATAAACAATAAAAGCCGTTTGCATATCTGCACGATTCCCACTCGTCAAGGCATCCGCCACTAACGACATGGGATAGTCCAATAAGGTAATACTGAAAAGCATCAGTAAGTTTAGCATATTAACGTTGCAATCAATGCGTTTCAACATGCTGAAATAGTCATGGTGAAACAGCCACAAAGTCCCCACGTAAAAATACGAAAACGCATACGACAAAAATAACGGCCACTGTGCCAATAACGCTTGCAACAACTGACCCGCGTGATAGTTTGGAATATGAAACTCCAAGACTAAAATCGTAATTAAAATGGCAAAAATGCCGTCACTGAATGCTTGAAAGCGATCTGTTTTCATCCCATTTGCCCCCTACAATCACATTACAATAGCATAATTCACCGCAAAATGCTGTAATTTAAGTCCAAGCGTCCCAAGCAATTACCATTCTTCAAAGATGAAGTAGCAGTTACAACCTTTTGTGCCAGACTTCGACTATAACTGTTCATAAATATTAACGCGACCATGAGATTAACAGATTACCCACTAAAAAAATAACGACCACGAATCCTCAATGATAAGCTATCATCAACTGATTCATGGTCGTCATTTCCATTTTTCCAGATGTCTGCCTTAAACTCATTATTTTGCAACTGTTGTTCAAGAACAATGCAATCAAGCAAATGACTGCTTGCATTAACTCAAGCCTCATTCACTATTAAAGTCTCAACATTACGTCGAATTTGATCCCGGACTTCTCTGAACACTGCTAGTTGTTCATCCTCACTGCCAGTCGCTTGAGCTGGATCTGGCAGTGGCCAATGTAATTTTTTTACCGATGGTGGCGTTACTGGGCACTTATCTCTGGCATCTCCACACAACGTCACAACTACATCACACTGATTTAAATATTCCGTGTCAATTAATTTTGAATACTGTGCCGAAATATCAATTCCCACCTCTGCCATAACAGCGACCGCATTAGCATTTAATCCATGCATTTCAACACCGGCACTGGCAACCTCCCAGCTTGGTGCTAACAATTCTCGGGCAAATCCTTCCGCCATTTGGCTACGACATGAATTTCCTGTACATAAAAAATAGATTTTCTTCATTGCCGGCTCCTCATCTTACTTCTCATTTTTGGTCAAAGTCATTCCTGTGTATAATTCCATCTCTGCTGTTGTGGGATAAGCACCCACATTCATCACGCTATTTTCAACAATTGTAACCGGTAGACAGTCGATTCCTGCTACCTCCAGTAAATGTGAGATTTGATGATTACGGACAAACGCATTAGGATTTTCACCTAAATTCCGACGGACAACACGAACGTCCTTGCTTTGATTAACATCGTGTTGAATTGCCGTCATCCGTATTAAATTCTGATCGATAGCCGGACCACAAATTCCTGTCGGACAGCACATTGCGGGTTCAAATATCTCAATTTTTTTCATGAAACCATCTCCAATGATTTTTAGACGGTTAAATTCACTTGCTCAAAATTAACTTGCCATGGTTCCACCACATAATGGTCGTGTGAAACTTGTTTGACCTTTTCAATCCACTCAACTTCATTCTCAGCTCTTGCCTGTAAAAAGGGATTGAACGTTTCCATTGCCAACATACTCTGATTAACCACCCACCATTTATGTGGAATCTGAGCGCGATCAAGATCCACCTCTAATCGAAGTGATTCATAAATTGGAGTTGTTTCCGGCAGGGTCACTGTAATGATTTCTGTCTGCCGGACGTCTTGTAATCGTGGCAATAAGTCAATCACCGATTGTGGGACTTCTCCCGTCGTCCGTTTTACTTCTTGAGCATAGTTTTGAGTTGAATCTAATAATAACAGCGTATGTCCTGTTGGCGCGGTATCAATAACGACGATATCACTATCATCCTGCGCCACAATATCAGCAAAAGCTCTGAAAATGGCGATTTCTTGCGTACATGGTGATCTTAAATCTTCCGCAATATAAGCCACATTATCCCCAGTCATGGTCTCACGCGCTTTCGTCAAGACCTCTGCTTGATAATCCTTCAGAACTTGTTTCTCATCAATGTGACTGACCTTGATCTTAGCCGTAGTAATTTTAAATAGATTCAAATGATCAGCAGGATCCGTTGTGGTTAATCGAACTGTCTTCCCTCGTGCCGCCAGTTTTTCAGCAAGTTTAACGGCAATCGTTGTTTTACCAACACCACCTTTGCCCATTGTAAAAACAATTTTTTTATCCTGTTGAATTAAATCTGTCACAATATCATCTAACACCGGGAATTTTATCTTCTCAAGCTCGACCGGCGCTATTTTGGGTTGAACACCTTGTAGTAACAATCGAATATGATCTAATCCGGTGACGTTATAAGCGCGTAAAGGAATCATGGTTTGCGGCAGTTGCTTTAGCTGCTCACTCATTTGAGACAAATCATCTTTTTGCTGACTCAAAATTGTGTTTGAAGGTGCATCATTAGCACTTGTCATAATCCCATTGATAATTAATTGCTGATTTTCCATGCCAATTTGAGCCAACTCACTAGAGGCACGCCTGGTCTCTATCAGTGAAGCCCGTTGTGGCCGAGTGACTAACATCAGGGTTGTTTGTGTTGGATCATTCAGTGTTTCGACCGCTTTTTCGTAAGTTGCTTTTTTGTCACCTAAACCAGCCAATTGGCCCAAACAAGAAGCCCCTTGCTGATTTTCATCAAGATAATTACGCCATGCCGATGGCAACTGAAGCATTCTTAAAGCATGCCCTGTCGGTGCAGTATCAAAAATAATAAAATCATATGTTTTTGAAATAGCCGAATCTGTTAAAAATTTAGAAAATTCATTGAATGAAGCAATTTCAACGGTACAAGAACCGGATAATTGTTCTTCCATATTTTCAATTGCTGCAGATGGTAACACCTGTCGATACGGTCCAACCACACTTTCACGATACTCACTTGCCGCAACCACCGGATCAAAATTGGCGGCATCTAAACCTGGAACACCAGCAATTGGTGTTGGCTTATTCGTTAACTCCGTTTCAAAAACATCTTGTAGATTACTTGCTGGATCAGTCGAAACAATCATGACGCGCTGGCCTGCATCTGCTAATCGAACTGCAGTAGCGGTTGCGGTAGTCGTTTTACCAACGCCACCTTTCCCCGTAAAAAACAAATAATGTGTTAACGCGCTTGTTAACGGATCATACATTTCCATAATGATATTTCCTCCTAGCAGCAGTTCGAGTTGTCTCCACAGCAGCTATTGCTATTCTCGGGCATCACAAAAACCAATCCCGTATATTCCGTTATTTCATCAAGTGTTGGATAGCTTCCTTCTTTAACGATTTCTCCATCAACAACAGTGATTGGTAAGTTATCAATGCTTTTCTTAACCTCAGCGAGAATATCCGGTCTCGTCTCAAACTCTTGGGGATTTTGGCTCAAGTTATAACGCGCGCCGGCCACGCCTTCAACTTCGGACAAATTGTTAAAAACCGCTGTAATTTTGAGTAGATTTTGATCCACTGATGGCCCACACACACCAGTTGAGCAACACATTGCTGGTTCAAATAATTCAATTTTTTTCATAATCTCATCCTTCTTTGTTAGCGATTTGACAGGACTCTTGATGACAGATACAGGTCTCTTGACTAGCCAATAATTTATCCGTATCCGCTTTAAATTCGCGAATATAGTCAGGGCTCAGCGTATAGTAATGCCACTTTCCTTCTTTACGTGAGCTTACAACCCCAGCCGTTTGTAACACTTTCATATGGTGTGATAACGTTGGTTGTGTAAACTCAAAGTGCTTTAAAATGTCACATGCACACATGGTTCCACATGATAATAAGTCAATAATTTTTAACCGCTTCTCATCCGCCATCGCTTTTAACATGCCGACGTATTTTTCATAATCCAATTGTCATCGCATCCTTTCTGTATAGACGCTCATCTATGTATAAAGTATAGATTCTCATCTATATGTTTGTCAATGCTATTTTTTTCACGACACATCGTTGATTTTCAGACGTTGACAGTCTGAAATGTTGCGTGTAGGATTACATATAGATAGTTATCAATGTATTTATATTTGAAAGGAACGACTTTTTATGACTGTTTTCTTTGCAATTAGTATTTTTCTTTTAACGCTAGTATTTGTCATTTGGCAACCCCATGGCTTATCAATTGGCTGGTCAGCCATCTGTGGTGCTATTCTGGCCTTAATTTTTGGCGTTGTGACTTTCAAAGATGTTGGCACTGTGACTTCAATCGTTTGGAATGCCACACTATCTTTCGTTGCAATTATCATTATTTCTTTAATTCTAGATCAAATCGGCTTCTTTAAATGGGCTGCGCTACATATGGCCAGGATAGCTAATGGTAACGGCATCTTAATGTTTGTTCTCATTTCAGTTTTAGGTGCAATTGTTGCCGCCTTATTTGCGAATGACGGCGCCGCTTTAATTTTAACGCCAATAGTTTTAGCGATGGTTAGAGCGCTAAACTTCGATGAAAAAAAGATTTTTCCATTCATCATCGCAAGCGGTTTTATTGCAGATGCGACTTCCTTGCCACTTGTCGTTAGCAACTTAGTAAATATCGTTTCAGCCGATTTTTTTGGCTACTCATTCTCGCAATATGCCTTACGAATGTGGTTACCCGATATTTTTTCTTTAGTTGCTAGTGTAAGCATTTTATATTTTTATTTTAGAAAAGCTTTGCCACGTAAATACGACACCCAAAATCTGGCCGCCCCTAAGACAGCCATTAATGATCCTATCTTATTCAAAGTGTCATGGGGAGTGCTGGGATTATTACTAGTCGGATATTTCGGTAGTAGCTATTTAAAAATACCTGTTTCACTGATTGCATTAAGCATCGCTTTAGTATTTCTCCTGCTTGCTGCCAAGAGTAAAGCAGTCAACGCAAAACTGGTGTTAAAAGGTGCTCCTTGGAGCATTGTCTTCTTTTCTATTGGGATGTATGTTGTCGTTTATGGTTTGCAAAACGTTGGATTAACGGCTATTTTGACCAGTGGTATTCAGCAATTAACTCATTATGGCCGCCTGGCTACCACGCTTGGGATGGGCTACTTAGCAGCATTCTTATCCTCCGCAATGAATAATATGCCAACTGTGATGATCGATGCTTTAGCAATCAAGGGTGTTCAAACAAGTGATTTATTACACCAAACTTTGGTCTTCTCCAATGTGATTGGGTCAGACTTAGGTCCTAAAATAACGCCCATCGGTTCCTTAGCTACCCTCGTGTGGCTACATGTGTTAGCGCAAAAAGGCGTCAAAATAAAATGGAAAACTTACTTTCAAATTGGTATCACAATTACGATCCCTGTTTTATTTATAACCTTGTTAGGATTGTACCTTTCCCTAACCATTTTTCACTAAGTCCTGTCTAACTAACAATTATTGTTATATACAATCGATATTAAATTCGCCGCCAGTGTGACCATGCCAAACAACGAAAAATGGTATTATTTGGTCGTACTGGCAAGTTAGGTGAACTCGTTTTTCCTCAATCACGTGCTGTACCAATCAGAAAACGACCACTAATTCATTGATAATTTATCTCAATGAATTAGTGGTCGTTAGTTTTCATACTTCGAGATGTGTGACAACACATGTGTGTGCCATACTTTCTATTAAAATCACTTAGTAACGCTTTCTACGCCATTCCCAACTGCCAATTGCAAAAACAATCATCATAATTGAAACGCCGGCAACTGAGGCCATCGTTTCGTTATCTGATTTTTCATTGGTTTGTGGTAAACCAGACTTGCTAGGACGACCAATTGGGTTGCCATCAATCGTGCCGCTCGGCCGGCCAACCGTCGTTGGTGCGGTTGGGTTAGGTTGAGCAACAGAATTGCCACCGGTTTCCGGTGCCGTTGAATCAGGCGCTGGTTCCGGCAAAACTGGATTTGTCGGTTCCCCAGGTTCTGGCACGGTCGGCTCAATTGGCGGCTCTGGTGTCACTGGTGGTTCCGGAGTCGTTGGTTCTTCAGGTTCAACTGGTGGCTCTGGTTCAACTGGCGGTTCCGGTTCAAGCGGCGGCTCTGGTTCCGTCGGCTTTGTCGGCAATTTCGTATCCTTAGCCGCAACCGTTAATACAGTTGTCTGTCCAGGTTTAACCGTAAACACCAACGGAGTCGCATTCAGCTCATAGTCTGTCGGCGCTTTCATTTCTACAAAGCGATAATCACCGGCGGCTAAATCAGTTACGGTTAATTGACCCTCAGCGTTCGTGGTCAGCCCAGTTTTGATGACTTTACCTTGTGCATACTGCAAGTCATATTCTGCGCCTGCCAAGGCTGCGCCAGTCTGATCATCAGTTTTAGTTAACTGAACTTCTCCTTTAGTCACTACTGGTAACAATTCATCAGTAGCGGTGACCGTCAACGGCGTCGTTTGATCGGCGGTAATCGTGACCTTAATTGGGACAGCACTCACTTCATAACCACTCGGTGCTTGGGTTTCAATTAACTGATAATCACCAACTGGCAACTCGGTGACGGTTAATTCACCGTTTTTATCGGTTGTTAACCCGGATTTAACCACTTTACCAGTAGCATCTTGCAAGTCATAAACCGCGCCAGCAAGGCGTTCATCAGTACCAACAGCGGTCTTCACTAACGTCAACCCACCCGTTTTCGGTGGGACAACGACCGGCTCATCCGTTTGTGTCAGTTGTACCGGTGTCGTATCACCGGCAACAATTGTCAACGGAATGGGCTGTGGATTACGCTCATAACCGGTTGGCGCTTGCGTTTCAACGAGTGAATAATCGCCAGCAGCTAAATCGCTCACGAAGAGTTTACCGTTCTGGTCAGTCGTTAAACCTGACTGAATCGCTAAACCACTTTTATCTCGCAAATCATAAACGGCACCAGCTAAAGCCGAACCAGTTTTAGCATCCGATTTAACCAATGTAAAGGCACCTAAATCTTCCTCTGTCCCAGGACCAGGTTCACCAGGGCCGCCATTACCGGTCCCACTGCCGCCCCAGGTGACATGTCCACTGACGACGGTGCCGTCCATCGACGCGTCATTTTCCCAGGAGCCACCGTTAGCACTGACATTATTCAAACGAACATTGTAAGTCATGTTAACCGCAGTGGTCACATTTTCAAAAACAAAGGTCAATTGCTGACCATTGACCGTCACTTGTGGATGCAGTTCAACACCAGTAGAAACAAATTCGCCGGCATCATTATAAGAACCAGTATCGGCAGTTACCGTCCCGGGCATGTAGGTCTGGTTAGGACCAATCGTATCTTGAACGGTTACCGTGCCCAAGTCCTTACCACTTGGATTAAAGGCAACATTCCACGTTAAACGGGTCGGTGTCCCTTGAGGGGTACTGCCGCTGACCCAACCAACCTTATTAAGCGCCCAATCTTGGTGATTCGTATCGCTGCTCGAAGTTCCTTTTGCATACAGTTGCAAGGTCCCATTCCGGTCTTTAGTCCCAATCAGTTGTTCAGTAAACGTGATGGTCCCAGTGCTTTCACCTGCCTTGATGGTAAAGGTCCCGATTACGGCACCCGTCTCATCTTTCAGATCAAAGCTTAAATCCGAGCTGGCGACGGTATTGCCAGGTAATGTGACTGGTGCCGTATCACCAGCTTGAATTTTTTGACCATTTGGAATGGTCCAATTGTAATTAATTTCGTAATTTTGCCATTTACTCAAATCACTTGGGTCCGTTATCACATTGCCATAACGGTCAGTGACCGTTGCATCGTTTCCAGTCAGTCCAGTCGTGCTGATTGTTGCCGCTTGGACTGCCCGACCAAGGGTAAAGATGGTCAGTAGTAACGTCAGCAATCCTAGACAGACTGAAATTAACCTTTTGCGCATATTTTTCTCCCCCATTCTCGCCATAATTGTCAGTCACTAAGTTTTAAACATCGTCTTCACTCCTCACTCAGAAGTTATATTTTAATTAGTGAGTCGCTAACCAAACGGCTAGTAAAACTCATTTGTACAATACTGCAATTGCTCAGCTTGGTCGCACTAGAAAGTTTTATTCGGTAACTTATCAAACTAAAAAACTCACCGACGATTTTGTCAGTGAGCTCAATAACTTTGCTTGTATTATTAACTGAAGGTTGAAAGGACAAAAGGGCTCGTAAACACTGTCATATAGGCAACAGACACTTCCAAATTAGTGGTGATCCCGCTCCGGCAGGCAGAATCGCTGTGCTATGGTGGGACTGTCCCAGCCACAGTGCGGTCTGGAACTTCGATTCAAAGCCGACAGCCCACGTCTTTGAATCACCCTGTAAAACTAGGCGGCAAAGAACGCCGGCCAATCTTACCGCCACAGCACAACGATTCTGCCTGCTTCCGCTAAACCTAGCCTAAGAACAGTTAAATTAGCTGGAAGTCGCCGCTGATGGCATCGGTCGTGATGGTGGCGTTGGGGCGGCATGTTTCTTGCCGGCGTTACACCACGGACGGTCCGGAACACTTGCGATTTATGCAAGGGTTCCGGGCGAGGGACAAGACGTTTCTCAGGCTTGATCCGGTCCCACGACCGCATGTTATCAGTAGCGACTGGAAGCGGCACTGTCAACTAATTTCCATGCCCTAATCATTGACATGGCAGTAGTTATTAGTAATTTTGGTCTTCCAACCTTTTTAGTTATTAACTAAACAGTCGGCGTCGATTGATAGCGTTCCGCCAAGAAAGTTGCCAACGGTAAATTGAACGACGCGCGTTGCTTCGCAAATAAGGTCGCAAATGGCGCGGTTAAAATTTCATCATCATGCCCAGTAACTAATTTAGTCGCCCAATCTGGATCAAACAATAATTGTTCACCAACTGCCACTAAGTCAGTTTGGCGCAACGTCTCCACAACATCTTGCCGATTACGAACTTGACCAACTCCAACCACAGGCAACCGACCCGCAACTTGTTCAGCGACATAAGCCAAGATTGATTTTTCCTGATAATTCTTAGTCCGCGCCACCTGATCGTAACGCTTTAAGGAAACATGCAAGTAGTCCAAATCAGACTCAGCTAGCTGATCAATCAGCTTCAAGGTTTCATCGAATCGAATCCCTGGCGTCTCAAATTCTTCTGGAGAAATCCGATAGCCGACTAGAAACGGACGCTTGGCATAAGTTTTAACGGTCCCAAAGACCGTCGCCAACAAGGCTTGGCTAAAATGCATCCGCTGCTGAACATCGCCACCCCATTGATCCGTTCGCCGATTGGAGTGTGGTGAGAAAAACTGTTGAATCAAATACGTATTGGCGCCATGGAGTTCAATCCCATCAAAACCAGCTTGAATGGCCCGACGAGTGGCGTCACCAAACGCCTGAATCGTAGCTTGCACTTCGGTATCGGTCATCGCCCGTGGCGTTTCCGCTTGTGGCCGGGCAGCCGGAATCGCGCTAGCGGATACCGGTTGTTGCCCCGCCAAGGTGGCCCGCTCGGTCATTCGCCCGGCATGTACAATTTGTAAAATTGCTTTGGCGCCAGCGGCTTGAATGCCACTCGCCAAGGCTTGTAAGCGCGGAATCATCGCATCATCCGCGACACTTAATTCTCCAGGCCAGCCTTTACCACCGGCTTGGACATTCGCCGCACCCGTGATAATTGCGCCAACGCCATGTGCCCGGCGCTTGTAGTATGCAATCTCATCCTCAGTCACTTCGCCGTCAAAAAAGCTTTGACGCGTCGTCATTGGCGACATCATCAGCCGATTCTTAACGGTTACCCCCGATTTAAATGTCAATGGTTCTGTAAATTCTGTCATCAGTCAGTCATCCTTTCGACAATTAGTTATTGGTATGGGGCAAACATAGCACCTAAACCCGGGTCGAGGTCAATTAATCCGCTTCACCAACCAAGACACGTGCCAAATCAACCGCACATAAGCCCGCCGGATATTTGGCAATCAATTGCTTGAACGTCGCCAAGGTCGTCTGTTGCTGACCATCGGCCAAATAGGCGGCAAACTGATCTCCCAACTCACATTGCGTCGCCGTTAAGTTCGCCAGTCCGCCGACTGCTTGTGCCTGGTCGTAATACCATTGCTTATATTGGACGTACACCTTAGTCGCCTGTAACTTTGCCAACTGACTATCGACCTTGTTAGTTTGTTGTGCAAAAAATTCTGCCCGAGCGTTTAACGTCGTGTCGCCAGTTCGATACAATTGCAAAAATCGGGCAATTTCGTCTAATGAGACATCTGCCCGTTTCAAATTCACAATTTGTTGGACTAAGGCTAAATCACAATCTTGATACTGACGTCGACCAGCCGTATCGCGCGCAATTGGCGGCAATAACCCTTCCTTTTCATAGAACCGGAGTTTGGAAATTGTTACCCCGCTTTTGGCCGCAGCCTCGCTAATCGAATAAGCCATCTGTCGACTTCCTCTCAGAAATAAATTAATACCTTTACTTTACCGTATTTATGACTGATTAGGGGAAATCGGGTTCAGCAAAAAAAGCCTGAACAGCTGTCCAGACTTTTGACGACCACTTTAAACCATTCTTTTAGGGCCAATTGTTTGATAAAATTCTTCGTATTTCGTGTCTTTCGCCCAGCGACCAAACTGTTTCTCGGTAATCTTTGACCAGTCAAAGTCTGCCGTCTCAGCGGCTAAGTTCAATGGATCCGTAAAGGTTAACTTTTGTGCGTGCAACCAAGCGATAATGGCTGGCATTGCGCGTGTGTCGTAAACTAACAGGCGATAAGTCGCTGCAGCCGTTGTCAACGTCAACGCACCGGTATACTGAGCTTTAAGTGGGATGACCGGCCCATAGGTTTGTACCATTGAATGATACATGCCCAACTCAATCTGTGTTAGTTCAGCCGCGGTCAGCGTCTTAAACGCCCGACCGGTTTCATCACTAAACGTCAAATTAATGTCATCAATCTTCACTAAACCATGTTCAAAAGCCGTGTAATTAAAGACTTTTGCCAACAAACTGTTAGTCTTTTCAGGTTCAGGATACAATTGCCCATCGATTTCAAACGCCATCAAAGTTGGCTTGTCCGCGATGTTCCCCGCAATATCTGTCACAGTTACTGCCAATGGTAATGTCATTGTGAAAACCCCTTTTTCCCCGCTTTCTCTCTGGCTTTAGTATACGCCTCTTTACGCGCATAATCTGCCAAAGCTGTGACCGAATGTCCCCCTTTAAAATTCGCTGTAAATCAAACGTGTCAACGGCTCACCTTTTTCACAGCTTCAATCTTCAGCGGGCTGCAGCTTTAAACTCATTTCCTGATGTAACAGTCCAGCTTCCATGAACCGCGCACCTTCTGGTTGAAATCCTAATTGGGCATAAAAGCCCTGCGCCGTGACTTGGGCGCCCAAGACGGCCCGTTGAAACCCTTGTTGACGGCCATCCTGCAATTGCCGTTGAATAATTGCTTGGGCATAACCCTGTCCGCGGGCGGCCTTTAAGGTTGCCACCCGTTGAATATGTAAACTTTGTTGCGCTTCTGGTGTCATCCGTGCTGTTGCCACGGCTTGACCTTGATCCGTGTACAAGACGTAATGCCAAGTGGCATCCGTGACTGTATCTAATTCTAACGCCGGATCAATTTGCTGTTCCGCAATAAAGACGGCCCGGCGAATCATAATCGCATCCGCATAAACTTGCGACGTCTTTTGATTACTCGTTTTAATTTCCAATTTAAGCCACCACCTTAGTTGATAACTTTGAGAATACGCGTTCCAACAATCAACGTCAAACTATGGTGATTGGTTACAACTGTCAAATTTTTCTCAGTTTTCTCTAAATTCATTGTCGGGTGGATTGATTCCCGCCTACCAGGGGCCTCGTTTGGGGCTGGAACGCCATGAACCAGTTTTGAGCCAAAGAGCGGTCTCAAAAGCTAGTGTTTGACTAACCGCGGACAAACCACCGCACTAAGTCAAACACCACGGCTGAGCCCCAAACGAGGCCCCCTCACGGCTAGAAAAGTGGATTTTTTTGAATAGCAGCAGCTGGTAAAAAATTAACTTGATGCCAACCAAACTAATCAGCGTTTAAAAGTAATCATCCCCAATAGATCACTCAAGGTTCGACTACCTTCGTAACACTGGAACACCTATCAGTTATTGATACAACCGCATGTTATCAGTCCCAACCGGAAGTGAAAGCTATAATAAAGTTGTTTGTTCCTTTAGCTTTTCACACCATTTTATATGTGCTAACTCAATTAGCGATAACCGGATCTTCGATATTAACCAATCTTCCTACCAAGAAAAATTTTACGCTAACTAATTGGTTGCCGATCACCGAAACTAGCGGTGTCGCACTCACCAGTCAAATTAACGCATTCTTAAAAATGTTAACGAATCCCATTCTGTTGGTTATGTTAAAATGACATGATGACTGTTTTTCGAGTCATATCCAAATTTGTCACAAATGAGGTCTTATAAACATGCTTACCAAACTCCGCCAGCACCTCAACACGCGGATTGGGTTCTTTTGGCTTTTGATCTTTTTATTTTGGGCCAAAACCCTTTTTGCTTACTTTGCCGAATTCTCCCTGGGAGTTTCTGACATTCTCCAAGTGTTGTTGTTGCTTGTTAATCCTTTAGCAACTACGGTGTTTTTATTCAGTTTAGCCTTATATATTCGCAAAACCGGCTTTTATTACTATATTTTATTACTCATCGACGCACTCAATACCGTGTTGATGTACGCCAATGTCATTTATTACCGCGAATTTACCGATTTTATGACTGTCAGCACGATAACCGGGGTCTCAAAAGTTAATCAAGGGTTAACCGGCTCATCGTTTGCGCTCACCAATTGGTACGACTGGCTCTACTGGATTGACATCCTCGTGTTACTCGGATTATATGTCTTCCACGTCATTAAACATGATGACCGCCCCATTCGCAAACGGGTGGCTTTTGCTTACACCTCCGTTGCGATTGCTGGCTTTGGCTTAAATCTCTCGTTGGCTGAATCCAACCGGCCGCAATTATTGACACGGACTTTTGACCGTAACTATATCGTGAAATATCTGGGCTTGGATGCGTTCACCGTTTATGACGGCATTAAAGATGAACAGACGAACCATCAACGTGCCAGCGCCAAAAAGTCCGAATTAGATACGGTCGAAGACTTTACCAGCTCACATTACGCTGCCCCGAATGCTAGCATGTATGGTATTGCTAAGGGTAAGAACGTGATTGTGATTCACTTGGAAAGCTTCCAACAATTCTTGATTGATAAGAAAATCAATGGTCAAGAAGTCACGCCATTTTTGAATTCGCTCTATCATAGCAAGTCAACTTATGCGTTTAAGAACTTCTTCCACCAAGTCGGTCAAGGTAAAACCAGTGATGCTGAAAACATGTTGGAAACTAGCACATATGGGCTCTCAACTGGTTCCCTCTTCTCACAACTTGGTTCAGATAATACGTTCCAAGCGGCACCCGCCATTTTAAACCAGCGGGCTAAATATTCTTCGGCGGTCTTCCACGGTAATGTTGCCAGTTTCTGGAATCGGAATAACACCTACAAAAATATGGGGTATCAATATTTCTTTGATGCCAGTTACTTCGATACGACTGGTGACAAGTCAACCGGTTATGGCCTGAAAGATAAATTGTTGTTCAAGAATTCCGTCTCATACTTGGAACGCTTGCAACAACCGTTTTACGTGAAATACATCACGGTCACCAACCACTTCCCATTCTCAATGGATAAGGAAGATACCGACTTTAAGACTACCGATACAAGTGATAGCGCCATTAACGGGTATTTCCAAACCGCCCATTACTTGGATCAATCCATCCAAGAATTTTACAATTACTTGCAAAAAGCTGGCCTATTGAAGAATTCAATGATTGTCTTATATGGGGATCACTATGGCCTATCTAATAGTGAGAACACTACGTTGGCCCCAATTCTTGGCAAATCGGCGAAGGATTGGACCGCTTACGACAACGCCCAGTTGCAACGCGTCCCATTCATGATCAATATTCCAGGGTCAACGGGTGGCAAGATTGAATCCACATACGGTGGCGAAATTGACGTCTTGCCAACAATCTTGCATTTACTCGGGGTTTCTAGCAAACGTTATATCCAGTTTGGGACCGACTTGTTCTCTAAAGATCACGATCAAGTGGTGGCTTTCCGGAATCGTGACTTTGTCACACCGAAGTATACCGTCCTGAGTGGCAAGATTTATAGCAATGCCACCGGTGAAAAACTTGATCCAACGGCCGCCGTTCAAAAGGCTGTCGATGCCGATCAAAAGAAAGTTAGCCAAGAACTCAGTTTGTCAGATTCACTAAATTCGAAAAATCTATTGCGGTTCTACACGCCAAAAGATTTCAAGAAGGTCGATGCTTCCGATTATAACTACGCTAATGGGTTACAAAAGGAAATCAAGATTCAGAATGCCTTAAAACAGGCTTCCACGAGTCTCTACTCCAAGAATGGCGATAAAACTACGGCGGATCTTTATTCAACCGATGCGCCTGAAGATACCCATTCGAAGACCGATTCAACTCGAATCAAGATTACCAATCCAGATGATAGTGATAGTAATACAAGCACGACGACTCACAGTAGTAGTAGTTTCAGTTCGAAATAGCTTTAATCCAGTTATCACTCACACTAATCGTGGGTGATAACTTTTTTTATTCCATGGTAAAATAAAAGATACTTTAGGTGAAGTGAACCCTTAAAATTGGACAAATTGTTAAGCTGCTTTTTGAACGGCGAGTTCTCGGTATTTTACCGGGGGCT